>CACAYF010000005.1 GCA_902536655.1 uncultured Alphaproteobacteria bacterium | reverse complement strand
CCAATCCTTGGTTTGCTCCAGATGGTCCATTTGCTAACGTTAATGTTCCTTGACTAGTATTGACTAAATTGTAGGCAGCCACATTCGCTGACGAGGTTGTTCCAAGTCCCCCTGACATTGACAAAACCTCACTATTAACCGTATCGGTTATCGTTGAGATATCGGCTGCTGCTATATTTGTTGTTCCGTCATATTGACGCGTCCCTGCAATATTGACTGATTTTCTGTTTATCGCGAAGGTGTGAGTTCCACCTGTTAATGTGTAGTTATCCGCTAAAGCCCCACTTGATGCATTGGCTCCCGCTTCGTCACTAATGGTAATACCGGATAAATTACTAATTGAGTAACTTCCGACATTTGCATTTGACGTAGCAGCGGCATTACTTAACTGCAGAGATTCACCAGAGACTTGGTTGGTAAGGGTAATATCACTGGCTGAAGCTGCTGTTGTTGCATTATATATTCTAGAACTGTTGCTATTTAAAACTTTTTTATTAATTGTTAATGCTGCTGATGTTAAATTATAGTTACTAGCTAAACCTCCGCTTGATGTTGTTGCACCAGCTTGATCGCCAAGTGCGATAGTACCCAATGTAACTGATTGAGTACTTCCTGAAACATTTTTACTCGCAACCGAGCCTTGGCCTGTTAATGTTAACGTTTCTGATCCTACTAATCCACTATAAGACTCTGTAGTATTTGAATCCGTGTCATTAGATGAGGCGTTGGTTGTTCCGTCATACTGTCTTGTAAGTCCTATTGTAACAGGTGCTTTCGTAATATTTACTTGATGGGTACCACCAGTCAATGTGTAGTTGGCGGCTAAGCCCCCATTAGATCCATCTGCCAAGGTGATTCCAGATGCATTAGACGTTATTGATACATTATTGGCTACATTCTTTTTGGTTGCAGTAGACCCTGACGTTGTTGTTTGGGAGCCAGTAACAACTGTTTCAGAACCTATTAACCCAGTAACTGTAGGAAGTTCTGATGCAAGGACAACATCTGTACCATCATAAACTTTACTTCCGCTCAAGCCCAATGATTTTTGAGTTACAGTGTAAGCATGATCATCTGATGTTAATGTGATTTTGTAATTTGATGCTTTGCCTCCGTTTGAACCGTCGGCTAAAGCTAAAGTTCCATTGCTACTTAATATATTTGCGCTTGATACATCCTTACTGTTTGCTGTTCCAGTTCCATTTATCGTCAATGTTTCTCTAGAAGAATGCCCATCAGCTACATTTACAGGAAGGAAATAAGTTACACCTCCAGAAACCAAGCCTGTATTAAAAGAGCTTGAATTAGAACTGCTACCTGGAGCTGAGAAAGTTCCTTGAGCCTGCATTCTTGTTATCGAACTTCCTACTGCATCTGTATTTCCATCGTATGTTTTAGTTCCAGTAAGCTTTATTTCTCTTTGCGTAATATCAATTGTAAGGTTTCCACCAGTAAAGGTGTAGTTTGATGCAGCGTGCGTCTGATCTGACAAAGCCCACGTATTGATTGTTCCAATATTAATGTTAGTTCCTACGTCTTCACTATCTGACCTAGCAAATCCTGAAAAAAGTACATTTTCTCCCGGAACTATATTCTGTATTTGTGCTTCAGGTGTGTTAGAGTGCACCTCATTATCACCATCATAAATCTTTGTACCGGTGATTGTGAGTGGCAAAGCATTAATTGTCATAGAATGTGTTCCACCATCTAGTGTGTAATTAGCTCCAATACCTCCGTTGGTTCCATTACCTAGTGCTAAGCTTCCTGTATTACTAATAGTACGGCTCCCTGCACCACCAGCATTTAATGTACCAGTTCCTGAAATTGTAAGCGTTTCAGTCCCTACAGTTCCCGATGCGACAGAAAGATCTGAATGGGCTGCGTCAACCGTACCATTATATAGTCTGGTTCCACTTAAATTAACTTTCTTTGGGGTTATGGCAACGTTTAAGAGCCCATTGATCGCTATAGTATTGATGTCATAGTTTCCAGCATCCACACCACCCAAAGCCAGTGATCCAATATTTGCATTTGTTACAGAAACACTATTTCCCACATTTGCCGAACTTGCTGTGGCTGATCCTGAGATCGTTACGTTAGCACTTGGGTCGCTTGGATCGATAAGACTTAAAATGGATGCGGAGATAGCCGTTGAAGCATCATATACCTTAGTACCGGTAATGTAGGCACTAGTAGCTGTTATGTCTACTGTATGTGTTCCTCCAGTTAAAGTATAGTTACTGGCCGCACCCGTGCCGTTTACTAAGTTAATTCCTGGAGTTGTAGCATTAACTGTGATACCAACTCCTGGCGCTGACTGAGCAGCCGTTCCTGAGCCGCTTGCAGTAAGGGTTTGAGAAGTGCCAGTGTCTACCGTCATTATTGATCCAGCAACACTTGTTGAACCATTACTAGCTCTTTGACCTGATAAATTAACAACTTTTTGAGTAATATCTGCTTCTATATTGCCGTTAATGCTGTAATTACTTGCTGCACCGAAACCATCAGATAAACTCATTCCAGTCACAACATAGCCGGTACCTACGTCCGTTGCTCCTCCAGAAATCGTTCCTGTACCTGAAAGAGCTAATGTTTCATTAAAAACACCTGTTCGTGTAGCTGCATTACTAGGCGGACTACCCATTGTCGGGTATTCAAAGAAGACCGTATCATCACTGCCAAATGTAGCGTTAGTGTCGTATTGCTTTGTCAGCTTTACTTTCAGAGGTCTTGGCTTAATTCTAAATAATGTTGATGTTACATTATAGTTATTGGGATCGCCCGCAACACCCCCACTTCCAGTCCCGGTGGCAAGTGAAATATTATTCATATTAAAGCTTGTGTATGTATTTCCAGGATCAGCTACCATAGTAAAGAAACTATCGGTTCCTGCTGAAAATTGAAGATCCTCGCCCGAAATTAGGCCTATTATTTCTAATCCCCCAAAACCAGCGGAATCTGCGGCTGCTATAATATCAGTTGTCGCATCATAATATTTTTCACCTTGAATTTGAATCCCTTTACGAGTGACTCGTCCTGTAAGAGTTGCTGGCGTTGAACTAGTTGATAATCCAAATATATTGGTAAAGTTCGTGTGACTTTTAGATGTTATGGAATAGGCTGCGTCTGCACTAACCTGTTGATTCCCCTGATTTACATTGTCATATGTAAATGTTGGACTGTTTAAAGTAACAGTTAGCCCTGTTGGTATCGCAGCTCCCGAAGCCCCAGTAACCGGTGGAGAAGAAGTATTAAAGGAAGCAGAGGCGGTTGAGTTCGTTCCGTCATATTCTTTCGTTAAATGATATGAAGTTGAACTAAATACGTTGTAAATTCTTGTAAGATTACCTGGGTCATACGCACTGAGCAAACCACTGCCAGTTCCCTGTATTGCATCACCTGATGAATAACCATATTGGATAAAGTTTCCTGTAAATCCACCAAACCTTGCTCCATTACTAGAGGTGTCAGTGTTGGTTGCTCGCCAAATTCCATTTGGCGTGCTGACAGAGCCACCATTTCCACTTAAATATTTTGATGTGATATCAACAGCTGTTCCAGTGCCATTCGCTGTTAATGAAGCACCACCTACGTTTACGCGTTTGTTGGTGCTGGTTACATTGATAGCTGATGATGCATTTAAGTCTCCCAAAACACTAACTCGGGAGGTATTTGAGCCTGTACCTGAATCAGTTAGTGTAATATTATTTGCATTGATAGTAGCGCTACCTAAATGAACATTATTGGAATCACCACTTGAAACATTACCCAGGGTAATGTTTAAATCTCCAGATCCAAGATTAAGTGTGCTTGTTACGTCAATATCAGAATGATCGGTACCTCTACTTGTAACAGATGCATTGTTGGCAATCAGGTTTAAATCACCATTTGCAGTCGTAATGTCCGCAGAAATATTAATATCAACACCAGCATTTAGTGTAAGATCCCCACCTGAACTACCTGTGGCGATTATATCACTTTCAACAAATATATCTTGGCGTGCCTGAAGAATAACATTTGTTCCTGCTGTCAGAGCAGTTTCAATTGTTGAACTATTTACTTGATAGAGAGCATTGGTCCCGTCATTAAAACTATCGACATCACTAAGATTACTCGTTAATGTGTAGCCACTCTTTGAGCTATCCCTAACGTAAATATCTCGTGGATCAAGCAGCAAAGTACCACCGTTAAGAGAAACACCTGCAATATTTGCTCTTTTCAAATAGTTTTTAGAGGAGATCTCGACAAAGCCGCCGCCTTTATCAAAAATCTTTGGTGGAGGAGGATCCACTTGCGATTTAATTTGGTTTCGACTCAATTGAATCACTTGCTTTGGAGGAGGATCGACTGTTGATTCAATTGGTTCAAGTTTAGTTTTTATCGTCAAAATTGGAGGCTCTTTAGACGATTTTTTGGTGCTTTTATCTGTGTTAACTACAGTAGTTAAAGCCACTATTTCTGCACCTCTTGCATTGATTTTTCCTTCAAAATCAGTCATTTGGTCTGACCACACTACAGCCGTACCACCTTGACCTTTTTTACTGGAAACATCAATATTTGTATCCGCTTTAACGATCGTTTGCTTGGAGTTTTGGATTGATGGTTGATCGCCAAAGCGGGAAACAAATCCGTAAACATTTTTATTATCCATAATGGTTAAATCTTGTCCCCCAAGATAATCTCCTCCTATTCTCACTTTTCCGCCCATTAAATTACCCGCAGCCTCAATATTTGCATTTGAAATTTCAACCCTATCACCGGTTAAATCAATATTTCCCCCTTTTCCGCCCTCAGAGTTTGATTTAAATGTTCCTGATGATATATTAGTCGTTTTTGCTAAAGATCTTATCCTACCGCCTTTATTTGCCCCTGACACGTCAACAACTGTTTTTGGCGTTGAACTAATACTTTTTTCTGACAAAAATAGAACCGATCCACCTTTTTCTTTTGTACCTTGAGCAAAAATCGACCCATCAAGCTTTAAAGTGTCTTTTGATATAATATTAACCTTGCCTCCGGAACTTCCTCGAGCAAATATTCTCCCATTATGAGATATTGAACGACCTTTAACGATTATTGTTCCAGAAGGAGATAGAGATCTATGACCAGAAACATCTATTTTTCCAGCTATTTTAATTTTGTTACTTGCTGGACTACCAATGACAACCTTACCTGTTTTGTCATTGACACTTCTTGCTATTATCATACCTGAAGATCCAATATTGACCGAGGACCTTGATAAGCTTTTTGCAGTTGCCGCTGACAACTTTATTATACCACCATTTGCTTTTAGTAAACCCGTATTTGAAATTAAGCTTTTTAGAGTATTTCCGTTAATATCCTCGATAAAACCTAATTTTTCACTAGGAACAGAAACACTCATCAAACCATCACCCACGAAATCAAGTGTTATTTTTTCTCCAGCACCAAGAGCAATTTTTCCTAGTCTTGCCGAAACAATACCTGAATTAGATATTTGTCCGCCCAAAAGAGCTCCATACCCTTTATCACCAATAATAATTTTACCGTTGTTTTGAACACTCTTTGATTTCCCATTTCCAATGAAATTCATCTTATCTTTTAAGAAGTCTTCATTGTTAATATCCAGTGTGGATGCAGTAAAGGAGCCTGTTTTCACAACACCATTCTTAGTTATCATAACACCGTTCGGATTAATTATCAGCACCTTACCGTTTGAATTGAGTTGACCAGCAATAGATGAAGGTGTTGATCCCGTTACTCTATTCAAAGAGGACGATATGGAAGATGGCATGTTGAAATCTACTCTACCTTTATCGTGAATTGAAAAACTATCCCAGTTAATTATAGATTTATTTGTAGATTGCTCGATAATTAAATGATTTGTGTTTTTCCCTGAAATTTCAACATTTCCAGACTGTACACTTGCACCAGTTGGCATTTCTCCAGCAATTGACGCGCTTAGCGAAGTGCTGAGTGCAAGAGTTAAAAGAAATGACCTCCCTTTCATTTCTATTGATTTTAAATTATTAACTGCTATGACAATTTCCTCCTAAAGTCACATTTTATGAAATTTCCTTTTCTAAAAATTCATTGCTAAATTAACTAATAAATGTTGTTTGTTTAGTCTCACATCAGATACATCCTCTAAAACACCTGTAGCCCAATTCTTAGAATATTCAACTTTGGCGCTAATATTTTTGTCGAAAAAATAATTATCAATACCATCTATCTTTAAGCCCAGACCTATTGACTTTGCTGCTGTTGCACGATTCTCGGTAGCCGTAGGAGTAAATGTATAGCTTACTCCAGTTGCCCCGTATACATATGGAGTTAATGTTAGTTTATTACTTAATTTCTTTTTGTAATTAAATTGACCCCGAAAATACCAACTTTCGTCGCCTGAAATCGATCCAGATGTAAATCCACTTAATTTGTCTGGTCCAGTTATTGAGGATTGTTCAGAATTGAGCAAGTCGTCTAGTGAAAGTTGGCCCCCAGTATTTATATTAAATTCAAGATCTTTGTCCAGAGCGACCGCATAAGTGGTGTCGAGGTTAAAATGAGAAAAATTATTTTTTCCTGAACTTCTTGAAAGTGGTGTCCCCTTTCCAACGTCACCCTGAGATCTCGATGCGATATCAATTCCTCTTGAGAATTGAAAGTCAATTCCCAAACATCCAGTTAAACAGCGATTAAGACTTACCCCTAGCCTGAGAGCGGCTATTCGATCATGACTCAGATCCTGATCCTCCCCACTAATATTTGTTTGCTGGATTTCATCAGTCCATCCTAGTGTGCCTCTAAAAAATACTGCTTTATCTCTTTTATAGGCTAGAGGATAAGAAACAGTGGCAGTAGCAGACTTCATATTTGCTTCCAAACCAAGATCTATTGCATCTCCGCCGGGACGTGTCATGCTCTCCATGTATGAGATGCCTGTAGTTAAACCGTCATTACCTATCGGTACAGAAATAGCAACGCCACCAGCTCTAATTGGTACATCAGAACCGGTACCTTTCATTCCTTTTATTGTTGGTCTAGCCAGACCAAACATTGAAATTGTTTCGCCAAGTCCAGTTGGCGAGTTAATAACTGCTCGTAATTGACCTTGCTGTCTTCCCAATTCTTCACTTTGTGTGTTGTCAAACGAAACTCCACCGTTTATTAACCTGTGTTTAGCTTCTACTGCCAATATTGTTCCGCCCTCATTAACGCCTGCCAGAAGAGTACTACTCAATGTTAAACCTGCTGTGTTTCCTGCAAGCAATAGCCGTCTCTCAATATCAGAAAATTTTATTGATTTTTGTTTTATCAGAGGTTTCAGATAAGAGTAGATCCTTCTAAACTGTAATGTAGGAACTTTTGACAAATCTAACTGCTCGATATACCCATCTATGACCTTAAAAAAAAGTGTTGCTTGCTCAGGTTCTAGTTCTTGTGTCGGTAAGATTACTCTTACAAGCGGATAACCTTTTTCATTAAAGTCTTTTTCAATTTCTAGCGCTATGTTATACAAGTCAGAAATACTTTGTTCTTTTCCTATAATCATTTGCTGATATTTATCTACAGAAATTATCTTTTGTAATTCAACAGGGGCTAATATAATTAAGGTTTCTGGTGTGATTGTAATTCCTGTATTTTCTTGTTGTTCTATCTTAATTTCTGGTATTTTTGGAATAATGGATTCTTGCCTTTTCATTTCATAATAATCGACTGAGGACGGTTTCTGAAACATCTTTGGTAATGCTTGACTAGGGGTTCGTGGCGTTGCTGCCGAGATTGTATGAGATACAAAAAGCGACAAAATAAACGCTATCACTATGTTGAAAGCATTTAAAGGTAAGAATTTTTTACCTGTTAAAATGCATAATCTTTTGATCAGAAAGTACATCAATTACCAGTCTATTAAAATTTTCCAAGCCTGTGGATAATGGCATGTATTATATATAAAATCAAGGTTTTATATATATTTATTAGTGAGTTATCCACAGAAATCAGCTTTTTGATTTTGAAAATTGATTTATTAGCTTTGCTGAGTGGTAATGTCGTTATTTATGTTCTTGATTATAATTTTATATCCAAAAAGATAGCATTATTAACTAGTCATTAGTCGAAATTACAAAAATGGCATAAATCTGTTAATTTCATCCCCAAATGTACCGAATTTTGATAAATATTGATTGCTTGGACCACAGATCTTTTCGGATTCGCTTCTGACTTCAATTTTGTAAAGTTTATTATATTGATGAAATTAGTTTGTTGTAATAACTAAGTCTATTAACTCTCATTATCCGATTTCAATTACTGAGTCTTTTACTTAAATCCAAATCTGGAGGGGCCATTTCCATAATTAACTATCTCAATTATTTTGGTCGCCATTTTAATTTATCTATCACTGGTTGTATTTGGTCAAGTGTCCTGTAGAAAATTGATAAATTGCCACTGTTGTTATTTTTATGATTTACAATTACTTTTAATCCGAGAAGATTTGTTAGTTCTCTCTCAAGATTTTCGATGTTAGGATTCTTATTATTATTCTGTTCTCTTGAAGCATTTCCTACGTTTAACGTATTAGTTCTTTTAAGTTTACCTACAATTCTTTCAGTTTCTCTGACACTCAGGGATTTGCTAACTATTTCCTCTGCTAATTCAATGGCTTTTTCTTCTGAAAGAGTGACTAAACTTCGCGCGTGGCCAAAAGATAATTCACCATTTACAATATGTCTTCTTATATTTTTTGATAATGACAATATTCTAAGAACGTTGGCAATGTGACTTCTGCTTTTTCCAATGTGAGTTGAAAGTTTTTCTTGTGTGTATTGGAAAACATTCATCATCGTTCGGTAACCTTCTGCCTCCTCTATTAGATTAAGGTCAGAGCGTTGAAGATTTTCAATCATTGCAACCCCAAGTGCTGTTTCATCATCGAACTCTCTTATTATTACCGGTACTTCATGTAATTTCGCAATTTGAGATGCTCTCCATCTTCTTTCACCTGCAATAATTTCATAATTTGAGCTATTCTCTGTTAGTGGTCTCACCAGTATTGGCTGGAGAATTCCATTACTTTTAATTGATTCTGCTAGTTCTTCCAATTCAGTTTGATCAAAAACTTTTCTGGGCTGAAATTTTCCAGATACAAGGTATTGTATCGGAACGGTTTCTTGATTAGAGATATTTTTGGGTTTAAGATTTAAAATTGACAATTTAGAATTATCTTTCTTTGAAAGCTTTGGAATTTCTATTTTTAGGGGTGATTTTTTTACTTGATCCTTTATTTTCGTCCTAATCACTGATGCTAACTCCTGATCCTTGGATAGCAAAGATGAAAGACCCGTGCCTAGCTTCTTTTTTACTTTTCGCGTGTTGCTTTTAGTTTTTTTATTCAAATCTTTATCAAGTTTTTTATTTTTTAAGTCATTGTTTATTGTAATATTTTCTTTCATATTCCTTTCACCTTTCAACTTTCGCTTAGTCCACCAAAGTTTCCTTTACCTAAAACTTCTGCGGCAAGACTTACATATGCCTCTGAACCTATACAAGAATGATCGTAGAGTAAAACAGGTTTTCCATGAGAGGGAGATTCAGAGATTTTTATATTTCTTGGAATGATTGTTTTATAGACAGCTTTACCCATTACTTCGCGAACATCCTCTTCAACTTGAATACTAAGTTTATTTCTAGAATCGTGCATAGTTAAAAGAATACCGTCCAAATCAAGACTTGCATTTAATTCTGTATTGACTTGTTTGATAACTCTTAAAATTTGACTTAATCCCTCAAGGGCGAAAAATTCGCACTGAAGCGGAATGAGAACTTTGTCTGAGGCAGCAAGAGCATTTATTGTTAAAAAACCAAGGCCTGGAGGACAGTCTACGATAATTGCAGAATATTGCTGGGGGAGCTTATCAATAGCATTTTTCAATATATACTCTTTTTCTTCAACTGTGCTTGGGATTTCGGCTTCAGCATTTGATAGATCAACGCGAGAAGGAACAATACCGAGTCCATTTACTTCTGTTGGTTTAATTGCGTCTATCATATCAACTTTTTGAGTCAGCACCTCATATGTTCCTGGTTTTCTTCTGTTTGAATTAATTGAAAAACCCGTGCTTGCGTTGCCTTGCGGATCTAAGTCGACAACAAGACATGACTTACCAGAGATGGACAATGCAGTAGCAAGATTTATAGCTGTTGTTGTTTTACCTACCCCACCTTTTTGGTTTACAATTGAAAATACAGTTCTGCTCATTTTTTTTTTTTTAGATTTGATAAAACGATTGTTACACCACCAGATCTATCAATTTCTTTATTATTTTTAACAATATTCACGTCGTAGTACCACTGTTTTTTTAATTGAAGCAATTCTGATTGAAAATTTGAGCCTTTCGGGAGAATATAAATAGTCTTGTTTTTACTTATATTTTTGCAAAAAGTCAAAAATTTGTTTAGAGGAGCAACAGCTCGAGCAATTATAATATCAAATTTATCACTTAAATTTTCTGCCCTATCATTTATTATTTCTGCATTTATTTTGAAACATTTTAGCAAATCAGTCAGGAAAAGGCATTTTTTTTTGTTTGATTCAACTAAAGTCATATTTAAATTTATTTTTTTTTCTTGATTAAGGATCAAAATAATTAACCCTGGAAAACCACCTCCAGACCCAACGTCACAAATAGTTAGTTTCCTATTCTCATTTTTTTTTGCAATTTGCGTTATAAATGAAAGGATTTTTGCTGAATCCGCAAAATGTCTTTGCCAAATGTTTGGTATTGTACTTTTTCCAATAATATTGAATTTCTGATTGGAAGAAATGATTTTCAGCTCATATTCACAAAGTTTTGCCAATGTTTCACGTGAAACATCAAATAACTTGGAGAAAGTGTTTTTTTCAGAATTAATTTTCAACTATTTTTTAACGTATCTCAGCAAAATGCTTGCCGCAGCAGGTGTCATGCCAGGTAATTGTTTGGCTTCTTCGATGTTGTTTGGTTTGTTTTTAGACAAAATTTCTTTAATTTCGTTTGATAGCCCATCACATTTATTAAAATTTACATTTTTATGAATCACAAGAAGTCTTTCTTTTTTTAGTTCTTCTATTTCGTTTTGCTGTCTTTCAGAATACCTTTTATAAAAAGAATTGATTTTTATCTGTTTTTCAATACTTTTTGAAATCTTTTGACCCCTTAAATTTGGAAAAATTCTTCTTATTTGACCCCACGTTACTTCTTTATAACCAAGAACCTCGAATGCAGACCTTTTTTTACCATCCTGATTTATTTTTATTCCACATTTAGCATAATTTTGCGGGGAAGCATTGAGTTTATTTAACTTTTCGCATATATTTTTCATCAGTTTCTTTTTGTTCAACCACTTTTCTTTTCTCTCTTTCTCTGCTGACCCAAGCTTTATAGCAACATCAGTTAGTCTTTCGTCAGCATTATCGGATCTTAAAAGGAGCCTGTATTCTGCTCTTGAGGTAAACATTCTATAAGGCTCTATTAATCCGCCACGAGTTAAATCAGAAGTAAGAACACCCAAATATGCTTGTGACCTTGGAATAATGAGCGGGCTCTTTCTTTTTAATTTTAATACTGCATTAATTCCTGCTAGCAAGCCCTGCGCTGCTGCTTCCTCATACCCTGTAGTACCGTTTATTTGACCTGCCAGAAAGAGGCCTTCAATTCTTTTTGTTTCATAATTTGCATGAATTTCTGTGCTATCAATACAATCGTATTCAATTGTATATCCATATTGACTTACTTCAACTTTCTCAAGCCCTTTTATCGTCCTTAGAAGTTTGAGCTGAATATTTATTGGAAGTGATGTTGAAATTCCGTTTGGATATATGGTAGATCCTTTAATACTCTCCGGTTCTAAGAATATCTGGTGTCTCTCTTTGGACGAAAATCTAAAAACTTTATCTTCTAGAGATGGGCAGTACCTTGGGCCTTTTGACGTAATGGTTCCATTAAAAATTGGCGATTTGCTTAAATTATCTTTAATAATATTATGGGTTTTTTTATTTGTATAAGTTATATGACAGTCAACCTGTTTGTTTTTCAAACTGTTTGTCATAAAAGAAAAAGGCTCAGGGTTGGGGTCACCTTTTTGCGTATCGCATTTTGTAAAATCAATTGATTCTGCAACTAATCGAGGAGGGGTGCCTGTTTTGAGTCGTAGAAGTTTAAAATTATGTTTTTCAAAGAAATACGCTAAATTTGTTGAAGGTTTGCAATTAATCCTACCTGCTGACCAACTTTTACAACCTTGATGAATTAAACCTCTCAAAAAAGTTCCAGTAGTTATTATTACTGAATCACACAAAACCCTTCCCAAAGATTTCAATTGTAAGCCGATTATTTTTTTATTTTTTTTGCTTTCATCCAGAATAATGTCTGAAACTTCATCATAAAGATATTTAATTTCTTCTTTGGCTAATAGTATATTTAAGTTTTTTTTATATTTGTCTCTATCAATCTGTGCTCTTGGGCCTTGGACGGCCTCGCCTCTTGTTTTATTTAATACTCTAAACTGTATTCCTGACAAATCTGAAGCTTTGCCTATTACACCCCCCATCGCATCAATTTCTTTAATTAAATGTCCTTTGCCAAGTCCTCCCATGGCTGGATTACATGATAAAATTCCTATATCTTTTTTATCAAATGTTACAATAGCTGTTTTTGCACCTAATCGAGATGACATTACAGCAGCCTCAACGCCAGCATGCCCTCCTCCGACAACAATTACGTCAAATTTAGACTTATGTTTCACGTGAAACACCTATTTTCCAATACAGAACTTATTAAAAATAATTTCAAGTTTATCTTCATCATCATGTTTACCATACAATTCATCAATATCAGTCAAAGCGTCTCTCAAATATTTAGCCAATATCTCTAGACTATCAAGTTTAAGGTTTGCACGCTCCAAGTTTTTTAAGATACTTTTCAAACATTCAAATTGTCTTAATTCAGAAAAATAATAATCATCTGTATTAGTGTCAACAGATAATAGATTATCGTATAAGAATTGCTGACACTTTTTCAACAGCTTGATATTTTTAGTGTTATTTTTACAAGATATTGTAATCGATTTAAAATTTTTTATTACTGGAATTTTTATCTTCCATTCTTTGAATTTTTGTTTTGAATTTTTTAGATCTGATTTATTAAATATTATAACGCTATTTTTAAACTCAACACTCCCCATAACCCTCTTAACCTTCTCGAGATTATTTTTTATAAGAGAATCTGGAGAAAGAACTATTATTATCTTTTGAGAGGTTTTGATTGATAAGATCGTTTTTTTAACACCCAGACTTTCGATTTCATTTTTTGTATTTCTTATCCCTGCTGTGTCTGTAATAATAACTTTCTCGCCTAGCAAGTCTATTGATTGGTCTGATTGATCTGTTGTCGTGCCTTCTTTTGGTGAAACTATCATTCTATCATTTTGAAGTAAAAAATTGAAAAATGTTGATTTTCCGGCGTTTGTAGGACCTATTATCAAAACTCGTGACCCATGAACAAGATTTCTAACAGTTAAAAATGATTTACACGCTTTTTCGATTTCTTTGCAGATTTTTTCTATATTATTCTTTACATAAGAATATTGTAATTTTTCGATTTCATCCCCAAACTCAATTTCTGCATCTACAAATGCAAGAATCTCTATGATTTTTTGTCTCCATAATAGACACTTGTTGGCATCTTTTCCAAAAATTTGCTTGCTAGCAATTAGTCTTTGATTTTCAGTTTCAGATTTAATTAAGTTATTAATGCCTTCGAAATAAAGCATGTCTCCTTTACCATTTAAAAAGGCCCTTTTGGAAAGTTCGCCTGGTTTCGCAGGTCTTGCATAGGGTAATTTTGAAAGCTCCTCGATTAGTTTTTTTATTATAGCAACGCTGCCATGAGTTTGTATTTCAATTAAATCTTCACCTGTGAAAGATTTTGGAGATTTAAAATATATTACTAAAGCTTTGTCTATAATATTTGATTGATGATCGTAGATATTTAACAGATGGGCAAATCTATCCTTCATAATCTTAATTTTACAGAGTTTTTTAGCAATTTTAAGACTACCAGGGCCTGAAATTCTTATAATCGCAATTGCTGAAGGACCATAAAAAGTTGATAAGGCAAAGATAGTGTCAATCGAATTTTTTCTCATAGTAATAACATTAACTAAATTAATTGAAAAAAACTCAAAAAAAAAAATTTCAGTACATTTTTTATGCAATTTGAAAAAGAAAAACAATTATCTTTTCTTATTTAATTTTAAAATTCATTTTGCTATTTATTGAATTTAAGTTTATGGAAGATCAAAAAATTCAAAATTTAGGCAATTCACTTAATTATGAAAGTGGCTAAATAACTTAAATTTTCCCCAGCCTGTGGATAATTTTTTTCGTGTAACCATAAAAAGCTAGCATAACTGGGGCTCCTAATATATTATCAACAATAGCAATTTTATTGTTAATGGATATGAGGAAGAATAGATTTACATTTTTTTTTTTCTTTTTTTGCGCACTTTTTAATTTTTCTAAAAATTTGAATGCTGCTAGTACATCTCCGAGTCAAACTTTACCGAAGGTTTTAGAGGATATTGAAAAAGAAAAAATAAAAAAACGAGACAATCAGGAACTCTTGGATGGTTTAGAAAACACCAAAATAAAAAGAGAGCAACTGGAACAAATTTCTGTAATTGTAAATTCTATTGTAGTTATAGCCTCAAAGGAATTGCAAAATATTATTAACTTTGACATTTACAAAAATCAATTAGTAAATAAATCCACGACCATAAATGAATTAAATATGATTGCAAATAGAATGACTAAGGACTATCAAAGTAAAGACTTGCCATTAGTCAGAGTTATTTTGCCTAAACAAGAACTCAAGCAAGAGGGTGCGACAATTTTTTTCAAGGTAATTAATGGTTTTATAGAAAAGATTAATCTTGAGAAAGTTCCAAAAATTCAGAGAAAATCGGTCTTTAGGTATCTCAGAGAAATTAAGGATAAAAAAAATCTAAAAAATTCATTGCTTGAAAAAAAACTACTACTAGCTAGTCAAGTTGCAGGTTTAAAACTTAACACAGCTTTTTCTCAAGGTTCAATTGAGGGTGGAACAATTTTGATTGTTGAAGCTGAACATAAACTGATCTCTGGAAGTGTTAATTTCAATAATACTCAAAGTGAGGAATTAGGTAGACAGTTAGGTGTTATACAAACTACAATTAACTCACCTTTTGGATACGGAGAAAGTTTAACGGCATTTGGGTTGGCAAGGCCAACAATTAAAGGAATGAAGGGTACTGGAAACGCTGTAACAATCAGAGGGGGTGGATTATCTTTTTTATACCCTTTGGGTGACAATGGGCTTAAAACAAGCCTGTCCTATTCAGAGAGCATGACACGTCCAGGTGGAGATATTGCATCATTAGGTATTGAATCAAACATGAAATCAGGTTCGTTTGGTATTGTGTACCCTTTGGTACTAAGAAAGGATTTATCTTGGACATTGAGAGGAAATATTAGTTGGATTGATGAGCTACAACAAACTAACACAACTGGTGTAGATCAAATTCTATCTCACGACAGATTAACGAGTCTAAGAATAGGTCTAAGTTTTTTTGGTTGCCCTGTAGGTTGTATTTATCTCGATTCTGAACTATCTCGGGGACTTGACATTGCCTCAAGGTCCGCTAGTGAAGCGGTTGATATTCCATTATCAAGAACTTCAGGAACATCTCAGTATCATCATTTTAGAGTTAATTCATCTTACTCATTTAATGTATTTACTAATTACCTTATGAAAATAGGAATTGGTGGACAATACACTGATGACGCCTTGTTAAACTCTGAACAATCAACTGTGATTGGAATGGATAGGGTTAGTGCTTTGACCTCTGGCGCTATTTCGGGAGATAAAATTTGGTACGTAAGGGGAGAATTAAACAGAAACTTTTCATTCTTAAATAATTTTTCAATATCACCTTATGTCTATTCTGCAATGGGAGTTGCCTATCTTAACAAGCCAACTGCAGCGGAAAACAAGGAGACAGCAGCAAAATCTTTGGGAATTGGCCTTCAATTGAATAACTTTAATGATTACTTATATTTTGGTAAAAACATTACTGCTAAAGTTGAATATTCAAAAACAATTGCTAGTGACAAGATTGAAATCCTTTCGGATGTAAGACTGAATAAGCATCACCTATCATTAACGCTAAATATGGCCTTTTAGAAATAAAAAAAAGACTTGTTTTGTCGTAAGAATAAGCTGAATATATATGTAGTTTTACGATTAGGAAGATTAGAGGAAATGATTCTTAAGAAAAACAAATTTAATTCTTTTATAGCCGCTGGACTTTGCAGCGTAATGACACTATGTCCAGGTGTCTCAGCAATAGCTTCAGATATGCCATCTGGTAGCTCTGTTCATACTGGAAACGTTGAAATAGCCTCATTAAATCCGAATCATATGGTTATTGACCAAAGCAGTCATAATTCTGTAATCCATTGGGATTCATTTTCTATTCACTCCAATGGCGTTGTTGACTTTAATATGCCATCATCAAGCTCCACATCACTTAATAGAGTGCTAGGTTCAACACCATCGAAGATTGCTGGGCAAATAAATTCAAATGGAAATGTTATGCTTGTAAATCCTAATGGGGTATTTTTAACTAAATCGGGGAGTGTGAAAAGCAATTCATTTACTGCCTCAAGCCTTGAAATTAATACGAGTGATTTTTTACAAGGAAGGCACAGTTTCTACAAGAATGGAAAGTCGAAAGGAGTAGAAAATCATGGAAAAGTTGAAGTAAATAATTTTAGTCATGCTTCACTTCTGGGTAATTATGTTTCAAACGAAGGAGTAATAACTGCGAAATTTGGGAAAATATTTATGGGTGCAGGTGAACAAATAACTTTAGATCTTTCAGGAAATGATTTAATGAAAATAACAGTTCCAACAAGCGAACTTTCACGCATTAAAGACATAAATGGAAAAAGCTTAGATAGCCTAGTGACTAATAACGGATCATTAATTGCTCATGGCGGATATGTTCAATTATCTGCAAGCACAGCGGAAACTCTAATGCTTGGGGCAGTAAACGTTGGTTCTTCTGGAGTTATCTCAACAGCAAGTATAGATCAACGAACAGGAAATGTAATTATAGGTGGTGATGATAATAATTTTATAAATGTCAAAGGTGATATAGATATTTCTGGCGCAAATACAGACACGCCAACAGGCTCTCTTAATATTACCGGTACCAATGTGTATTATGGGGGCAAAACTTATGCGAGCGGTGCTAACGGTGGTCAAATTTCAGCAACAGCGAAAGAAATGTTTGTTCTTGACAGCTCAATAGTTGCTACAGGTTCAAAAGAGAATGGTGGAAACTTCATAGTAATTTCAGAAGATGAATTATTATCCACGGCTCGAACTAATGTGGATGTTTCAGGTTTAAAGCAAGGGGGTTCCTTAAAATTACATTCTAATAATAATAATCTAGTTGCTGGAAAATTCGTAGCAGATGGGAATTTAGGTAAAGGTGGTAACATTGACTTTTCTGGGAATAATGTAATGGTTGCTGCAGCTGATATTTCAGCCAAAGGTTCGAATCAAGGTGGAAAGGTAAGAATTGGTGGTGAATATTTAGGTGGCCAAAAGTTGTCAACGGTTAGTCAGAAAGAATATCAGGGTTTTATTAATCGGTTTGGTAATCACGGTGATATTAATAATGCTCAGAACACCATTGTCGACTACGATGTAAACATAAATATTTCTAGTTCCTTTGGTCAAGGAGGAACTGCTGTTATATGGTCAGATGAGATTACTGATTTTATGGGTTCAATAGACGCGAATGGTTACTTAAATGCTAATAATACTGAGATTACAATAGCCTCTAACAAAAAAGAAAAAGGGGGGTTCATTGAAATTTCATCAAAAAGTCTTCTAAGAACCGCTAATTTAGATCGTGTAAGTGTAGATTATGGAACTTTGCTTTTAGACCCAAAGAATATTACCGTTGACGCTAGTGGTTCATCGGGAGGTTCTTTGGATAATGGGTTGAGAGCACAGGTTTATTATAATTACTTTAATGACAGCTTTAATTATTTTGGAACTGTAGGTGGAAGAACTCAAGACTCTAGATCGTCGGTTAGAAATAGATTTAACAGAGACTTTACGACCATCAATCATGTAACGCCAGGTAGAAACTTTGCCGAGAGATATTCTGCAGAATGGAGAGGCTTTTTCAAACCAAAGCAAACAGGTACTCACAGGTTTTACACTTTTAGTGACGATTCTAGTTGGGCTTGGTTATTTACTCAGGGCTACAACAACGTCGATTCATGGTCAGATTTTATTAGTGTAAGAAATACTTCTAACAGATTAGTTGACAACAGGGGTGCTCATGGGATGAGAATACGCTACAGTAGTAATGTAACACTACAAGCAGACACATATTACCCATTATTAATATATTTCGGAGAAAGAACTGGTGGCGATAGAATTGATTTTGGATGGCAAGGGCCTGGACAGGGCTGGACAACTAACATGAGTGGCGTTGCCTATCACAATAACAATGAATTTTCGACAGGTTCATTTGTTGGAGCTTCAGGAAGTGCAGGTATAGAAACAGTTAATTCATTTTCAACAGATTCCTCAAGCACAAATACTATTGGAAGTGGGACAATACAGGATTTATTGACAGCAGGAACCGATGTTTACTTGAGGGCTAACCAAGACATTACAGTTTCCAACGCCATTAGCGCAACTGGCGGTTCCGGCGGAAATCTTTCACTCCTTGCTGGACGTGATATAACAATCAATTCAAATATAACAACGGCAAATGGTGACTTAACGCTTCGTGCAAACACATCGACATCTTATGGTGTTGTTGATTCACAAAGAGGAAGTGGAACTGCGGATATAACTAATAATGCGACTATAAATGCAGGAAGTGGAACAGTGACTGCAATTATGGATGGAGGCACTGGCCTTACTAACGATCAACCGGGAGACATTTCATTAGGCACAATTACCGCAGGTGCAATAAATACAACAGGTGATTCGTCCACAGGCACCATTACTGGTACTAGCCTTACAGCATCTAACAACAATGGAATAACTGTTGATATTTCTGGATACGAAGTAGGTGCAGTCTCGTCGATTGCTACACAAGGAAATAACACTAATTGGAGAATTAAAAGATTAAATAAATCATCAGACAATAATTTTAGTAATGTCGAATCAGCTGATTTTATCCAATATAATTATACTAATGGTGATCCGATAAGTGGATCTGGAAGTGGTATACTCACAGGATATGATCCAGGAAAACTAACAAAAACATATGGAAATATTTCTGGGACATCAATGAAGGTTAAAAAAGTCTACGATGGAACGTCCTCTACATCTTCAGCTACTTTCGGTACGTCAACAGTAACAAGTGCAAACGGGCTTCCCAGTAGCGTTAATGTTACACTTAGTAACCAAACTTACACTTATAATTTGGCGGCTGCCAATGATAATGCGGTTGTGACAGCTAATGGCGCTTACACAATATCATCGAAAACACATAACAAACACGGTAATGTTTATGGACTAACAGCTAGCTCTACTCCAAAAACAATCAGTAATACTCAAATCACGCAAAAACCAATAAACTTAAGTGGTTCAAGAAATTACAATGGCACCACAATCGTTGACGCTTCTGATTTAAGTATAGGTAATCTCGTTGGCAATGAAAAACTTACACTTACTGGATCTGGCTCATTATCTTCAGCAAATACTCAGTCAGATTCAAGTTTTACTTCAACAGCAGGTCTATCTTTGTCTAATGGATTAAATGGCGGGCTAGCTAGTAATTATACTTTAGTTGGCGGTGAACAAAACATTACTATCAATAAGAAACCTATTAAATTGAGTGGTTCAAGAAAAATTAATAGAATTAACAGAAATGTAAGACTTTCATCGGGTCAATTAAGAATGGCAAATCAAATTAGGGGTGATGATGTCAAACTTTCTGGCAACACAAGAGTAAGAGTAACTCGCGAAGGTTTGAATGAAATCACTACTGATGGATTAAAATTGTCTGGTAGTGATGCCTCTAACTACACTCTTTTCGGTGAAACTCATGAATTTTTGTTTGAATTAAAAGCTAAATTTAAAGCTTTAAAAAATATCGAAAATAAAATAAACGAGTTAGCAAAATCAGGTAAAAAAATCATTACTGGAGCAACACAAGCCGTCCCTAAAGTAATAGCAATGACAACTTCACCAACTGCTTCTCCAGCAGCAGGATCATCTTTTGGTTCTTCAACAGGAGGGGGCGGTGCGGGAGGATCTCCAAGTAGCTCTTCTCCAGCGGCAGGAAGTAGTTCCAGCAGTGGCTCGGGAAGTAGTGATGGAGTATCAGGAGATTCTTCAACGGAAGAGTAGAACGGATTTCAATTATAAACTCGAATAGATTAATAAATGACCATAGATTATAAAGTGTTTTCCGTATTGAATTTATTTTAAAATATTGGTACTTAAAGTAGTAAATAATTTTTTACGGAGACCAAAATAATTGAGACAATTAATTATTGACACCGAGACCTCAGGCTTGGATTTCGATAAAGACAGAATAATTGAAATCGGATGTTTGGAATTAATAGATGGAATTTTTACTGGAAACAAATTTCATCAATACTACAAACCTGATGACATTGAGATCAGCAGCGAATCAGAAAAAATCCATGGTTTAAGTAATCAATTTCTTAAAGAATTCCAGACATTTGAAGATGAAATTGAGAAATTTATGACATTCGTTGGTGATTCTCAATTAATCATACACAATGCACAATTTGACATAACAATGATCAATAACGCCTTGAAAAGATCTGGAATAAATCAAATAAATCCTGATTCGACCATTTGTACTTTAGAAATTGCAAAGAAAAAATTTCCAGGAAGCAAAAATAATTTAAATGCGTTATGCAGAAGATTTGGGATAAGTTTGGAAAATAGAGAAAAACATGGAGCTTTAACTGACTCTTTTCTCTTGCTTCAGGTTTACAACGAACTTTTAGGCGGAAAACAACAAAAGCTTAGTCTCAAACTCCAATCAAAAGAAAAACAGTTAAGAAGGTCGTTTAGTAAAGAAAATAACAAATTTGTTTGTGCAAAGATTTCAAGTGAAGAGGAAAAAAGTCATGAGGAAATGCTCAAGGGTCTTCATAACAATATCTGGTAGAGTTTTAAAAAAAAGCAAATACAATATTATTATTTGTTAATTTTCATGAAATATATAGTATTTGTATTTATACAATACTTAACAACTCCACCCAAATTAGCTTGGAAATATTTATATTGTACAATTCTTTAAGCTGAACTATTCCGGTTGGCGAAGTGACATTGATTTCTGTTAGTCTTTGATCTATCAAATCAATGCCAACAAAGAATAATTTGTTTGCTTTTAAAACACTTCCCAACTTTTTACATATATTTTTTTCTTTTTCGGAGAGCTTTGTTTTACCAGCGGTTCCACCTAAGTGTAGATTTGCCTTGAAAGCCCCACTTTTCGGGATTCTATTAACTGCACCAACCGCCTTTCCATTAATTAATATCACACGCTTGTCTCCGTATTTGACATTTTCAATAAATTCCTGTACGACGACAGGGGATTTATATTTGGATAATAATTTTTCAAAAGTTGTGAAAGCATGCTTATCTTCTCTCGAAAACTTATATATTCCCTCACCCCCTTTACAATAAAGAGGTTTAAATACTAGGGAATTATGCTTTTTAAACATAAACTTTAGATCCTCAACCCGAGATGACACCATCGTTTTTGGCATAAAACTATGAAAATATAAAGGGAAAATTTTTTCCGTAAAGTTTTTTATTCCTGTTGGATCATTTATAAAAAAAGGTTTTTTATTTAATTTTTTGTGTAATTCTAATAAATAACAGTTGGAAATATAATTCATATCAAATGGTGGGTCTTGACGAATAAAAAAAAAATCAAAGTTTTCTAAAAACATTTTTTTGGGTTTATATAATTTGAGACTTAAATCCTTCACCCTACGGGCTATATTGGAAATTCTTCCAGCATAAAAAGTCAAATCTTTTGGATCTGCTATCCAAACATTTACACCAAGTTTTAATCCTTCTTTTACAATATCTAATGAAGAATCCGTTTCTAGATTAAGCAATGATAAACTGTCTATTTGAAACAAAGCATTAATTTTTTTATTTTTTTGCATCTTTTTTTTTAATATTTATTATTGTAATCAAATTGCGGATATCATCCATTTCTGAGAAAAATTTTTCAACGATAGTTTTTTCTTCTAAATTCTCGGAAAGCCCTATAATATAGACGTTTCCTGCAACAACATCTAAACTATAATTATTGCTATTTATTCCAGATTTAAATAACATTCTCGTCATCAATCTTGATTCAAATAAAGCATCCTCCGTTTTCTCAGAGAAAGAAACGGAAGGGTTTATTTGTACTTCATTGTAAACCTTTTTGACACCTTCAGTTTGCATTACATTTTCAACTAGTTTAAGTCTGCTTATCTGATCACCAGAATAACCAGTAAGCAAAACTTCACCTAATGAAACACTAACTGAAATGTCAGTTAAATTAGAGAGGTTCTCCGTTGATATTTTTGTTAAGATTTTTGTCTTTAAGAAAGCGTCATCAACAGAAGCAGAAAAACCTTTGCTCGAAATACCGGCATTTGCTGTCATTGAAACGATAGAGGATACAGGACTACAAGATTGAGAAATAACGAAAACAAAAAAATATATAAAATACTCAGTTTTCTTTACCAACTAAAACCTCCCGTCTCCCGACATGATTTGCAGGGCTTACTATACCTTCGGCTTCCATTTTTTCAATTATTCTGGCTGCTCGGTTATAGCCAATTTGCAAGTGTCTCTGAATAAAACTTGTTGAAGCTTTCTTTTCCCTGCATACAATTGATACCGCCTTGTCGTATAGTTCATCTCCAGTATTATTAAAGCCTAAATTAAAATTTTCCGATTCCTCTTCATCTTTAGTTACTGACTGCAAATATTCAGGTTCTCCTTGTTTTTTAAGATGATTAACAACTGATTGTACCTCTTCTGTTTTAACAAATGGACCATGAACTCTCAACAAGCTTTCTCCCAGCATAGTTATTAAAAGGTCTCCTTGACCAAGCAACTGTTCAGCACCTTGTTCCTCTAAGATTGTTCTACTATTAATTTTATTTACAACTTTATAGCTTATCCTGGTAGGAAAATTTGACTTTATAGTTCCAGTAATAACATCTACAGAGGGTCGCTGCGTGGCCACAATTAAATGGATGCCTGCTGCTCTTGCCATCTGAGAGAGTCTCTGAATTGCACCTTCAATTTCTTTTCCTGAAGTAATCATTAAATCTGCTAATTCGTCTACAACTACTACAATTTTCGGAAAAATTGCCAAATCTAAAGCTTTTTTTTCTATCACTGGTTTTCCCGTCTCAGAATCATAACCAACTTGAGTTTCTTTAAAGATAACCTGTCCAGAGTCTATTATTTTTTTTACTTTCCTATTGTAATCATCTATCTCTCTAACCTCTAAATGTGTCATCATCTGATATCGTTTTTCCATTTCTTTAACAGTCCATTTGAGAGCAGTTATTGCTTTTTTTGGATCAGTTACAACCTCAGTTAATAAATGAGGTATATCCTGATAAATTGACAATTCTAACATCTTGGGGTCTATTAAAATCAATCTGCATTCCTCGGGAGGTAAACAATAAAGCAAAGACAAAAGCATTGCATTAATACCAACGGATTTTCCAGATCCTGTAGTACCAGCGACTAGTAAATGTGGCATTTTAGCAAGATCAACAATTACAGGACTACCAAATATATCCTTTCCAAGAGCAAGAGGTAATTTAAAAGAGTTTTTTTTAAAAGCCTCATCATCAATTAGTTCTCTTAGAAAAACAGTATTTCTCTGCTTGTTTGGAATTTCTATTCCAATTGCATCCTTTCCAGGTATCGTTGAAATTCTTGTCGATTTTGCACTCATTGACCTTGCAATATCATCAGATAAACGAATTACGCTCGATGACAGAGTGCCTGGCGCAGGTGTTAATTCAAATAATGTTACAATTGGACCTTGTCTAACGTCAGTGATGTCTCCACTTATTTTAAAGTCATTTAGAACGCCTGCAAGCAAAGAGGTATTTAATTCAGCACTTTTCTTATTTTCAGCTTCGATGCCTGGTATCTTGCGATCGATCTCTAGTAAGTCAATCGAAGGAAATGAGTAATTATCTGTAAAACCGCGAGAAACAACTGCATTCTTAATGTTTTTTGTCTTAGAATTTGTTACTTTTCTATTGGTATTAACTTTAATTTGTGAAAAGAAGTCCAAATCTTTGTTTATTGTTATTTTTAAAGCCCTACAAATGAAATATATAAAAAAATAAGTATATTTAAAAAAAATAAAAGATATTTTTCTGATGTGACTAAAACCGAAACTAAAGGTTAAGCATATCGAAAAAAAATAAAACGTAAGAAGTAACGCTATTAAATAGTTAACGTAGTCTAAATTAGCAAAAAAATGGACAAAGTAAGAATTAAGGCTTACCCCTATAATACCAGATGAGAAATTAAGATTACTAAAAATGAAGTCAAAATATTCAACAAAAAAACATGTCAAAAGAATTGAAAATGGAAGAAAATTCCATGTGATCCATTGCGAATTTCTTACACTAAATATTTTAATAGCATTATTTAAAAAAAATATGCAGAAAAGATAGGAGCTCACACCAAAAATATTGATTAAAAAATCTGAAATAACTGCTCCAAGAAACCCAAAAATGTTTTCTGAATTGCTGGATAAAGAGTCGTATTTATATAAAGTATTGTCATTAGTTGAATGACTTGCTAGAGAAATCAGTATGCCGAGACTTAACACTAAGAGTAAGAAGCAAAACCCAGTTTTTTTTAAATTTGCTTTTATTTTAATATTCATTAGATAATTTAATTATATTAAATTTATAATAAAAGCATATTTAAAAAATAATTATGACTAAAAATCATCATGAAATAATAATCTGTGGTGCAGGGATGATAGGTTTAACATTCGCCCTTTTAATGGCAGAAAAAAAAATTAAGGTATGCATCGTTGATAAGAATGATAAAGAATCATTGTTAAAACAACAAGATAATAGAACAACTGCTATTTCTCAAGGATCTTATAGAATCTTCAGAAAACTAGGCATTTGGAAGAAATTAAAAAATGAATTTCAATCAATTAATCAAATTTTCGTTTCAGAAGGTTTGGGGTCTCATGACATAAATTTTGATCATAAAAATCTCAAAGAGGGGCCATTAGGTTTTATAGTCAACAATAAACTTATTAAACGAACTCTTTTAAACGAAGTTTCAAAATCAAAATATATTTCATTTAAATACTGTACAGAAATATTTAACATTAATAATGAAGACATTGACAATAGTTTTATAGAAACTAAAAATGTTAAATTATATTTCAGAATGTTAGTAGCAGCAGACGGAAGGTTTTCTAGAACAAGATACCACGCTAACATAAAATATTATTTCCATGACTATCAACAAACTGCATTTGTATTTAATATATCACATACAAAAAAACATCATGGAGTAGCTCTTGAAAGATTCTTTCCAACTGGACCTTTAGCAATATTACCAGTTAAAAATTTAAAAATAAATCAATCTTCAGTGGTTTGGACTGTTGACTCAGGAGTTGCAAATGATGATGTGTTCAAAATAAATTTCAGAAAAGAATTCGAAAAAAAGTATAATAATTTCTTTGGAAAACTGATTAGTCTCTCTGAAATAAAAAAATATCCACTTAATGTCTTTTCTTGTTACGATATCTTCAAGAGGAATGTAGTTTTGATTGGAGATGCGTGCCAAGCAATACATCCAATAGCTGGACAGGGGTTTAATCTTGGGTTGAGGGATGCGTTTATTTTGGCAAAAACTCTTGAGAAATCAAAGGAACTTGGACTTGAACCATTCAACTTAAGTTTAATGAAATCATATGAAAATATGAGAATAATCGATAAAACCTTACTTGTAAATGCAACTCACAACTTAAATGGTTTATTCTCAGGTTCAGGAGAATTTAAAAGTCTTTTAAGGAAGGCTGGTCTAAGAATATTTGCTCAATCAACCTTTCTAAAAAACCAAAGTATGTTGTTTGCTATGGGACTCAGGAGTCTTGAAGCCTAGAGCCGATCGAATAAATATACTCCCAACTGAAAATACCGGTGCTATGTCCATCATCGAATATTATCCTGATAGCATAGTTGCCAACCGCCTCAACTTTGTTAATCATTACAGAATTAAAAACTGCTTTCCTTTTGTTGACATCTGACTCTCTTAGTCGACCTTTATTTTCTGCTGAAGGACTACAAGCTCTTAAATATGACGAAGTGAGCAATAGAAAAGTATTGTTGGGGTACTCTAACTGAATGCTTTTTTTATTTTTATTTAAAGTTACGGATTTGGGAATCATTAACTTAGTCATCAATTAATCTTGGAATGCCGTTGATTATAGCGTAAGACTTTTTTTTGTCTTTTGTTAGTAATATTTGTTTTTTCCTGTCATACATCAATTCCTGTCCTGTCTTAGGACAAACTAGAAGGTCCAACCACTTTTCATCAAAGTCGTTTTCACTCACGATGGCGTGCCAGAGCTAACTATTTTGTTATCGTTTAATCCCATTTGCATTAACGAAGTAAGAACATCGAGCCTCTCGTCTAGTGTCTTAGCCTCTAAAAGCGCTTGTTTCTCACTTACATCAAAGGGACAACACATGCTAATCATATTTACTAAGTCTTCGTCATTAGTAGTCTCAACCATTTCCCAGTCTGCATTAATAGAGATTTTTTTAAGAAATATCTTTAATAAAGATTCAAAATCCTTCCTT
The DNA here is from genome assembly GCA_902536655.1 of uncultured Alphaproteobacteria bacterium. Lineage (GTDB taxonomy): Bacteria > Pseudomonadota > Alphaproteobacteria > Methylaequorales > Methylaequoraceae > Methylaequor. The sequence continues at coordinate 81,569 of CACAYF010000005.1, read as the reverse complement.
TTTGTTTGACCCAACAAACTAAGAGCATCAAAGTCTTTTTGGTATTCTTCCCACTCAACATGAGCTGATCTAAATCCATTAATTACCTTCTTTTCCTTGACAATTCTAAATCTACATACGCCTTTAAGAATAAGTTCGTATCGGCTATCATTAGTTTCTGAAAATGCAGTTACTCTTCCGGCACAACCAACCTCGTAAAGTTTTGGATTTTTAATATCAGAGTCTTTTAAAACCTTCTCTTTTGGCTGAATCATGCCAATTATTCTTTTGTTAGCTAAAGCATAGTCAAGCATGTGTAAATATCTGTTCTCAAACAAGTTAAGAGGGAGCTTAGCCCGGGGTAAAAGCAAAACTTTATTGAGCGGAAAGAGAGGGATTATTTTGGGTAACTCCTCTAATGTGTGGTCAAAACTATACAACATATTATACAATATGTTTCAAATTAGATAATAATTAAAGAATTATTTAAAAAAAAACAATTTTATTATTCAAATACTAGTTAATAAAGTATATTATACTTTGGAATTTTGCGGGAATAGCTCAGTGGTAGAGCATCACGTTGCCAACGTGAGGGTCGCGAGTTCGAATCTCGTTTCCCGCTCCATTGAATATGCTTACGAATTTTCATTTAAGTGTTGTCAAGATATAATTACACATAGATGGTCTTTGAATACGGGTAGATAAAAGATTTATTGGAAGCAAGTGAATTTATTTATAAAGCAGGGGATCAATCAAACTTTGCTTATCTTCTTACCAAATGCGAAGTTGAAGTAATATCTGACAAGATCAAAAGAGTAGGATTTATTTATGAAGATGAGATGTTTGGTGAATTAGCAATCCTCTTGAATACAAGAAGAACAGCTAATGCTATTGCTCTAAAGAAATCAAACGAATTACTAATTCCAAAGAAAAACCTACTGGATGACTCCAATAAATCATCATTTTTTATTAAAGCAATTTTAAGGTCTAAATACATGAGGCTTACAAATCTTAATTCAACAAACAAAATTGATTTTAAAAGTCTTAGTAAAAGAGCACAACCATTAAAATAATTTTAAAAATCCTGTAAAAAAAAAATTATAGCATTTTATGTAATACTATGTATTATTAGATCTAATTATTATAGAAATATAGTATTAGGAATTAAAATAGATAATGGATAAAGCCTTTAAGGTGTCTTTCGCAAAGGCACAGTCAGTTTTAAATAAGTTCAGGTATAAACCTAGAAAACAATGGTCAAGTGATGATAGAATTTTATTTAAACTTTGTAACTTTGCCGTTTTATCTAGAAAAAGGCTAAACCACGTCCTTTTATCTTTAGATAAATTGTCAAAATTAAGCGACAAAAGTCATTATAAATATAATGAATTAGATATTAAGTTAATTAAGGAGTTGATATTAGAAAAATTAGACATTTGTTTCGAAAAATTTAAACACAAAATGTCTGTTATAAAAGAATCTGACCTCCAAAAAATAAAGGTACACTTAAATAGTATAAAAAATGAAAATCTCAGATTGGAAAATGAAATTAAAAGGCTTAATTTCATTATAGAAAATTTTATAAAAGAGAAAGAAATTCAGGAAATTCGGGATGTGTGGGAGATACTGAACAAAAAAATTTCTAGAAAAAAAATGTCTCCAAAAAAACAAATAGAAGGAAAACTTAGTTTTGATCAAGAAAATGTTAAAGAATTTATAAAAAAATGGAATCAAGGTCATACAACTTTCGAAATTACTGAAAGCTTGAAGAAGGTGGAACTTAATATAAACAAGTCTAAGAAAAAAATATATAAAGTGTGAAATGCGATTTAAGAAATTATCAACCGCATCAAATTTAATCGAATGTCACGTAACAATTGAAAATTTATTTTCAACTTATTTTTTTCTATTTTCATACATGCCAATAAAATCGAGTGGAGCAATCATCAAGGGGGGAAAGCCAGCTTCTCTGGTGCAATTAGCTATTATAGATCTTAAAAATGGAAATAGAAATTTTGGGCACTCTATTAATAGAATCTTATCAAGTATCTCTTCACTAGCATTTTCAATTGTAAAAATGCCATTATAAATACCCTCAACTAAAAATAAAGTTGTATCTTCTGATTTCGTCTCACATTTAATAGAAAGCTCAACCTCAAAAATATTTTTACCGTGATCTTTCAGTTCTTTAGACTTAACATCTGCATCGATCTTAAAGGTAGGACTTGATTTGATATTTTTCAAAGATTCAGGCGCCTTAGGGTTTTCAAACGATAGATCTTTCAGATATTGAGCATTTATGAGAAATTTTAAATTAATATTATTTGAATTTGAATTTGAATTTTTTTTTTTTTCAGCCATATTTAAGTTACTATTTAAAATAGAATGTCTTATAATACATAAAAACAGGACATCAAGCCATAAAATAATAAGTTAGAGCAAAAATGAATAACATTCCATACATAGATATATTAATTTTAGCAATGATTGCGATTTTCATAATTAACAGATTAAGAAACGTGCTTGGTAAAAAAACTGGTAATGAAAGCGATATAGTTGAAAAATTTACACAGAGGAAAAATAATTTCAATGAGTCTGAACCTGACTCAACCTCTGATCAGAAAGTTTCTAAGTTAGACAATAATATAAACAAAAATCATCACTCTAATAAAAAAATAAATTCTACGATTAATGACATTTTAAAAATAGATAATAACTTCGAAATCAATTCATTTTGTGATGGTGCCAAAAAAGCTTTCGAATTCATCTTGATGGAATATTCTAACAACAATTTGAAAGCTTTAGAAAAGTTGGTTAGTAAAAATATTTTTAAGTCGTTTGAAAATCAAATAAATTTGAGATCAAAAAAAAATGAAGAACTGGACATTACCGTAATTAGTGTAAAAAATCCTGAAATAACAGGGGTAAATCTTGAAAAAAACAATATTGCACACTTCAAGCTTCTATTTAAATCAGAACAAGTACAGATTACAAAAAATTCTAAAGGAGAGGTAATTGACGGTGATAACAATCAAATTTTACAAATTAGAGAAATTTGGACATTTTCAAAGAACTTAAAAAGTAAAGATCCCAACTGGATTCTAGAGGAAATTGAAGAAAACTAAAATTAGATTTTTACTTATTTGTTTTTTAGTTAGTTTTTCAAAAAATCAGGCATTTTCATCCAAAATTTCTAATAAACAAATTCTAGATTTAAGTGACAAACAAGTTGCTATTTTCTCCAATCAACTCAGAAAAATCTGTAATTCTGGTAAATTCTTTAAAAATTTAAACAAAATATACAAGCATCAATTTGGCAAGGCAAATGAATGGAAACAAAAGTGCTTGATTCTTCAAGAAAAAAATTCGGTTACAGAAATTAAGAATTATCTAATAAAAAATTTTAAATTTAAAAAAATTAAGGAAAGTTCTGGGCTATTAACTGGTTATTACGAACCAATTATTAGAGTCTCTCGCAAAAAAAATAATGTTTATAAATTTCCCATACTAGGCAGGAATAAATACTACATTAAGAAACCAAGAGGTTTCATTGAAAAAAACTTCAAAGAAAAAGACGTCATTTTGTGGACTGATGATAAAATAAATTTATTTTTTCTTCACATACAAGGGTCTGGAATTGGTGAGTTTGCAAATAAAGAGAAGGTAAAACTAGTGTATGACGGAAACAATGCAATGAGCTACACATCAGTAGGAAAGCTGCTTATTAAAAAAAAATTCATTAATAAAGATAATGTTAATCTGTTCACAATAAAAGAATGGCTTCGAGCAAACTCCAATTTATCAAAGGAACTTTTGAACCAAAATAAAAGATTCATTTTCTTTAAAGAAATATCATTTGAGGGTGAAACACATCCAATTGGAGCATTTGGCACCCCTTTAATGCCTAATTACAGTATAGCAGTTGATAAAAACATTTACCCTTTGGGACTGCCTTTTCTTATTCAGATGGAAAAGGACAAAGCTATTTTGCCGGTTGTTTCTTTAGATACAGGGGGGGCAATTATTGGTGCCAACAGAGCTGATCTATTTGTTGGCAGGGGGAAGGGCGCTGAGAAAAAGGCAGGAACCCTCAAAAAAAAAATTTATCTACATGCATTTATTCCTTATAGTAATTAAATGAGTAATGGTGATTGGGAACAATTTAAAAAAACTGTAAGTCCGCTTAAAAATCAAACACAACATATACGCAAGCAACGAAAACCATTAAAAATCAATCAAAAGGAAAAAACAGACAAAGACTTTGACCTTATGGATATTAAAGTTTCAGAGAGCTGGGGAAATCTAGAAAAAAATATATTAAGGAAAATTCAGAAGGGAAAATTGAAGGTTTCTGCTTCACTCGATCTTCATGGAAGCAATATTTCAGACTCAAAAAAACTCGTATATAATTTTGTAAATTATAATTTTCAAAACAATAAAAGAATTTTATTAATTATAACTGGAAAAGGAAAAAGGATATTTGTTGAAGATGAGTGGAAGGGGAATGGAATATTAAAAACAAAAATACCAATTTGGTTAACATCACTAGCGTTGTCAAAAAAAATAGTTTGGTTTGATCGTGCTCCCATAAATATGGGGGGAGAAGGAGCATTTATTGTTTATCTAAAAAAATTATAAAATAAATTTTGTTAAATCTGTATCTTTATAAATATCACCAATTTGATCAACCACATACTTCTTATCAATATCTATTTTATTAGATTTCGTATCAGATGCTGAAAAACTTATATCTTCAAGAATTTTTTCTAAAATAGTATGAAGTCTCCTGGCTCCGATATTTTCCACTTCATCATTAACCCTCGTAGCAATTAAAGCCACTTCTGATATTGCTTCTTCTGAAAAATTTAATATTACTCCTTCTGTTGAAATAAGTTCAACATACTGTTTTATGAGATTATTTTCTGGTTCCTTTAATATTCTGACAAAATCTTCTTTTCCTAATGCTTTTAATTCAACTCTATTCGGAAGTCGACCTTGTAATTCTGGGAGCAAATCAGAGGGTTTAGCAACGTGGAATGCTCCTGATGCTATGAACAAAATGTGATCCGTTTTAATTGAACCATACTTGGTGGAGACTGTTGACCCTTCTATGAGTGGCAGTAAATCTCTTTGTACACCTTCTCTGCTTACTTCAGCAGATGTTCCTGAATTTTTACCGCAAATCTTGTCGATTTCGTCAATAAAAACAATTCCATCATTTTCCACGTTAAATACTGCTTTTTTAATTAAATTATCATTATCAATTAATTTTTCTGATTCTTCATCTAGAAGAATTTCATGAGACTCTTTAACAGAAAGTTTTCTTTTTTCCTTTTTTTGACCAAAACCCTTCCCAAAAATTTCTCCTAAATTAATCATGCCCATAGAGCCTCCTGGCATTCCTGGAATTTCCATTGATTTAAAAGGTGAAGGATTTGTCGATGATACTTCAATCTCAATCTCTTGGCTATCTAATTCGCCATTTCTTAACATGTTTTTATATTTTTCTTTAGTTTGATTGGAGGCTGAAGTTCCCACTAAAGCGTCAACAACTCTTTTCTCTGCATTTACTTCAGCTTTGGCTTTTATTTCTTTTTTTAAGCTTTCCCTATTATTATTTATTGATACTTCAAGCAGATCTCTAATAATTTGTTCAACATCTCGACCCACATAACCAACTTCAGTAAATTTAGTTGCTTCAACTTTTATAAAGGGCGCATCCGCAAGCTTTGCCAATCTTCTTGCTATTTCAGTCTTTCCGACTCCAGTAGGACCTATCATTAGAATATTTTTAGGTAAAACTTCTTCTTTGAGTGATCCTTTTATTTGTTGCCTTCTCCACCGGTTTCTTAGAGCTATTGCCACGGCTCGTTTTGCTGTTTTTTGCCCTACGATAAATCTATCTAGTTCAGATACAATTTCTCTGGGTGTGAATGATGTCATTTAATTTTTTCAATAATGATGTTGTTATTGGTGTAAATACATAATTCTGCTGCAATTTCAAGGCTTTTTTTTGCTATTTCATCTGGTTTAAGCTTTGTGTTAAACATTGCCCTTGCTGCAGCCAATGCAAAATTTCCACCAGATCCAATAGCCATTAGTCCATCCTTCGGCTCCAAAACATCTCCTGTTCCACTTAATATCAAGCTAACCTCTTTGTCTGCAACGAGCATCATTGCTTCTAGTCTTCTCAGATATCTATCCGTCCGCCAGTCCTTAGCGAGCTCAACACATGATCTCATAAGGTTGTTAGAATGCTTTTCTAACTTTGATTCTAATCTTTCAAAAAGGGAAAATGCGTCTGCTGTTGCTCCCGCAAAGCCTGTAATAACTTTACCTCCAGCGAGCGATCTCACTTTTCTCGCATTTGCTTTCATGACTGTATCACCGAGTGTCACTTGTCCGTCAGCAGCAATAACAACTTCAGAATTTCTTCTTACAGAAACGACAGTCGTGCCATACCATTTTTCATTTAAATTCTTGTGATTCATAAATTTAGAGCCTCATTGATAAATTTATTATAATGTATATATTCAAAAATTGATATTCAAAAACATTTCATATGAGAAAATATTCTTTAAACAGAAAAACTAAAGAAACAAACATCGAAGTTAACGTAAACTTAGATGGCAAAGGTCAAAGCGATATAAAGACTGGCATAGGCTTCCTTGATCATATGTTGGATCAAATTTCTAAACATAGCCTAATCGATATTTCAATTAACGCTAAAGGTGACCTGCATGTTGATCTTCACCACACAACTGAGGACAGTGCATTAGCACTAGGAGAGGCTCTTAACAAAGCACTAGGAGAACGAAAGGGAATTAAAAGATTCGGTCAGGCCTTGTCCGCAATGGATGAAACTTTATCAAGAGTTGTTGTAGATTGTTCGAATAGGCCATATTTAGTGTGGAAAGTAGACTTTACAATTTCTCAATTAGGTGAAATGGATACGGAGCTTTTTAAAGAATGGTTTCAGGCTTTCTCTCAAAGTTCTGGAATAACTTTACATGTAGAAAATTTGTATGGAGAAAACAATCATCACATTATAGAGTCTTGCTTCAAAGGTTTGGCTAGAGCTCTCAGGGAGGCTATATCTTTAGACTTAAAAAGAACAGGCGAGATCCCCTCTACTAAAGGATCTTTATAGTTAGTTTTAGGGGCTTTTAAATGATCACCTACTGTATTCTTAAAAAAAACTTAGATGAAGATTTAATGGTAGTTAAAACTGGGTTTTCTATTCTTGCATTTTTACTTGGGCCAATTTGGGGGCTTTTTAGGAAACTTTGGGTGTATTCTGCTATTGGAATAGCATTTCTCAGCTACTGTAATTTTATTTTATCTTTCTATGATCTAAAATATTTTTTTGTTATATGTTCATTTGCCTCAAGCTTATTTTGGGGAAAGTTTGCAAGAGATTTATACATACAAAAGTTAATTACTAGTAAATTCAAACCAGTAAAACATGTGGTTGCAAATTCAAAAGAGGATGCGATTATAAAGTTTTTAACTGAAAGTAAATGAATGAAAAATGTCTTAATCATTGACTATGGCACAGGCAACCTTAAGTCTGTTCATAATGCAATTAAACGCATTTCAGAAAAACAAGATTGCAAAATCTTGGTCTCATCTTCAGTTGAAGATTTAAAAAAGTCGACTCATATTATTTTGCCTGGGGTTGGAGCATTTGAATCATGTCTTAATGGTTTAATAAAAACCAAAGTTCGCGGTTGCCTTGAGGAGATGGTTTTGGGGAAAAAAAAACCTTTTCTTGGAATTTGCGTAGGTATGCAGATGCTAGCAACAAAAGGCTTTGAAAATGGGGAGTTTGCTGGATTAGACTGGATAAGTGGAGAAGTAAAAAAAATCAACAATCAAAACAATAACTTAAAAATTCCTCATATGGGTTGGAACTCTCTTAACTTTCTAAAAGAGACTGCATTTACGAAGCGTCTGTTAAAAAAAATGAAAAAGAAAAGCACCAATGATTTATCTGCGTATTTTGTTCACAGCTATAATTTTAAAAATAAGAATACAAATGAGAAAGTTATCACAACATGTTATGGTGAAGAAATAACTGCAATGATTTCAAAAGAAAATATCATCGGAACTCAATTTCATCCTGAAAAGAGTCACTATTTTGGACTTGCCTTTCTCAAAACATTTTTGGAACAGGATTAAAATAATGCACTTCTATCCGGCTATTGATATTAAAAACGGTCAATTCATAAGATTAAAAAAAGGACAATTAGATAAACTTACAGTTTATGGCGATAACCCAGTAACTCAGGCAAAAAAGTTCTCTGAAGCAGGTGCCAAATGGATTCATATTGTTGACATTGATGGTGCTTTTAAAGGTGAAAGTAAAAATATGGATGTAATATTAAGCATCAAGAATAATGTTAAATCAAAAATCCAGGTTGGCGGTGGGATACGAAAATTAAAGACTATACAGAAATTATTAGATCATAATATTGACAGAATTGTTTTAGGTACAATCGCCCTTAAAGATCCTCCTTTCGTAAGGAAAGTATGTGAAAAATTTCCAGGAAGAATTGCCATAGGTCTTGACACTAAGAATGAATTTGTCGCAACTGAGGGCTGGGCAAAAGAATCAAAAATTAATTTTGAAAATTTCTTGAAATTATACGAAAACACTAAGGTTTCTAGTATAATTTTCACAGATATTGAAAAGGACGGTCTTATGGAAGGTGCAAATTTTGCACAACTAAAGAAACTTTTAAGTTTAACAAAATTAAATATTATTGCCTCCGGTGGCGTAGCGGATTTAAAAGATTTAACAAAGTTAAAAAAAATTAAAAATAAAAACTTGATCGGTGTTATTTCTGGAAAAGCAATTTACGAAAAAAAATTTTCTGTTAAAGAGGCCATTAAAATACTGGAGACATAGTTTGTTAAAATTTAGAATTATTCCATGTCTTGACGTTGATGCTGGAAGAGTTGTAAAAGGAATTAATTTTCTATCTTTAAGAGACGCAGGAGATCCTGTTGAACAAGCAAAAGCATACAGCGACGAGGGTGCAGACGAAATAACTTTTTTAGATATTACAGCCACACATCAACGAAGAAGACCAATGATAGATGTAATTTCAAAAACAGCAGAAAAGTGTTTTGTACCACTTACAGTTGGAGGTGGTGTAAAAAATATTATGGACATAAAAGAGTTCCTCTTGGCTGGTGCAGATAAGGTTTCTATAAATAGTGCTGCAATTAAAAATCCATCTTTGATAAATGAATCTTCTAAAAAATTTGGGAATCAATGTATTGTTGTTGCAATTGATGCAAAAAAAATATCAAAAAATTGGAATGTTTTTATAAATGGGGGTAGAGTTGATACAGGGATTGATGCAATATCTTGGGCTAAAAATATTGAAAAACGAGGGGCTGGCGAGATTCTTCTCACTTCCATGGATAGGGATGGAACAAAAAACGGGTTCGACTTGGAATTAACATCTACAATTTCTAGTGCTGTGAATATTCCTGTTATTGCTTCAGGTGGAGTTGGTTGTTTGAAAGATTTTTTTGATGGTATTAAATTAGGAGGAGCTTCTGCTGTGTTAGCGGCGTCTGTTTTCCACTTTAAAGAACTCACTATTAAACAAGTAAAAAAATATTTAAAGTCAAAAAATATTAACGTCAGGATTGATAACTTGGATAAATATTATGAAAAATGAAACATTAGAAATTCTCTCTAAAATAGTCAAAAAAAGAATTTTAGAAATGCCTGAAAACTCCTACGTCTCAAAATTAGTAAAAAAGGGGAAAGTCAAAATCGCGAATAAAGTTGGGGAAGAGGCTGTTGAAACAGTCTCAGCTTTTCTTGCCCAAGAAAAACATGAGCTTCTCGAGGAGTCGGCTGATTTAATTTTTCATCTAATTGTTCTCCTTGAATATTCAGGAAGCTCTTTTGAGGAGGTTATTAAAGTTCTCGAAAAAAGGATGGAAGATGATTGATATAAAAAACTACAATAAAGACAACGTTTTTGGGAAGATTCTACGAAAAGAAATTCCCTCTGATGCTGTATATGAAACAGAAGAAATCTATGCATTTAAAGATATAAACCCTCAGGCACCTATTCATGTAGTTATTATCCCAAAGAAAGAATTTTGTAGCTTTGACGATTTTTCAAGAAGTTCAGGCGAAAAAACGATTTTGGCAATGATCAGATCTATAGCTACTATAGCAGACATTTTAAAATTAAAAAAGGGTTATAGGATCATATCAAATATCGGGGATTTTGGTGGTCAAGAAGTTCCCCACTTTCATATTCATATGTTAGGAGGAAAAAGATTGGGCAGAATTATAGCACCCTAGTTTTTCATTTCAAGGCACACAGGGACGTGGTCTGATGGTTTGTCTTTGCTTCTGTATTTGTTTAGAATTTTAGAACTTACTAATTTGTTTTTAATTTGCTTTGAAACCCAAATATGATCCAATCTTCTCCCTCGATTGTTAATTTTATAATTTGGCGACCTGTAGCTCCACCATGTGTATATATTTTGCGGAGGATTAATAAAATATCTAATTGCATCGATAAAGTTACAGTCTTCTAGAATTTTTTTTAACTTCTCTCTTTCAATCTCTGTATGACTAACAACATTTATCAAACTCTTGTGAGACCAAACATCATCTTCATAGGGTGCAACATTTAAATCACCACACACAATAATTTTTTTTTGTGTTTTTAACAATTGATTTAGCTCGTCTAAGAAAAGTAACTTATGTCTAAACTTGGGATTTATTTCTGGGTCTGGCGCATCACCGCCTGCAGGGACGTAAACTGACATTATATCAAAATCAGAAGTTTTTACAGATATTATTCTTGCATCTAATTTGTTACACAAATTTAGTTTTTCTATATTAATGAATTTTTTTTTCGATAGAATTGCAACTCCGTTATAAGAAGGTATCCCAAAAAAATATGAAAAATAACCTAACTCAGTAAAATTTTTGATTGGAAATTCACTGTCGATAATTTTTGTTTCCTGCAAACATAAAAAATCAGGTTTCTCTGTTTGCAATAACTCATTAACATAATTAATTCTGGCCCTTACTGAATTGACATTCCAACTAATGATTTTCATTAAGAATTCATTGATTCAAAAAAATCACCATTATTTTTTGAATTTTTAATTTTTTCTAGCAAAAACTCCATTGAATCTGTAACCCCCATTGGCATGAGAATCTTTCTTAAAATCCACATTTTTGAAAGATCTTCTTTTGAAACTAATAGTTCTTCTTTTCTTGTTCCTGATTTTGTTACGTCTATTGATGGAAAAACTCTTTTATCAGAAAGTTTTCTGTCCAAAATAATTTCAGAATTACCAGTTCCTTTAAATTCTTCAAAAATTACCTCGTCCATTCTTGAACCTGTATCTACAAGAGCTGTTCCAATTATCGTGAGGGAACCTCCTTCTTCAATATTCCTTGCGGCACCAAAAAATCTTTTAGGTCTTTGCAATGCATTTGCATCTACACCACCTGTAAGAACTTTACCTGAACTAGGTACCTGGGTGTTATATGCTCTTGCCAAACGTGTGATTGAGTCCAAAAGAATAACAACGTCTCTTTTGTGTTCTACTAATCTTTTGGCTTTTGAAATAACCATTTCAGATACAGCGACATGCCTTACAGCTGGTTCATCAAACGTTGAGGACACTACCTCTCCCTTGACTGACCTGATCATGTCTGTAACCTCTTCTGGTCTTTCATCAATCAAGAGAACAATTAGATAAACTTCTGGGTGATTTGTTGTAATTGAATGTGCAATGTTCTGTAACATAACTGTCTTGCCGGTACGAGGCGGCGCAACAATTAAAGCTCTCTGACCTTTTCCTAATGGAGTAATTAAGTCCATAACCCTGTTTGTCGTATCTTTTACGGTTGGATCATCTATTTCCATGTTTAATTGGTCCTCGGGGTATAGGGGAGTTAAATTATCGAAATTTATTCTTTGTTTAGTTTTTTGAATTTCCTCAAAGTTTATTTTATCTATTTTGGTTATCGCAAAATATCTTTCTGTTTCTCTTGGGGCGCGCATTTCTCCCTCTACTGTATCACCTGTTCTGAGGCTGTTCTGTTTGATTTGTGAGGGAGAAACGTAAATATCATCTGGTCCTGGCAAATAGTTTGCATCGGGTGATCTAAGAAATCCAAAACCATCTTGTAGTATTTCTAAAACTCCTTCTCCATAGATAGCATCATTATTTAATGCCATCTGCTTCAATATCGAGAAAATCATGTCTTGTTTTCTCAAGGTTCCAGCATTTTCTATTTTTAAGTCTTCTGCTATTTTTAATAAATCAGATGGCGTTTTTGATTTAAGGTCTTTTAAGTGCATGTGAATCTGGGAAATCTGGAGAAAATTATTTATATTTCATTACAATTACATTGTCAAATATTTGGTTGAAAAACCACTAGAAATACAATTAGTAAAAAAAGGATTGTGGGGACTTCATTGATCCATCTAAAAAATTTTTCATCTTTCGTATTTAATTTGTTTTCGAAATTTTTTCGTATTTTTGCACAGTACATATGAAAAACTGACATTAGAAAGACCAAAACAAACTTTAGATTTAACCAAAACTGATTGTGATTCTCTAAGTGCAAAACTAGTAATACGCCGAAAACCCATGTTAAAATCATTGATGGATTCATTATGTACTTCATCAGTTTTTTTTCCATTGTTAAGAATATACGATATTCTGTGGAATTGCTTTTGGTCCCTGAGTGATAGACATAAAGTCTTGGCAAGTAAAATAAACCTGCCATCCATGTTGTGAAGAAAACAATGTGTAAAAATTTAAACAAATTGTAGTAGTTTATTTCCACTTTTATCTCTTAATTAAATGTTTTTTAACCAAATATTCCAATAAATCTATGTGTTCTTTATTATGATTTAAACACGGTACTGTTATGAATTTTTCTCCACCATTTTCCATGAAACTCTCCTTTGCTTCTATCGATATTTCTTCCAGCGTTTCTACACAATCAGAGGCAAATCCTGGACATATTACAAGAATTTTCTTTTTTCCTTCTTTGGGCAAGTTATCAATGGTTTCGTCTGTATATGGTTTTAGCCATTCGTCTGGTCCAAATCGGGATTGAAACGTTGTAACTATTGGTATATCTATTTTCATGTGCTCAACCAATAAACGTGTTGTTTTCTGGCAATAACAATGATACGGATCCCCCTTTTCAAAATATTTTTTAGGGACTCCATGATATGAGGCCACAATAACATCCGGCGTCCAATCAATTTCCCTCAGTGTTTTCTTTATACTTCCCGCCAATGCTTTTATATATAAAGGTTCTGATTCGTAATGAGGAATTACCTGTAGACTGGGTTGCCATCGCATCTTCATCAGTGTTCTATAAACTTCATCACACACTGTTGCTGTTGTTGCTGCTGCATATTGAGGATATAAAGGTAATATTATCATTTCTTGACAACCTTTTTCTTTTAATTCAGATACTTTTTTGGCTATCGCCGGATTTCCATATCTCATTGCGTAATCTATTTCTATAGACTTACTCTTCATTCTTTTTTGTAAGTTTGTTGTTTGCTTTTTAGTAAAGTATCTTAATGGGGACATGTTTTGCTTCTTCATCCAAATCTTCTGATAGGCTTTCGCAGTTTTTGCTGGCCTAAATGTTAAGATGAAGATATTTAAAATTAGCTGCCATAGGATTGGGTTCACTTCTATAACTCTCTTATCTGATAAAAATTCCTTTAGGTATTTTCTTATATCCCACCACTTTGTTGAGTCTGGTGTTCCTAGATTTATCAAGAGCACTCCTGTCTTTCTTTGTGGAAGTCGTGGGTGTTTATTTGGAAGTTTCATAATCTCTGACTACTTTTATTACTTTCTCAATGTTGCTTATTTTTGTTTTCGGTAAAATCCCGTGAGATAAATTAAAAATATGGTTATTTTTTTTGAATTTGTCTAAAACTTCTTTCGTTTTTTCTTCTACCCGTTCGCCATCATTTAGAAGTTCTTGCGGATCTAAATTTCCCTGAACCGTTATTCCTTTTTCTCTGAGGATGCTAGGCAATTCTTTTGGATAGGTTAGATCTAAAGACAATACATCACATTTAACTTCTTCCGCAAAGATCTTATAATCTTTCCGTGAACCTCTTGGAAAATGAATTATTTTAGTATCTTTTGAAAACTCTTTTATCTCTTCGCTAATTTGTTGATTTGGTTTTACAATAAAATCAATATATTCGTCTCTTTCTAAAAGTCCCGCCCATGATTCAAAGATTTGAATATAGTTTGCACCACTTTCTATTTGCTTTTTCAAATATTCAATTGACAGTTCTGTTATAATCTTCATTAGATCTGATGCTTCGTTCTTGTTATCTTTTACAAATTTTTTTATTTTACTGTGAGTTTTTGAAGTACCTCCTTCTATCATGTAATTTAAAACGGTAAATGGTCCCCCACAAAAACCAATTAGATTTTTGTTTCCTTTTTTTGCGTGCAGTATTTTAATGGTTTCAAAAATATTAGAAATTTTGCGTAAACATTTATTGAAATCCATATAATTAATATCGTTTTTTGAGTTGATGCTATTTAAAGAGGGTCCATGGTTTTTTAAAAAGTCTACGTTTTGTCCTAACGCATGAGGAATTACAAGAATATCAGAAAAAAGGATTATAAAATCAAGATCGAATCTTTTTATTGGTTGAAGTGAGATCTCTGAGGCAAGCTCAGGATTAAAACAGAGTTGAAGGAAATCAGAGTTCTTTGATCGGATTTTCATGTATTCAGGAAGATATCTTCCTGCTTGTCGCATGAACCAGATAGGAACTTTACTAACATTTTTCATCTACTACTAATATTTATCTATTAAAAGGTTGTTGTTGTTGTTGTCCGTCTAATAATGTGGATAAACTTTATTAACAGAAAACTAACAGGAAATGAAGTATTAAGTTTGTTAACAAAATGTTATAGAAAAGACAGATGCTCCAGAAAAAACGATGAAATTAGTGGAAAAACAAATAAGAATAGTGTGTATAATAATGTTAAAAAAACATCCACAAAACTTTCGTGTGGGCAAAATTGAGAAAAAAAAGAAAAAAAGATGGAAGAACTTAATAATAGGAAACAATACACAAAATTTACTAAAGTTATTCTTGCTTCCGAAAGTGAAATTAGAAACGAAAAGTTAAAAAAGCATTTTACAAATGTTCAAAGGGTTCCTCATAAAATTGATGAAGAGAAATTTAAAATAAACGAAGCAGAACCCGAAACGGTTGTTCTCAAAATAGCAAAAGAAAAAGCACTATCGGTTGTGAAAGACTTTGGAGAAGAAATGATAATTGCGTCTGATCAAATTTTAGTATGTGAAAAGAAAATTTGGAGTAAGCCAAAAACACTCGAAGCAGCAAAAAAAAAGTTATTATTTCTTAAAAACAAAGTTCATAAATTGTATAGTTCAATATATGTAGTTCATAAACAAAGATTTTACTTCCAAAAAGTCAAAGTTGCTTCTTTGTTTTTTGCAGATTTGTCACAGAAAGAGATAGAATCATATATAAAAGCAAATAAGAAAACAGTTTTAACAACAGTCGGATCATATAAGATAGAGGAAAACTCAAAGTACAACTTTATAAGTATTATTAACGGAGATATAGAAACGATTTTAGGGTTCCCAATAAAAGACTTATTAGAAAAAATCAAAAATGAAGAGTAAGTTATTTGTTATAGGCAAACCCATCCGGCATTCGCAATCTCCAATAATACATAATTTTTGGATTGAAAAGTATTCACTCAATGCAAATTATGACAAGCTAGAAATTGAAACGAAAGAAATACAAAATTTGATTAGAGATTTAAGAAAGGACAAAATTCGTGGTTTCAATGTGACAATTCCCTATAAAAGGATAATGATAGACTTTGTAGATGAACTAGAAGAATCTTCGTTAAAAAGCAAAGCGGTAAACACTGTTTACAAAGTTAAAGACAAGATAATTGGAGCAAATACAGATGGAATAGGATTTATCTCTTCGCTCCAAAAAGACTTAAATTTTCATTTCGATTCAAACACCAATGTGATGTGCATTGGTGCTGGAGGAGCTGCCTATGGAATTGTTTCAAGTTTAATTAATTTTAATCCTAAAATAATAAAAATTATTAATAGGACAGAGTCTTCAGGCGTCAAACTAATCGAACACTTTAAAAAATTTACGGGTTCAAAGAAAACTTTTGAAGCTAACCATATGGGTTATAAACCGGATTACCATATAGATCTTCTCATTAATTGCACATCATGCGGAATGAATGGAAAAAATCCACTTGATGTCGATCTCAGTTCAATGAAGAAAAAATCAATGGTGTATGATTTGGTTTATAAACCAACAATGACTCCTCTTATGAAAGTAGCGAGAGAAGAAAAACTGAATTATACAAATGGATTTTATATGCTCGCCCGTCAAGCTGCAGAGTCATTTTATAGGTGGTTTGGAGTAATGCCAAAAGATTCGCATATAAAAGAAGTAATTAGAATATTAAAAAAAAATGATTAAAATTGCAATAACTGGAAACATCGGAAGCGGCAAATCAACAATTACTAGTATTGTTAGAGAGTTAGGATTCAAAGTTTTTGATTCCGATCAAGAGGTAGAGAAAGCCATGACCAAGAAAGATTTAATAAGTAAAATTAGCAAAGAATTTAAGTCTAAAATTCCGGGACTTATCAAAAGGAACAGGATTGATAAAGTAAAACTTGGAGAATTCGTATTCTCGAATACAAAAGAATTAAAAAAGTTAGAGCAGATAGTTCATCCAAAAATTTGGGAAAGCAAAGAAAAATTTTTCGAGACAAACTGTAATGAATTGGCGGTATTTTTTGACATTCCTTTGTTATTTGAAAAAAAACTACAAAGCGACTATGACTTTATAATTCGAACTTTTGTCTCATCGAAAGTTCAAAAGGAAAGAGTATTAAAAAGAAAAAATATGACCCTAGTGAAATTTAACCAAATAATCAAAACACAAGCTTTAAATACTAATGTTGAAAGAAAATGTATCTCTCTTGATCTAAATACAGAAGAGGATATAAAAATATTAAAAAATAAAGTTAAGAATTTCTTAGAGAAAACCTTGAACTTAAAAAAAGCAATAGATTAAGCATAAATGTTGACGAGGAGGCCCACCTTCCGCTTATAAACTCATGCTTCGATATGAATAATTTTTTTATGACCAGCTTTAATTCATCTGTGGAAAACATATTAATTTGTTTTTTAAATTCTGGTAAATTTTTAAAGAAAATGGGAGGCCTTAATTGTTTTATAGCAATGCTAATGTCAATACCTTCCATTATTTTAATCTTGACTGCAAGAAGCCTAAAAAAGTGTTCAAGAAGATAAGTTATCAACCTAATATTGTCAGAGCCATAGTCAGTAAATTTATTATAATTTTCAACGAAACCATTTTTCTCCTTAGATACAAGAGAAAAAATAAATCTAGTGTCATCATTGTCCAGTGACTCTGATATGAACGAAAGAGAGCTTTGCTTAGACTTTTCTACTGGTGCACTCTTGTATAGAACAATCATCTTTTCAAGCTCACTTTTAATTTCTAGTCTTTGATTTGATAGATTGTTACTTAATAAATCAATCAGGGATTCTGAAACTTTTAGCCCTTCATTCTTTAAAAAATTATCTATGTATTTTCTCTTCTCTCTTTCATCTTCTTCATAACAAGCAACTGAAATAGAATCATTGTTATTTTCAAAAAAAGACCTTAGTGACGATCGTGGGCTGAGTTGATAAGATTTTAAAACAACAATTAAGTCTCTATTGGTTTCCTTTGAAATAATGGAGATTATTTCTTTACTGATTTTTTCACTGCTAAGATGAAAGCACAAAAAAGTTTTGGAGCCAAAAATATTAGGTGTTGAACTTTCAAGAAAGATCTTTGATAAATTTTCCTTTTTAATGTCATCCGAAAACAAGTTTATTACATCAAAGTTTTTCTTAACATCTTCAAAATTTTTAATTAAATCAGCACACTCACTTACTTTTCCATAATTTTGACCGTGAAATAAAAAAAACCTAAATGAACGATAGTTTTCAGAGGTTTTTTCAAAATCTTCAAATTTTACGATCATGGCGTTATTTTTCTTTTAACAGACAAAGATAGAATTAGATCTGCAAGATCTGAAGATAAGGACTTTATTATTTTTTTTGAAGTATCCTCCATAGAAACAATATTTGCATAGTTGTTTGTCGTATAGTTAAAATTTCCTGTATTTCTTAGTTTACCTGAGCTTAGCTTTCCTGTTTTATCAAGAAAGACATAGTTTGCTTCTATCACAAGCATAAGTGCATCGGAACTTAAATCTTTATTTATTCCCATACTAGAGACATTGCGATTAATTGAGACAATTAATTTTAAGTTAGAGTCTTTAGAATTCTTTGAATTTAGTTTTTCGTCTAAAAGTAGTTTCATTATCGATGCGTTGTTCTCATATTTGCCTTTTGATTTAATAATAATTTTGATATTGTGGGGATAAAATGTATTGGTATTCTTGTACAAAGGCTTGTACGCACAGGAATTTAAAAAGCAAATAATAAAAATCGTGATAAGTTTTTTTATTTTCATATAACAAAATTAATTATTTTATTGGGAACGAATATAATTTTCTTGGTCTCATTGACATCTATATTGTAATTGTTTTGGTTTCTAATAATAATTTCAACTAATTTATCTTTTTTAATATTCTCATCAACTTTTATAATATCCTTTTTTTTCCCATTTATTTGAATAACTATCATTACTTTGGTATTAGATAATTTACTTAGGTCTGCTTCAGGCCACTCAATATCTTCAATTATTTGATCTGATCCAGATTCATAAACCAACTCCTGAGAAAAATGCGGTGTTATAATATAGATCAACCTTATATAAATTGACCAACAATAGTTAAATAAATCACCTTTCAATTTTTCTCTAATAAGAAAGTTTGATAATTCGCGTAATTTTGCGACCGCTTTATTGAATCTATAGTTTTTTACATCCTCTGAAAAAGAATGAATTGTATTATTAGTAAATTCATATGCTTTTTTTTCCTCATCGAGCATGTACTTGTCTTTTTGAAAGGTGAGTATAAATTTGAATTTTGATGATAGTAGATCATAAATCTTTTCTAAGTACTTATTCATCGCTTTGATACCATCAATCGACCATTCTAAATCTTTTTCTGGAGGAGAGTCTGATATCATAAAAAGCCGCGCTGTATCTGCACCATAAGTAAAAACTATTGAATCAGGATCTACAACATTCTTTTTGGATTTGCTCATTTTTTCTGATCTTCCCTTTATAATTAAAATTTTTTTATTTTCTTGATTTGTCCAATATGTACCATTTTCTTTGAATACGTTTTTAGGGTCTATCCATTTGTTTTCTTTTGTTCTGAAAGTTTCATGACAGACCATTCCTTGTGTTATAAGTTTTTTGAAAGGTTCTTTAGGGATTTTCTTACCGCAAAATTTCAGCGCTCTAACAAAAAATCTAGAATAAAGCAAATGTAAAATTGCGTGTTCTATCCCACCAATGTAATGATCAACCGGCATCCAATAACGTAATTCTTTATTCTCAAAGGGCTCCTCTATTGATTTAGGAGAACAGAATCTCAAAAAATACCATGACGAATCGAAAAATGTATCAAGGGTATCAGTTTCTCTAATTGCATCCATACCAGTTTTAGGACACTTCGTATTTTTCCAGTTTGGATGATTTTCAAGAGGATTTCCAGCTGATCTTAATTCGATATCATTCGGCAGTTTGATTGGCAGTTCATTTTCTTTTACGGTTAAAACTTTACCGTCTTTTCTGTAAATTATAGGAATTGGGCAACCCCAATATCTTTGTCGTGATACACCCCAATCTTTTAGTTTGAATTTTACAGATTTTTTCCCTGTTTTGTTTTCTTCAATTTTTTTAATAATTATTTCTTTGGCTTTTTTTAAATTTTTTTCATTAAGAAATTCCGAATTTATAAGTATATCTGTTTCATTTGTCTCAAAATAAGGAAGTTTTTTTTCTTTGTTTTTAATTATACATTTGATGGGGATATTGTATTCTTTAGCAAAATCATAATCTCTTTCGTCATGAGCAGGGCATCCAAAGATTGCTCCATTTCCGTAGTTTATCATCACATAATTAGAAAAAAATATTGGAATTTTTTCGTCTTTGAGGAAAGGATGTTCAGCAAAAAAACTTGTGTCAAATCCAATCTTTTCCTTAATAAAGTCTCTTTTTTCCTGCATCTTTAAACATTTGTTTCTAAATTTTAAAAATTTTTCATTCTCCGAAAATTTTGATGATAGGGGATGTTCAACTGATAACGCAATAAAAGTTGCTCCAAAGATAGTTTCTGGTCTTGTTGTAAAAACGTCAATCGACAACTTTGATTTACATAATTTGAAATTTATTTCAGCTCCTTCAGACATTCCAATCCAATTTTTTTGCATTAATTTAACTTTTTCTGGCCAATTTTCTAATTGATTTAAATCACTAAGAAGTTCATGTGAAAATTTAGAAATATTTAGAAACCACTGAGAGAGTTTTTTTTTCTCAACGGTAGCTCCAGATCTCCAACCTCTCCCATCAACAACTTGTTCGTTGGCTAATACTGTTTTATCAACCGGATCCCAATTAACAAAACTATCCTTTTTGTAAACAAGCCCGTTTTTGAAAAATTCTATAAAAATTTTTTGTTGATGTTTATAATAATTTGAATCACAAGTTGATATTTCACGCTCCCAATCAATTGATAATCCTATTCTCATCAATTGTAATTTCATACTTTTTATATTTCTTTCAGTCCAATCTTTAGGATTTGAATTGTTTTCGATAGCAGCATTTTCAGCTGGCATTCCAAAACTGTCCCATCCCATGGGATGCAAAACGTTGAAACCATTTAGTTTGTAGAATCTAGCAGTTACATCACCTATTGTATAATTTCTTAAGTGGCCCATATGAATCTTTCCAGAAGGATAGGGAAACATTTCTAGTACATAAAATTTTTTTTTAGTTCGATCTACTTTGGACTTATAGGTTCTTTTTTCAGCCCAATAGTTTTGCCATTTTTTCTCAATGATTTCCGGATTATATTTTTTCATAATTTTTAAAACAACTTATTGCACCAAAACCATATAATTTTTTATTCTTGATAGACCTTATGTTTGTATAATTTACTCCACCTAGCGCAAAAACTAACTCTTCCTTAAAAAAAAAACATAGAGATATAAAAATATACTTGCTCAAGGGTTTTTTGTCAGGATACGAATTTGTTTTGAACACTGGTGAAAGGAATATTAAATCAACGAAACCTCTTGCTAAAAACGCCTCTTTCAAGTTATGTACTTTTGCTACAGTATAATAACGCCTATGTTTATTTTTCGTCGAATAAATTTTTTTTGATTTTCTATCTATTTCAACCATCATTCCGAATGGATTGTACCTATTACCCCAAAATTTAGAAAAAGGAATTACAAATTTAATTTTTCTTTTTCTGCAAAAACATAAAAGTGGTTCAATTTTTTTCAGAAAATTATTGATATCTAAATTGTTATTGAAGAATATCACCCCTGCTTTTTTTGATAGATTACGTAATTTTTTACTATCTAAGAAATTCTCTGGTTTGAAAAAGAACCATTCTTTTGGAATTGTGGATTTTTTTTTAATTTGGTAATACATAATTATGAATAAAATATTATCAAATTATGACGAAATTTTAAAACAAATACGTTCTTGCAGAGATAAGCTCAACGGAAAATATTGTGAACCAGAACTAATAGCAGTTTCTAAAAAGTTTCCAAAAGAAATAATTCAAATCTTAGTTAATAAAGGTCATAGAACTTTTGGGGAAAATAAAGTTCAAGAAGCTCAATCTAAATGGGTTGACCTAAAAAAGGAAAATCCCGAAAAAAATATTGAGTTGCATCTTGTTGGTCCTCTTCAATCAAACAAAGCAAATTTGGCTTTAGAGATATTTGATGTAATCCAGACTGTTGATAGAGAGAAAATTGCTTTAAAATTGAACAAATACCTAGAAGAGAAAACTGATATAAATAAAAAAAAATTTTTTATTCAAGTAAACATTGGTGGTGAAAAACAAAAAAGTGGAATAGAAGAGAGTTTAGCCGAACAGTTTTTTCAATGGTGTTCCAACGATCTTAATTTAAAGATTATTGGATTAATGTGCATACCACCATTAGATCAACCACCTGAACCTTTTTTTATAAAGATAAGAAATTTATGCGATCGTTTAAATCTAGAACATGCTAGCATGGGAATGACAAATGACTTTAAATCTGCAATTAGTTACGGAGCAACTTTCATAAGAGTTGGAACTGGAATATTTGGTAAAAGGGATTAAAAAATTATTAATTTTGAATAAGTTTTAATTGAATTAAGAATTTTCAGGAGTTTTTGTTTTTCAAGCGCGATGCAACCATCTGTATAATTTTTAGAAAGATCGCTACAGTGCAAAAAAATAGCACTCCCTTTAAATTTTTTTTTATTTAAATTGTAATTTAATGTGATGAGTATGTCGTAAAGATCATCATTTCTATAAAGTTCCTCGCATATATAATTTTTTTTTTTTTGGAGACTGTTATAAAACCTACTTCTAGGATCAACACACCAAAAAGAGGTTTTATTAATTTTTTTTGTTGGAAGGCATGTTTTTAAATATTGCACTTTATCTGGACGATAGAAAACTTCAGAAAACCTAAAAGTCCCAATCGGGGTAATTTTATCTCCTTCACGAGTTTTTTTTCCAATGCCTTTTGAACCTAAATAGCATTTGAATTTAATCTTATCATGAACTAAAACGCCGATATTTTTTTTTTTTGTTTTAAAAACTTTTAGATTTGCCACTATAAAAAGAATATGACAAAAGTTAAAAAGATTATAGCTATTTTTAAAAGAAATTTTATCTTTTTAGAGCTTAAAAAGCTTTTAAAAAAAGAAGGCTTTGAAATTAATTTAAAAAAAAATATAAAATCTCTTTCAAACTCAAATCTTCAAAATTCAATATTAATAGTTGAAATTGTTTCTGAAAATGAACTAAATAACATTTTTTCTCTTTTTAAAAAAAAAATTATTAGTTCCTATTTTATATTTATTTTGAATAAAAATATGAAATTTTCTGCAAATAACTTTAATTTTAAAACCTTTATTCAACCCATCATATTTAATGAATTAATTAGATACATAAAAACTTTAGAGACAACCTTTGATAAACAAAAGTTAAATATAAGATTTGGAAATAAGTTATACGATCATCTTAATTCTAAATTAATAAACGATACTAACGGAGACTTTATTAAACTCACAGATCTTGAAAATAAACTTATATATTTTATTTTAAATAAAAACGATGGCTGCACTAAAAGTGAAATTCTCAAGAATGTATGGGAACATAATGTAAACCTAGAAACACACACAATGGAATCTTTAATTTACAGGCTAAGGAAAAAAATTGAGCATGACCCTAACCAACCAAGAACGTTGGTTCAAATCGATAAAAAGTATTATTTAAAAAGTGACTAATATATTTGAAATGGAATCTTTCTTGGATCTTCTAATTCAATATCGAATAGTCTTGAAGGCAAACTTTTATTTAAAAACAGGTTATCAAAAAAAACTTCAGTTTTTGTTTGATCAGTTTTAAATACAGTCCACTTTTTCATTACTAAAGGCTTTGTTTCAAATAAAATCTCAATAAAACCTTTATCTTCAAAATTAGCGCTTGAAATTTCTACTAACAATGTATTTTCCCTTTCAACTAAATTTAATATTTTAACTTGTTTCATATCAAGTTTGTCGAAAAGAAGAATACTAAGTGGATTATTATTTGTACTGTGAAAGTTTATACTTTTAAGATCCCTATTTACAGATGCTAGACGCTTAGAGTCTGAAATCAATACTAGAGGAATTTGTTCATATTCGATTCTAAATTTTCCTGGACGTGATACAAAGATTTTTCCAGATAATATGTCTCCATTATTATTGATTTGAATAAATTCTGAGTTTAGGGAGGAAAAACTCTCTAAATAATTTAAAATTCTATCTCTATTTATATTGCTAAATGCTTTGTAATGTATAAATATATATAAAATAATAACTAGAGCAATTTTTTTTAACATGAAAACATCATATACGATGATACCCAATCTTTGTAACTTAAGATTATTTTTATTTATAGCCCTCTTTAGCCTTTCTGGCTGCCAAATTGATCAATCTATGAGCATTCTCAAAGAGAAACTCTTTTCAGACACTGATGAACAAGAAAAAGAAGATAAGAAGATTTCGAAATCTTTAGAGTTTGAAAAAAAAGAATTCAAAAAATCTCCAAAAAACAAAGTTTCAGAACAAAACGATGAAAAAATTAAGAAAGATCAACTGGCAGTTAAATTAAAAAATGACAAACCTAAAAAAGATTCAACCTTACAACAAAAAGAATCAAAAGATGCTGATGTTCTTCCTCTGAAAGAAATGGGACAAACTAAAAAAACTGATAGAAAGATAATTTCATTTTTTACTAAATTTTTTGAAGATGACAACTTAGAGGACTCCAGAGATAAAAAACTTCCAAATGAATCCACAATTCAAAATATTGAAAAGAAAGTAAATAAAAATTCTTTTAGAACAGAAGATGATGCTCTCGCTCAATTTAATAAAGATGACTCAGAGTATACCAGTAGTTCAGAGGTTGCTGAAAGCGCCCCATTTTCAAGCGAACGCAATCGAAAAGATTTTAATGATTTGGAATATCCGAGCAAAAAAATTAAAGATGAGATTGTTAAAGATAGTAAAGCTATCGAAGAAGTGAACGACTCAAAAAAAAAAACATCCGGGTATGCATTTTTAAATCTTAAAAAACCAGAATTGAAAGAAAAAAAAATAGAAACTGATAACCTAGTAGGGTTGTTACTCCCGCTAACTGGTGAAAAAAGTGCAGCAGGTAGCTTGGTTATTAATTCTTTAAGATATAGCATGTTGCTTCGACCTAATCAGCTCAACTTTAAGATTTACGATACAAAAGGCACACCAAGAGGAGCAATTATTGCAGCAGAACAAGCCATATCAAATGATGTTAAAACTTTTATAGGCCCCATTTTTTCTGACGAAACGAGAAAGGTAAAAGAACATTTTCAAAATAACAAAAGGTTAACCTTTTTTAGTCTTTCTCCAGATTTGGATAATGTATCTGAAAATATTATTGTTTCAGGACAAATTCCTAATGATCAAATGTCTTGTATCACAAAACATATTGCTAAAAATGATAGTAGTAATGTATTGCTAATTTATCATGCCGATAAATATGGGTATGTAATCAAAAACAGTTTTTTAAACTACGTAAATGATTTCGGCATGATGCAAGTTAATATAGAGTTTTTCGAGGTAGAATCAGATACAGATTTGAATAATGAGATAAAAAAAATAAGTCGATTCAAGGAAAGAAAGCAGAAACTAGAAAATGAAATAATGAGGATTGAAAACAACACAGACTTGGAAGATCAATTTAAAAACAATGAAATTAAATCTTTAGAAAGGATGCTAACACTTGGATCCCCTTTCGATTCAATAATAATAGCATCAGAGGGAGATAAATTGCTGGAGATTTTGTCTCATTTAGCTTTTTATGACATTAACTCTGAAAATTCTAATATTTATGGAACTAGCTTATGGGAGGATACAAACAAAAAGGACAATTTGTTCAAAGGAACATATTATGCTTCAAGTATAAAATATAGGGACGACGAATTTATTAAAAATTTTAAAAATGTTTTTTCTAAAGATCCAATGTCATTTAACTATCATATGCACGATCTCTTAGATTTAGTTGCAAATTATAAAATAATGAGTGAAAAAGAAAAGAAAAGCTTGTTATTCAATGGAGAGTTCACAAAAAGTAAAATACAATCAGGTTTTTTGCAAAGAGAAATATATCTTAAAAAAATTAAAAAGAACAGAAGATCCGAAGAGGTTTTTAACTGTCGCTTAAATGTAATTTAATTAGTTTTTTAAGAGCAATACTTCTGTGGTCAATTAATATTTTGCTAGAATGTTCCATTTCAGCAAAAGTCTTAGTATACCCCTTAGGTATAAAGAATGGATCATATCCAAATCCATTTTTTCCTTTAGGTGGCCAGACTATTTTTCCTCTGATTTCCCCTAAATAAGAATAAATTAAATTTTTAGAAAATTTTATAGATAGACAACAAATGAATTTTGCTGAAAAATCTTCAATTTTTTTGTTTTTAATATCTGAATAAATTTTCTCCATTGCCTCGAACCATCCGCCACATTGTTTTTGGAATCTCGATGAAAGTATTCCCGGCTTTCCTCCAAGACTATTAACACACAAACCAGAATCATCAGATATTGCAATATAATTGTCAGGTATACTTTTTACCTTGATTAATGAATTTTCTTGGAATGTATTCCCTGTCTCTTCAACATCTTGAATTTCAAGATCGCGTGAGGTGATAATCCTTAAGTTATAAGCTGCAAGAAGCGTTTTAAATTCGTTAATTTTACCTTCATTGTGGCTCGCTATTACAATTGTATCTCCAATGCTAAACTTATTACTTAATTGCATCTTTTTGAATTTTAAAGATATGTTTCATAGATTTTTCTGTTTTATCAATCATTTCTTTTACAGATTCTAAATTAAATGTATTTTCTTCTCCTGATATTTGAATTTCTGAAAACCCTGATGTTTTTGACAAAACAAAATTTGCATCGACTTGAGCAGCAGAATCTTCGGCATAATCTAGGTCAACCAAAATTTTTTCGTTTACTATTCCGCATGAAATAGCTGCAACAAAATCTTTTATTGGATTTTTCTTTATTAAACCTCTGCTAACAAACTTTTTTATGGCCAAGCATAAAGCCACATAACCACCTGTTATACTAGCAGTTCTGGTTCCACCATCAGCCTGAAGAACGTCACAATCTACAATAATTTGATATCCTGCTAGTTTTTCTAAGTCTACAACTGATCTTAAGGATCTTCCAATTAATCTTTGTATTTCAATTGTTCTTCCAGACTGTTTGCCAATTTTTGATTCTCTTTTATTTCTTGAATTAGTAGATCCAGGTAGCATTCCATATTCTGCTGTAATCCATCCAGCTTTTTTTTCTCTCAACCATTTTGGGAGGTCTTCGTCGATGCTTGCCGTACATACCACTTTTGTCATTCCGTATCTAATAATACATGAACCATGCGCGTTATCATTTATATCAACTTCTATGGATATCTTTCTCAGCTCATGATTTTTCCTGTTGAATTTTCGCACGTCAAAATATAACTTAGTTTAAGCTATGTATTTTTAATTAGTATGAAAAAAAAAAACAATCCCAAATTATTAAAAAAAAAAACAATGGGTATTAAAAAATCTTATATTTTTGATTTAGATCAAAGATCTAAGCAGATCTTTAAGTTAATTGTGAATGATTTTCTTAAGGATGGAAAACCCGTTGGTTCCAGAAGATTATCAATTAAAATGGGGGAAAAGCTCTCAGCTGCATCAGTGAGGAACGTGATGTTTGATTTACAAGAGGCTGGGCTTTTAAGATCTAATCACACATCGTCTGGTAGGATTCCAACAGATTTGGGCTTGAGATTCTTTGTTGATGGTTTGTTGCAAGTTGGGAGAATAACTAATAATCAATGCACAGTAATACAAAAAGTAATAAACAATCAAACTCAGAATGTAGAGGAAATGTTCAGTGAAACAAGTTCTTTATTGTCAGGCTTACTGGATTGTGCTGGAATAGTTTTAGCGCCTAAATTAGAGGGGTATATAAAACATATTGAGTTTGTTCCAGTAAGCAATGAAAAAGCCCTTGTCATTTTAGTAACTGACTCTGGAATAATTGAAAATAGAATTATTGAAGTGCCCAAAGGTTTACCCTCTTCATTATTAATAGAGACAACAAATTATTTAAATTCAATAATAAAAGGAAAAACTCTAGAGGAAAGCAAAAAAATTATAAGCTCCCAAATTAAAAACGACAGAAAAAATATAGATAAAGTAACAAAAATTTTAATTGATCAAGGATTCGCATGCTGGGACGATGCTAGTAAAAAAAATAAATTAATTGTGACAGGTACATCCAAACTGTTAGATGATGTAAAAGTTATGGAGCAGCTTGAAGATGTTAGATTATTGATTGAAAAGCTTGAGAATAAAAAAAATCTTGTTGGTATCATAGACGAAACACTTCAAGCTGAGGGATTGCAAATTTTTATTGGCTCTGAAAACAACTTATTTGGTCATACCGGGTGCTCAACAATTATAAGCCCATTTAAAAATAAAAAAAAAGAAATAATTGGAGCCATAGGTGTTATTGGTCCCATGAGAATAAACTATGCTAAAATTATCCCTGTTGTTGATTACACTGCAAAATTAATCGGCGAAAAACTCGAGATTAAATAATATTAATTTATAGGAGACAAGATGAAAAGATCTACTACGGAAAATGAAAAAAAGAAAGACAAAACATATGACAATAAAGATTCAAAAAAAGAAGCAAGATCACATAAGAATCAAAACGGCTCTGAGATCAACAATCAAAAAATTATCGCTGATTTGAAAATTAAACTAAAACAAGCTGAGGACAAACTGCTTAGAGAGTTGGCGGAAAATGAAAACTTAAGAAAAAGGCATCAAAAAGAATCCCAAGAAAATTTAAAGTATGCAATCAGAAATTTTTCTTCTGAACTTTTAAATGTGACTGATAATTTTCAAAGAGCTCTAAATTCAATACCTAGAGAGAATTTAGGACAAAACGTAATGTTAAAAAATCTTGTAGTAGGTCTTGAAGCAGTTGAAAAGGAAATCTACGAGATTTTTGAAAAAAACGGTGTTGTTCGTTTTGATTCTCTAGAAAAAAAGTTTAATCCAGAAATACACCAAGCAGTTTCCAAAAAAAATAGCGATAAACCAGAAGGAACAATAATTGAAGAGTTAGCAAAAGGTTTCATGATAGGAGAACGACTTCTAAGACCAGCGATGGTTGTTATTTCTTCAGGAAAAACCCAAGAAGAGAAGTAAATTTTTAAACAACAAATTTGCGAAGTGCGATATTAATTCTGCAATCTCTTAGGGAAACAATCAAAGGCACATGCATCCATAATATTTTTTTACTTTTTAAATTTTTTTTAAACAACGATAATTAAAGTCGTGAACTATCTTTTAAAATGCAAATTGAACTAGTTTTAGGCATATTTCATTTAGATTATTTTTACCGTATTTTAAAAAAAGCGTTGTTTCCAAGCCAAATTTATAAAACAGGATTATTTAAATCCTTCTCAACTCTATCTTGATGTAGTCCCAAACTTGAGTTTGGGAAAGAATACAAATTTAGTAAATAAAAGTCAGGCATTTTTATTTGCAACAATGTTCTTGCCATAAATAAAAAAGGCGAGAGAGTGTTTTGGATTATTTTTTTTTGGTTATGCGGTGTTTTTAACACATCGATATCCTTGTACATTTGAGCTACACGCCCTCTTCCCGGCATTAGATATTTTAATTTTAAATGGCTTGTTAAATTTTGGGAGAGTTGGGGTAAAGAATGGAAATTTGGGATTATTCTTAAAAGATCTTTAATAATTTTTGTTTGATAATTTTATATAAGGGATTTAATAAAAAATCATTTTTTTCTTGATTTGAAGTAGCTACTTGTAATATAAAAGGTTAGCTTTATTAACAGTTAGTATTTAATGCCTTCAAGGGTTAAATATTAATTCTGTCCATTATAACCAGGAAGAAAAGGAGCACAATATGGCAGTCATAGGCATAGACCTCGGTACAACAAATTCATGCGTTGCCATCATGGATGGCAAAGAACCAAAAGTTATAGAAAATGTAGAAGGTTCGCGAACAACCCCATCAATGGTTGCGTTTGCGGAAAATAACGAACAATTGGTGGGACAATCAGCCAAAAGGCAGGCTGTAACCAACCCTGAAAAAACATTATTTGCTATAAAAAGATTGGTCGGTAGAAGAATGGATGATCCTTCAGTTAAAAAGGATTCTGACGTACTTCCCTACAAAATCGTTGCGGGTGAGAATGACGATGCATGGGTTTTAATAGACGATAAGAAATATTCACCAAGTCAGATAAGTGCCATGATTTTACAAAAAATGAAAGAAACAGCGGAAAAGTTTCTTGGAAAACCAGTAAAGGAGGCAGTGATAACAGTTCCTGCTTATTTCAACGATGCTCAAAGACAAGCGACTAAGGATGCTGGAAAAATTGCAGGTTTGGATGTTAAAAGAATTATCAATGAACCAACAGCCGCAGCACTTGCATATGGCTTGGATAAAAAGAAATCCGGAACAGTTGCTGTTTATGATCTCGGGGGCGGAACATTTGATGTCTCAATATTAGAAATTGGTGATGGAGTTTTCGAAGTCAAAGCAACTAATGGAGACACAAAACTTGGTGGTGAAGATTTTGACAATGTATTGATCGACTATTTTGCATCAGAGTTTAAAAAAGAACAATCAATCGACCTAAAAACTGATAAGCTAGCTCTTCAAAGGCTGAAAGAAGCAGCAGAAAAGGCAAAGATCGAACTGTCTACCACCCCTCAAACGGAAGTAAACCTTCCTTTTATTACAGCAGATGCCTCAGGTCCAAAGCACTTAAACATAAAACTTTCGAGATCTAAGTTCGAAACCTTGGTATCTGATCTAATAGATAGATCAATTGAGCCATGCAAAAAAGCTTTAAAAGATGCTGGTTTAAGCGCAGGAGAAATAAACGACGTGATTTTAGTCGGAGGAATGACCAGAATGCCAAAAGTTATTGAGGCAGTAAAAAAATTTTTTGGTAAAGAACCCAACAGAAGTGTAAATCCAGACGAAGTTGTAGCACTAGGAGCTGCCGTTCAGGGAGGTGTTTTGTCAGGTGATGTAAAAGATGTTTTATTGCTTGACGTAACTCCATTATCTCTAGGTATTGAAACTCTTGGAGGTGTGTTTACAAAATTAATTGAAAAAAACACCACAATTCCAACAAATAAGAGTCAAATTTTCTCAACTGCTGACGACAACCAATCCGCTGTTACAATTAGAGTTTTTCAAGGAGAAAGACAAATAGCATCTGACAACAAGTTACTCGGTCAGTTCGATCTTGTTGGAATCCCCCCTGCGCCAAAAGGGTCACCTCAAATTGAAGTTACATTCGACATTGATGCTAATGGAATTGTTAAAGTGTCAGCAAAAGACAAAGCAACAGGCAAAGAACACCAAATTCAGATCAAAGCTTCTGGCGGTTTATCTGATGAAGAGATTGATAAGATGGTAAAAGATGCTGAAGCCAATGCAGACGCAGACAAAAAAAAGCTCGAAACTATTGAAGCCAGAAACAATGCTGATTCAATTATACATAGTACTGAAAAGAGTTTAAAAGAACATGGTTCAAAAATCCCAAAAGAAGATAAAGAAAAAATCGAAAAATCTTTGGAAACTCTAAAAGAAACTTTAAAAGATGAAAAAGTCGACACTAAAGTTTTGAAAGAAAAAACCGACTCACTGATTCAAGATTCAATGAAATTAGGTGAAATAATGTACAAAGAAGCACAAGAAAAAGCTGCAAAAGAATCTAAAGAAACTGGAGAAAAAAATCAATCAGGCAAAGGAAAAGATAAAAAGAAGCAAGGTAAAAAAGATCCCGAAGTAATGGATGCTGACTTTGAGGATGTCACCGAAAAGAAAACAAAAAAGGATGACGGTGACAAAAAGGAAAAATCAGCATAACTCTCTAGTGATATGCCAAAAAATGATTATTATGATGTCCTTGGTGTTTCTAGGGATTCCGATTCTGCAACCATCAAGAGTTCATACCGCAAGTTAGCTATGAAATATCACCCTGACAAAAATCAAGGTGATCAAGAGGCTGAGACTAAGTTCAAAGAAATCTCAGAGGCTTATGAGGTCCTATCTAACCCAGAAAAAAAAGAAGCTTATGATACTTACGGACATGATGCCTTTTCACAAACTGGTGGAGGGTTCTCCGAAGGCTTTGGTGGTGGCTTTGGAAATTTTTCCGACATATTTGAAGACTTCTTTGGTGATTTTGGGGGAAGGTCTTCAAAAACAAGGCAACAAAGAGGGCAAGATTTAAAATACGAAATAGATGTTGATTTGAGGGAAGCTTACACTGGAACAAAAAAAGAAATTTCTTTTGATACCCTAATAAGATGCAGCGACTGCAATGGTTCAGGTTCTGAAAAAGGGAACGGACTAAGGGACTGCGATGTTTGTGGAGGATCAGGGAGAACAAGGGCTTCTCAGGGTTTTTTCACCGTTGAACGAACATGCTCCTCTTGTGGTGGCGCAGGGCAGGTAATTACGGACCCCTGCAATGCGTGTAGTGGAGAGGGAAGAAGAAGAAAAAATAGAAAACTTGAAGTGAATATTCCTGCTGGAGTCGAGGATGGAAGCAGAATTAGACTTTCTGGAGAGGGTGCCGTAGGTCAGAATGGTTCATCACCAGGAGATCTTTATTTGTTTGTAAGTATGCCTGAACATTCAATCTTTGGAAGAAATGGTACTGAGATATTTTGCAACGTTCCAATTTCTATTGTCGACGCATCACTTGGAGGTTCAGTAGAGGTTCCAACAGTTTCAGGTGGAAAAGTTAAAGTAAAAGTTCCAGCTGGTTCCCAGCATGGTGATCAATTCAGGTTGAATGGAAAAGGGATGCCAACAATTAGATCAACATCATTTGGCGATATGATCATATCATTGATAGTTGAAATACCAAAAAATCTATCGGAAAATCAGAAAAGATTGCTTAAAGAATTTAATGAAGAACTCAATCAAAATAATAGCCCAGAAAAGTCAGGTTTTTTCTCAAAAGTAAAAGACTTCTGGGACGGTTTATCCTAGAGTTGTAAAATGAAAAAAATTAAAATTGGAATTTTTGGTCCTGGTGGAAGAATGGGCAGTGATCTTATTGAACAAATTGAAAATTTCGACTCATTAGAACTTTCTGTTTTATGTGAAAAGAAAAAGCATAAAGATGTCGGGAAAAAAATTTCAGGTATCGTGATTGCAGATGATATAAATAATTTAATTAAATACAGTGATGTCATTATTGATTTTACCATTCCCTCGGCTACCATCAATTTATTAAAGGTTATGCATGATTTAAAAACAAAAACAGCGCTAGTGACTGGAACTACCGGATACACTAAAACAGAAGAGAAAAAATTTCAGGGATTAGTTAATGGCAAAAAAGTTTTGCGATCATTTAATATGAGCATTGGAATAAATTTAATGAAAAATTTAATCAAAGCTGCTTCTAAAAATATTTCTTCTCAGTCTGACATTGAGATAGTTGAAATCCATCACAACAAAAAAAAAGATATACCGTCTGGAACGGCTATTTCTCTGGCTAAGTCAGTTCAAGAGGGTTTTAAAGAGATTGCTAAGTTTTCATATAGAGAAGAAAATAAAAATAAAGCTAGAGGAAAGAACGAGATTGGTTTTGCTTCGATCAGAGGTGGAGACGTAATAGGAGAACACACAGTTTATTTTTTTTTAAATGGAGAAAGAATTGAATTAAAACACATAGCATCAAGTAGAAAAATTTTTTCAGTTGGAGCTTTAAAGGCTGCAAGTTGGTTGCACCAAAAAAAGGCAGGCTTGTATACAATTTCAGATATGCTAAAAGAGTAGTCATGTTTTTTCATAAAAAATTAAATACTTTTCTAATTTTATTTTTTTTAATAGTTTCATGCGAAAATAAAGTTTCTGAAACTGACCTAAAAGAATATAAAGAAATTATGGATATTAGGCTTGGTCATTTAGGTAATGCAATTATACTTCAAGGAAGATTGTTGGACGCTTTTAACCTTAGAAATGACAGAGCAGATGAAGATCATTTCAAGGAGGCCGAAGAATTAATACAAGGGCATCTAGAGTCTTTTGGTAGACCAGATGATTTAAGAAAGCTCGATATTCCTAATTCAGCTAAATTAAACGAAATTCATAATTCTTTAATTGAAGTATCTGAACTATTAATAGCCGCAACTAACGCTCTTGAAGATAATGCTTGGCTTGGGGGCTCAGTTTCTTTTGCAGAGAGAAATCTTGATGTAGCTAGATTTAATTTTCAAAATGCTGTTAAGTTCGTATACCAAGTAACAGATGAAAATGAGATAAGACCCGTCACGGAATATGAAGAATATGATGTAGGCGATATTCCAGACGAGTTTAAGAAACTAAATCAGAATAAGTAGGTTAATTGCTCTTTACAAACATTGAACGATTTGTCACCCATCCTCCAATAACAATTAAAAGAAGACCATAAATCATATTTTCAGTTAAGTTCTCATCCAAAAAAATATATCCCCACAAAGACCCAAAGCATGGAATAAGAAAATTACTTTGACTCGCAAAAACAGCTGATTTGATCTTAATAAGATTAAAGAAAATTAAAATTGCAAATCCTGTACATACAATTCCCAATACTGTAGCTGAAAGAAAACTCTCGAATGAAATATTAAGTAATAATTGTTTTTCAAAATTGTTTAAAGAAATAAAATTAAGAATAAATATAGGAAAAGCTAATAACATTGCTAAAATAGTTGTAAAGGCAGCAATTTCAATAGGAGAGTTGTCTTGTATTTTCTTTACAAAATTTGCTGAAAGTCCGTAAAAAAAAGCTGACAATATTATTAATAAAGAAAAATTTAACGCTACAGATTCAAGTGAGATTCCAAACGGATTTATAAAAATTAACATACCAATAAAACCGAATAATAAACCAATAATACTTATAAAATCTAAACTTTTATTTTTTGATATTAAATAAGCAATTATATATGTAAAAAGTGGCATTGTCCCTATAAGAGAAGCAGCAACGATACTTTCTACGTAAATTTCGCTTAAACTTATTAAATTAAAGGGAAGAACATTCCCAAAAATCGCAACGCCAAATAGTAGTTTTCTGTTATTGGCGAAAATAGCTTTAAGAAATCCTTTTTTACAAAAACAAACTAGAAACAGTGAAGCAACAAAAAGTCTATAAAAAGTCAAAAGACTAGGAGGGATACTTACAATACTTATTTTAATGAATAGGAATGAACTTCCCCAAATTGCTGACAGTAAAATTAATGATATGTAACTCTGAAAGGTTAAATTTAAATTTTTCAGATCTTACTCATTTTGTTGTTTAAAAGTTGTAATGCCGATTCAATTTGTGTGAGAAGTTTCCTTTTATCGTTATAATTCAGAAATGAACCTAGAAGAACGACCTTGTCTTTAGACTTGATTATTAAATTGTGTTGGTGTCTTGCGGGATTAGATATCTCAACTTTTGTCCAATAAGGTTCAAGGTTCCAGGTTTGTTTTTTTCCAGATGGAAAATTTCGAGTAATGAGCAAGTTCTGTTGAATAATTTTGACAGTTTCAAAAATTTCACCAGATTTGTAGTTTATTTTAAAGGCATAGTAAAGAAGTAATACGTCTAACCCTAAAAAACCGAAAACTGGCCATGCTCCTATATACCAGAAGAAAACCCCAACGAGAAAAAAAATTAATGAGACAATAAACATTAAGTTTCTGAATCCTTTTTTGGATAAGCTTCTGTAAGGGAGTACAGTTATGTCCAGAAAAGTTTTTTCCATAATAATAATATATAAATAATTTTTTTTATTTTTTAAAGTTAAATTTCTGTGAAATATCTTTGAAATTCTATACTATTAAAATTTAAATTATAAAGGAAAAAAATTTATGAATAAAAAAATTTTAGGAATGGGAAATGCTGTTTTAGATATTGTGTCCTCTGTTTCTGACGATTTTCTGGCAAGTGCAAACTTAACAAAAGGGGCTATGACATTGGTAGACCAGAATGTATCTGATAAGATTTTAAAAGAAATTAACCCAATAAAAAAAGATTCTGGCGGGTCAGTCGCAAATACAATGGTGGGAATCTCACTTCTAGGATTAAATTCTTTTTTCTGTGGAAAAGTTAGGGACGATGAGCTTGGCGACGAATTTATTTCAGATATGGAAAAAACTAAAACTAAATTTCTTTGTAAACAATCCACTCAAGGTTTGCCAACTGCAAGATGTATAGTTTTTGTTTCACCAGACGGTGAACGATCAATGCAAACTTTCTTAGGAGCGAGTACAACTCTTGGGAAAGAGGATATAAAATCTGATTTTTTTAATGATATAGATTATTTATTAATTGAAGGTTACTTATGGAGTTCAGAAAGTGCAAGAGAGGCAATCTATAAGGCTATCGAAATTGCCAAGATTAAAAAAATTAAAATAGTTTTTTCACTATCTGATCCAAACTTAGTGAAGATGTACAGAGATGATTTTCTAAAACTGTTGAAGTCTGAGATAAATATTTTAGTAGGTAACGAACATGAATTTAAAGAATTATTAGGTAACAATAATTTATTAAATTTTTTAAAAACACAGACAGTTGAAATTTTACTTAAAACAATGGGTGATAAGGGAGTTGAAGTTGTTGATTCTCAAGGATCTGAAATAATACCTTCATTCCAAGTCGAATCTGTATTAGATACCACAGGAGCTGGAGATATGTTTGCTGCGGGATTTTTATACAAGTTGTTAAAAGGCGAGTCGCCAAAAAAATCTGCTTTATTTGGCTGTAAAGTTGCGTCATTGATAATTCAGCAATACGGAGCCAGACTAACAGAAGAGACTTTAAGTAATTTAGCTAACTAGTTAAAAAAAAGTTAATTATTCCAAATGCAAAAATTGGTATTTGAAAACCAAAATTTGTGAGAACCGCTTTATCTCTTAATAGATAACCGCTAACACTCCAAAATATAACACCTGAGCCATGTAAAAAAATATTTAAAGGATAGTAATTAAGGTTTGTCAAAAGTATGCCACTTAAGACAAGGATTGTACCTATCCATTTATTTACTTCTGCAATTTTATTCATGAGCAAGATAATTTCATAAGAGTGGACTATACTATGATTTTGGTCTTTTTAATAATCGATTATCGTTTTTAACTTTCTTAGTACCAAGTTAACAGGAATAGCATTAATATTTTTAGATTTAAAGGTCTTTTGAGAAGATATTGAAACATGAAGAGGATTGCCAATTGGAGAAAATTTTTCAGAATCAGTCGGCCCAAAAAGAGTTAAGGTTGGAGTCCCAGTTGAGGAAATTAAATGACCACACCCTGTGTCATTACTTATACCTGCTTTGCAATTTTTTACAATTTTAATTGTTTCCATTGGGTTATTGCTTTTGAAAATTTTTATCTTTTTCCCAAACTCTCTCATTAAATTTCTTTCTAGATCAGTTTCTTTCGGGCCTAAAATAAAGATGGGAACAAGATTCCTTCTAATTAAATGTTCTGCAATATCAATGAAATTTTCAAAGGCCCATCGTTTCCAAATAACCGAAGCACCAGGACAAATAGCAATTTTATTGTTGTTAACATTATTGTTAAGATTTGAAAATTTGACTTTTGAAGAACTGAGAACTTCAGAAAGATTAACTAAGTGTTTACTAATATTTTTTTCGTCAGGATTTTCAGGAATTAAATCAGAAAACAAATAGTTTGCACATGAAGAAACAAAAATTTTAGTTTTAATTTTTTGTAATATAAGGGTGGTTAAAAATCTTTTTTGTGTATCTATGACTACATCATAAGTTCCAAATTTATTTTTTTTTAATAAATCAAAAATATTAGAACCAAAATCTTCTTCATAAATATTATCTATGAGGCCTGAAGCAATAGAACTAAGATCGGTTCTAAAAATTGAATTTCCTTTTCCGGCTAACCACGTTATTTGTGCATTTGGAAATATTTGTCTTAGGCATTTAAGAAGAGGTAGTTTTAATAAAGCATCTCCCAGTAAGTCTAATCCAACATAAACTAAAATTTTTACTTTCGATTTATCCTTTTTTTGAATTTTTCTTATTTCATCATTGGAAACCCAAGTTCTGTATACGTGATAACGAACAACTTTAGGATCAATCATTGGGTTAATTTTGCTGGCGCAGTATGTGAGAAGAAATTTA
This sequence comes from uncultured Alphaproteobacteria bacterium, assembly GCA_902536655.1. Classification (GTDB taxonomy): domain Bacteria; phylum Pseudomonadota; class Alphaproteobacteria; order Methylaequorales; family Methylaequoraceae; genus Methylaequor. The sequence goes on along the minus strand of CACAYF010000005.1, from coordinate 43,501 downwards.
TTAAAAAATTTTTCTTTATTTACTCTTCTTCTCCAAGATAAACACCGTGCAACTATTTTTCTTAATGCTTTCCTTTTCACTGCCTTATTCACAAATGTTGCTTTTTCTAAAAAATTGAGAGTTGCTATTGAGAGGTCATATAGTGTCTGAGCATTATTACTCATTATTCTTTCTTTTATGAAAGAAGGTCCAACACATATAATTTTCTCAGTAGAAAAAACATTGAACTTTCTGGAGGTTTTTGAAATATATTGATTCCCAGCGACACGAAGCGGAAGTGAATAATCTTGAACAAAAACAGTTTCATCGCAACCCTTAACCTCCAAGATAGTTCCGGTTCTAATCATTAGATTGCTCGACCCACCCCAACCCTTTACAATAAACTTTTCAAATGTATTTTGAATTTCTGAAGATTCAGGTTTATTATTTATGAAATTATATTTGTTGGGATCTGGACTCCAATCCCAATTACCATACAAAAGATCGATATCTTTTTTTTGCATTTGTGATTTCATATATTTCAAACTATCTGGAGCGAGTATATCGTCGCCATCTAAAAGTTTGATATAGGAATACTTGACAAACTTAAGAGCATTATTTGTCGCGATACTTGGTCCGGTATTTCTTTGAGTAAAAATTTTGTAATCAATTTTTTTTTTCCTAAGGAAATCCTTTGCAATTTTATATGAACGGTCTTTTGAACCGTCATCTACAACAATTACTTGATATTTTTCAGATTCTTCAAATTGATTTGTAGCGGAGTTTAAAGTTTGTAGAATATATTCTTCTTTATTATATAACGTGACAATTATTGATATGCCGTCTTTATATTTTACTCTTTGCACTAAAGATTCCCTTAATCTCTATTCTCCGCATTTTTTAATATTATCACAAGTCTAATATTTATCAATAGAGTAGCCAGAGGATCTAATCGTCCTTATGAAGTTTTTTTTCCCTTCGATATTTAATGATTTTCTAAGTCTCCTTATGTGAGTGTCAACAGTTCTTCGTTCAACATAAATTCCGTGTCCCCAAACAGAATCTAAAAGTTGTTCTCTTGAAAATACTCTGCACGGGTTTTCCATAAGATGCTTTAAAAGATTATATTCTGTGGGTCCAAGATGAACTCTAGACTTTCCTCTGAATACTTTATGTTCATTATCGTAAATTTTAATGTCTTCAAACTCTAAAATGTTGTTTTGAGTAGAAGTTGATCTTCTGATAAGGGCTTTTATTCTTGCAATAAGTTCTGCGGGACTAAAAGGTTTTGATATGTAATCATCTGCCCCATATTCCAAACCCCTTATTCTGTCTTCCTCTTCCTCTCTGGCAGTCAACATTATAATCGGTAAATTACTGGTTTCTTGTTTTCTTCGCAGAATTTTGCAAAGCTCTAATCCATTTGGTTCAGGAATCATCCAATCAAATATTGCCAATGATGGAATTTCTTCTTTAATTAACAATAGTGCATCTTCACCGTTAGTAGCTGATTTTACCTGGAATCCGTTTTTTTCAATATTGTAGGTAATCATTGGTAGTAATGATTTATCATCCTCCACCACAAGAATTGTTTTTTTAGTTTCCATTTATTTAAGAGTACCTTGAAGATTATAAATAACTTCTTTTGATATTACTTTTGATAGATCTCCAATTCTTTCTAATTCTTTAGCGATAAATAACATTTGTGTACAAAACCCAATTATATCTCTATCTTCCATCATTAAATGTAAGTGTTCTCTAAAACAAGTTTCATATACAGAGTTAATTGTAATATCCTCAGTGGGAACAGATTGTGCAATTTCTTTTGATTCTTGGTCATAAGCACTTAGGGCTGTGGAAAAGTTTTTTAAAACTAAAAGGCCCAGTTGGTGAACTGAATCAGTGCTGTAGCTATCAGGAGCTTTTTTTACAGATAATATCCTTCCGGCTACGTTTGATGCATGATCACCGATGCGTTCAAGTATACTTGATATTTTAAGAGAAATAATAATCTGCCTAAGATCATCTGCAAGAGGCTGTCTTTTGGACAACGTAATGGTTGCAAATCCTCTTATTTTTTTTTCTAAAGCATCAATGTCTTTATCATTTTCCACAACTTCTTTAGCTTTTGAAATGTTAATTATTTTAGTTAAATCAACAGCGTTGTAGATTTGTTTCTCAACATTCAAACCCATTTTAGTAAGGTTGCTTTTTAAAGAATTTAAATCTTCATCGTAGGTTGTTACAATATGTTCTTTCATTTTTTACCCTATTTTTCCTGTGATATAATCTTGAGTTTTTTTCTGGCTCGGTGTTGAAAAAATTTGATCTGTGCGCCCTACCTCGATCAAATTACCCATATGAAAAAAAGCAGTCTGCTGCGAAACTCTCGCAGCTTGTTGCATAGAGTGCGTTACTATTACGATAGTAAAGTTTTTAGCTAACTCGTCGATTAGCTCCTCAATAACGGCGGTTGCAATTGGATCCAAGGCTGAGCATGGTTCATCCATTAAAATAATCTGGGGGCTTATTGCTATTGTCCTTGCAATACAAAGTCTTTGTTGCTGCCCTCCTGATAAAGAGGTTCCGGGTTCATGAATTCTGTCTTTTATTTCTTGGAATAATCCTGCTTTGACAAGACTCTGAGTTACTAGTTCATCGAGCTCATCATCACTCTTAGCAAGCCCATGAATTCTTGGACCGTAGGCAACATTTTCAAAAATTGATTTTGGAAATGGATTGGGTTTTTGAAAAACCATACCAACTTTTGCTCTCAGAAGGACAGGGTCAATTTCTTTCGAATAGATGTCTTCATTATCAATTATGATCTTTCCCTCAATTCTACAGATATCTATTGTATCGTTCATTCTATTCAAGCATCTTATGAAAGTTGATTTTCCGCAACCACTTGGACCAATCAGAGAAGTAACTTTTTTCTCTGGTATTTCTAAGTTTATGTTTTCCAAAGCTTTTTTATCGCCATAAAAAACATTTACCTTTTTTGTTGATATTTTTATCTTTTCTGCCACGGATTTATACTACCATTTTTTTTCAAATTTTTGTCGAATAAAAACAGCAAGTCCGTTCATGAGAATTAAAAAAACTAATAAAACAATTACACCTGCTGCCGTTAACTCCACAAAACCTCTTGCCGCAGTGCTTTTCCAAAGATAGATTTGAACTGGAAGAGCCGTTGAGGAATCAAGGAACGTAGTTGGAACATCCACAATGAAAGCTACCATTCCAATCATTAATAGAGGAGCAGACTCACCTAAAGCTCTTGACATTCCAATTATTGTACCTGTCATTATCCCAGGAATAGCAAGGGGTAAAACATGGTCAACAACACTTTGAAATCGCGTAGCTCCTAATCCAATAGCTGCTTCTCTTATAGAAGGCGGAACGCTTTTTAACGATGAGCGTGTTGCAATTATTATGGTTGGTAAAGTCATTAATGCCAAAACCATCCCTCCTACAATAGGGGCTGAACGCGGCAAATGCATAATATTTAGAAAAATAGCTAAACCCAGAAGTCCAAATATTATCGAAGGAACAGCAGCGAGATTATTAATATTTACTTCTAAAAATTCTGTAAATTTATTTTTAGGTGCAAGTTCTTCAAGAAAAACACCAGCGGCTACAGCAACAGGAAACGATAATATCAATGTGATCAAAAGTGTTAAAAAGGATCCAACTAGCGACCCCCAAATTCCAGCTTGTTCAGGTTCAGTAGAATCAGCTTTAGTAAAAAAATTTTTATTAAGTTCTTTTTTAAGTTCTTTATTTAATCTTATTTGATTTAACCATCCTAATTGCTTATCAGAGATTAATCTGTCTTCTTCGTCTAAATCTTCCATCTCAGGATTTTTAACAATTACGTCAATATTTGATGATGCAAGAAGCCACATATTTTTATATTTTCCAATATAATCTTTGTTTTTGACTACAAACTCACTTAAATAATCAGCTTCAGAGCTTGATATGAAGCTTGATAATTCTTTTGAATCATTTTTATTTAAATTTTCAGGAAATTTCTTCTTTAGTGATTCTGTTATAATCTTATTAAAATTTGCATATCTGATATCTTCATCATTTCTCTGATTTTGTGGATCAATAATCTCAGAATCGAAAAAAATATTTACTTTTATAAATGTTGTGAAAAAAGCTTTTTGACCTTGAGATATTACCGAATATAGAATTGTTATTAAGAAAAGAAAAGCTATCAAAATTCCAAGAAAGCCGTAAAACTTAAACAATCGCTCACTTCTTTTCCTTCCAACAAGTGATAACTCGACTCTATCTAAATTATTAGTCATACTTTTCCCTATATTTTTGAACAATCCTTAATGCGATAATATTTAAAAATAATGTAGCAAAAAAAAGTGTTATTCCTAAAGCAAATGCTGCTAGAGTTTTTGCACTATCAAATTCTTGATCACCAACTAATAATGTTACAATCTGCACAGTAACTGTCGTTACAGATTCAAAAGGATTAAGTGTTAGATTTGCAGCAATTCCAGCAGCCATTACAACAATCATTGTTTCACCTATAGCCCTTGATATTGCCAATAAAACTGCACCCATTATTCCAGGAAGTGCAGCTGGAAGAATAATTTTTTTTACAGTTTCAGATTTTGTTGCACCCATGGCATAAGACCCATCTCTAAGATTTTGAGGTACAGCTCTTATCACATCATCTGAAAGTGATGATATGAAAGGGATAATCATAATTCCCATGACACCGCCAGCTGCAATAGCACTTTCTGAAGCAATAGTAAATCCAAATTCTCCAACAAAATTCTTTAAAAAGGGGCCAACAGTTATTGCTGCAAAAAATCCGTAAACTACAGTTGGTACACCTGCTAAAATTTCAAGGATTGGTTTAAACGTTGACCGTAAAGAAGGTTTAGCGTATTCGGCTAAATAAATAGCCGAAAAGAGACCAATTGGAATAGCAACAAACATTGCAACAAATGTTATTAAAAGTGTCCCAGAAAAAATTGGAATTGCACCAAAAGCCCCATCGCTGGCTACTTGCCCCTCTCTAATAGCGGTTTGTGGACTCCAGTTAAATCCAAAAAGAAAATCAAAAAAATTTACCTTTTCAAAAAATCTCAATGCTTCAAAAATTAGCGAAAGAATAATCCCTATTGTTGCGATTATCGCAATTGTAGAACACAAAATTAACAAATTAATATTTGTTTTTTCAACTGCCTGCCTTGCCTTGAATAAAAATGAGATTCTATTTATTGAAAAAATACTTACAGTTAAACCAACGAAAAGAATTATTGAATACGCTATCGAATCAATCAGTTTGTCGATTTTATTATAATATAAAGCATTCTCGATAATAATAGGGTTTGTTCCTGGAAAAATATTAGATATGTCAGTGGCCTTAATAATATCAATTAGCATATTAGGTGTTCCACCGAACTCATCTATTAGAGCTTTTGGAATGTTTTGAATTAAAATATAGTCTAGGATGTAAGGCTTTGAGAACACCCAGACAATCAAAAAAAGTAACACTGAGATTACCAACCACAAAAATGCGTTGGCACCATAATATGAAGGTAATGATGGAAGTTTTGGTCCCTCTTTAATATTAGAGTTTAATTTAAGAGCTTTATTAGTTCCGTACCATCGAGTTGTTAAACCCAGGAATACTATAATAAAAAAAAAAGACCAAAACCCCATAAATTACTGTGTTTATTTTTTCAACAAATTTTCATCAAATTTCGCAAGGGTTTTACCATCTTTCTCAAACTTTGCTCTTTCACTTTTTGGAAGTGGAATTAACCCTTTTGAAATAAGATATCCCTCATTCCCAATAGACTTTGATGATGTAAACTCTCTTACATATTGTTTGACTCCAGGTATAACAGATGCATGAGCATTTTTCACATAGAAGAACAATGATCTAGAAACTGGGTATTCTCCTGATGAAATAGCTTCAAATTCAGGAAAAACATTGTCAACTTTTGAAGCTTTGACTTTGTCTTTATTCTGATCGAGAAAAGAATATCCAAATACACCTAAAGCGTCAGGGTTAGCTACCAATTTTTCTATAATTAGATTATCATTTTCACCTGCTTCAACATATAATCCATCTTCTCTTATTGCTCTACACTGAGATTTATATAATTGTTTGTCCTTTTTTTTAAGAGCATTCCTACCTGGAAAAGTTTTGCATCCTTTTTCAATAGCAAGTTCATTAAAAGCGTCCCTAGTCCCAGAAGTAGGCGGAGGACCAATTACTACAATTGGTTTCGCTGGGAGTTTTGGATTAATTTCATTCCACATTTTGAAGGGATTTGCTTTAACTTCGTCCCCCTCAGCATCAGCTGGTATTTCTTTGGCGAGAGCAAGATAAAGATCTCTTAACGTCAAATCAAAGGTTGGACCAGATTTAGCATTAGCGATTGCAATTCCATCATATCCGATTTTTATTTCCGTAATATCTTTAACACCATTTTTCTCGCAGTTTTTTACTTCTTTCATTTTTATTCTTCTTGAAGCATTGGTTATATCTGGGTGTTGAGTTCCTAATCCCTTACAAAAAAGCTTCAGCCCCCCACCAGAGCCGGTTGATTCTATAACTGGTGTTTTGAAGCCACTCGTTTTACCAAATCTCTCTGCAACAACGGTTGCAAATGGATAAACGGTTGAAGAACCAACAATTTTAATTTGATCACGAGCTTCAGATTGATTGCTTAACATTAAAGCAAGAGCAGTAAAGGTTATAATTTTTTTTTTCATTTAGTCCTCTCTTGTTATAAATGGTTAAAGCTAATAAATACTTCTTTAAAAATGAGAAATTATTACAGAATTGTTACATTAATATGACAATGCAGATTTTTTTTTAAAATTAAAAGATAAAAATTAGTCTTTACGTTGTAAAATTAACAAATAGAAGTAAGTTAGCTAATAAGATCTAGAGCTATAAAATGAAAGTAAACGAATTTTAAGGAGAGATTAATGAAAAAACAAGACTTTGTTATGAAGGTAGGAGAATCACTAGTTGCTGGCGGACCACCAGGAACTGCGGCAGAACCTGAGGTTGTAATAGGGAAGCTGGATGGTCCATTTGGCACCGCATTCGCAAATTTAATAGGAAATCAAATAAAAGGTCATACGAAAGTTCTCGCTATAATGAATACAGACGTAATGGTTAGACCCCCTACTTTAATGGTAAGCAAAGTTACAGTCAAAGATGATAGATATACAAATATTCTGATGGGCACTGTCCAAGGAGCAATAGCGAATGGGGTTTTAGATTCTGTTCGCGAAGGTTATATTCCGAAAGATATTGTAAATGAAGTTGGTATTATAGTCTCAGTTTGGTTAAATCCAAGCGTAAGCGATGATAAGAATTTAGACCACCAAATACTTTTTGATATTCATAGAAAAGCCACAACAAATGCAATTCAAAAGGCAATGAATGATGAGCCATCAATTGATTGGCTCTTAGAAAATCAGGATAAAATCATACACAAATATTTTGAAAAAGCCTTAAAAGGCGAATAAGTGCATACACACTCTTTAGCCCCAACATTCTGTGTAAATCAGAAAGTACAGGGCTTGTTAAAAAATTTTGTGTATGTACACTTAAATAAAACATTTTTCATTTTTACTCTTATAAGTTGAATAATAATGTTTGTACAATCTGCAAGAAATAGGAAAAAGGTGAGCAAGCCTCACCTTTAAATAAATTTAAAATTAACTTTAATGTTTAAAATTTAGCATGCAGTCTAGCCTGGATGGACGTCATGGTGTGTCTTCTGTCCGCTCTATTGCCATCGCTATAAAAGTCATTGTGCCCACCTAAATATACACCTCTAGTAGCATCGATCATTAATCTAACATTACTGTTGAAATAGTGATTTAGCCCAATATGAATCGCCTTACCATGTGTACCATTTAAACCATTTAATTCACCGTCTCTGGTATCGATCGATTCAAGCATAAATTTGGCTGCAGTACATCCGAATTTAGCTTTACAATTTACGCCACCAATTTTACCTTTTTTTGAACTTATTTTGACCGTTGCATCACTATTGAAGAAATATTGACCATAAATAGATCCCCCTCTGCGCTGTAATCATCATAAACGGTGTAACCGTCTCTGCGCTCGCCTGTAATCCAATAATATTCTGTAGCTAAATAGTATCTTCCATTAGAATATTGGAATTGAGGCCCTCCGTAATGATAGCTAGATATATTAGAAATAGAGGTATCGACAATTTTTTCTCCTAGGGTATGCACTCCATTTTGTCGGAAGGAAACGCTTCGTGTATGATCATTTAGTGGTCTTTCCATTTGCCAAGAGGCTCCCAGTAACCATGTATCCTTTCCTCCTATGAATTGATCAAAAAGGCCTTTACCAGTGTAGTGAGCTGCAATTGAGTGGTTCCAAGTAACTTCACCACCATCACCATCTTCTTGCTCAATTCTCCATGCACCCTCATTACCATATCCAATAAGTAACGCTCTTACATGAAATCCCTTCGGAAAAAGTGCCCCATCATTATCATAATGAAGGCCAGCTCTATGCGCTAGATTTGCAAACGCATTATACATTGGGCGTTCCATCATCAAAATACTATTTGAACTTGTGTTCTCCCAATATCCTCCAGCTGATTTAGCGTTACCAAACATGAAAGAGCCAACTCCTTTGATTTTCTTTTTGATCAAAGCATCTTTAACATCAACACCCTTACCGTTTGTATTAGAATCATCAGAAATTGTTTCGGCAAAGTCAGGTTGAAAGGCCAAACTCCAGCCATCGCCTAAACCTACTTTAATAGAAAATCTAAGTCTTCTAAATTCAGCACCAAAACTATCGAATTTATTTGCATGACCAACTGAACTATCATTAGTCATACCATCTATATGAGAAATATCATACATAGCTCTACCTTTAATCTGGAAAGAATACTTTCCATCAGAACTTTCAATACTAAGTCCTTTTCCTTTCTTAAAGAAAGCCTTATTGTTAGTTCCTTTATTCATTTCTTGTTTCATTTTTAGTAATTCATTTTGTAATGCGTCAATTTGAGCACCGTAATCTTGACTGTGTGCATTTGAATATAACAAACTAATCGCTGATGCAGCCAATCCACAATAAAATTTTTTCATAATTCTCCTTAATCAATATTTATTAATTAAGGTAATTAACAATTGTTACAGTTAAGTGACTGTTTAGAGGCAATTTGATGATAAGATGAATATAAAAGTTTTTTAAAAGGCTATAATTTATCAAAGCTAATAGAAAATAAAGAGCCCTTGTCAATTTCAGAGTGAATTTTCAATTCAGCATTATGCCTATTAAGAATGTGTTTAACAATCGATAGACCAAGACCTGTGTGACCTGTATCCCGCGGCCGCGCTGAATCAATTCTGTAGAATCTTTTGGTAAGCATTGGGATATTTTGATTAGAAATTCCAATTCCAAAATCTTGAACAAGAAACATTACTTTCCTCTGTTTCTGCATTAATTTAATCTGCACGGCTCTTTTAGATTGGCTGTGTGTTATTGCATTCTCAATAATATTAAAAAAAACTTGCTGTAATTCTGTTTTATCTCCAATAATTTCAATATTGCTTTTAGGAATTGTAAATTTATATTTAGTTTTGCTCAAAAACTTTCTTTCCTGACATGTCTTCTTAACGTTTTCTAAAATTTCAATTAGGTTAACTTTTTCTTCTGGGGGGATATACTCGATCCTTTCAATTCTTGAAAGTGACAATAAATCTTTAACCAAAGATGACATTCTTGTTGCTTCATTGAACATAGTTTTAAGAAAATCCTCTTTTTTTGATTTTATTTTGGGAGGTTCATTTAATAAAGTTTCACAATATCCAATTATTGAGGCAATTGGAGTTTTCAATTCGTGACTTGCATTAGCAATAAAATCTCTTTGAATATTTTGGACATTGTGCTGAGATGTCGTATCAAATAGTCTGATGAAATTTAATTTATTTTTCCCCAAATCTCTTCTGCCAGAAACCCAAATATTAAAGATTTTTTCCTTTGGATAAATTAAATTTAACTCTTTCTCAACAGGTTTCTTTTGTTTAACAGATTCATCGATAAGCGAGCTTAGCTCTGGTATTCTAATAGCTGAGAAAATATTTTTTTGTTTTGAATCTTCTCCAAAAAAATTAATTGCTTGTTCATTCATTTCAATAATTATGTTGTTTTGATCAATTATAAGAAGGGGATCAGGAAAAAATTGAAAAAAATAGTCATAGAAAAAAATTCTCAATCTTGAGAATTTCGACTTTTCATTAAGATTTTTTATTATTAAATTAAGATTAAAAATTAGCGGTTGAAAAAGATTAAAGAAAAAAACCTTATCTGATCTAACTGCACTCCCTTTAAAATTTTGCAGCGATTTACTAATAATCTTCAAATCTTTTATGAAAATTATTAGCAAGATTAAGGATACAACAAACAAAAAAAGAAATACAATAATTATATCTTTATGAACAAACATGAAAATGATTTAATATTTTGTATACTAATTTAAATTAATATGAAATTAAAACAACCTGATATAAAAGGTTTCAATCCATTGGACACGATTAATGAAAAGTCTAAACCTACTCCAATGATGCAACAATATTTGGAGGTAAAATCAAGACACAAAGAATACTTATTGTTTTATAGAATGGGAGACTTTTACGAGCTTTTTTTTGAGGACGCCATAGAAGCTTCTTCAGCATTAGGCATTGCTCTCACAAAGAGAGGAAAATTAAATAATAAGGATATTCCAATGTGCGGCGTTCCAGCACATGCATCGCAAAACTATTTATCAAGATTAATAAATCAAGGTTATAAAGTTGCAGTCGCGGAACAGTTGGAAACAAAAGATGACCAAATTACTTCATCAAAAAATAAAAAAATTTTTACAAGAGATGTCGTAAGAATTATTACACCTGGGACAATATTAGATGATTCTCTTCTTGATTCAAAAATAAACAACCATCTTTTAAGTATCTCGATCATAAAGGGAGATATATCAATATCCTGGTCTGATATGTCAACGGGTGTGATAAAGCTTCAAAGAGTTAAAGGCAAGAATTCAATTAACGAGCTTTATGAATTGATAAACAAAATTGCTCCTGAGGAAATAATTATTTCAGATAAAATAGATAAAATAAAATTGCTCGACTCAAAATTTAATTATCTGGAGAAGAAAATTTCAAAAGTTCCTAGCAATTTTTTTGATTTTGAAAGTAATAAATCTAAAATAAAAGAATTTTTTAAGCGATCTTTTATTGAGACGCTGGGCGATTTGAGTGATTCAGATATGAGCGCCTTAGGGGCTTTAATACATTATTTGGAACTTACACAAAAACAAAATATTCCTTTAATTAATAATTTTGAGTTGGTCGATAAAAAAAATTATATGCAAATTGATCATTTTTCAATTAAAAGTCTGGAATTATTAGAAAAAAATGATGGTCAAAAAGATGGTTCTCTTCTTAGCGTTATAGACAAAACTAAAACTGCTTCAGGCGGCAGATTAATCAAAGATTTTTTGAAGGAACCTCTTATAGATAAAAATGAAATAAAAAGAAGACACCAATTAGTTGACAATTTGATAAGACACTCTCTTGCAACGGAACGAATTATTAATTTTTTGTCGCAACTTTCAGATGTCGAAAGAGCATTATCTAGAATAAGTGCTAATTTAAATAACCCTAGAGATCTTTTAATATTGAAAAACTTCGTTACAAATGCGCATGAAATATTTGAAGAGGTACGAGGTTTTAAAAGTGAAGAAATGGATCTTCTTTTACCCAACAATCTTTCATTAGAAAAAGCAATGATTCTGGAAAAAGTCATTTCAAATAATATAACAGAAAACCCTCCAGTTAATTTGCATGATGGAGGAGTATTTAAAAAAGGTGTTAATAGTAAACTTGATTCTCTTAGAGATATTAAAAATCTAAAACAAAAAGAAATACTCGACATGCAGGAAGAATATGGCCGACTTACAGAAATCACAAATTTAAAAATAAAGTTCAATAATATTCATGGATATTTCGTTGAGGTAACAAATAAAAATGCGAAAAAAGTAATAAATAATGAGAACTTTAAATTTAATCTAATTCAAAATACTGTGAATAATTCACGGTTTCAAACAGAAGAACTTAGGAAAGTTTCTGATGAAATACTTAATGCTCAAGAGGAATCAATTATACTTGAAAAAGATCTTTATAGTGAGATCTGTCAGAAAATAAACAACGCAAATAAGGAAATTTATCACATCTCCAAAAAAATTTCGTTCGTAGATGTAATTTCAAGTTTTGCAAGTCTAGCACTAGATAAGAATTACTGTAGACCAAATATTGTTAGAGAAAATAAGATTGAAATAACTGATGGTCGACATCCTGTAGTAGAAGAAAGTTTATTTAAAAATGCGCAAGAATTTACTCCAAACGATTGTGTTATGAATAAAAATAATTTCGCTTGGCTTATGACTGGTCCAAATATGGCAGGTAAAAGTACTTTTTTAAGGCAGACTGCAATCATAATTATTTTAAATCAAATTGGTTCATTTGTACCAGCAAAGTCTGCCAACCTAGGTGTTTTTGATAAAGTATTTACGAGAATTGGAGCTTCAGACAACTTGTCCAAGGGTATGTCAACTTTTATGACAGAAATGATAGAGACTTCGAGAATAATCAATGAAGCAACTAAAAACTCACTTGTAATTTTGGATGAGCTTGGAAGAGGCACATCTACCGAAGACGGACTTGCTATAGCACAAGCAGTGTTGGAGTTTATATTAAAAGAAATAAATTGCTTAACACTTTTTGCAACGCATTATAAACAGCTTAGCTCTCTATCAAGTGATTATAAATGTCTAGAACTCAAGACACTTCAAATTAAAAAATGGAATGATGATATTATTTTTCTTTATAAAGTAGTTGATGGGATATCAGAGGGATCATTTGGCTTGCATGTTGCTAACATGGCTGGATTAAAAAAACCAATTGTAATTAGATCTAAAGAAATTCTAGAGTCATTTGATTCAGAAAAAGAGTATAAAGCAACTTCAAAAAAAAATGATGGCTTTAATGCAAATGATAATATTATTGAAAATAAATTAAATGATCTTCAAAACATGTTAGACAGAGTCAATCTTGATGAGGTTAGTCCTAAAGATGCACTAGATATTCTTTATGCTATGAAAAAAAACTTCTAAGATAATGGAAGTAAAGCAAAAAATAATTGATAAAGAATTTCAAACGCTTAAAAAAAGTTTTCTTACCCAAAGAGAAAAGATAAAAATTGATTTTTTAAAGCAAAACAAAGCGATTAATTGCTGTAAAGCTAACTCAAAATTGATTGATGAACTTATTGTCGAAATTTATAAATCCAAAACAAAATATCAAATCGAATCAAATGTCATTTTTTGTATTTGTGCTGTTGGAGGATACGGAAGAGAATTATTAGCACCCTACTCGGATTTAGACCTACTTTTTTTATTTCAAAACAATGTAAGTGAAGAAAGCAAGAAAAAACTTGTAGAGCTTTTTCTATTTCCTTTATGGGATTTAGGTTTAAATATAGGTTATGCGGTAAGAAATGTTGAGGAATCAATAAGATTATCAAGAAAAGATCACGTGATACAAACTTCAATGTTAGACGCAAGGAACATTTGCGGATCGAAGATTTTATTTAATGAATTACAGAAAAACTTTAGAGCAGACATCGTGAAGTATGGAGATAGACTCTTGAGAAATAAGCTAGATGAGAGAAACAAACGGGTAATAGAGGTTGGTTATGACTATTTCAAAAATGAACCAAATTTAAAAGAAAGTGAAGGTTCGCTAAGAGATATCAATTTAATTTTTTGGGGTATAAATATTTTCAAAATGCTCAATGCTAATGACTTTAAAACATCATCTGATTTGTTATCAATCAAAGAAAAAAAAACATTGAGATCTTCATTAGAATTTTTGTTGTTATTAAGATGCCATCTCCACTATTTAAGTGAAAGAGCAAATGATAAGCTGTCTTTTGATTTTCAAATTAGTATTTCCAGACTAATTTATAAAATTCCAAAAAAAATTGCTGTTAAAAATCAAAATCTTTATGTGGAGAAAATGATTAAAAATTATTTTAGAAGTATTAGAGATACTAAAAATTTGACAGAAATTTTTACACAAATAATTGATAAATTACTTAAAAATAAGAGCAAACATCTTGAATTAAATTCCTTAAAAGTAAAACATGAATTCAAACTTGAAGCTTATCTAAAAAAGGTAGATAAAGGAATTGATAATGGAAACGATAGAAGGCTTGCATTCGAGAACATAAACAAGCTCGCAAGAAAAGAAATTTTTACTGAAAAAAATATAAAACTATTTAGAAAAATATTTTTTTCATTGGATAAAAAAAAATTTGTAAATTTATATGAAATAGGAATAGTTTCAAAGTTAATACCTGAATTCTCTAAAATATCTGATCTTCCCCAATTTGATAGATTTCATTCTTTGTCAGTTGGTCAACATACTATAAAAGCGTTAAACATTTTGAAAGATTTGGAAAAAGGTGAAATGGTAAATAAAAATTATTCTTTTTCCTTTAATGAAATTAAAAAAAATTTAAATAGAAGGTCTCTTTTTTATGCAGCTCTTTTACACGATATTGGAAAAGGGAAAGGTGGAGAACATAACAAAAAAGGTAAAGAAATTTCAAAAAAAATTGTCTTAAGATTAGGGGAAAATATAACTGTGGCTAATCAAACTTCAAAACTTGTGTATAATCATTCATTACTGAGTGATGTTGCTTTTAAAAAAGACTTTGAAGATCATTCGGTTATAAGACATGTAACACAGAAAATTAAAAACATTCCTTTTTTAAGATCTTTATTTATTCTTACAGTAACTGACATTTCAGCAGTAGATCAGGGTTTATGGAACAATTGGAAAGCGACATTACTGAGCAAGCTTTTTTTAAAGATAGAAAAACAAATTAGAAAGCCCGTAAAAGTAACAAGTTTGAACAATAAAATATCAAAAATTCAACAAAATATTGTGAAAAGTTCTAGAAAGATCACAAAGTCCAAGATGTCTGAAATTTCCAAAATCTCCTACCCTAATTATTGGTTACTACAGTCTGAGAAAATGATAGCTTACCAGATAGAAAAGTTTCTTTTAAATGAGAATATTAATTTTGATTATGTGATTCAAAAATTTAGTAACACCTCATTTTTTGACATTATTATTGTAACCAAGGACAGGCCAGGTCTATTCTTGAATCTAATATCGATTTTTGTATCTGAAGATTTATCAATCTATGAATCTAGAATCTTTACGTTAGACAATGGAACGGTTATAGATACATTTAAATTATCTTTTAATCAAAATAGAAAATATAGTAAATATGATGCCAAAAACTCTCTAAAATCTTTAAATCAAAAAATTAAAGATTTGGGAGAAGGATTAGAATTTAAATTAAAGGATGACATAAAATCAAAAAGCAAGTTTCTTGAAAATAAAGCTGATGTTGAAATTGATAATATTTCTTCTGCAACTTATAGTATTTTGATTGTAAAGACAAATAACAGACCTAAGCTTTTGTATGATATTTCAAAAATCCTTTTAAAAAATAAGATTATTATATCAATGGCCAAAATTTCAACTAATGGTGATTTTGTGGAGGATAGTTTTCATTTAAGAAGTGAATATGGCTCAAAGATACAAAACAAAACAATGATAACAAAATTAAAGACTGAAATCCAAAATAAACTCAGTCAAAATTTAAGTAATGCTATTTAAAATAATCTCTATAGTCGGATCTTTAACATTCCTAAGTAGGATACTTGGTTATTTCAGAGATTTACTTATTGCAAGAGTAATTGGAGCCGGTTTGATTTCTGACTGTTTTTTTGTAGCTTTTAAATTACCTAATTTGTTCAGAAGAATTTTAGGAGAAGGTGCAATGAATGCTGCGTTCATACCAGTGGTTTCAGGAGTAAGGACTAAATCAGGTAAAAAAAGTGCTGACGCTTTTTTTTCAAATATTTTTTCATTCCTTTTAGTCGCACTTTTGGCATTTGTTCTCATCTTAGAAATTTTCATGCCATTAATAATTACTCTTATTGCACCTGGTTTTTCAGATAACCCTGAAAAATTTAATCATTCAATTAATTTGACAAGATTTACATTTCCATTTGTTCTTTTTATTTGTTTAACGTCTCTGATGGGAGCTTATTTAAATACACTGGGAAAATTTGCTTCAATGGCTGTCACCCCGATCATTTTAAATTTATCGTTGATTTTTACACTTCTTATCTTTTTTAAATCTGAAAATTTATTTTTAATTTCTTCTACATTAAGTTTTGTTGTCTCAATTGCAGGAATAATTCAAGTCATATGGATGTACTATAATATTCGAAGAAATAAATCTAAGCTTTCTATAAATTTTTCTTTTTTAAAGACATTCAAACGTGATAAAGAAATAACTAAATTTTTTAAGTTATTGTTGCCAGCAATTTTAGGAAATGGTGCTTATCAAATCAATTTGTTGATTGATATGATTCTTGCATCAACACTTCCAGACGGTTCCATTTCTTTCTTATACTATGCAGATAGAGTAAATCAACTTCCTTTAGGTGTACTTGGAATTGCAATTGGCACTGCATTGTTACCAGTTTTATCGTCTCAGGTTAAAAAAAACCAAAAGAAAGAAGCTGAAAAAAGCATTTCAAAAGCAATAAAATTTGGAATTTTATTTTCAATTCCTTCTTTTTTTGGATTGTTGATTTTTTCAGAAAACATTATCTCATTTTTATTTTTCAGAGGAGCATTTGAATATAAAGATGTTCAAGCAACTAGCTCAGCACTTATTGCGCTGTGCTGTGGTTTGCCAGCTTTCATTATGATAAAAATTTTAGTTATTCCATTTTTCGCAAATGAAGATACAAAAACTCCTATAAAAATTTCTTTATTTTGTATGTCAATTAATTTAATACTAAATCTAATCTTAATAAGGGAGTTTCTTCATGTTGGTTTAGCAATTTCAACTTCTGTATCTGCTTGGATAAATTTTATTTTACTTTTTTATATATTAAACAAAAATCTTAACTACTCTTTTGATATTTCAATTTTTAAAGTGTTTCTTAAAGTCTCATTAGCATCACTAACTATGTCTTATATTGTTTTAAAAACTTATGAGTTTATGATAAATAATTTTGAAATGTATACTTTATTTAATACAAATTTTATTCTTATTTTATGTATTATTTTTGGGATAATTATTTATTCTGCACTGATGTATTTTTTAGGAATTAAAGAATTAGAGATAAATAAATGGAAAATTCAGAAAAAGTAAATAATTTGGTTTTTTCAGGGGTGCAGCCAACCGGTAATCTTCATCTAGGCAATTATCTCGGGGCAATAAAAAATTGGATTGAACTTCAATCTAGCAATAATTGTATTTTTTGTATTGTAGACTTGCATGCTCTTACTACTTCAGATAGTCGCACGCAAATACTTCAAAATACAAGAGAAGTCGCAGCCGCATATATTGCCTCAGGAATAAATCCTAAAAAAACAATAATTTTTGTTCAATCAAACGTCACAGGACACAGTGAGCTTGCATGGATATTGAGTTGCCATACACCAATTGGTTGGCTTAATAGAATGACTCAATTTAAAGATAAAGCAGGAAAAAATAAAGAGAGAGCGCCGCTTGGTTTATATTCATATCCGGTATTAATGGCCGCTGATATTCTTCTTTATAAATCAACACATGTGCCTGTTGGAGATGATCAAAAACAACACTTGGAATTATCAAGAGATATTGCACAAGCGTTTAATAGATATTATCAAAATGATTTTTTCCCAATTCCTGAACCAATCATTACTGGAAATGCTACAAGGGTGATGAGCCTAAGAGATGGCATGAAGAAGATGAGTAAATCAGATCCATCAGATCAGTCTAGAATTAATCTATCGGACAACGCTGTAGAAATAGAAAAAAAAATTCAGAAAGCCAAAACAGATTCTCATCCGTTCCCAGAACATTTTCAAGATTTAGATGGTCGACCCGAAATCAAAAATTTAATAAATATTTTTTCTGCATTAGATAATGAATCGGTAGATAATGTAATATCCAACTATGTCGACAAAGATTTTAAAATTTTTAAAAAAGATTTAAGCGATCTTATTGTCGAGAAAATTTCTTTAATTTCTTCTGAAATGAAGAAGCTTTTAAAAAATGTAGATTATCTTGATTCGATTCTTAGGGATGGAAATCTTAGAGCGAACGAAATGGCAAATGAAAGCTTAACAAAATTAAAAAACACAATCGGACTTTTTAAATCATGAGTTTTTATCTTCCGATTGCTGAAATTCAAATTAATTTATTGTTAATTCTATTTTTTGGTTTTTTAGTAGGATTCATGTCTGGTTTGTTTGGAGTTGGTGGTGGATTCTTAATGACACCATTACTAATTTTTATGGGAATCCCACCTGCTACGGCTGTGGGAACAGAGTCTGTTCAAATACTTGGTTCGTCTGTATCAGGTGCCATGGCCCACGGTATAAAAAAAAACATAGATTATGAAATAGGAATTTTCTTACTTATCGGTGGGATTTTCGGATCAACTGTTGGTGTTATATTATTCAATTTTTTGAAAGAGTCTGGAAATATCGATTTAATAATAAAGTTTTTGTATATTCTTTTTTTAGCGATTATAGGAACTTTAATGTTAGTTGAGAGCACAATATCTCTTGTTAGTGAAAAAAAAGTTGACTCTTCTTATAAAAAGAAGAAAAGAAGTTTCTTGGACTATCTGCCACTAAAGTTGAAGTTTAGACAATCTAAAATTTTTATCTCAATCTTGCTCCCAATTTTTGTTGGAATATTTGTTGGACTATTATCAGCATTCATGGGAGTCGGAGGTGGATTTGTAATGGTTCCTGCAATGATATATCTTTTTGGAATGGGAACTGTTGTGGCAATTGGCACCTCATTATTTCAAATTGTTTTTGTAACACTTAATGTTTCAATTCTTCATGCTACTTTTAACTATTCAGTTGATTTAATATTAGCAATTTTTTTACTTATTGGGGGTGTAGTTGGTGCTCAATATGGATCAAAATTTACATCTAGATTTAAAGGAGAACAAATAAGAATCTTGCTTGCCTTAATAGTATTAATTGTTTGCATTAAAATGGGTATAGAGTTAATAAGTGAACCAACTGCAAATTCTAGGATCATATTACAAAATGTTTAGAAGAGTATTAATCAGAATCATATTTTTATTTATTGGTATTTCGTTTTTCAAGGAATCTAGTTCTGAGTCATTAATCTTTGATTTATCAGATAGATTTATTGAAATTTCAAAAGATAACGTTAAGCCTGACTTCACAATTTTTGGATTTACAGATTCTGAAAGTTCTTTAGTTCTAAAAATTAGAGGCCCAAATCAGAAAGTTATTTTGCAAAATAAGAAAAAGATTTTTGGAATGTGGTCATGGAACAAAACTGGAGAATTTGTATACCCAGGTCTGTTTCATTACTATACAAATAAAAATGATGACGAAATCGATTTTGAAGTAAAAAAAGATTTATTTGATAATGTTAAACTTATTGGAGAAGACAACGATAACTTAAAAAGAGATCTAATTAAAAAAAAAATGTCACTTGGTTTGTTTTTAATTAAAAATAATTCATTTGAGGTAGTAAATAAAAAATTACCTAACTTTTTTAAAATCCCAGTTAAGCTCCCTAAGAATGCTCCAGAGGGTGATTACACAGTATCGTTGAACATAATTGATAGTATAAATAATTTTGAGAGTAAAAAAGTAAAAATACAAGTCTACAAACCCGGTTTAAGTTCATTTATTTTTAAATTTGCTCACAATTTCTCATTTATGTACGGACTCTTTTCTGCTATAATTGCAGTTAGTTTAGGTCTATCAGCAGGTTTATTGTTTAGAAAATACTTATGACAGAAAAAGAACTAACATTTCTTGTCGTCCTTGATGATTCAAAGGAAATATTCAATGCGCTTAGGTATGCAGCTCAAAGATCAGCTAGAGCAAATGGCAGAGTAGCACTTTTATACACTTTTGAAACACTTGAGTTTAGTCATTGGAAGGCGGTTGAAGACATCGCTGAAAGAGAGTCAAGAGAAGAAGCTGAATCCAAAATTAAAGAATATGAAAATTATGTTCTAACTTTTTCTAATAAAAAACCAAAGAAATTCATAATGAAGGGTGACAGATTAGAATGTATAATAGAGTTTCTCAGTGCAAATAAGTTTATTTCAAATTTTGTTTTGGCAGCTTCAACCAATAGATCAAGTGGAGACCCTTTGATAAGTGCTTTTACTCTTAAACAAAGTGATAAAATAAAAGTTCCTATAACAATTATTCCTCCACTTTTAACAGAAGAAGAAATTGACAAGTTATCATGATTTCATTATTTTAATGATATGTTTATACAGACTGAAGAAACTCCAAATCCAGCTACTTTAAAATTTCTTCCTGGAAAGATATTACTAGAGAAAGGAACTCTGGAGTTTAAATCTCCAGAAGAGGCCACAAACAACTCTCTTGCAAGCAAATTATTTACTGATGCAAACGTTAAAGGTGTTTTTATTGGAAAAGATTTTTTGACTGTGACCAAATCTGAATCAGTAGAATGGGAAATTTTAAAACCTACTTTATTGTCATCTATTTTAGACTATTTTTCTTCTGGTGGGGAAATTGAAAATTATGAATCGGAAACTAAACCAGAAGGAAATAAAATAAAATATACAAAAAAAGATCAAGAAATTGTCAATAAAATAAACGAATTACTTGAAGAAAGAATTAAACCTGCTGTTGCTCAAGACGGAGGTGATATAAATTTTGTTAAACTTCAAAAAGGGATCGTTTTTCTTGAACTTAGGGGTGCCTGCTCTGGATGTCCTAGCTCAACAATAACATTAAAATCTGGAATAGAAAACATGTTAAAATATTATATTCCGGAAATTGATTCAGTTGAAGCTATAAATCAATAATGGAAAAAAGTAAGGCAATTAACAGAAACATAATTGTTCTTTTGGTTTCACTAATATTTATAAATTTAGCGATTGGATTTTATAAAGGGTTTTCTAATAAGAATAATATCGGGAACTCCTCTATTAGCTTTATAGTCCAAGACAAATCGATGTTAGATTACATTAACAAAGAATCAAAAGTTGATTTTATAGGCGAGGCAAATGAAATGATCGACATATTTGAAAAATATGATTTTTCTGTCGAGTCCTTTCTTAATGACCAATCATCAAATTTAATAATATTTTCTAGCTGGCCAAACGATTTTTCAAAAATAAAGTCAGTCAATAAAAGAAAGAAATTATTTATTTATACATTATTACCTATAATTTTTGTAGAAAATAGAAAAATACTCGAAGATAGAAAAAGAATTCTGGATTGGTGGAATCAATCAGGAGGTGAAGTGGTGTCACGAGAATTTTGGCCTAATTGGCTTTTTGAACTTAGTGAAAAGTATAATTACACGGAGTCTAGCCTAGGTAAATTATTGGTCAGGGTTGATATGGTTCCTTTATCTTTGGCTCTTTCCCAAGCCGCTATTGAAAGTGGATGGGGGAGTTCTCGTTATATGAATGAGGGAAATGCAATTTTTGGGCAATATACATATGATAGTAAAAGCGGAATTAAACCAAAAAAAAGAGCAGATGGAAAGAAATTTTTTGTTAAAAAATTTCCCACACTCTCAGATTCGGTAAGATCGTACTTAAAAAATATCAATACCCATTTAGCATACGAGGACTTTAGACAAGAAAGACGAAAATTAAGGATGAATGGAGAGAGCTTATCTGGAAATGTACTGGCAAATTTTTTAAAAAATTATTCAGAGAGAGACCAAGCTTACGTCAATGACCTTAAACTGCTTATTGAAACAAATAATTTTATGAAGTTTGATAAAACTAATTGACTTTAAAATAAATTTACTCTTTTAATCATTTTTCCATACCAAAGTATTTCTCCTCTCTGGTCAACATAAGTACAATTTATCCTATACCTAACTCCATTTTTCAATTTTGAGAGATATAGGGTAACCTTCTCTCCATCATCTTTTTTTATCATAGCTGCCGAGTTATTTACAAAACAGTTAATTGATTCCGATGGAAATTTTGTATGAAAACTAAAATTTAATTCATCTGTGTTAACAATTGAGTCATCAAAAGAACTTTCAAATATTTCCAAAGGCTTGGTTTGAATAATCATTTTAAATCTTTTTAAACTTCCAAATTCATCATTTAGAGCATATCTTGGGAGTCTATATTTGTTCTGATCTAAGTGAATAGGCGCTGAATGTTGAGAAAAAGCAATATCATAATTTAACATTTTTATTACTTCTTCTATAGTTTTACTACTTTCTCCGTATGGATACGAGAAAATTTTTGGTTGTTTCCCAATTTTTTTTTCAATTTCAATTTGATTTTGCTCTATTTCTTTTTTTAGAGTTAGTATATCCATTCCCACAAGACTTTCATGACTTTTAGAATGGTTAAGAATAAGGCCATTGCTTTTAGAAACTTCTTTGAGCATTGACCAACTCATAAATTCCGACTTCTCTGCACTCGATACGTACTCTGAAGAAACAAAAATACCAAAAGGAAGTTTATTTTTTTTCAGAATCGGAAAACCATTTTGAAAAAATGACCTGTAAGCGTCATCAATAGTGATGAATACTGTTTTATTAGTAAGACTGATTTCTTTTTTTAGATACTTTGAAAGCTCTGTAATTGGAAGAACATTAATATTTTCCTCAACTAAATATTCAATATGTTTTTCAAAAAGCTCTTGAGAAATACTAGTGCTAGGATATCTATCATCACCGACTCTATGATACATAAGTACTGTGATATTTGATTCTTCTGCATTGGCCTTTATTGCTACAAAAAAAAGGCAAATAAAAAAAGCCTTTTTAATAAGTGACTTAAATGTCATTAACTATAGGGAAGTTTTTGGAGTTATAGAGTTGATAATGCCACCATTCATTTCGAAAGAAATCCCAACCAGCATCAGTCATAATACCCAAGAGTATCAATCTATTTTTATAGGCCTCTTTAGTAATATCTAAACAACCATGATATGAAAGTCTTGAAAATTCGTCAAACCCAGTACCCATATCAAGTTCAATATTATTAGAATTTACAAGTGTTAAATCAATTGCAACACCTCTTGAATGAGGAGAACCTTTATAAGGAGGGGCAATAAAGTTTGGATCAGGTAAACATGCCCATAATTTTTCTTGAACGTAAACAGGTCTATATGCATCAAATATTTTGATTTTAAGGTTTTGTTTTTTTGCTATCTGAACTGCTAAATCTAAGTGTTCATAAGCAACTTTATGTATAAAACATTCTTTAGATAAAAACACCTTTTCCTTTGTAAAGTTATTTGTGGTTGAGTACCTAAGATCAATTAAAACTTCTAATTTTTTTTTGTTTACTTTGACTAGATTTTGATTCATTTTTAGATTTAAGAATATGTTATCATTATCAATTTTTAGTTCAAGTCAAAGAATCTCTGTTGCACTATATGAAGGAAAATTGTTAAAAAAATTTTTTGAAAAAATAGTTAAAGATAAAACTAACGATTCTATTTTTATACTAATTAATAAAGTCTTAAATAAAAGAACAAATATAAATAATGTCTTTTTTTCAGTTGGACCCGGAAGTTTCACTGCACTTCGAGCGCTTAGGGCCATTGCTCAGGCAATTTCATTCTCACATAAAGCTAAAATTGTCAACGTAACAGAATTTGAAATATATTTGTCTTGTTTTAAAAACAAAGAAAAAAAAATTTTAGTTTTCTATGAAAATTACAACAATAATTTTTTTTACCAATTATTTATGCGTGAGAATAAAATGTTTATACCAGACTCTGATTTTTTTTCAGGAAATTTAGAAAAATTAGAAAAATTTATAAATGAAGAAAATAGAAAGAACAAAGCTTTAACTATAGTTTCAAATTCAAGTAAATTTTTTTCATTATTAAATTCGATAACTCATAATAAAAAGAAAGTTTTTAAACCTTGCGCTAAGAGGATTGCGAATGCTGTTTTTTCTGGTTACGGTCGAAATGATAAAAGTTTGATTTATCATCATACATATTATGAATAAATCTTATATATTACCTTTGAATAAAGACCATTCAAAAGAAATTTTTATGTTACAAAAAAAAAATTTAAGAGATTTTGGATCAAATATTTGGAGAACAGAGGAGCTAGAAAATTCAATAAAAAATAGTATTTTCCAGGGATTTATATTTTCTTTAAATAAAACAATAAATGGGTTTTGTTTTTTTAAAAAAATAGATGATTTTATAGAAATTTACTCTATTTTTGTTGTTCCTGAATTCAGAAATAAAGGTGTGGCAAAAAATTTTTTAGACTGTTGTTTAAAATATTGTAAAGAAAATAAATTAAAAAAAATTGTTTTAGACGTTAACGAGACAAATTTTAACGCTATAAAATTTTATAAAAAACATAATTTCATTTTCAGTGGGAGGAGAAAAAATTATTACAGAAACAAAGAATCTTTCAACGACTCCTTTACAATGTTGAGAATTATTTAATTTTATAATAGCTCCATTTCAAAAATATCGTCATTCTTTTGAATAACTTTAAGCTTAAAATTTTTCTCTAAACTATTTTTTAAAAGTTCTAGGTCTTTCTTGCCTTTGAGAAGAATAATTTTTTTATGATTAATATTGAGTTTTATAAATTCTTTCGTTTTTAAAAATGTCATTGGGCATTTATAGTCAGTAACATCCAAAACTTTTTTTTTCATTTACCCTCTAAATTGTGTTAAGTTATTATAATATGATTAATTATAATAACTTAATGTAAATTAATAAAAACTTAATAAAATTTCAATAATGAGTGGAAAAATTGGAAACATTATTAGAAAAATGTAAGAAGCTTGGTCTTAAGTTAACTGAACAAAGGAAAATAATTGTTAAAGTTTTATCTCATTCTTCAGACCATCCAGATGTTGAGTCTGTTCACAAACGAGCGTCTAAAATTGATAAAAGAATTGGTATTGCTACGGTATATAGGACTATTAAGCTATTTGAAGATAACAATTTGCTTGAAAAGCATGAGTTTAGGGGATATAGCTCAAGGTATGAAACTGTTAGAGAGAATCATCATCATTTGATTGATGTTAAAACTGGAAAAGTAAAGGAATTTAGAAATACGTTAGTAGACGCTATGCAGAAACAAGTAGCAAAAGAAATGGGTTATAAGTTAATAGATTATAGATTAGAGTTATATGCTGTTCCTATTAAAAGTAGATCAAAAAAATAAATCAAACCAGGGTAGTTTTTCAAAAGTTGAAAAATTAAGAGATTTTTTTTATAAGATCAGGTTAGTAGTAAATAACTTTATCTACGTCAAGAAATCGTCAAACAAAAAAATAGAAACAAATTCATGCACCTATATTTCGAGAGCTATATTTTCAAATTCAAGATCTCTAGACATTCATTTAGGTCGATTTAACTTAAAAATTATTAATGATTCTCACTCATTAATTAATAAAGTTAAGGAGTTAAGACAAAAAAGTTTTTTTAAAAACTCTAAAACAAAACAATCAGATTCTGATGAATATGATAAATTTTGTGATCATTTGGTTGTTATTGACAAATCTGTAGCAGACGATTTTGTTGTTGGCACGTACAGACTTTTACTAAAACCAAAACTTCTTGATAGACAAAGATTTTATAGTGAGTCAGAGTTTGATATATCAAATTTATTAGCTAGTAATAAAAATACTCTGTTGGAAGCCGGAAGATCCTGTGTTCATGAGCAGTATAGAGATGGAAGAATTATCAGGTTATTGTGGAGGGGGCTAGCAACATATATAGTTAATAATCGCGTAGATCTAATTTTTGGATGTGCAAGTTTTCCATCTTCTAACTATAAATTATTTATAAAACAACTTTCTTATTTGTATCATTACCACAGAACACCAAAATCCCTTAGAACAAGGCCAGTTAGAAAACTCAAAGCAAACTTTAATGTTATGCATAAAGATACAATTGATGTCGTGCAAGAATTCAGAAACTTACCACCACTTATTAAAGCTTATATAAGGGTAGGAGCATGGATAGGCCCCGGAGCTATAGTTGATTTGAAATTTGACACTACTGACGTTCTGATCGTATTAAATTCAAAAAAAATATTGAAAAAATATGCCCAACTTTCTTTTGAGAAAATTCACTAATGCTGTATTCACCAATATTATCATTTATAAGGCTAATTATTTTGGTTCCATGGATAACAATAATATCGTTTTGCCAATTCCTTGTCGTTTGTTTTTGTCAACGTTTTTTCTTTGTTTTTTATAAATTTCTTTTTTTTGGTATAAGAAAAATATTTGGAATTAAATTAAAGGTGTCAGGAGAACAAGAGGCAAAAAGAGTAATGTTTATTTCTAATCACATTTCTTACCTGGATATTATTATTTTAGGCTCCTTAGTTAATGCTGTCTTCGTAGCTAAGTCAGAAATAAGAGATTGGCCAATAATCAATAAACTTTGTATGCTAGGTAAAACAATATTTATTGAGAGAGAGAACCGAAGATCTGTGAAAAAACAAGCTATTTTAATAAAAGAAAATATGGAGAATGGTTTGAATGTAATTTTATTTCCTGAAGGAACTTCAAGTGACGGTTCAAAAGTATTGGGTTTTAAAAGCTCTCTTTTTGAAGTCGTTGATCATGAGGAATTAAGAAATTATAAGTTACAACCAATTTCAATTTCTTACAACAAGCTTGATGGTCTTCCCTTGGTTAAGATTCATAGACCATTTTTAGCTTGGTTTGGTGCTATGAATCTAGCACCACACGTTTGGAAGTTTCTGGGACTTGGAACCAGTGAAGTTGACATACGCTTTCACAAGTCAGAAAAGTTTTCAGATTTTTTGAATAGAAAAGAGGCTTGCACGTATTGTTTTAAAAAAATATCAGAACAAGTCATAAAGGATTATCAGCTATTAGAAGTTGACAATAAGATCAAATTAAATGAATTTAAATTCTTGTAAAAGACTAAAAATTATTTAATTAATTATATACATGAATCAATCGTTCTTTATCAAAACCTATGGATGTCAGATGAATCAATATGACTCCGAAAAACTTAACGATCTTCTCGAATTTAATGGGTATAAACAATCAAACAATTTTGAAGATTCTGATATTGCAATTCTTAACACTTGTCATATTAGGGAAAAAGCTTCAGAGAAGTTGTATTCAGATTTGGGAAGGCTTTCAAAATTTAAAGAGAATAAAAAAAAGATTGGCAAAAAAATGCATATTATTGTTACAGGTTGTGTAGCTCAGGCAGAAGGAGAGGAAATTCTTAAAAGAAACAAAAGTGTAGATTTTGTCTTTGGGCCTCAAAGTTTTCACAAGCTACCAATGATACTCAAAAACGCTAATAATGATAAAGTGTACAATGATTTTTTGTGTGAGAATAAATTCTCTTCATTAATTCCATCCAAAAGCAAAGAAGTTAGTAAACTAGTTACAATCCAGGAGGGATGCGACAAATTTTGTTCATTCTGTGTTGTTCCATACACAAGAGGAGCAGAGTTTTCAAGATCGGTTGAAAACATATATGCAGAGACGATTAACTTGGTAAAAAATGGTGCTAAAGAAATTACACTTCTTGGGCAAAACGTAAGTTCATATGAGTCTGATGTAATTAAGGATGGAATGAGAAAAAAAATTAGACTAAGCGATTTATGCCAAATTTTGTCTGAAATCGCGGGCTTAGAGAGGATTAGATATCTCACATCTCATCCGATAGATATTGACGATAATTTATTAAATCAACACAAAAAAAACCCAAAATTGATGCCATTTTTACATTTGCCAATTCAATCTGGCTCTGATCGAATTTTAAAAAAAATGAATAGAAAACATAATAAATCTTTTTATTTGAGTTTGATTAAAAAAATTAAAAAGGTTCATAAAAATATGGCTTTTTCATCCGATTTTATTGTCGGTTATCCTGGAGAAACAGATAAGGACTTTCAAGAATCTTTGGAAGTGATTGAAAAGGTCAGATTTGCAAGTTCATATTCGTTTAAATATTCACCAAGGCCAGGTACACCCTCTTCGTTGAAAGAGAGCTTCATTGATGAAGATGTAGCTGACATGAGACTAAAAGAGATGCAAAGTATTTTGAATAAGCATCAAAGCGAATTTAATCTGTCTTTTATAGATAAAACCGTAGAAGTTCTTTTTTCTGGTAAAGGAAAAAAACAGAATCAATACGTAGGTAAAACTCCGCATCTTCAACCTGTTCACGTTTTTTCCTCGAAGAACCTGGTAGGAAAACTCTTGGATGTAAAACTAGAAGACCTTACGTCTTATTCATTTCACGGGCAGTTATCTGCATAGAGAAACAATTGGCAAAAGAATTAAATAAAATCTCAAATATTTTTTCTAAGACAATATCTTTTAGTGATAATTCTATTTTACCCATTGTTTTTGGTGAACATGATAAGTTCCTAAAAATTGTTGAAAATAAGATGTGTGTATCAATAATTACTAGAGGAAATTTTCTCAAGGTGAGTGGTGAGGTAAACAAAGTAAAAATTACTTGTAATTTACTTAAAACATTATTTGAAAATGCAAAACAGAATAATTTTTTAGACGAAGGTGAAGTCTATGGAATGATAAATATATTTAAGGATACTAAAAAAGGAGTACTGGATGATAAAGAAAATATCAATTCCTTAAATTTTACGGCTGGAAAGAAATTAATAAAACCAAGATCCAAAAAACAAGTAGAATATTTTAATTTAGTAAGGAAGAAAGACTTGGTTTTCTGCTGTGGACCTGCTGGAACAGGTAAAACATACTTGGCGGTTGCGTTAGCAGTTTCAATGTTAAAATCTGGACAAATTGAGAAAATAATTTTATCTAGACCAGCTGTTGAGGCTGGAGAAAGACTTGGATTCCTCCCAGGTGACTTAAAAGAAAAAATAGATCCTTATTTAAGACCAATTTATGACGCTTTAAACGATATGCTATCTTTTTCAGAGGTTTTGAAAAAAATTGAAAATGGAATGATTGAAATCGCACCCCTGGCTTTTATGAGAGGAAGAACTTTATCCAATTCTTTTATCATTCTGGATGAATCCCAAAATACAACTGCAATACAAATGAAAATGTTTTTAACAAGGTTAGGTCAAAATTCCAGAATGATTGTTAATGGTGATTTGTCTCAAGTTGATCTGCCATCAGGAACTAAATCAGGCCTTCGTGAATCAATAAACATTCTCAAAGATATAAAAGATATTGGGTTTATAGAATTTGAAGAAAGTGATGTGGTTAGAAATCCATTAGTTTCAAGAATTGTGTCTAAATATAATGAGTTCGAAAAAATCCAAAGAGTTGGAGAGAAATATAAAAAAAAGTAACCTAAAAATTATTGACATCAAGTTTGATTGTGAAAAGGGTTTTAAAACAAAAAAAATAAAAAGTTTTGTTGAAAAATCTGTTGATCAAACTCTTGAAATACTTGAATATAAAAAAAGGAAAACGTATGTTTCAGTTTTTTTAACAAACAATGAAGAGATAAAGAAAATTAATTCAAAATACAGGAAAATTAACAAATCTACTAACGTTTTATCTTTTCCTCAAAATGAACAAAGAATGATCAGTAATTTAGATAATTATTTAGTCTTAGGTGACATTGTAATCTCACTCGAAAAAATTCTTTCAGAGGCACATCAGAAAAAAATAAATTTTTTCGACCACCTTCTTCATATGATTGTTCACAGTGCATTACATTTATATGGATTCGATCATTCAAACCTTAAAGAATCTATTGTTATGGAAGCCAAAGAAAAAGATATTATGAAAAAAATACTTTTAGAATCATGATAAAGAAAATTTACAGTAATTTTATTTCATTATTTCGATCAAATCAGAAAGAAGAACTTAAAAATGTGATTGAAGACTTGATTGACGAAAATAAAAGTAGTTCTGAAAAAATTGATGACGGAACTAAAAATATCTTTAAAAATGTAATTAACCTTAGTGATAAGTGTATAGAAGATGTAATGATTCCTAGGGCCGATATAGACGCGGTTTCTTCAGATATAAAAATTGACAAACTTATAACTTTTATAAATAAAACTAAACATTCTAGAATTCCTGTTTTTCAAGATAATTTAGATAAGATTATTGGTATGATTCACATTAGAGATTTATTTGAAAAAGTTAACAACAACAAAAAAAAAGAAAATACAAGTCTTTCAAAAACAATAACAAGAAAGATTCTATTTTCATCTCCTTCAATGAAGATTCTTGACCTTTTATTAAAAATGAGATCAGAACAAATTCACATGTCAATAGTCGTTGACGAATTTGGAGGTACTAATGGACTAGTTACAATCGAGGACCTTGTTGAGGAGATAGTTGGTGAAATAAAAGATGAACACGATTTTGAAGAAATTGGAGAGATAAAGAAAATTTCTAAAAAAACATACGATGTTTCAGCTAGATTACCTGTTGAAGATTTAGAAAAAAAGATTGGTGGTTATTTTACTGATGAAGAAAAAGAAGATATTGATACAGTTGGAGGTTTGGTTTTTAATTTATTAGGCAAGATTCCAAGCAGAGGAGAAGTTATTAACCATAAAAGTGGTTTGGAATTTACAATAAGAGACGCGGATACAAGAAAAATCAAACGAATTCTTGTTAATGTTAAATAAAAGTAAAACCTATATTACATTTTTCGTTGGTGGTTTATTAAGTGGTGTTTCCTTTTTTTCCTCGATCTTAATTCCTTTTTTGATCCTTGGACACTATATTTTAATAAAAGGTTTATTTTGCAACGATCGCAAACTCAATTCTTTATTTTCTGGCTGGTTGTTTGGAGTAGGTTTTTTTCTCGCTTCCATGCATTGGATTGTGAATCCTTTTTTAGTTTATGAAGAACACAAAATTTTGGCCCCTTTGGTTTTAATTATTTTTCCATCTTTGATGGGCTTTTTCTTCGCTTTTCCGTGTTATTTTATTAACAAATTTATAAATTTCCAAAAAATAAATGACTTTTTCTTTACTAAGACTTTATTAATTTCTTTTTTTATTTTTATATTTGAAATATTAAGATCAAATATTTTTGGTGGATTGCCCTTTAACCTTTATGCACATCTTTGGATTTTTAATGAAAATTTTATTAAAATTTCATCTTTTATTGGGGTATTTGGTCTTTCTTTTTTGACAATTTTATGGATCATTACAATAGTATTATGCCTGACAAAAAAAGATCTTAGTTTTATAATTCCTTTAATTTTATTTCCAATTTTTTTGATATCTTTCTCGATATTCCCATTTAAAGAAAACCAATCTGTATCTAAAACTATCTCTGTAAGAGTAGTACAACCTAATATTGCTCAAAATAAAAAGTGGGATCGCACCTTGTTTCAAGAACATTTAGATAAACTATTGACGTTGTCGAGTAAAGTAAAAAAAGAGGAGCTTTTAGTAGTCTGGCCAGAGGCAGCAATAACAGGCTTTTTAAACGAGAATGCTGATCTCATTAATTACATTAAACAAAAAATTGATGAGAATACAGTCATAATTACTGGTGGGTTGAGAAGAGAATTTTACGGTGGTGATTTTAAAGTTTTCAATTCCTTTTACATTATAAAAAAAGATGACTTAATTTTTTACGATAAAAAAAAATTGGTGCCTTTTGGAGAATTTATACCATTTCGATTTTTGTTTAATATATTCAAACTAACACCTGGACAAACAGATTTTAGTAGGGGAGATATGGATGAAATTCTGTTTTTGGAATTGGAACACGGAAAAATATATCTTGAGCCCTCAATTTGTTATGAAGCGATATTTCAAACATTTAACAGGAAAAAAATTGAACTTTTAATAAACATTACCAACGATGCTTGGTTTGGAAACTTTACCGGACCTAAACAACATTTGACTGCATCTATTTTTCGATCAGTTGAAAAAGGGGTTCCACTAGTCCGCTCTGCAAACTCTGGAATTTCTGTCATAACTGATGAAAATGGAAAGATTTTAAAGAGATTAGGTTTGAATACCGGCGGTTTTATTGATCACGAATTGAATTTAGGAAAAAACGAAACCTTCTTTATGACACACAAAAATATAATTTTGATATATTTAATTTTAGTAATACTGTTTATCTGCATTCTATGTGACTTTTTAATAAAAAAAAGAAAAGATTTGAAAGTTTTCTAATTTTGAAATACTAGTAAGGCTTATGTCAAATAACTCTACAAATTTTATTTTTACTAGTGAATCAGTTTCAGAGGGACATCCTGACAAAATATGTGACCAAATTTCGGATTTAGTTGTCGATCTTTATATGAAAGCAGACAAAAACTCAAGAGTAGCATGCGAAACTCTTGCTACAACAAATAGAGTTATCTTATCAGGAGAGGTTAAAATAAATCAAAACCATCAAGAGGTAGATGATGAAATTATACACCGGAAAATAAGAGAAAAAATTAAAGATATTGGGTATGAGCAAGATGGTTTTCATTGGGAAAAATTAGAGATAGAGAACTATTTACATAATCAATCTCAAGACATTTCTCAGGGAGTCGACGATTCAGAAGTTATAGGTGCAGGCGATCAGGGAATAATGTTTGGTTATGCCTGTTCTGAAACTGATTTTTTAATGCCCGCACCGATTCATTATTCACACAAGATTCTTCAGAATTTATCAAACTATAGAAAAAACAATAATTCTTTTTTTGGTCCTGATTCAAAGAGTCAGGTATCAATGCAATACGAGAACAATAAACCAAAAAATATAACTTCAATTGTGGTTTCAACACAACATTTTGAAGATGTAAAAAATGAAGAAATAAGAAAAAAAGTTATACAAATAATAGAAGAATCCCTACCTACTGAAATTCTTCCAAAATCTGAAAATATTTTAATAAACCCAACAGGTAGGTTTGTAATCGGAGGTCCTGACGGAGACACCGGTTTAACAGGTAGAAAAATTATTGTTGATACTTACGGTGGATCAGCTCCACATGGTGGTGGTGCTTTCTCGGGAAAAGACTATACAAAGGTTGATAGATCTGCTGCATATATTGCCAGATATATTGCTAAAAACGTTGTAGCTACAAAACTTGCTAAAAAATGTTTACTTCAACTTTCTTATGCTATTGGAGTATCAAAGCCAATTTCAATTTATTTAAAAACAGACAGTGGCTCAGATTTAGATACAAATAAAATCATAAATATTATTAAAGATCATGTTGATTTATCTCCTGAAGGAATAAAAAACCATTTGAAATTGGATCAACCTATTTATGAAGCTACGTCTACCTATGGTCACTTTGGAAGAGACTACGTATCAAATACAGGATCATTTTCATGGGAAAAACTAGATTTAGCTGAAAAATTATTAAATGAACTTTAATCATGCTCTCATTTTACGGTAGAAGGCAATCCAGAAAAACTAA
Source organism: uncultured Alphaproteobacteria bacterium (assembly GCA_902536655.1). Lineage (GTDB taxonomy): Bacteria > Pseudomonadota > Alphaproteobacteria > Methylaequorales > Methylaequoraceae > Methylaequor. Next base: position 9,987 of record CACAYF010000005.1, on the reverse strand, counting down.
AAGATCTAATTTAATTGACCTAAAAAATTACAAGTTTTTTTTTAACGATGTGAATCTCCTTAACAAAAAAAGGAAGTTAAACAAACTTTACCAAAATTTTAATCTTGAAATAGGCTTTGGGAAAGGTGAAAACTTAATCTTTCAGTCACAAATAAAAAAAAACGATTTTTTTTTTGCAATTGATCCATTTATTTCAGGTGGACTGAAGTTAAAAAAAGAGATTGAAATATATAAAATATCAAATATTTATTTTTCAAATGTAACCTTCTCCCAATTTTTTGAAATAAAAGGTGATTTCAATTTCAAAAAAATCTTCATATTATTTCCCGATCCTTGGCCAAAAAAAAAACACCAAAAAAGAAGATTAATTAATGAAGAATTTGTCAAAAATTTAGATCAAATAACTTTTAAAAATTCTGAAATATACATTGCAACCGATGACGATGACTATTCAAACCAAATTTCAAAATCATTTTTAAAGCAAAATTTCTTTAAACTTCTTTTAAAGTCAACTGACAATCAAAGTTTAGAAGATTATAATATATATCCAACCAAATATTTAAGAAAAGCAAAAAAAGAAAATAGAAGAATTAATTTTTTTATCTATAAAAAGTAAAGATTAAAAAAAAATATTAAATTATTTAAGTTTCTTCAAAGTCTTGGTATGAATATCTAAAACTTTTCAAATTGCAAAACAGATATATAATTTGTAAGGGAAAAACAGAGAGGTAATAAATTGGAAAAGAACGAAATTAAAGATTCTTTATCTTTTGACATTATCGATGTCGCTAAAAATATTGCTAAAGAAAAGGGTATAGATGAAATGGAAGTAATAGAAGCGATGGAAATGGCGATCGCTAAAGCTGGAAGAACAAAATATGGTTTTGAATTAGATATTAGAGCGCATGTGGATAGAGAGACTGGCAAGATAGGTTTGTACAGATACCAAGAAGTTGTTGAGAACACAGAGATATTACCATCTGAAGATAGAATAAATAAAATTAATATGTCTGATGTGAAAAATAAATCTCTAAAAATAGGTGAATTTCTAAGAGAGGAGTTGCCTCCTCTTGATTTTGGAAGAATTGCAGTACAAACAGCTAAACAAGTTATCTTTCAAAAAGTGAAAGAAGCTGAAAAGATTATGCAATTCAATGAATTTAAAGACAAGGTTGGCGAAATAGTCAACGGTGTAATAAAAAGAGTTGAATACGGAAACTTGATTGTAGATTTAGGAAAAGGTGAAGCAATTTTGCGGAGAGAAGAACTTTTAAATAGGGAAGTATTTAGGAGATCAGACAGAATAAGAGCTTATATCAATGAAGTTAAACACGATTTAAAGGGTCCACAAATTTTTTTATCAAGAGCACATAATAACTTTTTAGTAAAATTGTTTTTTCAAGAAGTTCCAGAAATTTATGATGGAATAATAGAGGTAAAGTCTGTTGCCCGTGATCCTGGAAGTAGAGCTAAAATTGCAGTTTATACCAAGGAGAAAAGTATTGATCCAGTTGGAGCTTGTGTTGGAATGAGAGGTAGTAGGGTTCAGGCTGTGGTTAACGAGTTGCAAGGAGAGAAAATTGATATTGTGCTTTGGTCAGAAGATATTGCAACATTTGTTGTTAACGCATTAGGACCAGCAGAGGTTGATAAAGTAATTATAGAGGAGGATCTGAAGAAGATTGATGTTATAGTTCCAGACGAACAACTTAGCCTGGCAATCGGAAGAAAAGGCCAAAACGTCAGATTAGCAAGTTCACTAACTGGCTGGAGTATTGATATCTTAACAACTTCACAGGAGTCTGACAGAAGAAATGAAGAATTTAAAAATTTATCTCAAAAATTTATAAGTTTATTAGATGTTGACGAAGTTATCGCTCATTTGCTAGTAACCGAGGGTTTTACATCAATTGATGAAATTGCAATGGTCTCGCTCGAGGAACTAACATCGATAGAGGGCTTTGATGAAAATTTATCAAAAGAGCTAATTCAAAGAGCTAAAGTTTGTGCTGAGAAAATTAGGGTTGAGAATTTAGACAAGTTAAAGGAATCTGGATTCGATGATTATTTGTTGACTACAAAACTTTTTAATATAGATCAACTTTTAAAACTTAAAGAGAATAATATCAAAACTAGAGACCAGCTTGCAGATTTATCCAATTCAGAATTGATAGATATTTTTAGAGACATGGATCAAGATAAAGCTGACGAAATAATTATGAATTCACGAAAACATTGGTATAAAAGTTGAACCAAGATGACAGAAAATGAAAATAATAATAAATTAGCCGGCAAATTGCAACTTAAGAAGACAATAAACGCTGGTCAAATAAAACAGAGTTTTTCTCATGGAAGAAGCAGGTCTGTATCAGTTGAAGTAAAAAAAAAGAGGTCAATCAGTGGTTCAAAAAATGAAAAAGTTGAGCAACCAAAATCACCTGATATTTCATTAACACAATCAGAACAAATAAATAAGAAAGAAAATACTGAAATAGCAGTTACAGAAAATACAAATGAAACTTCAGTTGAAAAAAATGATAAAAGAGATTTTAAGAAAACTACAACAAAAAATTTCGCTGAAAATAAAATTAGTGACGAACCAATTAAAGAAGTAGTTGATAAACCTAAACAACCGAAGTTTGTAAAAACTCAAAAAAGCTTTGAAAATAGAAGACAAGGAAAACTAACAATCTCTCAAGCTCTTGATGATGACAATGAAAAGGTAAGATCACTTGCTGCGATAAAAAGAGCAAGAGAGAAGGCAAAGCTTAGAAACGTAATAAGATCAGAAAATAAGGAAAATCAAGAAAATAAAGAAAGAAAAAAGAAAGAAGTTATAATTCCAGATGTCATAACTGTTAACGAACTTGCATCACGTCTGGCTGAAAAGTCGTCAAATTTGATTAAGTCTCTAATGAAACTTGGAGTTATGGCAACTATTAATCAAACAATTGACAGTGATACAGCTGAATTGTTAGTAATTGAATTTGGTCACATTCCTAAACGTGTAAGTGAATCTGATGTTGAAGTTGGGTTAACTGGACCTTCAGACTCAGAACAAGATCTTCTCCCAAGACCACCTGTAGTAACTGTGATGGGTCATGTTGATCACGGAAAAACATCTCTTCTTGACGTAATTAGAGAAAAAAAAGTTGCTTCGACTGAAGCTGGCGGAATAACTCAACATATAGGATCTTATATGGTTAAAGCTAAAAGTGGACAATTTATAACTTTTATTGATACACCTGGACACGCGGCTTTCAGTCAAATGCGGGCAAGAGGGTCTAACATTACAGACGTAATAGTCCTTGTTGTTGCTGCTGATGACAGTGTTAACGAACAAACAATAGAGGCTATTAGCCACGCCAAAGCCTCTGGATGTCCGATTATAGTTGCAATTAATAAGATAGATCTCCCAACAGCCAACGCTGACAAAGTTGAATCTGATTTAATGAAGCACGAAATAATTAGTGAAAATATGGGTGGACAGAATGTTTTCGTTAAAGTTTCGGCGAAAACAAAGATAGGAATAGATGATCTTTTAGAGTCAATAATACTTCAATCTGAAATTTTAGAATTAAGAGCTAATCCGAATAGAAATGCAGATGGGACCGTTATTGAATCAAAGATAGAAAAGGGAAAGGGAACTGTCGTATCTATTCTTATACAAAATGGAACTTTAAAAGTTGGCGATATTGCTGTCGTGGGAAAGGAATGGGGTAAAGTAAGAGCAATGTATAATGACTCGTCTGAAAAGATAAATGAAGCATTACCTAGTTTTCCCATTGAACTTTTAGGATTATCTGGAACTCCAGATTCTGGAGATAAATTGGTTGTTGTAGACAATGAAGCAAGAGCAAGAGAGGTTACACAGTATAGATCCAGAATGAAAAGAATTGAAGAGACTTCGTCAATTAAAAGAGTTTCAATAGATCAAATGATAGAAAGTGCATCTCAAGACGAGAAAAAAGTAATTTCTATAATAGTTAAAGCTGATGTACACGGTTCGAAAGAAGCAATTGAACATAGCCTGAATAAAATGAACTCTGAACAGATATCAATTAAAATAATACACAGTGCAGTGGGAGAAATTAACGAATCTGACGTAACCCTTGCAATTGCATCAAAAGCAAGAATTTTTGGATTTAACGTTAAAGCTAATACTCAAGCAAAAACATTATCTAAAAGAGAAGCAATTAAAATAAGTATTTTCTCAATAATATATGAAGTAATTGATGAGGCCCAAAAAATAATTGATGGCTTTGATGAGGCTGAAGAAACTGAAACTCAAATTGGAAAAGCAATTGTAAAACAAGTTTTTGAACTTTCAGATTCAAGTAAAGTTGCTGGATGCCTAATTGAAGAAGGAAAAGTTACTTCAAAAGCATTTGCTCGAATTATCAGGAATGAAAAAATATTTCATGAATGTGAAATTCTTAGTCTGAGGAGGGAAAAAAATCAAGTAAGAGAAGTTTTAAGCGGTTTGGAGTGCGGAATTGTTCTTTCCAAATTCAATGAAGTTGTACAGAACGACAGATTAGAGTTTTATGTGAGAGAAAAAAATGAAAAAAAATCTTAGTTTAGAAATAATCAAAGAAGAACGAAAAAAATCAAGAATCGATAAAATTTCTACCTTAATAAAAAAAACAATCTCTGAAGTTTTTTTAACTTTTGATTTAAATTATGATAACGGAAAGAATGTTTTTATAATGGTGTCTCATGTCGAATTATCCTCTGATGGAAAAAGTGCTAAAGTTTTCTTAGAAACAATTAATAATTTCAGTTTTGATTATGAACAAGTTCTTAAAATAATAACCAACAATTCATCAAGAATAAAAAAAGAATTTTCATCCAAGATTGAGCTTAGATATACACCTAAGTTAAAATTTGAACTTGTAAATAATAAATGAATGAATGATAAAGCTTTGAGTGGTTGGTTTTTTTTGGATAAACCAATAGGTATCACATCTAATTTTGCGCTACAGAAAATAAAAAGAATTTTCAATAATTCTAAAGCTGGTTTTGTTGGTACGCTTGATCCCTTAGCCTCAGGCTTCTTGCCAGTAGCTTTAGGAAAAGCAACAAAAATTATTCCTTTTATCGAAAAATGCGATAAAAAGTATTCATTTACGATTAGGTGGGGGATTAAAACTGAGACTGGAGATTCTGAAGGAAAAGTTGTTGAAGAAAGTGAAATATATCCAAATGAAATTGATATTTCAAAGGCTTTAAAAAAGTTTACTGGCAATATAGAACAAATTCCTCATAAATATTCATCTGTGAAAATTAATGGAAAAAGAGCACATAATTTGGCAAGAAAAAATGTGAAATTTCAATTAAAAAAGCGACAAATTAAAATTCATAATTTCAAGTTAACAAATAATATTTCTTCTAGACTTGCTTCATTCTCCATAGACTGCAGTGCTGGAACATATGTTAGAAGTCTTGCAGAAAGTCTTGCAGAATCTATTGGCACAATTGGAACCGTTGTAGAATTGAGACGAGTAGGATTTAACAATTTTAACAAAAAACTTATTTCACTGGATTATTTATTAAGTTTGGTGCATAGTGATGAACTTAAAAGGCTTGTTCATCCAATCGATGCAGTTATGAATGATATTTCAAAAATTCAATTGGATAATAACCAAGTCAAAAGAGTTTTAAGCGGAAGTTTTGTTTTAATGAATAAGCATTTAGTGAAAACAAAAAAAAACAGTTTGGTTTTCGCTAAACATGAAAATAAATATATAGCCTTGGGTTTAATCAAAGATTGCACTTTTCATCCCAAAAAGCTTTTAACTAGTTAATTGAAACATATAATATATTATGAAATAAAACATAAAAATTAGGGATTTAGGATGGATAAAACTTTAAATAAAAAAAAAAGCAATGAAAATACAGAAAATGTTGGGAGCAGTGAAAGTCAAATCTCAACTTTTTCAAAAAGAATAAAAAATTTAACGGAACATTTAAAATCTAACAAAAAAGATCATAACACCAGAAGAGGTTTGATGAAACTTGTAGGAAAAAGAAAGAAACTTTTAAGCTATGTTAAAAGCAAAAGCAATGAAAGATACGAGTCAATTATAAAGTCTCTGGGTCTAAGGCGTTAGACAAATTAAGGAGATAAAAATGTTTAATATAGCATCGGTAGAGTTAGACTGGAAGGGTTTAACTTTAAAATTAGAAACGGGCATGATTGCGAGACAAGCTGATGGTGCAGTCAAATGTTCACTTGGTGGTACGGTGGTTCTATGCACAGTATCAGCCTCTAGAGACGTTGATGCCTCCAATGACTTCTTCCCTCTTTCTGTCCATTATATTGAAAAATCCTACTCAGCAGGGAAAATACCAGGTGGATTTTTTAAAAGGGAAGGACGTCCAGCAGAAAATGAGATTTTAACCTCAAGACTTATAGATAGGCCTATTAGACCACTTTTTCATCACGATTTTAAAAATGAAACCCAAGTGGTTTGCACAGTTATAAATTATGATGGAGAGAATGATCCTTCAATATGCGCTATGATAGGGGCATCTGCAGCAATAACTATTTCAGGACTTCCGTTTCTTGGTCCTCTAGCCTGTTCAAGAGTTGGTTATATGGATGGGGAATACATCCTTAATCCAACGAAAGAAGAATTAAATGACAGCGAACTGGATCTAGTCGTTGCGGGAACCAGAGATGGTGTTCTCATGGTGGAATCAGAGGCCAATGAATTGGAAGAAAAGATAATGCTTGGAGCTGTTCAATTTGGATTTAAAGAATTTCAGAGTGTTATTGATTCAATTATAGAGCTAGCAGAAAAGTCTGCAAAGGATTCATGGGAAGTTGTTAAAAAGGAAGATCCAATATATATTGATAAATTGAGGAAACTTTCAAATAAAGAATTAACTCCTATTTATAAGATAAAGGAAAAAAAGAAAAGAAATGAGTCTTTAATTGAAGTAAAAAAAAAGATAATTGAAAAATTTATAGATGAAGTTGAAGACGAAAATTCGCTTAAGGAAGAAATAAAAAAAATTGAGAAAGATATTGTAAGATCATCTGTATTAGACTCAAAACAAAGAATTGATGGAAGAGGTCTTGATGATGTCAGAGATATAGATTGCAGAGTTGATTTATTGGATAATGTTCATGGAAGTGCCTTATTTACAAGAGGTGAAACTCAAGCTTTAGTCACAACTACATTGGGAACTACATCAGATGAGCAAATAATTGATGGTTTAGACGGAGATTCAAAAGAAAAATTCATGTTACATTACAATTTTCCACCATTTTCAGTTAATGAAGTTGGGCGAATTGGTGCAACAGGAAGAAGGGAAATTGGTCATGGAAAACTCGCTTGGAGAGCAATAAATCCTATTCTTAAACGTTCTGAGGACTTCCCTTATACTATCAGGGTAGTTTCTGAAATAACAGAATCAAATGGTTCCTCATCTATGGCTACTGTTTGTGGAACCTCTCTTGCTTTAATGGATGCTGGAGTACCACTCGAAAAACCTGTTGCTGGGATAGCAATGGGCTTAATCAAAGAAGAGAAACAATTTGTTGTTTTAACAGATATTCTTGGAGACGAAGATCATTTGGGAGATATGGATTTTAAGGTTGCTGGAACGGAATCTGGAATTACATCATTGCAAATGGATATTAAAGTTAATGGAATAACCGAGGACATAATGGAGGAATCTTTATCAAAGGCAAATTCAGCAAGAATACATATTTTAAAAGAAATGAATAAGTCCCTGAACAAACCAAGAGCAGTTACAAAATCAAATGCTCCACAAATCGAGAAATTGAAAATTGATAAGTCAAAAATTAGAGAAGTTATCGGTTCGGGGGGTAAAATAATAAAGGATATTTGTGAGAAGTCTGGAGCTAAGGTTGAAATTAATGACGACGGCATAGTTACAATTTTTGCTTCAAAAGCAAATGATGCTAAGACTGCTATGAATATGATTAACGATATTGTTGCAGAACCAGAGGTCGGCAAAATTTATGAAGGAAAGGTTGTAAAAACCACAGACTTCGGAGCATTTGTAAACTTTATGGGGAGTAGAGATGGTTTGGTTCATATCAGTCAATTAAAAGAGGAGAGGGTTGAAAAAACAACTGATGTTGTAAAAGAGGGTGATCAAGTAAAAGTAAAAGTTATTGGTGTTGACGATAGAGGTAAGGTTAAGTTAAGTTTGAAAGACGCTCAAGTATGAAAAAAATTGAATCACTGATTTTGTCTGGAAAAGAATCGCTCCCAATCATAGAAGGAGGAAAAGGAATAGCTGTCAGCAGTGGTGAAAGTTCTGGGGCGTGGGCAAAAGCTGGAGGTGTTGGAACATTTTCTGGAGTAAATGCAGATTCTTACGATGAAGAAGGTAATTTAATCCCTCAAATTTATAAGGAAAAAACAAGATCTGGTAGACACAATGAACTAATAAATTTCTCAGTTTCAGGTGCAATAGAACAAGCTAAAATTGCAAGAGATATTGCTGGCCCCAAGGCTCCAATCCATATCAATATTTTGTGGGAAATGGCTGCGGCAGAAGAAATTCTTACTCGAACTCTAGAAAAAGCAAGTAACATAATTGATGGAGTTACATGTGGTGCTGGCATGCCATACAGATTATCAGAAATTGCAGCTAGATTTGGTATTTATTACTATCCAATAATTTCATCAGCTAGAGCTTTTAATGCATTATGGAAAAGATCATACAGAAAAACCTCAGATTACTTAGGTGGAGTTGTATATGAAGATCCTTGGCTTGCTGGCGGTCATAACGGTTTGTCCAATAGCGAAAATCCTCTTAAACCTGAACCTCCATACCCAAGAGTAAGAGAATTGAGAAAATTAATGAACGAATTTAATCTTCATAACACTCCTATAATAATGGCAGGTGGTGTTTGGAATCTTAAAGAGTGGGAAGATTGGATAGATAACCCTGAGATCGGAAAGATAGCTTTTCAATTTGGAACTAGACCATTACTTACTGAAGAAAGCCCAATACCTGATGCATGGAAAAAAAAACTACTTAATATAAAAAAAGGAGAAGTCAGTCTTCATAGATTTAGCCCAACGGGTTTTTATTCTTCAGCTGTTAAGAACGATTTCTTGATAGAACTTGAAGAAAGGTCGAAACGCCAGACCCCTTTTTTAAAAGAGCAGACTAACGAATTTAATGAAAAAATTGAGATAGGCCCCAGAAAAAGAGCATTCTATGTAAAACATTCTGATAAATCTAAAATTATGGAATGGATTAAAAAAGGATTTTCAAAACCAATGACTACACCCAATGATACATTGATATGGGTTACAATAAAAAAAGCAAGCCAGATTGTTAAAGATCAAATTGATTGTATGGGTTGTTTATCTCAGTGTTTGTTCAGTAACTGGGCGCAAGGAGAGAAAGGCACAACTGGAAAAAAAGCGGACCCTAGATCATTTTGTATTCAAAAAACACTCCAAAAAATAAGTCACGGAATTTCCAATCTAGAAAATGAATTAATGTTCGCAGGTCATTCAGTTTATAGATTCGCTCTTGATCCATTTTATAAAGGAGGATTTATTCCAAAAGTCAATCAATTAGTTGACAGAATCATGAAGGGACTATAGTTTCTTTAATTGAATGTATAAAAACGAATATATTGAAAAAGCATTAAAAATGCTTGAGGCTTCCCCTTTAAAAGTTACTGAACAGAGAGTAGCAATGGTTAATTTGCTTTTTAAAAATGGTGCAGCACACTTTACAGCAGAAGATGTCCATGAGGAAGTAAACAAGAAAAAAATAAAAATTTCTTTGGCAACAATTTACAATTGTTTGAATCAATTTAAAGAATTGGGAATAATAAAAGCTATAAAAGTCTCATCAGATAAAATATATTTTGACACTAATTTGGAAGATCATCATCACTTTTTTTGTATAAAATCCTCAAGGCTTATCGACGTAGAAACTGACAAAGTTAAAATTTCGAAACTTCCAGAACTTCCCAAAGGA
>CACAYF010000004.1 GCA_902536655.1 uncultured Alphaproteobacteria bacterium | reverse complement strand
TTGACGTTTAAGTTCTAGTTCTTTTTCTTTTTTTTCTTCAGCTTGACGTTTAAGTTCTAGCTCTTTTTCTTTTTTTTCTTCAGCCTGACGTTTAAGCTCTAGTTCTTTTTGTTTTTTTTCTTGAGCTTTTCTTGCGTTTTCAATATCTCTCTTTCTTTTTTCATCTAGCTCTTTTCTTTTTTCCTCTTGTTTTTTTCTAGCGGCATTGATTTCGCTTTGTTTTTTTTCTTGTAAAGCTTTCCTTTTTTTTTCTTGATTTATTCTTATTTCTTCTAATTTTTTTGCTTTTTTCTCCTCTTCAATTTTTTTTCTATTAGCTTCCTTCTCCAAAATACTTTTTGGTGGAATTAATTTTATTACTCCGCTTTTATTTTCAGTTGGTGGTGATAATAGTCTTTCAGAATTTTGACTGTCATCAATGATTATTTTTTTAATTACCTGCGAGTCTTGTGCAATAGAATGATCTACACAAAATATAGATATACTTAGCATACAAATAAAAAACTTAATTAATAAACTATTGATCTTCATTATTATTTTCTATCATCTCTTTAATTATCTTTCCAATATATTTATTGCTTGCCATATAAATTTTTTTTTTTTTTAGTTCTAACTGGTAAAAAATGCCGCCTGTCTCTGCGAGAATTAATGAAATTTGATTATTAATATCGTTGTTCATCATTGTAAAGAATAGACAATCGATTTTACCGCATGCTATTAGTGAAATTTCATGCAAAATTGAGCCGCTTTCTCTTGTTTCAACATTGTTCTTTTTCAATATTTGTCTTATTTCACCTAAAATTATATTTTCATCAGTTTCAGTTGTTGTTCCAAAAAAGGAGGATATTGAATTATTAAGCCTTTTTGTTTCAGAAACTCTAATTCTATAATCATTTTTATAGCCTCCAGATCCACTTTGGAAGCATAAATTTTCGTCTTTTATTGGATTGTAGAGAGCGCAAATGATAATTCTTCCGTTCTCCTTAAGTGAAATACTTATGAAAAAATTATCAATTCCTCTCGAAAAATTAGTTGTACTATCAAGAATTTCTAAAATCCAGCAATCATTAACATTTATATTTTTTGATTCAACGGTTAGATCAGGTTTTAGCTTTTTGAGAATTTGAGTGATATCTTTATTCAAATTTGATTTTGCAATATTTACAAATTTAGTTGTTTCTTTTACTGAACTTTGTAATTTCTCAATTTCCCCAAAATCTCTTATTATTTTTTTACCTGAGACTCTTACTGATTTATTTAAAGCATTTAATAAAGGACTATAAAAACTCATTAATCTTTTGCTTTTTCTACATAGTTTAATGTTTCAGAATTAATCATTACTTTATCACCTTCTTTTATATGAGGTGGAACCAATATATTCAATTCATTTGTTGTTAAAGCATTCTTAAATGAAGATGATGCAGTTTGACCTTTCACAACTGCATCAGCTATTTTGATTTCTACCCTAATATTTTTAGGAAATTTTACAGATGAGATTTCGTCATCTATCATCTCTAGTGTTATATTCATTCCATCTTCAAGAAGTTTTTCTTTTCCTGCTATCAATTTAGAGGGATATGTAATTTGTTCAAAGTTTTGATTATTCATCACTGTGAAACTATCATTTTCGATGTAAAGAAATGTTACGTCAATTTCATTAATAGAGACTTTTTCAACGCTATCAGAGGTTCTCCATCTTTCGTTAAACTTGGTACCACTTTTCATATCTTTCATTTCAACTTGTATATAAGCCCCTCCCTTACCAGGTTTGATGACGCTAGTATTAAGCACCTCCATCATCCTATCCTTATGATTTAAAACGTTTCCGACTTTAATGAGATTTGCATTAATTTTCATTTAGTTTTCTTTATTTAAAATTTTTTTAAAAAACAAAGCTGATTTTACTGGACCTTTTTCATAATCCCAAATGCTATTAATTATTGCAATGTTTAATGGCTTATATTTAACTAATTCCATAAAGTTAGTATGATTTATCCCACCTATTAATGTAAAAGGCAATCTTAATTTTTTTAAAACAAAGACTGCTTTGTCAAAATTAATTTCCTTTTTTTTTTTTGATAAGCTTTTAAAAACAGGTCCAAACGCAACATAATCTGCTTTTTGATTTTTAGCTTCAATATACAACCTGTAGGAATTTGAGCAACTAACACCAACTATAAATTCTGAACCAAAATTAATTTTTGCTTCTCTACATTTTTTATCATTTTGTCCTAAATGAATTCCATCAAATATAAATTTTTCAGCTATCTCAAAATCATTATTTATTATCATTTTAATTTTTTTTTTTTTACATATTTTTGAAATCTCTTTGTAATGATATGAAACAAAATTAAACCTCTCTGATAGTGATTTATATTTTGGTCGGAATTGAAAAAAATTTACAGAAATAATATCAGTAACTTTATCGAAAATTTCATGATTGAAATTTCCATTTATTTTTGGCGGAGATATTAAATAAAATTTCATTTATGTATTTTAATTATTAATAATATTTAAATTGTCTAGGAAAATAACTTTTATTCTTTTATTCTTTGCAATAGAAAATATTTTTTCCATCTGATTTTTTAGAATTTTCTTATCAATTGCCAAAATTTTGATTTTGAAACTAATTAATAATAAAGTTAAAGCAATATTGTCGCCTATTTCAACTATGTAATTACTGTTTTTATTGTTAAGCTTTTCACTTAATATTTTTATGTATAAAGGACCTTGCCACAATACTGAATTATGCCTGTGAAGAAAGTTGAGTTTTTTTTTTGGATATTTTTTCTTTAATTTATTTGCGTCTAAAAGATTTTGGATTTCAAATGTTTCATAATCATAAATACTCATTGAATAATATCTTTAATGACATCTAATAATCTGTTTGAGAACCCCCATTCATTATCATACCATGATAGTATTCTGCAAAAATTACCCTTAATTACATTAACTTCAGATAAATCAATAATAGAGCTATGAGGATTATGATTAAAATCTCCAGAAACCATTGGGTCTGAAACAGTTTGTATAATGGATTTTAATTCGTGGTTTTCCGCTTTCAAAAAAATATTCTTTAATTCAGAGGATGTTGTGGGATTTTTGGAATAAAATTTAAAATCAACCAAAGAAACGTTGGGTGTTGGAACTCGTATAGCACTTCCATCTATTTTCCCTTTTAAATTTGGTAAAACTTCTCCCATAGCTCTAGCTGCACCAGTAGAAGTTGGTATAATTGAAACTAGTGAATTTCTTGCCCTTCTTAAATCTTTGTGAAGCGTATCAATAGTATTTTGATCTCCTGTTACTGAGTGCACAGTTGTCATATACCCTGACTCAATTCCGACTGAGTTATCCATTAGAAAAGCAACAGGAGCTAGACAGTTTGTTGTACAAGACCCGTTTGAAATTATTTTATGTTTATCATTAATCATTTTATGATTAATACCGAAAACAACAGTTATATCAGGATTTTTTGATGGAGCTGAAATTAGGACCCTTTCTGCACCAGCACTTAAATGCATTTCAGCTTTTTCTCTATCAGTAAAAACACCCGTAGATTCAATGACTAAATCAATATCTAATTTTTTCCATGGAAGATTAATTGGATTTGCTTCTTTTAAGAAATGAATTTTATTATTTTCAATTTCAATTGAATCATTATCATTTTTTATTGAAAAGGGAAAAGTTCCATGAACTGAGTCATATTTTAACAAATGAATATTGCTCTTAATGTTTCCAAGGTCGTTGACTGCAACAATATTAAAATCTTTAATGTTTCTCTCAAAAAAAGCCCTTAAAGTGAGTCTTCCAATTCTTCCAAAACCGTTGATAGCTATATTTGTTTTCATGACAGATTATAATTATAATTATTGATTAATGAAAATTTATTGTAATGTAAAGCACTAGAGAAAAATAAACTTAATTTATATGGAAAAACAGGTAAAAAATATTTTAAGCAGATTAAAAAAAATAAACCAAACGATTCAACAACCATCTTTTAATAACAAAAATAATAATGAACTGCTAAAAAAAACGATGATAAGTCTCGAAAGAATTTTAAAATATATTAAAAAAGAATGATGCCTGTTGTTAAAATTAAAATTGATAATAAAGAATTTAATCTTGAATGTGGAGATGGAGAAGAGGGTTTGCTGCGAAAAGCTGAGAAACAACTAAACTTAAAACTTCAAGAGCATAATGAATTGTTGACTTTACCAGACGCCCAAAAATATTTGATGATGGCACTTATTATTGTTGGTGAAAATATTGATAACAATGAAAAAGAAAAAAAAATTGATTTAATTTTTAATGAAATTGATGAAGAGTTGTCTAAGTTAGAAAATAAATTAATTGAAGGATCAAACAAGAATGCTTGAAAAAATAAAGCACGATCTCAGAAAAAAAATTCTTAAAAAAAGAAAATTGGTAAAAAATAAAATTAATAAAGAGAAAAAAATTGTCAAAAAACTAATAAATCTTCTTAATTGTAACAGTCTAGTAATAGCTGTTTATTATTCTACAAAATCAGAGGTAAATCTAATCAAATTTGTTTACCATATGCGTAAAAATCAACAAAAGATACTTCTGCCTGTAATAAATGAAATTAATTCACCCTTGTTATTTAAAGAATGGAAAGCAGATGATAGACTTATTTCAGGAAAATATGGTATTATGACCCCATCCATTAAAGCTTACGCAACTCCGAAAATATTAATAGTACCAATGCTGGCATTCGATAAGAATAAAGATAGGTTAGGGTATGGTGGAGGGTATTATGATAGAACTATATCTTTTTTAGAAAAAAATAGTAAAATTTTAAAATTTGGAGTTGCTTTTGATGAACAAGAAATCAAAAAAGTGCCGACTATGAATTTTGATAAGAAAATGGATTTAATTTTAACACCAACCAAAATAATCATTTAAAAATGAAAATATTAGTTTGTGGAGATATTGTTGGAAGATCAGGTAGAGAAGTTATCGAAAATTTTTTACCAGAGCTTGTTAGTGAAAATGACATAAACTTCGTCATAGTCAATGGGGAAAACTCTGCAAGTGGATTTGGAATAACAAAAAAAATATGTGAACAACTTTTTGATTTAGGAGTTGATGTAATAACCTCAGGAAATCATATATGGGATCAAAAGGAGATAATTTTTTTTATTGAAAATGAAAAAAGATTAATAAGACCCTGTAATTATCCCAAACAAACACCAGGAAGAGGTTTTGGTGTCTATAAAACAAAAAATGGAAATCTAATTTCTGTTATAAACGTTATGTGTAGATTATTCATGGACAATATTGATGACCCATTTAGAAAACTAGATGATGTAATTGAGCAAATTAAAATGAATCACGGTAATCATACCATAATTGTTGACGTGCATGGAGAATCAACATCTGAAAAGATGGCTATTGGACATTATCTAGATGGCAAAGTTACAGCAATTCTTGGAACTCATACCCATGTGCCAACAGCAGATTTGCAAATTTTAAAAAAAGGTACTTTTTACCAAACCGATTTAGGAATGTGTGGAGATTACGATTCAGTTATTGGAATGAAGAAAGAAGAATGTATACAAAAGTTTACAAAGAAATTTATAAAAACTAGACTTGAGCCGGCCAACGGAGAGGGTACTTTGTGTGGTACAATAATAAATGTGAATAAAGAAATGAAAGTTTCTGAGTACAAACAAATTTTTAAAGGCGGAAGACTGAATTCTTAAAAATGGCGGGTCATTCTAAATTCAAAAATATAATGCACAGAAAAGGTGCACAAGACAAGAAGAGAGCAAAACTTTTTTCACGTTTGATACGGGAAATCTCTGTGGCTGCAAAAATTGGAGGTACAGACCCAGATTCTAATCCAAGACTAAGGGCAGCAGTAAATAATGCTCTTTCATCTAATATGGCAAAAGATAATATCCAAAAAGCAATAAATAAAAATAATACTAACTCCGATAATGATCAAATCCTTGAGATTATTTATGAAGGATTTGGTCCAGGCGGTACAGCAATTATTATAGAATCAATGACTGATAATAAAAATAGAAGCGCTTCTGAAATAAGGTCAACATTTTCAAAATACAACGGTAATTTGGGCATAAGCGGTTCAGTAAAACACAACTTTAAAAAAATTGGTATAATATCTTACTCTCAGAGGGTAGACGACTTTGAGAGTTTTTTTGAATTTTGTGCCAATCAAAACGTTGATGATATTCAAGAAAATGATGATACATATGATGTTATCACAACTCTTGAATCTTTTCACAATGTCATGGTGTATCTTGAAGAAAAATATTCATTTCCAAAACTTTCAGCAATTGAATGGAGACCAATCAATATAATTAATTTAAATGACGAAGAAACTGCAAAAAAACTTTTTACATTGTTAGATAAATTAGAGGATTTAGATGACGTTCAAACAGTTGTATCAAACTTCAATATTGATGAAAAATTGCTTAAAAAGGTGATTCAGTGACAGAAAACTTGATATTGGGTATTGATCCTGGATTAAAAAATACTGGATGGGGAGTTATTAATAGTTTTAAGAATAAGGAATCTTATTTATCTCATGGTGTAATTAAAACATCTAGCAAAGATAACTTAGGAGAGAGATTGCTCTGTATCTTCAGAGGGGTTTCTAAGTTAACAGAGGAATATAAACCAAGCTTTATTTCTGTAGAAAAAATTTTTTCAAATATTAATCCTGAATCAACATTAAAACTTGGGAAGGCAAGAGGAATCATATTTTTAGTAGCTGCAATGTATAAAATTAAAATTACAGAATATTCACCCAACTGTGTAAAAAAAAATCTCACAGGATATGGTCACGCTAGTAAATTTCAAATTATTGAGATGATAAAAAGACTTTATCCTGAGGTAGGTCTTATCGAAGATAACGCTGCAGACGCCTTGGCCGTAGCGACATGTCATTCAATGCAAACACAACTTAAAGTTCAATTCTAATTAGAATAATATGATTGTAAAACTCAAAGGAAACATAGAAAATTTTGATGAAAATTTTATAGACCTTGATGTAAATGGAGTAGTTTTTAGGGTTCTAATGTCAAATAACAATATCAGTAAAATTGGCACCATTGGATCTTATGTAACTATTTTTATATATGAAATAATAAAAGAAGATTCTAGGATTTTTGCTGGTTTTCTCAAAGAAGAAGAAAGAGAAACTTTTGGTGATTTACTTTCAGTTCAAGGTGTAGGTGGTAAAATGGCGATTAACATAATGTCGAATCTTTCAAACGATTCAATAATAGACTCGATAGTAAGAGAAGACTCTAAAATCTTTAATAAAATAAATGGTGTTGGTAACAAACTAGCTATGAGATTAATCAATGAATTAAAAGAAAAAATAAAGAAAAAGAATCTTAACAAAAATATTGTTATTTCTAGTGAAAAAAAATCTATTTTTCAGGATCTTGTTTCTTGTTTGTTAAACCTCGGTTTTCAGCAAAAAGTTTGTGAAACCACCGCGAATCATGTTATAAATAATAATCAAGAAAAAAAACTAGAAGAATTAATTCCAATTGCAGTTAAAAGCTTATCAAACCCGAGTTTATAAAATAGAGTGGAAAAAAAAGAAAATAAATTTACGCCCAACGAGATCAGTGAAGATAAAAAGATAAGTCTAAGACCAAAAAAAATTACAGAGTTTGTAGGCCAAGACAATATTAAGTCTAATTTAAAAACATTTATAGAATCATCTGTTAAAACAAAAAAGAACTTAGATCATATAATTTTGTATGGTCCGCCTGGACTAGGTAAGACAACTTTAGCAAACATAATTTCTTATGAAAAAAACGTCAGTATTCATATTACATCAGGTCCGGCGTTTACGAAGAAAGGAGATTTAGTGACACTATTAAGTAATTTATCTAATGGTGATATTTTATTTATTGATGAAATTCATAGGTTGTCTCCAGTAATTGAGGAATCTTTATACCCAGCAATGGAGGATTTTAAGTGTGATTACATAATAGGTTCAGGTCCTTCGGCAAGAGTTATGCAAATCGCGATTGAAAAATTTACTTTGATAGGTGCAACTACGAGACTAGGTTTATTGAGTCGTCCTTTAAGAGATAGATTTGGTATTCCTCTTCAACTTGAGTTTTATAGTCCTGAAAGTTTAAAGGATATTATAATTTTGAATGCAAAAAAATTGAATGTTAAAATTGAAACTATCGCTGCCTTTGAAATTGCTAAAAGATCTAGAGGAACTCCGAGGATTGCTATTAGACTACTAAAAAGAATATTAGATTTTTCAATTGTTCAAAACTCAGATAATATAAATATGAATATTGTAGAAGAGTCTCTAAAGCAGATGAGAATTGATTCTGAAGGCCTAGACGAAATGGATCGTAAATATTTAAAATGTATTTCTCTTGATTACAATGGTGGACCAGTTGGAATAGAGACACTAAGCGCGGCATTGTTAGAACAAAGAGACATAATTGAGGATGTTATAGAACCTTACCTAATGCAAAAAGGTTTGGTTCAAAGAACATCCAGAGGAAGAATATTGTCAGAAAAGGGAATTAATCACATTAATTGAAAATAAACATGAAAAGAATTCATGAGGATAAATTTAAAATTTATTATGAAAATACTGATTCATCAGGATTTACATATCACACTGCATATTTGTTAATAGCCGAAAGAGCTAGAAGCAATATGCTCAATAAAGATTTTCCAGAGCTTACGGACATGTTAAAAAAAAACTCAAAATTCTTTGTTGTAAAAAAAATAAAAGTAGACTTTTTCAAACCAGCTAAGTTATTTGATAATCTTGACATAATCACATTTTATATTGGAAGCTCCTATACCTCCTTGAACTTAATCCAAAAAATAGAGAAAGATGGTCTTGACATTAGTAGAATAGACGTCCAACTTGTTTGGATTGATGGAAAAAAAAAAAAACCTATTAAAATACCAAGACATATAATTTATAGATTTAAATCAATGGACATAGTATAACTTTGATATGGATGAATCAGTAGAAAAAAAAATAATAGAGGAAAGCGCTGACTTTTCAATATTATCTCTATTTTTACAAGCAGATGTAGTTGTAAAAATTGTAATTTTACTTTTATTAATATCCTCAATTTGGTCGTGGACTATTATTTTTTCTAAATATACCAATTTAAAAGGTATTTTAATGGAAACTGAGGACTTTGAAGAAAAATTTTATTCAAGTGAAACACTCAGCAAACTTTCCAAAAGAATCGGAGGTCAACCTACTCACCCAATGGAAGCAGTTTTTTTTTCTGCCATGGTGTATTTTGACAGAATCAAAACTGGGTTTTCAAATAAAAACTTCGACTTTAAAAAAAGTTTTTGTGAAAACGTCAAAAAAGAAATGGAAATTGTAATCAATAAAGAATTAACAGGATTAGAAAATGGTCTGAATTTTCTGGCCTCGGTTGGATCTACAGCTCCATTTATTGGTTTATTTGGAACTGTTTGGGGAATAATGAACAGTTTTACGGCTATTGGTATTTCTCAAAACACTAGCTTAGCAGTAGTAGCACCTGGAATAGCCGAGGCACTTTTTGCAACTGCTCTTGGTCTAATTGCCGCGATACCAGCTGTACTTTTTTTTAACAAATTTAACAACATGCTGGAAATCTTAAATAATAAATTAGATGTTTTTTCAGATGAAATTTTAGTAATAATCTCAAAAGAAATTTTTAGGTAGACAGATAATGAAAAAAAAATTTAGAAATAAAAGAACTATTTCTGAAATCAATGTGACGCCTTTCGTTGATGTAATGTTAGTTTTGTTAATTATTTTTATGGTTACTGCACCACTTCTTACTTCGGGCATCAAAATTAATTTACCAGAAAGTTCCTCCGTTCTTAAAAATGAAAAAAAAGATCCAGTCACAGTATCAATAAATTCAAAAGGAGAAATTTTTATTCAAAAAAAAAAATTTTCTAAAAATCAACTTATAAAAAAACTTAGTTTACTTAAGAAAAACAATCAAAATTTAAAGATATATATAAAAGGTGACAAAAAACTTGACTATGGAAAAGTTATGGATTTGATGAATTTAATAAATCAATCTGGCTTTAAAAAAGTAGCACTTGTTACTAGGTTAAAATAGTTTAGAAATGATTAGAGGCCTTCTAAAGTCTTTTTTTCTTCATTTATTTATTGTAGGGCTATTTATCTACGGAGCGGAAATTTTTAGAAGTAATAAAAAGTTTGAGATAAACGAAATACCCTTAGATATTGTAGACATTTCTGAACAAACTATAACTAAAACTGAAAAAAAAAATAAAGAACAAGCGACGAAAAAAAAAGAACAAAGAAATAAAGGTAGCTTCCAACCACCCAAGGTTAAATCAAAACCAAAACCTCCAGAATTTAGTAAAAAAGATAATGTTACAAAAAAGAATAAAGAAAAAATTAAAGATGATAAAGAAGAGCAAAAGCAGAAAAAACGAGTTGATAATATCCTAAAGTCCATTGAAAAAATTAAATCTGAAAAGAATAATAAACAAGTTGCTAAAACTGATGATTTAAAACCAGACAAGAAACTTGATGAAAATGATAAAAATAAAAGTGTTAATTTAGGTGAAAAATTAACGATTTCCGAGAAAGATGCAATAAGGAGACAATTTTACAGATGTTGGATTGTTCCAGCAGGAGCAAAAAACATTAAAGATTACAAAGTTTCAGTCAAACTTAAACTAAATGAAGATGGAGAAGTAATAAACTCCAAAATTATTAACAATTCAAAGATGAATAATACTTTTTTCAGAACACTTGCTGAAAGTGCTATAAGAGCAGTGAATCATCCAGATTGCAAAAGATTAAAAGTACCCAAAAAAAAATATGAAACATGGAAAGAGACAATTCTAGATTTTGACCCTTCAGTAATGATTAACTAGAAAATTCTTTTTGATTTATGTTAATAATTCAATAAGATAATCATGTTTATGAAATACTTTTTATTTTTATTATTCTTCTACCCTTTTTCAATTTTTGCTGAACTTAGAATTGACATTACACAAGGTAATATGGATCCTATACCTGTAGCTATTTTAGAATTTAATTCTAATAGTAAGGAAGCACTAGAGATTTCCTCTAATATAAATCAAGTGATTTCAAATAATCTTGAAAGGTCAGGACTGTTTTCTGTTCTGCCCAAAAAGCTTTTTTTTAATTTGACAATTCCTTTTGAAGAAAAACCAACATTTTCAGACTGGAAAATCACAACTGCCCAAGGCCTAGTTCACGGTAAACTGAAAATTAAAAATGATAAATTAGATATTCAATTCAGACTATGGGATGTTCTCTCGCAAAAACAGATGGTAGCTCAAAAACTTACTACTGAAAAAGATAATTGGAGAAGAATAGCTCATGTTATTTCAGATATAATTTACAAAAGAATTACAGGGGAGTCTGGTTATTTTGATAGCAGAATAGTCTACATTTCAGAATCAGGGCCAAAAAGTAGCAGAAAAAAAAGATTAGCAATCATAGATCAAGATGGAGCTAACCATAAATTCCTTACTGATGGATCTTATTTAGCATTAACTCCAAGATTTTCTCCTGCAGCTCAAGAGGTTGCATATTTATCTTACAATAAAAAAATTCCTAGAATATTTCTGCTTGATCTTAATACCGGTAGTCAAAAAGTTTTAGGAGACTTTCCAGGAATGACATTTAGTCCTCGCTACTCGCCCGATGGAAAAAAATTGGTAATGAGTTTGGCTAGAAATGGTAATTCAGATATTTATGAAATGGATCTAACTACTTTACAAATGAAAAGATTAACCTTTTATGAGGGGATAGATACAGCTCCATCATATTCTCCAGATGGAGACTTCATTACTTTTGAATCAGATCGAAGTGGTAGTCAAAAAATATATGTAATGAACTTAAAAACCAAAAAAATTAAACGTATTAGCTTTGGTAACGGAAAGTACGCTACTCCAGTATGGTCCCCTCGAGGCGATTTAATAGCATTTACCAAACTTCTTAACGGTGAATTTTACATCGGAGTGATGTATACCGATGGAAAAGGTGAAAGAGTAGTTTATAAGTCATATTTAGTTGAAGGGCCATCATGGTCTCCAAATGGTCGTGTAATTGCATTTTATAATCAGAACAGATTATCAGGAGGTAAAATTACTGATCCAAAGATCAAAATGGTAGATTTAACTGGAATTAATTTAAGAGAACTTGTTACACCATCTGATGCTTCTGATCCAGCGTGGTCTGGTTTACTTCCCTAGAGAGAATGAAAAAAATAAAAAAACTACTTATGATTGACTTATGCACCATCAAAATGTAAAACTTAAACAAGTTTAATAATGAAGGTACTTAATTTATGAAAATCAAACTCTTCGCATTTTTAATGGTTTCGTTTCTTGTAGGCAGTTGCGCTGGGCCTCAAGACACTGTTGGAACTGACGCTACATTTTACGACAATACTTTTAAAGAGATTCCTACACATGATTCAATTGATTGTTTCGGTTCATGTACTGTAAAAATTTACAACAGATAAATTCTCAAATTTTTGGTAGCAAAAGCTTTATTAATTTTTTTTAATTAAACCTTAACCGTTGACTTATCAGCCCTCAGATTGTAAAACTTAAAGTTATAATACTTAATTAAATAACGTAAGGATCTAAAAGTTATGAAAAACAAATACTTATCTTTATTTTTCGCAGGGATTTTACTAATTTCCGGTTGCGAAACAATTGGTGGCTCCTCATCTGGAAGCGCCTCTGGTGAATTTGGTGACTCAAAACAGGCAAATCTTCAAGCCTATCTGCAAAATGAAATTGGAGACAGGGTTTATTTTGAGACTGATAAACACAACATCTCCTCATCCTCTGCTTTCACATTAGAATCTCAAGCAAATTGGCTGAAATCCACGCCAGGATTTCAGTTGCTTATCGAAGGTCATTGTGATGAAAGAGGTACCAGAGAATATAACCTTGCTCTTGGTGAAAGACGTGGAAACGCGGTAAAAGAATTTCTAGCATCACTCGGAGTTGATCCGGGTAGATTGACGGTAATTAGCTACGGGAAAGAAAGACCTGCAGCAGAAGGAAGTACCTCTGAAGCTTGGTCTGAGAACAGGAGAGCTGTCCTAGTTGTTAGCGGTAACTAGTAATAATGAATCCTTACTATACTTTAAAAAAAGGGCTAAATTTTTAGCCCTTTTTTTTATGAAAATTAAAAGAAATATATTAATCGTTGTTCTTTGTTTAATAACTTTTTCGGAAGTCTCTTCTCAAGAACTAGACGTTGACGAACTTTTAGAAAGATTAGACAGGATTGAAAAGAATATATCTGATTTGCAAAAGGGAAGATTTGATGAAATAGAAAAGTCCCTGTCAACAGGCTATATTTCGAGAAATGAATCAAGGCTTGGAGATTTTGAGACCAAATTAAGGACAAATTTTGGTTTATATGAAGAGTCTAACAATAAAATTAATAATGTTGAAGAAAAGCTAAATATTATAGATAAAGATTTCCAGTCTCGAATTTACAAAATTGAAAAAACAATAGAAGCATTAAAAGACAACCCAACACCTCAAAAAAAATCTTTTATTCAAAAGATGCAAGAACCGTCTGTTTCAAAACAAGCCAAAAGATCTATTAAAAATGAAAAAAAATCAGGAATTACTGACGATATTGCAAATTTGAATGAGGAAGAAATTAAAAAAAAATATGAAAATGCAATTAAATTATTATGGGCAAACAAATATGAAAAAGCAGAAGAAGAATTATTGCAATTAAAGACACTAAATCCGGAAGATTTAATGCCAAATATTCAATACTGGCTTGGTGAGGTTTATTATGCAAATAAAAATTTTCAACAAGCAGTGATTGAGTTTGGTGAGGGATTTACTAATTTTCCTGATTCTATAAAAGGCCCTGATAATCTTCTTAAATTGGGTTTATCATTTTCAAATCTGAATCAAAAAAATGAAGCATGTAGCGTACTATACGAACTTGAAGTTAAATACAAGAATTCTCCAAAAAATGTTTTGGAAAGATCTCAAGAAGAAAGAAAAAAATTAAATTGTCCTGAGGAATAAATGATTGTGCGTGAGGCAATATCAAACAAAGAATTCTCATCTTTATTAATAAATCAGTCTTTTGTATACGAAAAAAACCCTTCAGTTGCAATAAGTTTTTCAGGCGGTTCAGACAGTTTGGCACTTTTAATTCTAATGAATAATTGGATTAAAAAGCATAAAGGTTTTTTAACATTGATATATTTTGATCATAAATTGAGAAAAGGATCATATTTAGAAACGCAATATGCAAAAGAACTTTCAAAAAAATTAGGAATCGATCACAAAATTCTTACTTGGAGTGAAAAAAAACCAAAAAATTCAATTATGCAGAAAGCAAGAGAAATAAGATATGAAAAAATAGTTAGTTTTTGCAAACAGAAAAAAATAATGACTGTCATGACCGCTCATCACTTAGATGATTCTTTAGAGACATATTTCATGAAAAAAAAAAGAAATTCCTTAACTCCAAATTTGTCAGGAATTCCATTTAAAAACACTCAAGATCAAGTTCAAATTTTAAGACCATTTATTAATTTAAGAAAATCAAGACTTATTCAAACATGTAAGAAAAATAAATTTAAATGGTTTGAAGACCCTAGTAATAAGGATAACAATTTCGAGAGAGTGAGAGTTAGGAATATAATAGGTGGGTTAAGTAAATATAAAAGATCACAATTATATTCTGAATTCAAAGTAAATAATTACGAAAATAAATATTTTGAAATAGAAATAGCAAACTTTTTTATCAAAAATCTTGAGTTTGAAGATTGTGGAAAATTTATAATAAACAAAAAAGAATTCAAATATCAAAATAAATGTTTTCAAATTGAAATTTTAAAAAGAATTTTAGTTACTTGCTCTGGGAGTGTTTATTCACCTAGATCAAGGTCAGTTAGATTCTTTTTAGATAAATATTTAAAATTAGAAAATGTTAAATTTACCATCCATTCGTGTATTGTTGAGTGTTATTCAGATAAAATTTACATATTTAGAGAATATGTAAAAACAAAACGCTCTAATCCAAAGCAATTAATTATAAAAAAAAAAAAATCTGTAATTTGGGATAACAGATTTTTAATAAGTTCAATTTTTTCTGATATTAAATGTTTAATTTTTGATGACATCATTTGGTTGAAATTAAAAAAGCAATATAAATTTGTTAAAGATACGAATAATATTCCATATGACATTTTAAAGACTCTGCCTGTTCTTTTGTATAAAAACAAAATGATGATTCCATTTTTAACCAATAATGAAATAATGACG
The DNA here is from genome assembly GCA_902536655.1 of uncultured Alphaproteobacteria bacterium. GTDB lineage: Bacteria > Pseudomonadota > Alphaproteobacteria > Methylaequorales > Methylaequoraceae > Methylaequor. The sequence continues at coordinate 97,374 of CACAYF010000004.1, read as the reverse complement.
TCTTTTGGAATTTCAGTAATTTTTAAACCAAAAATACCTTTAACAAAAAAAAATTTATAATATTATATTGTGATAAAAATATATATAATTATATTCTAATTAATGAATAATAATCTTCTAAAAAATATCGCGATCTGGCTTTTGATTGGCTTTCTAGTTTTTCTGATTGTGGATTTCTACAAAGCAAATGAATCTTCAAGAAAAATCTCTCCTATTTCTTATTCCAATTTTCTTTCAGAAATTAAAAATGGAAATGTTTCCAGAGTGGAAATACGAGGAAATAATATTAAGGGAGAGTATTCAAACGGTTCTTATTTTTCAACTTACACTCCAAACGATATGAATTTAATCGAAAAGTTAGAAAAAAATGGTGTTGAAATTAATGCGTTACCTTTGGATAAAGGGTCTCCTGGTTTAATTGACATTTTAATTTCATGGTTTCCGATGCTTTTACTTATTGGTGTTTGGATTTTCTTTATGAGACAGATGCAATCCGGAAGCGGAAGAGCGATGGGTTTTGGTAAATCAAGAGCAAAACTTTTGAATGAAAACAAAGATAAAGTTACATTTCAAGATGTAGCTGGTATTGATGAAGCTAAATCTGAATTAGAAGAAATAGTTGAATTTTTAAAAGATCCCTCAAAATTTCAAAGATTAGGTGGCAAAATTCCCAAAGGTGCTTTGTTAGTCGGACCTCCTGGAACAGGTAAAACATTATTAGCCAGAGCTATTGCTGGAGAAGCAAATGTTCCTTTCTTCTCAATCTCGGGATCAGATTTTGTTGAAATGTTTGTTGGTGTAGGAGCTAGTAGAGTAAGAGATATGTTTGAGCAAGGAAGAAAAAGTGCGCCTTGCATTATTTTTATTGATGAGATTGACGCTGTTGGCAGGCATAGAGGTGCCGGACTCGGTGGCGGTAACGACGAAAGAGAACAAACACTTAATCAACTTTTAGTCGAAATGGATGGTTTTGATTCTACACAAGGTGTAATATTAATTGCAGCTACAAATAGACCAGATGTTCTTGATCCTGCTTTATTAAGACCTGGAAGATTTGATAGACAAGTTGTTGTACCAAACCCAGATATTGTAGGAAGGACTAAAATACTTGAAGTTCACACCAGAAAGTTAGCCCTTGCACCGGATGTTGATATTAAGGTGATAGCAAGAGGTACACCCGGGTTTTCTGGCGCAGATTTAGCCAATTTATCCAATGAAGCAGCCTTATTAGCTGCTAGAAGAAACAAAAGATTAGTAACAATGTTAGATTTTGAAGATGCTAAAGATAAAGTTATGATGGGAGCAGAAAGAAGATCGATGGTCATGACACTTAAAGAAAAAGAACTAACCGCGTATCATGAGGCTGGTCATGCATTGGTAGGTATTTTCACACCTGGTAATGACCCTCTTCACAAGGTTACAATTATACCTAGAGGAAGAGCACTCGGAGTTACAATGAATCTACCTGAGCGAGACAAATACTCTGAAACAAAAACAGAAATGAAAGCTAAATTAGCAATGATTTTTGGAGGAAGAGTGGCTGAAGAACTCATTTTTGGAAAAGAGAACATTACCTCTGGTGCCTCTAACGATATTCTTCAAGCTACACAAAGAGCAAGAGCTATGGTAGTGGAGTGGGGAATGAGTGAAGCTCTAGGGCCACTCAGATACTCTGAAAATGAAGAAGACGTCTTTTTAGGACGTTCAGTCACCCAAAGAAAAAGTATGTCAGATGAAACTGCAAAACTTATTGATCAAGAAATCAGGAAGTTCATTGATAATGCTGAATCTCACGCAAGGAAAATACTTAAGAAAAATTTAAAACATCTTCATAATTTAGCTAAAGCTCTTTTAGAGTTCGAAACCTTATCTGGAGATGATGTAAAAGAACTGATTAATAAAGGTAAGCTAAAGTCAAATAATAAAAATTCGGATGGGACAAAACCTACCAAGAAAACCTCAATACCTCTTGGAAGCAATGATGGAAAAAAAAGAAGGAATATAGGACTTAATCCTAACCCTGCTACAACTTAATTACAAACTGGCTTGATTTCATCCAAAGTTAAATACTATCTAAGACCCTTATCTCCAGTAAATTACGAAGATGGCCATCTATTATCAAAAAAAAAAGAGGCTGTTTCAGTTCAAGATATTTTTTTTAATAAAATAGAGGTAATAACTCGACGAGAGTTAAAAGTAAAAAAACAAATTTATAATTTTCCCCAGTTTTTCAAAGTATTTGATAAAAATAAAAAGATTTGCGAGTTATTTAATAACCTAAATTATAAAAATAAAACGCTCAGAAGATTAGTTTTTAAAAACAAGAAAATTTCAATTTTTGGAATATTAAATATTACTCCAGACAGTTTCTCGGATGGAGGAACAAACCTGAATTTATCAGATGCAATTTTAAATGCACAAAAAATGGTAAACGATGGTGCTTCGTTTATTGATGTTGGTGGCGAATCAACGAGACCAGGAGCGAGACCAGTAAGTGCTCATGAGGAAATTTTAAGAGTTACGCCTGTTATTCAAAGGCTAAATTTCAAGAAAATAGATTTGTCATTAGATACGAGAAATTCTTCAACAATGGAGTTTGGTATAACATCTGGGGTAAAAATAATTAATGACGTAAGTGGACTTACAAATGATAGTAAAAGTTTAGATGTTGTAAAAAAATATTCCACTCCAGTCATCGTTATGCATATGCCTGGAAACCCTAAGACAATGATGAAAAAAAATAAATATAATGATGTTATTTTAGATGTATATGATTTTCTGAAAGAGAGAATTGAATTTCTTACTCAATCTGGTTTGAAAAGAGAGAATATAATAGTTGATCCAGGGATTGGTTTTGGTAAAGATTATATTCAAAATATCAAACTTATTAAAAATTTATCAGTTTTTCATTCTCTGGGAGTTCCCCTGATGCTTGGTGTTTCTAGAAAAAGATTTATTGAATCAATTTCTCGTAAATCTAACCCTCAAAAAAGATTAGGAGGTACAACGGCAGCAACATTGTTAGGAATGACACAAGGAATAAAGATTCATAGAGTTCATGACGTACAAGAAATAAATCAAGCCTTAATTGTTTTTGAAAGATTATTTAATAAATGAAGAAAAAGTTTTTTGGAACAGACGGAATAAGAGGAACTTATAACGAATTTCCAATAACAACCACTTTCTTTTATGATTTAACAAAAGCAATAAAATTAACATTTAGAAATTTAAAGAAAGTTATTATTGGTTTAGATACAAGGGAATCATCTAATTTGATTGAATTAGATATTATTTCTGGATTTAACAAAATGAAAGTTGAGTGTAACTCATTAGGTGTCGTATCTACTCCTATGTTATCTTTCACAACAAAAAAATTTAATTATGATTTAGGGATAATGATTTCTGCATCTCACAACCCATATAAGGATAATGGAATTAAAATTTTTGATAGAAAAGGTGAAAAACTTAGCGATAACGACGAACTTCAGATTGAAAAAAATATAAATTTAACAAAACAAAGCAACAAACATTTACTTCAAATCGAAAAAAAGAAAGTAAGATTTTCTGAATACGAAAATTTCCTACTAAAAAGGTTTTCGTTTTTAAAAGAGTTTGATAAAAAAATAATATTTGATTGTGCAAATGGATCATTGAGTAAAATAGCACCGAATGTTTTAAGAAAATTAAATTTAAACTTTTCTTGTTATGGAATCAAACCAAATGGGAAAAATATAAACAAAAATTGTGGTGCAACCTTTCCTGAGGAGATTTCGAATAGAACTCTTAAGAAAAAAGCTAATATTGGTATATCATTTGACGGTGATGCTGATAGAGTTATTTTTTGCGATGAAAAAGGAAGAGTTGTTGACGGAGACTATATACTAGCAATACTGGCGATACATTACAAAAATAAAAAAAAATTACATAATAATTCAATTGTAAGCACCAAAATGTCTAATTTAGGTATGAGAAACTTTTTTCTAAAAGAAAATATTAAATTTTATCTTTCAGATGTTGGTGATAGATATGTCGCTGAACTGATGAAAAATAAAAAATGTATTTTGGGAGGAGAACAATCTGGTCACATAATTTTCTCTGAGAATTCTTTTTGTGGTGACGGACTGTTCACTGCTTTAACCATTTTAGAAATAATAAATGAGAGGAACATCCCTCTGTCAAAACTCCATAGAAATTTATTTAAAAAGTTTCCACAAAAATTAGTTAATTATAAACTCTTCAATAATTCTGAAATAGTTATTAAAGGAAAAACAATTAACGAATTACTTGATAAGTATTCTAAAATTAATAATTGTGACGTTTTATTAAGAAAATCCGGAACAGAAAATTTATTAAGGTTAATGGTTCAAGCTGAGTCTAAAAATTTAGTTGATAAAATAGTTAAAGAGTTTTTAGTTGAAATAAAGAAGTTAGATGAAAAATTATAAAATTTATAAAATGCTGTCAATAGCAGGGAGTGATAATACTTGCGGTGCTGGAATTCAAGCTGACATAAAAACCTGCCAGGCATTAAAAGCTTATTGTTTAACATGTGTTACAACGATTACCTCGCAAAACTCCAAAGATGTTTTTAAAATATTAGAATTACCTTCAATTTATATAAAATCCCAAATCAATTCAATTCTAAAAGATTACAAGATTGATTGCATTAAAATTGGACTAATAAGTAGTGTTTCTCAAGCAAAAACTATATGTCAAATATTACGTAAGTTAAATTCAAAAGTTCCTATTGTAGTTGATCCAATATTTAAATCTTCGACCAACAAAAAATTTAATAACTTTAAAAATTATGCATCAATATATAAAACTATTTCAAAAATAAATCCTATTTTTACACCAAATCTAAATGAAGCTAAAATCCTTCTAAAAATTAAATACGATACTAAACTTACTACTGAAGAAATTACAAAAGAGTTTGTGACAAAATTTAAAGCTAAAGTTGTCATTACTGACGGAGGCAATAGATTAAATTATTGTGAAGATTTTATTATAGACAAAGGAAAAGTAGAAAAATTTATTTCAAACAAAATATTAAGTCAAAATACTCATGGATCGGGTTGTACTTTTTCATCAGCACTTGCGATTAACTTAGCAAAAGGATTTACTTTAAAAAAATCAGTTAAACTTTCTAAGGATTTTACTAGAAATTGTATTTTAAACTCACCTAAGTTTGATCTTAAATATGGCCCCGTAGGGCATTGGTCATGACCGAAGATATATGTCACTTCCAAGTTCTTTAAATTTTTTTGACATTTCTTCTTTTCCTTTTACACTTTGGTCCTTTATTTCTTGAGATATTTTCATTGAACAAAATTTTGGTCCACACATGGAACAGAAGTGTGCTAACTTTGCCCCCTCTGATGGAAGAGTCTGATCATGGAAGTTCTCTGCTGTTTCAGGATCAAGTGATAGATTAAACTGATCTCTCCATCTAAATTCAAATCTTGCTTTTGATAAAAGATAATCTCTATAATATGCCCCTCTATTACCTCTGGCTAAATCTGCAGCATGTGCTGCAATTTTATAAGTAATGACTCCTACTTTTACGTCTTCTTTGTCAGGAAGTCCCAGATGTTCCTTCGGCGTAACATAACACAACATAGAAGTTCCGTACCAGCCAATCATAGCTGCTCCAATTGCACTTGTTATATGATCATAACCTGGAGCAATATCGGTTGCTAATGGCCCAAGAGTGTAAAATGGTGCATTCTTGCAATACTTTTTTTGTAAATCCATATTTTCTTTAATTTTTTGAATCGGTACATGGCCAGGTCCTTCAATCATTACTTGAACATTAAATTTCCAGGCTATATCAGTTAGTTCTCCAAGTGTTTTTAACTCAGCAAACTGAGATTCGTCGTTTGCGTCATGAATAGAGCCAGGTCTTAATCCATCTCCTAAGGAGAATGACACGTCATAATCTTTCATAATACTGCAGATCTCCTCGAAGTTGGTATACAAAAAATTTTCTTTATGATGAGCAAGACACCATTTTGCTATAATTGATCCACCCCTAGAAACAATTCCTGTAAGTCTATCAACCGTCATTGGAATAAAAGGAAGTCTAACTCCTGCGTGAATTGTAAAATAATCTATTCCTTGTTCTGCTTGTTCAATTAAAGTTTCCTTAAATATTTCCCAATTAAGGTCTTCAGCCACACCATTAACTTTTTCCAATGCCTGATAAATAGGAACAGTGCCAACAGGAACAGGCGAATTCCTAATAATCCATTCTCTTATGTAATGGATGTTGTCGCCTGTTGATAAATCCATAATAGTATCGCTTCCCCAGCGAATTGACCAGATTAACTTCTCAACTTCGTCGTAAACGTCAGAGATTACTGCTGAGTTTCCGATATTTGCATTAATTTTTACCAAGAAGTTTTGACCAATAATCATCGGTTCAAGCTCTTTATGATTAATGTTGGAGGGAATAATGGCTCGTCCTGACGCTATTTCATTTCTAACGAACTCTGGGGTAACTATGTCTTCTTTTTTAATAAATGTCCCTAGTAATTTTTCTCTACCCTCATTTTCCCTGATTGCACAATATTCCATTTCTTCGGTAATAATATTATTTCTAGCAAAATATAGTTGAGTTATTTCACTTTTTTCTTCTCTTTTGAGAATTTTTTTTGGTATTGAAGGAAAAGTTCTTACTTTGCATTTTGAGTGATCAAGAAATTTAAGCTCAATTTTAGATGTTTCCTTGATCCCCTTTCTATCAATAAGCCACCTAGATCTAGTTGGTTTTAGACCTTTCTCATAGTCATGATTATAGTTTTGATCTGAATAAAAACCAGATGTATCATAAACTATTAAATTCTTAATATCTTGATCTTCAAGTGAAATCTCTCGCATGCCTACGTTTACATGCTTAAATCTTTCACTTTGGAAGTAAACCTTTTTAGATTTAGGATGCTTTTTAAAGTTTGATAAGCTTTCGGATAAACTCTTTTTATTTTTTACATTAAATTTTTTTAACATTATCTACTTAAAAAATATTATTTTTAACATTCTATGATTCTAATATAATGTTAAAATACAAATTAGACAATTTAAATAATTTCCTAATATTATGTTTTTTTTATCTAACGAAGTTTTTGTATACTTGAGTCTTGTTATAGTTGTAATGAGTATGATTTTTTATGCATTAGATAATTTATCTATTGTATTGAAATCAATTGTTATTCTGACGTTTTTACTTATATTCTTTTCAATATTTCCTTATTTGGATCAAGATAATAAGAATCTTCTCAATCCTCAAACTATTCTTAAAGGTTTTAGTAACACTTCTTTGATAACAGTATTATGTTTGCTTATTCTGGGTCAAGGTGTTGTCCAAACAAGAGCTCTTGACAATGTATTATCTTCATTAACAAGATTATTCCCAGATAAGCCAAACTTAGTAATAATAGTTTGTTTGATGCTTGTTTTGATTTTAAGTGCTTTTATTAACAACACCCCAGTTGTAATAATATTTATACCAATTCTTCAAGGCATAATAAAAAATATGAACTCGTCACTGGGGAGATTTCTAATGCCTTTAAGTTATGTTGCAATTTTGGGTGGAATGATAACTTTAATCGGTTCAAGTACAAACCTTTTAGTTTCAGATTCACTGAAAACATATTCCAACATTACGCTTGGTTTTTTTGATTTTACTTTAGCTGGTTCAATTATTGCGTTGTCTGGTTTTACATACGTAATCATTTTTTCAAAATTCGACGTTTTTCTCAAAGATAGATCTCCACAATCAAATGAATTATTGGATAACAGAGAAAATAATTTCATAACACAAGTTGTTATTAATGAAAAATCATCACTTGTTGGTAAAAATACTCTAGAAGGAAAATTTCCTGGATTGGAAAAAATAAAAGTTTTAATGATTCAAAGAGGTGAACATGCCGAGCATGGCCCATTTGAGAATTTTATCCTTGAAAAAGGTGACATATTAGTTGTTTCAGTCAGCCGTGAGCAACTTACTGAAATTTTAAGTAAAGACATTGTTTCGTTAGAGGATACAGAAAAAAGCGAAGATACTATTGATAACAAGTTGATAACTGAAGCTATGGTTACTCCTTCGTCCAGTTTAGTTGGAAATACGATTGAAAATGTAAGTTTTAGGTATAGATACAACTGTTTAGTTATAGGACTTCAAAGAAAATCAAGAATTATTACAAAAAAAATGGGAGAACTTCCTCTTGAGCCTGGAGATACATTGCTAATTCAAGGAAATAAAGAAGTAATTAAAAATTTGCGAAATCAAAATGATCTTCTTACGATGGAGTGGGCTACGTCTGAAATTTCAAACAAGGAGATAGCAAATAAATCATTACTTATTTTTTTATCTGTAATTTCGTTAGGTGCTTTTGAAATTTTACCTCTTGTAGTAGCTTCTCTATTAGGAGTAGTTTCAATACTCTTTTTTAAAGTTTTAACGATAAAACAAGTAATAAGAAGTATTGATAACAATCTTCTTCTACTAATTGTTACATCTTTAGCTTTGGGACAAGTAATCCAAGTTACGGGAACTGCGAACTTTTTATCTGAGGTTTTGTTACAGATTTTGGAGGGATCTTCACCAATGACCATAATTTTGTGTTTTTATATTTTTGTATCAATTACTACTAACTTTATTTCAAACAATGCTTGTGCTGTTCTTTTTTCACCAATTGCGATTGACATTGCAGATAAACTTTTAGTAGATCCAAAAATTTTGGCGATAGCTCTTATTTTTGCGGTTAATACCTCTTTTTTAACTCCTTTGGCATACCAAACAAATTTATTAGTTATGGGTCCTGGTCATTATAAATTTATTGATTATGTAAAATTTGGACTTCCATTAACAATTTTATGTTGGCTAATTTTTTATATTACTTTCCCTATATTTTTTAATGTATGAAGAATCTTAGTATTGACAAACCAAAAAATCCAAGATTTTCTTGTGGTCCGACAAAAAAACCAGATGGATGGAGTTTAAATAAAATCAACAAAACATATCTTGGGCGTTATCACAGAGCTATCGAGATAAAGGTTTTTATTGAGGAACAACTTTCAAGAATTAAAAAAATCCTTAAAATTCCAAAATCCTTTGAAATTTTTCTTATGCCAGGTTCATGTACTGGAGCAATGGAAGCTGTAATATGGAACTTATTTGGAAAAAGAGAAATAACATCAATAATATACGACTATTGGGGAGTAGAATGGTTAAAAGATCTTAAAAAATTAAATTTGAAGGTTGATACAAGAATCAGTCTTGATGGAACACTTCCATCTTTAAAAGATATACCATCGAATAATGACCTTTTCTTTGTGTGGACTGGAACAACTACCGGAATATCTATTAATAATTTAAATTTTTTAAGCGAAAATAGAAAAGGCATTGTAGTCAGTGATATTACGTCTGCTGCATTTATTTATGATATACCATGGAAGAAAATTGACGTTTCTGTTTTTTCATGGCAAAAGGCTCTTGGTTCTGAATCTCAGCATGGTGTAATAGTTTTGAGCCCAAAGGCAAAAAGACATGTTGTATCTAGACCAATACCAAAAATATTTGATTTTTTAAAAAATAATTTTGTTATTAATACACCTTCGTTACTTACAATTTCTGACTTAGCACAATGCCTAGATATTTATGAAAAGAATGGCGGATTAATAAATAGCCTTAAGGTTTGTAAAAATAATAAAATGGTAATTGATAAATGGGTTGAAAAAAACGAATACGTGGTTAATTTCGTTAAAAATAAGGAGAATCAGGCTATTTCTCCAGTATACTTAGTTTTTAAAAAAAAAATAAAACATGAAAAACTATTCAAATTTTTAAGCGATAACGAAATTGCTTATGATATTAAAAATTATAGGCTAGCTAATCCAGGAATAAGAATATGGACTGGCCCTACTATAAAAAAAAACGATTTAATTGCACTCACAAATTGGTTAGATTGGTCTTTTAATAAATTTAAATAAAGAAGTGAAAAGTCAGCTTTTACCAGAAGGATTTAGAGATGGTCTGCCAGACCTGGCAGAGTTGGAATATCAAATTAATTCAATCTTCATAAACCTTATGTTGTCGAATGGTTTCATGATGGTAAAACCTCCACTTGTTGAATTTGAGAGCTCATTATTTTTTCTTACAAAAGACTCAGAAAATATTGATTCTTTCAGGATTATGGACCCTTTGACGCAAAAAATAATGGGAATCCGCTCAGATATAACAATGCAAGTCGCAAGAATAGCATGCGGATCTTTGGCGGAGAATAAAAGACCTTTGAGGTTGTGTTACACTGGTGACATATTGAAAGTTAAAAATAACAATGTTAATTTATCAAGACAATTTACTCAAATTGGAGCTGAAATTATAGGAGTCGATAAAACTTTTTGTCTAAGTGAAATAATAAATTTAATAATAGAATTTTTGAAAAACTTAAAAATAAGAAAATTTATAGTTAACTTTTACATGCCAAATTTAATAAATCTTATCTCACAGGATTTTAATCTCAAAAAGCCAAACTTTGAAATTCTCATGAATTGTTATAAAAACAAAAATTTGTTTGCATTAAAAGATATATCGAATGAGTTATTTGAAATGTCAGAATATTTGCTGCAATGTATTGGGAATATCGATGAAAAGATAGATTTATTAAAAAAATACAAGTTTCCAAAAAATATCAGATCAGAAATAAATAGTTTTATATCTCAAACAAAAAAAATTAAAGATGAATTTAAAAATTATGAAATAATTATTGACCCTTTGGAAATCGATGAGTCTAGCTATCATAAGGGTTTTTGTTTTAAAATCTACTCTGAAAACTCTAAAGAACTCATTAGTGGAGGGGGTTATGGTGTTGATAATGAACTTTGTGCAGGTTTTTCAGGTTTTTTAGAAAGCTTAATTTTAGAATCGCAAATAAAAAAAACAATCAAAAGTAGAATATTAGTTGAGTATGATTTAGAATTCGAAGAAATAAAATTACTCCAAAAAAAGAGAAAGATGATAGTAATTAAGTCAATAAAAAAACTAAGCAAGCAACAATTAGCTAAAGAAGCAAAAAATCAAAAGTGTCAATATTACTTTTTCGAAAACGAAATTTTCGAAGTAAAATAAATGCCTAACGTAACTGTAATAGGAGCCCAATGGGGTGATGAGGGGAAAGGGAAGATTGTTGATTGGCTATCAAACGAAGCCGACATCGTTGTGAGATTTCAGGGAGGGAATAATGCCGGACATACAATTGTAATCAACAAAAAAAAAATAGCACTAAGTTTAATTCCCTCTGGAATAATTAGAAAAAACAAAATTTCAATTATAGGAAATGGGGTTGTAGTAAACCCTGCTGCACTACTTGAGGAAATAAGAAAGCTTGATGTTGCTGGTATTAAAATTTCAAAAAAAAATTTTAGAATTTCTGAAAATTCTTCAATTATTTTTAATTTTCATAAAAAAATTGATGAAATAAGAGAACAAAGAAAGGGTCCTAATAAAATTGGAACTACTGGGAGAGGAATTGGGCCTGCATATGAAGATAGAGTTGGAAGAAGAGCTATTCGTTTTACAGATCTAGTCAACAAAGAAGTATTAAAAGAAAAAATAAAAAACGCATTAGATTACCACAACATTTTATTAGCTGGTTTAAACTCAAAATTATTAACTGAAAAAGAAATAAATGATGAGATAAATTCATATAAAAAACAAATATTAAAATATGTCGACAGAACCTCAAAAATCCTAAGAGAGGCAAAACGTCTTGGAAAAAAGATTCTTTTTGAAGGTGCCCAAGGTGTTCTATTGGATATTGACCATGGTACATATCCTTTTGTAACCTCATCTAATACACTTCCAAGTGCTGCTTCATCCGGTAGCGGAATGTCTATAAAAGATATTGGTTATATTTTAGGAATTGTTAAGGCTTACACAACGAGAGTTGGAAGTGGTCCTTTTCCCAGTGAGTTATCTAATTCTATTGGTCAAAAACTTGGTAAAATTGGTAACGAGTTTGGAACCGTAACTGGAAGACAGAGAAGATGTGGTTGGTTTGACTCCGTTATTACACGACACTCTATGGAAGTCTCAGGTATTGACGGTATAGCCTTAACAAAGTTAGATGTTTTAGATAGCTTTGAAGAAATAAAAATTTGTATTGGATATAAACTTAATAATAAAAAGATTGACTATTTTCCTCTTTCAGAATCTGATCAACGAGTTATAAAACCTATTTATGAGACACACAAAGGTTGGATGAAAAGCACTCGAGGCGCAAAAAGTTGGACGGATCTTCCTGCACTTGCAATTAAATACGTTAGGAGGATTGAAGAGCTTTTAGAAACGCAGGTTTCTCTCTTATCAACAAGTCCAAGAAGAGAAGACACTATTCTCGTAAAAAATCCTTTTATTGGCTAAAGTTTTTTGACTTATAATTGATGTTTTTAACAACTTTCCTTAGCTTTTCAAATGCTCTAACTTCTACTTGCCTGACTCTTTCCCTTGAGATTCCAAAGGATTTGCTAAGTTCATCCAAAGTAAGCGGATCATCTACCAATCTTCTTTGAGTAAGGATTCTTCTCTCTCTTTCATCAAGATTTTTAAGAGCAATCATTAGCATATCCTTCCTTTTTAATAATTCATCTCTTTGGATAAAGTTATTCTCATGATTGTCTCTTTCATCTTGAATACCGTTGATCCATTCGTCTTCATTATCGGCTGAATAAGGATTATTAAGAGAGTGATCGTGTCCTGCTAGTCTTCTATTCATATCTACGACTTCATTTTCAGCCACATCTAATCTTTCTGCAATTTCGGTAACTAGTTCTGGAGGTAAGTCTCCATCATCAAGTGCCTTAAGTTGTCCTTTTAAAGATCTTAAATTAAAAAATAGTTTTTTCTGAGCGGCTGTAGTTCCAATTTTAACAAGTGACCAAGAATGAAGAATGTACTCTTGGATGGAAGCTCTTATCCACCACATTGCATAGGTGGAGAGTCTAAATCCTTTTGATGGATCAAATCTTTCTAATGATTGTATAAGCCCTAAATTTCCTTCCGATATGAGTTCAGATAGTTGAAGACCATATCCCCTATATTTCATTGCTAGCTTGACAACCAGTCGCAAATGAGAGTTGATTAGTTGGTGAGCTGCAGAGCTTGATCTAGATTTTATCCATTCTTTAGCTAGCTTAATTTCGTTTTCATGCGTCAAAATCGGAAACTTTTGAATCTCACGTAAGTAGCGGGAAATATCGTTTTGATCAACTGAAATATTAAAACTTTTTCTAATATATGTACTCATGTTTTTTGTTATGGCATATTTAAAAACCTATTGCAAGAATAAAATGAATATAAGATGAACAAATTATTAATTTTTATTAATAATTTTGGGAATTTTTGAATAATTTGACAATTTATTTGCTAAATTTGATAAATCCTCCGGAAATTTAGAATCAAATTCTAAGTTTTTTCTTTGCAAAGGGTGATAAAACCCTAATTTGCTTGCATGAAGTGCGTGTCTTTCGGTTTTAATGAAGTTTTCTGTTATAAAAAACCCTAAATTATCTGTTAGTTGAAGATGATAATTATTTCTACTGTATTTTCTATCCCCTAAAAGTGGATTGCCAATATAGCTCATATGAAGTCTAATCTGATGAGTTCTTCCTGTGAAAAGTTTACATTTAACATAACTTATTTTTATCTTCTCGCTTATATCAAATGAGTTTATAAGCCAAAACTGTGTGATTGCTATTTTTCCAGAATTCGGCTGTGCAACAGCCATTTTTTGTCTATTTAATTTAGATCTTTCAATATTTGTTTCAATTGTACCACGTTCATTTTTTAAGAAGTTCCATGTAAATAAATCATATTCTCTTTTTATAGATTTTCTCTTAAATTGTTCAGATAAGCTATTATGGGTAATGTCGTCTTTTGCAAAAACTAAAAGACCACTTGTCATTTTATCTATTCTATGAACAACCCCAGGTCTTAATACACCGCCTATCCCTGACAAGTTTTTACAATGTGATAACAAACCATTAACTAATGTATTTTCATTATTTCCTGATCCAGGGTGAACAACAGTTCCAGCCTTTTTATTTAAAACTATCAAATGCTCATCCTCATATACTATATCTAGTTCTAAATTTTGGGGGGTTAATCTATATTTTTTTGGTTTGGGTATTTCTAGAATTAGCTCACCCAACTTTTTAAGTTTAATAGAAGGTTGGGTTATTATTGTATCATTAAACTTTAAATTTCCATTTGTGATCAATTGTTGAAGACGGTTCCTAGACAAATCTTTTAATTTCTGTGCAATAATAACATCAACTCTTTTATCTAGATCTTTGCTAGTTATTAAAATCGATATATAATTTTGTATCAATGAGAAAGTTCCTAAAATTTACTGTTATTTTTCTTGGTATTCTGATCGTTACACTTTTTTGTATTACAATATTTGCAATATATAACAAATACAATAATTATGATTTAAAAAATTTTAACTCTCTTAAATTAGAACCGCAAATAGAGGAGTTTTTAACTATAAAAGATTTTCAAATTCAAAAAAATCTTATACACTTTCGTCTTGAAAATAATGATGATAATAGCCAATTTATAAGAACTTATAATCTTAGGGACGGAAAACTTTCAACAGAAATAAAAATTAAATGATTTCTAAAAAATTATTAATATTTCTTACCTCCTGGATAATTGAAAATACTGAATTTAATCAGAAAATCGAAGATCCGAAGTTCTTTAAACTTACTGAAAACGAGATGTCAGACAAAGCTTGCTTTTCATCAGAAAATTGCAGAGTAAAAGCTTATTATGTTAAGGATAGTGGTATTTTCTACATCGACAAAATGCAGCCCGAAAAAGATATTTGTGACAAATCCATTATTTTGCATGAGATGGTTCATCATTATCAAAAAAATGATGATAGAGTAATTGAATTAGACGAAAGAACTCTTTGGACACTTCAAGAAAGACAAGCAATCTACTATCAAAATCTTTTTTTAATTTCACAAAAAAGATTAAATGACAATCAAGGTCCAGAAAATGTTCTTCAATGTGAGGGAGGTTCTTACTTAGATTTACAATATAAATTTAATGAATCCAGATGAGAGTAATTTGATTTGAAAAATAAAACCAATTTAATTCAACTTTCACCTAAAGATATAACAGCTCATTCATTAAAAAAAAATATTTTTGAAGGCAAAATTTTACTAATTAAAAATTCTAAAGAAATTTTAAAAATTATTGAGCTTACAGAGCAATATTTTAATTACCTTTTTAATACAGGGATAACTAATTCAGAGAAACTAAAAATAAATTACAATAAAGAAAACTCTATTTTTTTTGAGATTATTCAAAATAGAATAAAGTTTTGCAAATTGATAAGAAAATGCTTTGCAAATTTTCTTTTACAAATTGAATTGGGTATTCAGAGTACTTTTATGGATTACATTACATTTAGATATAGTCCAGCAAGTGGTATGAAAAATATTGGAACATTGATTCCAACTCCAGCTCACAGGGATACGTGGGCTTCAAATATTTTTAACCAAATTAATTTTTGGTTTCCTACTCATAATGTTTCAGATCGTAATTCAATTTTTTTTGTTCCTAAATACTTTCAAAAAAGAGTGAGTAATAACAGCGATGAATGGAGTTTTTATAGATATAAAAAAACAAAAGAATTTCTTTCAACACCAGTTTCAAATATAAAATTTCCACAAAATCAAATTGTCAGTTTCAATGTCAAAAAAGGCGAAGTTTTGTGCTTCTCTGGTCATCACATTCACGGAAGTTTGGTAGGTGAAAGTGATAGACTTAATCTGGAAACAAGAATTGTTTGTGAAAATGATGAAGAAAACTATAAAATACCAGTTAATTTAGATGCAATGGGAAATGTAAGAAAAAATAAGTGGTTTAGAAACTTAAAAACTGGAAAAAGTTATATTTAATTCTTCAAGAAATTAACCAACAAAATATGGGAAACGGTTAGGGAAGACAGTCCTACCACTATATAATTTATTTGAAGTAAATTTATGTCATTCTTCATAAAATAATAAATAAGAGTAAAAAATAAAATAGTAATGACAGTCATAGGAATAGTCTTAAAAAAAAGTTCTCCGAATTTTAAATCAAGATTATTTTTTTCATCTAATAAATGTCGAGTAGAATGTAGAAAACAAAAATACATAAAAAAAGATAGAAGAGGTTCAAAAAACCAAAAACAAAAGAATAATAAAATGAATTCACTTAAAACTAAATAAACTTGACTTTTATTTTGATACATTAACCAACTCTTTAACAACCAGGCAAATATGAGCAATATTAAAGAAAAATATAAATAGTTAAAATATTTACTTACTTCAATTAAAAAAAAACTGTCTACAAAAAAAAAAGAGAAAATTTCGATTGATTCTTCCAGGTGAAACTTAAATGGGAGAGAAATAACAAATATTCCTCTTATTAAAACTTCAATAAATGAAAATTTAGATTTTTCTATACAATCACTAATTCCAAAATGTAAAATGGAAAGAGCCAAAAATATTATAAATAATACATGAGGATAGTTTATCCATGAAAAGAAAAAGATTATAGGTACTAATATATAGATTAGAAGAAATAATAGCATTTCAAAATTATTATTAACGATTCCTTTATGTTTAGCTATGTCTAGATCTAAACTTCCGTGCGCAAGTCCTGGCCATAGAATGGGTAAAGAAAAAAGTAAAACTTGATTTAAATAATTACCCAAAAAAAGCTCCTCAAAAAATAATGTAATTGGAACCATTAAAAAAATTGAAAATAGGAATAACTTTGTGTCTAGTTGTTTCATCTTATTTCAAAAACCGATTTTATTAACGAAATTTTGGGAAGGGAGATTATTATTTTCAAGGTTTCAAAAAGGTTGGCGGTATTTGTTAAAAATTTTACTATAATAGGTAAGCTATTTCTTTTAAAAAATCTTTCAAAAAATTGCAAAGCTGTTTCAGGGTTATTTTCAATAAATTTACAAAAGGTATTGTCTAGAAAATTTAAAAAATTATTTTTTCTTATTTTAGGATACTTTTCTTTGATTATACAATCTACTATTTGCTTAGAATAAATAAATGAATTCTGTAAAGAATATCCAGTAGATTGTTTTACCCAATTTCCAGCTGTACCAATTTTAATACAATTTTCCATATTTTTTTCAATAATCTTGAACATCGGAATTACACCTGATTCGCAAAATCGAATTTTATATTGTTTTCCAAAATAATTTCTAGACATATACATTTCTATATCCTGTTTATATTGTGACCTACTTAAAGTCCTCTTTGAAAAATAAGTAGTTTCTACTAATATTTTATTTTGGCTAAATGGTAAGACATAAACAAAATTAAAATTATTTTTTTTATTTTGTATATCCATTAATATTACTTCATCTTTATTTATAATGTTTTCTTTGAATGTAATTTCCACACCGTAAAAATGTTGTAATAATTTATGTGATTTTTCCACGTCGGTGTCTATTCTACTATCGAATAATAATTGAGAATTATAAATCTTATTTTCGGTATTAAGTTCTACAATATTATTGTTTGACTTTAATGATTTAATTTTTACACCCATAATTATCTTAAAATTCTTTCTTTTTTTAAGTCTGCTTAAAAAAAAATTATATAGATTTTTTGACTTAATTCTTAAATATTCAATTCCACTAAAATTTAATGAATGTTTTTTCCCTTTAATAATTACACATACTTTTTTCCATTTATTATCAGCTGATTTATTTAAAATATTGTAAGGATGATTCCAAAAACAGAGGTTCTTTTCAAATTTTAATTTTTTCTCTTTCTCTACTAAAAGTACTTTTTTATTTGTTCTTTTTGTTATTTCATCAGCTAGTATAAGACCAGATACTCCTGCTCCAACAATAATTATGTCGAAATTCCTTTTAATCACATTTAATTGAAACTATTTTCTTAATATTTTTATTTAATTTTTCTCTTATATTTGAATTTTTACATATTTGCTTATTATAGATTAATTTTATCAAAACTTTGATTGCTTTAATCACTTTTTCTATTTTAGTTAGATAGACTCTTTGTTTCCATATATTGTATTTGTTGTTTCTAATTTTTGTACCAATTGATTGGTATAAAAAAGATGCTATTGCAATAGGGAATCTATATTTTAAAGGTAATTTAATAATTCCTTCCCAGGCTAAGTCATAAATAATATCTGATGTATCTATAAGTTTTTTTAAATCTTTAGAGAATTCTCTTTGGAGTTTGTCACTGAGAGGAATCTCATGAAGATCATTTTTGACATGAACTCTAATCTCTTTTGGAATATAAATTCTATCTCTTAGTAAATCTTCTTTGATATCTCTGGAAATATTGGTTAATTGCATTGCTATTCCTAGATAAATAGCATTGAATTTTAATGAATTTTCTTTTACGCCCATAATATCACACATCATTAAGCCAACCGTTCCAGCAACTTTATAACTATAACAAAATAATTGATTATAATCTTTAATATTGACCTTGCTTAAATCACTCAAAATTCCATCAATTAAAGCATTTGGTATTCTATGATCAATTTCGTATTTGGACATTAAATTAATAAAATTATGAATTATTTGATTTTTTGATTTTCTTGTTAATATCTCCTTTTTAATTTTAGTCAATTTAATTCTTGAAACTTTTTTAGACAGTTTTTTGTCATCACCCAAGTCGTCAACAAATCTACAAAATAGATAAAGTACTTTGATATCGTCTCTTTTATTAGTTGAGAAAAATAATGATGCAAAATAAAAGGTTTTGGCTCTATTTTTTAATGAAAACTTAGCTTTCTTTAGATTCATTTTTTAGAATATTTTCGAGTACTTTAGCTGAGCTTATTACTCCGGGTACACCAGCCCCGGGATGACAACCTGCACCTACAAAATATAAATTTTTAAAATCTTCAGATTTATTGTGAAATCTAAACCAAGCAGATTGCCTAAAAATTGGAGAAACAGAAAATCCGGCACCATATAGTGAGTTATAATCGTTTTTAAAATCATTAGGAGACATGTGAAAGCAAACTTTTAAATTTTTATGCAGATCCGGTAAAATTGTTTGTTCAAGAGCATTTAAGATTTTTTTTTCATAAGTCTTACCATAATTTTTCCAATCAATTTGTTTTTTAAGATTAGGAACTGGCGATAAAACATAAAAACTATCACATCCTTTGGGAGCCATTGATTTGTCAGTTGCCGTTGGTCTATGAAGGTAAAGACTGAAGTCGTCAGCCAGAATTTTATTTTTAAAAATATCATTCAATAGGCCCTCATACCTCTTACCCATCCATATGGTATGATGTGCTATATTTTTATATATTTTTTTTGTTCCAAAATAAATAACGAAAAGACCCATCGAATAATCCATCGTATCGACTCTTTTTTGATGCCACTTTTTATTATTTTTTGATTTAATTAAATATTTATAAGTATATGCAGGATCGGTATTCATAACAATTTTATTGGCATAAACAACTTTGTTTTTAAATTTTACTCCTATTGCCTGTTCGTCTTTTGTTAAAATCCTTTTAATTTCTGCATTTTTAAAAATTTTAATATTTTCCTCTTTCATAAGTTTTTCAAAGCCTTGTACAATTTTTCCAGTGCCGCCAATAGCATAATGAACTCCCCATTTTCGCTCTAAATAATGGATTAAATTATATATTGAAGTTGTATCAATTGGATTTCCACCTAATAAAAGTGGTTGAATGCTAAAAGCTTGAATAATCTGCTCATTTTTAATAAATTTAGATACCAATTTAAAAACACTTAAATAACTTTTTAATGTAATTAAAGTTGGGATTTGTCGTATCATGAAAAAAAAATCATGAAATGGAACAAATGAAAGTTTTTCAAATCCTACTTTAAAAATTTTTTCTGAGAAATTTAGCAGACGTCTGTATCCCTTAACATCTCTTGTATCAAATTTTGAAATTTCTTTTTCAGTCCTTTTTAAGCTTTTTGAATAGTCAAATATTTTTTTATTTGATGAAAAATAAAATCGATACCAGGGATCTAATTCGACAAACTTAACATATTTTTCTCTATTTTTTTTGAACAACTCAAACAATTCATTAAATAAAAATGGAGCAGTAATTACTGTTGGACCAGCATCAAAAGTAAATCCAGATTTTTTAAATACTCTTGCTCTTCCACCCAACTGATTCAATTTTTCGTAAATTGATACTTCATAACCTAATGATTTTAACCTTAGTGCAGCAGAAATACCTCCAAAGCCTGAACCTACAACAATTGCAGTTTTATTCATTTAGATCTTTTTTGTATTTTTTGTTATTCTTGTAATTATTGAGCTAATTACAAAACTAACAATTCTAAATAACTTCTTGTCTGTTTTGTCTGAAATTTCCAGTGCTCTTTCAGATACCTCTTTTAAATGGTTGAAAGAAAGATCTAATGCTCCTTTTTTCTCAATTTTATCTAACCAAAATGTAATTTCATCTTCTGATATTGAGTCATATCTTTTTTTTAAAAATTTTTGTAATACAAACTTTTCTCCTTGAGTTGCATTTTGTATGAAGTGCATTATTAAAATATTCATTTTTCCTTCTTTGAGATCTCTTCCTGGGAGTCCTCTTTCTTTGAAGCCTAAAAAGTCTGATAGATCGTCTTGTATTTGATATGCAACACCTGTTTCATACAATGATTGAAAGTATGTTGCACTATATTTGTTTCCAGAGAGAATCAATGCAAGTTTTATCGGAAGAGAAATTAGACCTCCTGTTTTAGCTCTTGCTGTAGATTCATAGTCTTCCATTTTTAAATTAAAATCAGACCTACTTAAAATTTCGATTGATTGTCCTTTTAAAGTTTGTTTTATAGTTTTACTTAGTTCATCAATTGCAAGACATTTTAGATCGGGTAGAGTTTTCATTTTGGATATGGTCTCAAAAGAAGCTGAAATAAAAAGATCTCCTAAATTTATGGCTGTATGGTCTCCGAATCTATTCCAAATTGTAGGTAGACCTCTTCTCAAAAGATCTCTGTCTTGGAGATCATCATGTATGAGAGAAGCATTATGAATAAATTCACAACACATTGCTATATCATGCGAAACTTGCTCATTAAGACCAAAGATTTTTGAAGCAAGAAGTGCCAGAATAGCTCTGAATCTTTTACCCCCTGAATTTAGTTGATATTTTGCACAATGTCCCATCCAGGAGTCATCACAGAGGATATCTGACATTTTTTTGTCGAGAGATTGTATATCTTTTTTATAGTTATCTTGGTTAAAAAAGCTTAAATCAATGTTTCTTTGGAAATTGTTAAGATGAACCCAATTTCTATTGATTTCTAAATTCTGTGTAATGTTGTTTGTCATCATCAAAGTTTTGTAAAATTAACTAAATAAAAAAGGGAAACACCTGTTGGATGTTTCCCTTTATTTAAATTAAACATTAAGCTTGCTTAAGCTTTTGCTGATTCAGACTTAGCTGCAGCCCAAATTACAAGACCAAAAGCAATTTTGTTAATGATATCTGCAAGGTTGTAAATAGCATTTAGTGCATTTTCGTCAGTACCGCCTGCTAGATAACCAAGGAAGTATCCAATTGGATAAATCGACCAACCAATAGACACAATCCATTTCATTGCATTGTAAGCTGATTGCTGAGCTTTTGAATTACTTGAAGCATTAGCCTGAGCTGCTTCACCTGCAAATACTTCATACAAGATATAAATCCAGCCTGCCATACCTACTATGAAACCAACAGTTGCATTTATTGAACCGTTTTCACCAAGGAAACCGGCAATTAGCATCACTAAGGTACCAATCAAAAGTCTCCAAAACATTCCGGCAGTTGCTGCGCCAACTGCTGCTAGGATTAGGTAAAATTCAACCATTTGAAGTGGGACTGTTAATAACCAGTCAATATATCTGTAGACATTAGGGTTCTCACCAGTCTGGATCCATACTGCTCTCATGTAGTAGTAATGAACAGCAGCGATCAAAGTTACAAGACCAGCAACTCTAACAGAGGTTTGCCAGTGTTTTGCAACACTGTTACCTTCTAAAAAGAAGAAGGCTGTAGATGCAACCATAGCAACTGAGATT
The DNA here is from genome assembly GCA_902536655.1 of uncultured Alphaproteobacteria bacterium. GTDB lineage: Bacteria > Pseudomonadota > Alphaproteobacteria > Methylaequorales > Methylaequoraceae > Methylaequor. The sequence goes on along the minus strand of CACAYF010000004.1, from coordinate 75,237 downwards.
ATCCAAAAAGAAACCCCAACGAGGTCATCGGCTTTAAGCATATATTCCATATGTTTATCCTTTCGTATTTAATATTAAAATTTGAGCAAGAGCTCAAAAGTTAAAGTTTCACAAGCAGATTAAGTGGGCAGATATGCTTTTGCCCAATAACCTCCCCATATTGTAAATACTAGGATGACTAAAAAATTAGTTAATTCAAGAAAAAAAAAGCCAAAAAATCTTAAATTATTGATTTTATTGCTAAAAAATTATATTAAAAAAGAAAATGACGCTAAAACTGTCGCATTAATTCTTAATTTTTTAAACCATTTGTCTGATTTTTTTTGGCTTAATCTTAGGTCAATCAAAAGACTCAAAAAAAGTGAAAAAATAAGTACAAATGTAGAGTAAATTTCATTATCATTTAGATTATGCGTTGAAACTAAAAATAAGGGTATTATTGGAGTAAAAAAAAAATAACCTTTCATATTTATTTCAATTAGTTTTTGCCATTGCATCCCTGATAAGAAACAAACAATCAGAGCAGCATATAGAGAAGAAATTGTCTCAATTTCTGAAAATATCAGTATAGTTCCATTATTATCTAAATAATGACTCATAGGAGAAAGATAAAATGGTAAAATACCTGCATAAGTTACTGATATTATTCTTTTTTTTGATTGATTCATAAAACAGAGTAAATAGGTGATAATTTAATGTTTATCTAACTTGCTAGATTCAATTTAATGTTTATCATATACTTTTTGGAGAATTGCGCAATGACAGACCAAGAGTTAGAAAAAATAAAAAAATATTTAAACAAAATTTTTGGCACTCATGATTTCATTTTAAAAAAAAGAAAATCAATTGATGACTCATGTGAGGTTTATCACAAGGATGAATTTCTTGGATTAATCTATAAAGAAAACGAAGAAGGCGAGGAAGATTATCAGTTTCACATGACTATTTTAAAAGAAGATTTAACAGATTTTTCAGATCAATGTTAAGGTTATTTATTTTTACAGTCTTAATTTTTAAATTCATCAATTTGGAAGCGCATCATAAAATTTATAGTCCTCGCGTTGAAGAGGGGAGACAATCTTTAGAGTGGAGGGGGCATTTTAATTATGATGACAGATTAGAATATAACAAATCTCATCACCATGTTGTTGAAACAGAGTATTCTTGGACAAGTTTCTGGCAATCAGAGCTAGAATTTCATGTTTCTGACAAAGCTGAAACTCCATTAGATTGGGAAAAAACAGAATTTCAAAATCAAGTTCAGATTTTTGACTATAAAAACTTTGCTAGCGCTCTTTACTTTTCTTACAATTTTGTTTCTGAAAAAGATGAAGCTGATGAAATTGAATACAAGTATTTAAATGAATTTAACAACGAAATTATAAGCTTTATTTCAAATTTTATATTTGAAAAAGGAGTCGGAAAAGGAGCTACTGGCTCTACTTCTTTTGATATAAGCAATCAATTGATGTTTAAAAATTTATTGGATAAAAACTTCGGTTTTGGTTTTTTAGGCTTTAGTAATTTTGGTGAGATATCGAAATTTAATACATTTAGTCTTCAAAAACATCTATATGGAGTTCAGTTAGAAAGTGAAATTGATTTAGAAATTTTTGAATATGAAGTTTCAATTGCCTATCTTCATGGATTAACCGATGCAACTACAAATCATATGTTTTTGTGGAATATGGAATTAGAATTCTAAATTAAAACCCTAACTCCCTTAATTTTTTCAAATAATATTCTTCACTAATTAAACCACGTTCTCTCATGTTCTCAAGGGATTTAAGTGTAAGCTGAATTTCACTTTGCCTTTGATTCTGATTGTTTATGTATTGTTGGTTATAATTAGGATAAGGATATTGTGGCGTATATCTATTATAGTAAGGATTTTGTTGTGAATTTATATCATATGGAGTATTGCGAGGTGGAGGAGGATAGTAATTGCCATATTGTTGTGGATTTGGTCTTTGCATAGATTTTAACTCTTGTCTTAAGTTTTCAACTTCTGCTCTAAGACTCTTTACTTCAATATTTGATTGTAACGCTCTCGTTTGTTCTTGTTGATTTAGAAACCCTCTAGCTTGTAAAGCTCGCTTTGAAAACACCAACCAATCACGTCTATTTTTCGCTGTGGACGGTCTAAAGACTCCAGAATTTGGAAGTGCACTCAATTTAAATTTGCTTTTGATGGTTTGAAATCTTGAACCTGGCACATATGGGTTTGTTTTAAGATTAGGATTGATTCCTGCTGCAAGCATCGGATCAGTTTCTTGCATATTACCTTTTCTCAAAATTGAGCCAAAAACCAAATTTAAACCATAATTATTATAAAAAATTCTTCCGGATGTGACTCTGTTAGAGGATAAACCTTTTTGTTTGTACCAAGCTTCTATAGTGAAAACAACATCTTCATTTGGTTTTGCATCTATCAATGCTTCACTAATAGCTACAGAGTAATCAAGAACTTTTTCATTAGGAAATAATTGTTGGGGCTTATTTCCGAATCTTGTTATAATAAGCTTTAAAGCTCCTTCAATTCTGGAGGGATCTATCTTAATAGGATGAATGTTTTTAGCATTTTTATCCTCGATATTGAGTTGAACTCTTTGGAAACCATTTTTGTAATAAAATTTATTGTCCTCAAAAACATTAATAATAGAAGAACAACTCAAAAGTGCAGTTGAAAGAAATAAAAATAATAAAAGTCGCATAAAAAACACAAAACAAATTTAACTGGAGTTGAGTCTAGCAAAAAAAAAAGGAGAGCTCAATGCTCTCCTTTTTTTGATTAAGTTATGTTAGATTTTAGCATTCTACCAGAAGAAGAACGCTCCAACACCACCGAAAGAGTCTTCTTGCTCGTCATCTGCAAGATACCATGCTTTTTCAGTGAAACCACCTTCAGCTACTAATCTGAAATTATCAGTGACATTATGCCAAATCATTCCAGAATGCATGATGTGGTAATTCATTACACCAGCATTGTTTAAGTCATTACCTGTTTTTTTCAGGTAGTTACCACCATAAGAATAACCTACGTTAGTGCCTTGACCAAAGCTATATGTACCTTGGATATATCCACCATAAGATTTTCTTTCTTTACCGACATCATCCAATGCATGTACTGTAACGTCAGCGCCTTGCGTGCGTTGTCCTCTTATACCAAGACCAGTACCGTGGAAGCCTGAAGCAACTAATGCAAAGCCTTCATAGGTAAATTTACCACCAAAGCCAACACCTGCTGAGTCAACATCACTGTCACCGTCTCCACCAGCAGCCGGTGTACCTTCAACAGCTCGAGCCTGGGCTTGAGTTCTTTCAGTATTTTGGTAAGTACCGTCAACCCACAGATTCATGCCAATACCAGTTCCTAAAAGATCACCGTTCCATGTAATTTGAGCTTCAACTCTTGGAGATGATTTATCTGTAGCGCTGAATGCTGCGGCATCAGCTGTTACATCATCAGGATCGAATACGGCAACTTTTGCATTAAAACCATTTCCAAGATCTGGAAGTGTCCAAGCAACTTGAGGTTTAAAGTCAGTATATAAGTACCCTAAACCAATTCTACCAAGAGTAGTATTTGAGTTTCCAGCACTTGCAGCTGCACCAACACCAAATAATAACATATCATTTAGGATAGCATTACTTTGATGAATACCTAAACTACGTCCTACCAATACAGTACCAAACGAGCCTGCAATAGATCCACTAGTTTCACGAAGATTGATTTGTCCATTTCCTAATGAGTTTTCACCGCCATTCATGTGGGTGTAAAGACCTAATCTTGCCGACATGTCTAATCCGTTAGCTGTTGGAGCTTTTAAAGTCATACCCCAAACATTTGGTAATAAACCTGTAACAATGCTTGTATCATCATTACCGGCCATAACGCCAGTACCATCTGATGTATCAGGAGTAAAAGCCGCTCCGCCCGAAGTAGATGGTGCGTCACTTACACTGTTTTTCATGATGAACGCGTTAGCTGCACCGTCAAAAGAAACTTCCCAACCTTCTTGACTCATTAATAAAATTTTCGAGTCAACATTGGTGGAAGCTAAAGCCATGACAGCAGGAATTGCAGCTATTGCAATTTTTTTTGAAATTTTCATATATTTCCTTCCTTATTTGTTAATATATTTAATATTGTTATAGTACACTTAAAAAAAACTTATTACACTAAGTAAGTAGTCATTAAGGTTTTTTTTAGACAAATTGTTGTAATTATACAACATAAAGTTATTTAAGAATATAATTTACAGGGATTTTGATTCTCAATTGTCCTTGGTCGTCCAAAATCTCAACTGGAGGTTTTGGAAATTTAAATATATTTAAGATTTTCGTTGTAGACTTATAAAGCCTTTTTGGAGCTTTGTCTTTTATTTCAATCTTCAACAACTCCCCATCTTTGTTAATTGTTAAAATAGAAACTATTGTTCCTTGCTCTCGTCTTCTAACTGATTGAATTGGATAAGATTTTGATGCCATTTTGTTTATTTCATAGGAAATAAAACTTAAATATTCACTAAGTAATTTATTTTTAATAACTGATTTATTTTTTTGAAGAGAAAATTGTTTTGGTGGCTGTATTTGTGTTTTTTTTTCTGCAATGTCATTTAAATTATTATGTTTTTTAATTTCCTTTTTCTGAATTTGTTTTTGGGATGGTTTGATGATTTTTTCAGTTTGTTTAACGATTTCTTCAGTTTCTTTTTTTTTTATAGGTAAAACTTCTTGTTTTTTCTCAATGATTATTTCCTTATTGTTTAAAATTTTATTTTGCTGAAGAGTATTGTCTTCTATTTTTTTTATGGTTTTCTCTTTAAATATATTTTTTGGTTTAGGTGGTGAAGGTTGAACGAATATAAATTCTTTGAATTCACTTAAGTTTACGACATAAATGTCCTCATCAATTGTTTCTGATGTAAAAAAAAAAATGATTGTAAAATGGAATAGTAAAGAAAAAACAATTGAACAATAGATTAATTTATTATTAGTCATTTTCTCTTTCTACTACCCTTACAAAAACCTTTTTTATATCTTTATTTTTAAATTCTTTCATAATTCTATTAAAGAAATGAATAGATGAATCTTTGTCTAAATCTAAAATATACTTTTTATTTTTTGTCAAAAGTAGGTTTGATAATTCTTCAATTTTTAACTTTTTATTTTCAATCAAAATCTCATTTTTTTTATTAATTGTTAATACAATATTATTATTGTCAATTTCTACTTCTTTTCCATACACTGACTCTGGCCTGCTAATATCATTAGAGTCTTTTTTACTAATAACGCCTGTTAACAAAAAGAAAATTAATAACAAAAAGATTAAATTTATCATTGGTATAAGATTTACCAACTCTAGGGGTTTATTACGCCTTTTAAATTTTCTAAGGTGCATCTGAGAAATTCACACTTTTTATTTGATTCTTTTTAATTAGATCCATAAGATTAATTAAAATTTGAATTGACGAATTTTTATCATTCAAGATTACAATTTTGTCAAAATTTTGAGTATTCCAATTTTCAAAATATTTATCTTCTAAATCTTTTAATTTTATGATTTTGTCTTCAAAAAAAATTTTATTGTCTTTGAGATATAAAATCATAAGTAGGTCTTTATTTTGCTGGTTTGAAACTTGTTTTTGACTACTTACTGAGAAACTTACTTCATTATTTTTTGTAAAGTTTGTAGCTAACATAAAAAAAACTAGCATTAAAAAAATAATATCAATAAGGGGAATAATATTAACCTTTAGGATCTTTCTTTTAGAAATTTTATTCAAAGTCATTTGAGTGTTGATAACTTAGAAATTAAAGTTTCGAAGTCATCTAAAAGATCGTTGATTTTTTTTTCTAAGAAATAGTGACTTACGAGAGCGGGTATAGCTACTATCAGTCCCATCGCGGTAGTCAGTAAGGCTGTCCAAATGCCACCTGCAAGGATTGCAGGATCAACCAAACTACCACCTAGTTCAAGCTCATTAAATGAGTCGATCATTCCTATTACAGTTCCAAGAAGTCCTACTAACGGACTCACTTGTGAAATTACTTCTAATGAAGGAAGGAAAGAGTAAATTTGTTTAAATTCCTTATTTTTAAATGAGTCAATTTCTTTTTCAACATCAATTTTTGAATTGTTAGAAGAAATAATATCAACTAAATTCAAAATTATACTTTGTTTTGATTTTGGAAGGGTGTCAATAAAACCATTTCTAACGTCATTAATATTATTATTTTTGTCAGCAATTAGTAAACTGTAGAATTTAGAAAAATCGAGTTTCTTCAAAAAGTAGATTTCAATAATTTTAAGGGTGACAATTGCAATAGTAACTATTGACAAAAGAAATAATGATGAAAATATAATTCCACCTTTTTCTATATAAATTAAAAATGATTCCATTTAGGTTTCCTAAATTAAACCTTTTAATAGAGAAGGGAATTTTTTTCTCAACTTATTATATTCATCTTGAATTTCATTGTTGTCAATTGAAAGCCCTTCTATTTTTGCTTTAATCTTGTGATCGTATACAACTGAAGCTGGTCTTTTGGAAAAAAAAATTATTCTGTCTCCTAAAAGAATAGCTTCTTTAAGATTATGCGTTATAAGTATGATTGTAATTGGGTTTTTTTCCCAATAATTTATCAGCACGGAATAAAGGCTTTCTGCTGTGGGTTGGTCTAATGATACAAATGGCTCATCCATTAATAAAATTTGTGGTTTTTTAATTAATGCTCTAGCTAAAGACACTTTTCGTCTCATACCACCAGATAGTGATTTTGGATAATAATGTTTAAATTCGTGCAAATCAAATTCGGAAAGTAGAAATTCTATTCTTTGAATATATTCTTCGTTATCTTCGCAAACTAATTCAATATTTTCTTTAACTGTTAACCATGGAAGGAGTCTCGAGGTTTGAAAAACATAACCAAAATCTCCACTCGGCTTTAAATTATGTTGTTCTTTATTGAATTTCTGATCTTCGACGTCTACTAGTCCACCTATAATGTTCATTAGAGTGGTCTTGCCGCAACCAGACGGACCTACAATGCAAACAAATTCTTTGGACTTAATTTTAATATCTATGTTTTTAAGAACATCGATGGATGTTTTATCGTGTGGGTTTATGAACGATTTTTTTTTAATATTTATGTGGAAATCCAATATTTTACCTCCAGATGGATATTTTTTTTTCAAATGGCCTTACTAAAATAAATTCTACAAAAATTATTAGAAGAACAAATACCAATGTATACGCCAAAATACCTGAAATATCAAAAAATTGAAAGAATCCAAATAATTTAAATCCTACCCCATTACTTCTACCTAATAGCTCTACTACAAGAACAATTTTCCAAATCAACGATAGACCTGATCTTGCAGATGATAACAAGTATGGGTAAAGTTGAGGAAGTATTACTTTTAAAAAAAATTTATTTCCTGAAATTTTATAAAATTTTGCTACATCTACATAATCTTTTTCAATTGATCTTGCTCCTTCTCGCATTATAACGGCAACCATTGGAATTTTATTTATAGAAACTGCTACAATTGCTGCGACTTCATTTAAACCAAACCACACATAGCATAAAATTATAATTACTAGAGCCGGTACATTTAATCCCATAATGAGCCAGTCATCTAAAAAATTATTTAATGATGAATTTCTTCCCATATAAATTCCAAAAAAAGTTCCAATAAACATAGCTATAACAAATGACAAAAATACTCTTTTTAGAGTTATCGCTGTATGATAAAAAATTTCGTTGTCTTCTGCTTCTAAAATTATCTTATCGAAAACTTCGCTAGGTCCAGGTAAAAGGTCAACCTCAACATAAAGACTGGAAATCTGCCACAAACTGAAGAAAATTAGAATAGAAGCAATTCTAATAACTGCACTGGGGTTGTTTTTTTCCATTATTATTCTACCCAGAATGTTCCAGGGGATAATTCTTTGGCTTTACCTACAAGTTCTCTTCCTCCAACTTCTGAAAGTATAGAGTAAAGTTTTTTTGAACCATTAATTTGGTCCATTGAAAAATCATTTGACGGAATACCTTCTCTATATATATCTCTGAGATTTTTAAAGAGCTGATCATTTTTTGCATTCATAAATGGTCTTACTTTTTCCCATATCTCGTCCGATTCGAGCATCAATTTTTTTGCATCTTTTGATGTTCTAAAGAAATTTTTAAGTAATTCTTTATTCTGTTCTGCCCATTGCTCTTTGAAAACCCACCCAATTACTGGAATACCTTTAGGAAGATTTAACTTATTCAAGATGTCAGTAATATTTATAACTTTAGTAAATTTTTCGTTTGTTAAGAGCTTTGCTTGGTAAGGCCAATAGGTAAGGATTGCGTCAAAACTATCTTGTTCAATCTTTTTGTTTAATAGAGGTGGAGCACCAAATATTTGTCTACTAACATCTTTAAGCTCTTTTCCGTATTCTTTTTTGAAATATGCTCTAAATATCAACCAACCTTTGTCAACTTGACCACCAGCAATGCCTATTTTTTTTCCTTCCAAATCCCCCTCATTTTTTATGTTTGAATCTTTCGATACTATCAGACCACCAGCTGCCATCGAATGTGGAACGAAAGCAAATTCTCTACCTTCATTTCTTTGTCTTGATACCCAAAACCAATCTGTTACTATGAGATCAACTGCTCCACCTTGAAGCGCAACAGCTGCAGCATTCTTACTTGCTAATTCGACTATCTCAATATTTAGATCATTATTTTTGTCCATACTGAGCTCTTTAATTAATTTAAGCTCCCAATTAACACTACCATATTGTAAAGATCCAATTCTTAATGTATTGGCATGGAGATAAGAGAAACAAATGTTAAAGATCAAAGTAAGAAACAAAACATTGGTTATAAAAAGTGATTTGTTTAAAATATTTTTAATCATAATTCCAAATAATATTTCCTTATTAATAAATATATTGTACTTTCTATACTTTATTTAAAATGTCTGTCAATGCTAGTTTTTTTTGATGAATGCAATATGAAGAAAAAAGTTTATTTTTTGAATCTTAAAGGCTACAAATGTCCGATACCAGTATTGAAAATTTCCAAAAAATTTAAGGAAATTAATAAAGGTGATATTCTTGAAGTAAATACAGATGATCCAAAAGCTGATAGAGATATAAAAGAACTTTGTAACAATATTAAAATAAAAGTATTAGAAATGAATTCTACGAACGAAAAAAATATGTACTTTAAACTGCAAAAATATTAATTTTTGATTAATTCCAAATGAACGATTTACTCGATAAAAAAATAGACAATTTAACCTATGAGGATGCCTTCAATAAGCTCCAAAAAATTACAGAATTATTGGAAAATGGTAACGTTACGCTTGATGACTCTATTAAGTATTATGAACAAGGAATTTTACTTAAAAACTTTTGTGAAAAAAAACTGAAAGATGCAGAAATGAAAATCAAAAATGTATTGGATAAATCAAAAAATAGTGAATAAATATGTCTAAAATAGAGAGATTTATCTCAAAATTTGCAATAGAATTTGATGATTTTTTTTTAAAACTTCTCCCAAAAAAAAAATATTCAGAGAAACTTCATAATGCTATGAAATATTCGATTAAGGTAGGAGGTAAAAGACTTAGACCTTTATTTTTAATTGAAATATCCAAAATATTTAATGTTAAGAAAGTTATGGCTTTTAGAGCTGCCGCTGCAATTGAATTTATTCATTGTTATTCATTGATTCATGACGATCTCCCTGCGATGGATGATGATGATTTGCGTAGAGGGCATATGACATGTCATAAAAAATATGATGATGCTACAGCCATATTAGTGGGAGATGCATTCCAATCATTGGCTTTTGAAATTTTATCTGATAAGAAAACTCATCCAAATGCTAATGTCAGGTGTAACTTGATTAATGAACTATCAAAAGCCTCTGGAGCAAATGGGATGGTAGGAGGACAAATGCTAGATTTAGATGCTGAAAAGAAAAAGTTGAATTTAAGTGAAATTTTGATGCTTCAAAAACTTAAAACAGGAGAACTCTTCAGATTTTCTTGTGTTGCAGGTCCAATTCTTTCTGAACAAAAAAATCTGAGGCATTTTGAAAAATTTGCAAACAATTTAGGTTTAGCATTTCAGATTAAAGACGATTTACTGGATATCGAAGGTAACGAAAAACTAATGGGTAAAAAAACAAAGAAGGATTTATCAAGGGGTAAAGAAACTTTAATTTCTTTCTTAGGAAAAGAAGATGCAAAAAAAAAGTCAGAAGATTTGATACACAATTCAAAACAAATTTTAAAATCATACGGCAAAAGAGCAAATACAATTATAGATTTAACTAACTTTGTAATTTCAAGAAACAATTGAATGTTTATTCGTAAAATTATCCCAGAAAATTTAGACAAACAAAGAATAGACTTTATTCTTAAAGAGCTGGAATTGGTTGAATCTCGGAATCAAGCTTTGGCTTTAATAATTTCAGGAAAAGTGTTTGTTGATAATGAAAAAGTTTTAAAACCTGGAAAAATTTTAAGGTGTAATAAAACAATTGAACTAAAAAAGGATAACAATTATTGGGTTTCTCGAGGTGGTATAAAATTAAGTCATGCATTAAAAAAATTTGACATTAATGTAAGTAAAAAAATTTCCCTTGATATTGGTTGTTCAACAGGGGGATTTACAGATGTTCTCATAAAAATGGGAGTAAAAAAAGTGTATGCAGTTGACGTTGGTTATGGCCAACTAGATTGGCGTTTAAGAAATTCTGAAAAGGTTATTTTATTTGAAAGAACTAATGCAAGGGAGCTCAATACAAATACAATTCCAGAATTATTGGATTTGGTTGTATGCGATGTGAGTTTTATTTCTTTAAAAAAAGTAATTTTACCTGTAAAGAAATTATTGAAGAGAAAATTTGAAATATTGAGCTTGATAAAACCTCAGTTTGAAGCAAAAAAAAATGAAGTAGGTCGAGGTGGTATAATAAAAGATTCAAGAATTCATAACAGGATTTGTGAAGAATTAATTTTTTGGTTCAGACAAAATTTTGATTGCGAACATTTAAACATTATTGATAGTCCCATTACTGGTCAAAAGGGCAATAAAGAGTTTTTTATATATGTAAAAAATTAAATTTTGTTTTTTTGGTTCAATAAAAATAAATCTGCTAATACAATTGCTACCATAGCTTCACCAACAGGAACGGCTCTTATACCAACACAAGGATCATGTCTTCCCTTTGTTTTAATAATTGTATTTTTATTGGCAAGATTTACTGTTTTTCTCTCTTTGAGAATTGAACTAGTCGGTTTTACTGCAAATTTTACCACAATATCCTGACCAGAAGAAATTCCTCCAAGGGTTCCTCCAGAGTTGTTAGATTCGAATATAACTTTATTGTTTTGATATTTCATCTCATCAGCATTTTGTTCACCTCTTAATGCTGCACTTTTAAAACCATTTCCGATTTCAACCCCTTTTACTGCTGGAATGCTCATTATGCCTTGCGCTAAGAGAGCGTCAATTTTTGAAAAAACTGGTTCTCCTAAACCTGGAGGGACACCAGATGCAGTAATTTGAATGACGGCACCAATTGAAGATCCTTCTTTTCGTATTTTCATAACATAATCTTCCCAAGTTTTTAAAATATTCTTGTCAGGACAAAAGAAGTTATTCTTTTCCACTTCTTTCCAGTTCCAATTGTTATAATTTATTTTTTTTTCACCTATTTGGATTAAAGCACCTCTAATCTTAATTTTTTTTCCTAAAATTTTGTGTGCTATTGCCCCTGCAGCAACTCGCATGGCTGTTTCTCTCGCTGACGCTCTTCCTCCTCCACGAAAATCTCTGATACCGTATTTCATTTGATAAGTGTAATCTGCATGACCAGGTCTAAATTTATTTTTTATGTCACTGTAATCTTTTGATTTTTGATCAGAATTGTAAATAATCATTGATATTGGTGTGCCAGTTGTCTTTTTATCAAATAAACCGGATAAAATTTTGACTCTGTCATCTTCTTTTCTTTGTGTTGTGAATTTAGACTGACCAGGTTTTCTTCTGTCTAAAAAACTTTGTATATATTTTTCATCAATTTTTAAGTTTGGAGGAACGCCTTCTATAACACATCCTAAGGCTTCGCCATGGCTTTCGCCCCAAGTTGTTACTTTAAAAAGTTGTCCAATTGAACTTCCAGTCATGCTCAGCGTTCTACAGTAATATCTGGTGCATCAACAGATTTCATGCCAACAACATGGTATCCACAGTCTACATGAACTATTTCTCCGGTTACTCCTGATGACAAGTCTGATAAAAGGTACACCGAATTTTTACCAACTTCATCTATTGAAGTGACTCTTTTTAATGGTGAATTATATTCATTCCATTTTAATATGTATCTGAAATCAGAAATTCCTGACGCAGCTAAAGTTTTTATAGGTCCAGCTGATATTGCATTAACTCTAATATTTTTTTTACCGAGATCAACCGCCATGTATTTTACGCTAGTTTCTAATGCCGCCTTTGCTATACCCATCACATTATAATGTGGCATTACTCTTTCAGCACCAAGATATGAAAGTGTTAGTATTTGACCTCCTGCTTTCATAAAATGTTGAGCTCTTTGACATAAAGCAGTAAATGAATAACAAGATACGTCAAGTGTATTAATAAAATTTTCTCTGGAAGTATCTACATAGTCACCTTTTAATTGATTTTTGTCGGAAAATGCAATGGAGTGGACAAGAAAATCAAACGACTCCCAAATTCCTGATAATTCCGTAAAAAAATTATCAATGCTTGAATCAGAAGTTACGTCGCATTCAAGAACTATTTGTGATTTACATTTTTCTGCTAGTGGAAGAACTCTTTTTTTTATAGACTCATTAACATATGAAAATGCCAGTTCTGCTCCGCACTGACTTAACTTTTCTGCAATTCCCCATGCTATTGATTTTTCATTAGCTATTCCAAGAATTAAGCCTTTTTTACCATTTAATTTTATTAGTGAGTCCATCTTTGATCCTTAGCAAACTTATTGATTAACAGTTATTTACTCTTATATAATATTTTTAACATAAAATACATAATGAATCCTTTTAAAAAATTTAATATGTGGTTTAATCTTGCAAAAAAAAACCATACCTTCGACCATACCGCCTTTGCTCTTGGAACTGAAAATAAGGGACAACCACACACGCGAATGGTTCTTTTAAAATTAATCCTTGAAGATGGTTTTGTTTTCTTTACAAACTTAAATAGTAACAAAGGCAGTCATTTCAAATACAATAAGAAACTTTCTATGTGTTTTTATTGGGAATCCATTCATAAGCAGATAAGGATTGTTGGTAAAGGTAGTATTGTTGACGATAAAACATCCGACAAATATTTTGCCTCAAGACCAAGAGGTAGCCAAATTGGCGCATGGGCATCTGATCAGTCTTCTCAAATAAAATCATTCAGCTACTTAAAGCAAAGAGAAAAAAAGTTTGAAAAAATGTTCAAAGGCTCCGATGTTCCAAGACCAGATTATTGGGTTGGAATAAAAATACAACCAAAGGAATTTGAATTTTGGCAGCAAGGTAACTTTAGATTGCACCAGCGTGAAGTTTATTTTTTAAGAAACAAAGTTTGGCAAAGAAAGATGCTTTCACCATAGATTAGGATGCTGGTATAGGGGCATTAACATTGCTAGACGCAAGGTTAGTTGTGCTAGGCGCTACAGAGTCTTTATCAAGTGAGACGGGTATCGATTTGTTGATCTCAAGGTTTTTATACACAGAACACAAAGCCGTCACAAGTTTTTTGATCATCTTTGGCGTATGTTGGGGAGAAGCAGTAATTCTTAACCTTTCTTCACCCTTAGGCACTGTCGGATAGTTTATTGGTTGAACGTATACCTGGAAATCATCAAGCAATATTTGGCTTGCTTTTTTACAAAGTAAGGGGTCGCCTATGATAACTGGAATGATATGACTGTTATTATCTATAAAGGGTATATTATTTTTTTTGAGTGAACTCTTTAGGTCCTTTACAACTTTAAACAACTTTTCTCTCTCTGATGAGGAAAACTTTAAATGTCTGATAGATGCGTAAGCGCCAGCGGCAATACAAGGAGGTAAAGAAGTCGTAAAAATGAAACCAGAGGAAAAACTTCTTACGAAATCAATTGTTTCTTTTTTTGCAGTTATATAACCACCAATGACTCCGAAAGCTTTTGCTAAAGTTCCCTGTATTATGTCTACTTGATCCATGACTTTGTCTCGTTCAGCTACTCCTGCTCCTCGTTCTCCATAGATTCCGACCGCGTGAACTTCGTCCAAAAAAGTTAAGGCATTATATTTTTTAGCAAGATTACTGATGCTTCTTATAGGTGAAAAATCGCCATCCATAGAATAAACAGATTCAAATGCAATTATTTTAGGCTGAGATTTCGGGAATTTTTGGAGATTTTTTTCTAAATCATTTAAATTATTATGTTTAAAGATTACCTTTTTTGCACCTGAGTTTTTTATACCCTGAATCATAGATGCATGGTTTTTTTCATCAGAAAAAAATACGCAATTAGGAATTTTTTTACCTAATGTTGATAAGGTAGCTTGGTTAGCTAAATATCCAGAGTTAAACAAAAGTGCGGCCTCTTTTTGATGTAGATAGCAAAGTTCTCTTTCTAGAAGAACATGATAATGATTGGTCCCAGAAATATTTCTAGTTCCCCCAGAACCAGCACCAACTTTTTTTAAAGCATTGGTCATATTCTCTAGAACATCCTTATTTTGACTCATTCCCAAGTAATCGTTGCTACACCAAACTGTAACTTCTGATACTGAGTTGTCTTTATAGTTCAAGGCTTGAGGAAAATTTCCAGCTAATTTTTCTAGATCAGCAAAAACTCTATAATTGCCTTCGTATTTAAGTTTGTCTAAACTTTTTTTAAAAATTTCTAAATAATCAATCATTTTTTGTAAAGCTCAATGCAACTGAATTAATACAGTATCTTCTAGAAGATGGTTTTGGTCCATCATCAAACACATGCCCAAGATGTGCTTTACAGTTAGAACAAACAACTTCAACTCTTTTCATTCCAAATGTATTGTCCTCAATTTCATCAATTACTCCCTCATTGATACATGAATAAAAACTAGGCCAACCAGTGGAGGAGTTAAACTTGTGTTCCGAGCTAAATAGTGTAACATCACAACATATGCACTTATATACACCATCTTCAAAAAAATCGAAGAATTCACCCGTAAAAGGGGGTTCCGTTGCAGCATTTTGAGTGACTTGAAATGCAAGTTCTGATAGTTTAAATTTTAATTCTGATTTCCTCATTCTAATTCACATATAATAAAGTTATTATAAATTAAAATAAAAATATTTACAGTTTATTGTTTTTTATGATCATAATTTTAGGTGCAGGTATTATTGGACTATCTTTAGGGTACGATTTATTGAATAAAGGAAAAAAAGTAAAAATTTTTGACACAAGCGATATTAAAGCAAAATCCACCATCGCTTCAGTAGGGATGTTAGCACCTCTTATAGAGGCTAAGCCCCTTGAAAGAAAACTTTTTGATCTAATGATAGAATCCAAAATTATTTGGGAGAAACTCCAAAAAAATACGAATTTTTCTAAAATCGTGGGATTGAAAAATAATTCTTCCTTAATGATAGCTCTTAATAAAGATGATGAAGAAAAATTAAGGTTTAAGCAAAAGTTTTTTGAAACTTTAGGTTATGATTCGATTATTCTATCAAAAAATGAGACTCTAAGGATGGAGCCATTTCTAAACTCTAATATTGTTGGATCCTTATTCTGTGATAAACAAAATCAGGTAAACCCAATGCTTTATAAGAACTTTCTTATTAAAGAAGTTTTGGGATTAGGAGGAGAAATAATTTATGAAAAGAAAATAAAAAGTATAACCATAAAGAAAAAAAAAATATTATTAAATGATAAAAGTTTTGGCTTTGATAAGGTTGTCATTTCATGCGGAGTTTGGAGTAATGAAATAATATATAATTCTTTTGGAATTAAATTTCCTACAAGACCACTTAAAGGAATTTCGTTGTTACTCAAGGCCCCATTATTAAAATTCAATCACAATCTTTGGTTTAAGAATATTTATATTGCTCAAAGGGAAAATGAAATTTTAGCTGTTGGTGCAACTGAGGAAGAAAAGGGTTTTGATAGTTCTGTAAAAATGGATGAATTGTTTTTTTTAACTAATTCATTGTGGGAATCTTTACCAAAACTTGAGGATGTAACTTTGAATGAAATAAAGGTAGGTCTGCGTCCAGCAGTTTACGACGGAAATCCAATTATTGGACCATTAGAATCAGTTTCACCAGATATAATTTGTAATTTCGGTCACTATAGGAATGGAATTTTATTAGCTCCGATTACTTCACAAATTATTTCACAATATATATTTGAGGAAAACATTGCAAAAGAACACAAATTTTTTTCCCCTAAAAGATTTAATTTATAATTTTTTAGTTTATCATTTAATTATGAAGAACTTAAAAAATAAATACTTTATTAATGGCAAGAATTTTATTTGTGAACTTAAAGAACCTTATTTAGAGGATTTAATTGAAATCTTTCTTAACAAATCTGTTCTGAAGGAATCAAAAATTGCTGTAGCTGTAAATAATCAGTTAATTGAGAGATATAAATGGAAAAAAAAAAAAATAAACTTTCAAGACAAAATTGAAATTGTTGCTCCATTTTTTGGGGGGTGATTTATGAAATCAGATTATTTAGTAATTGATGGAAAAAAATTTAATTCTCGTTTGATTATGGGTACATCTCTCTATCCTAATTTAGATGTTATGAATAAGTCCTTGGAAATTTCTGAAACACAAATAATCACAGTTGCAATAAGAAGACTAAATTTGTCTTCCGCAGAAAATTTTTTAGATCAACTAAGTAAGGAATATTCTTTCTTACCAAATACTGCAGGTTGTTTTACTCAAAAAGAAGCAATTTTAACAGCAGAATTAGCTCGAGAAACTCTTCAAACGAATTGGATAAAACTTGAATTGATTAGTGACAAAGAAATGTTATTACCTGACCCTATTGAGTTGTTTGATGCATGTAAGAACCTGGTAAAAAAAAATTTTAGAGTTTTTGTATACTGCTCTGATGATCCAATTCTTTGTAAAAGATTAGAGGATCTAGGTTGTGAAATAGTTATGCCTTTAGTATCTCCAATCGGATCAGGACTCGGAGTAAGAAATGAACATAATCTAGAAATTATTAGAAGAATGTGCTCTGGAAAAATATTTATTGATGCCGGAATTGGTAAACCAAGTGATGCCACAAAAATAATGGAAATGGGATTTGATGGAGTTTTATTAAATTCTTCTGTTGCAAGATCATTAGATCCAATAAGTATGGCTAATGCTATGAAGTTAGCTATAATTTCAGGAAGATTAGGGTATAAATCTGGAATTATAGAAAAAAGAAAAATGGCTTTAGAAAGCACATCATTTAAAGGTAAAATTTCTAACTTTTAACTTTCAATTTTTCAAGAAATGAATTGATAATACCTACTTCTTCATTTGTTAGCAGTTTTTTCCTAAGTGCTACGTTTAGAACATTACTCCATTCAGTAAGAAAAATAACCTCGATCTTTTTTTTCTTAAATATATAATAATCTTTGATTATTCCGTAGTTGAAGATGACAAATATGCCGCTAATATTTGCTCCTAATTTATGAATTGCATCTAAGAATCTAAGCTTGCTTCCACCATCAGTCATTAAATCCTCAGCTAAAAGAACATTATCTTCTTTATTCAACAAACCTTCAATCTGTGAACTTTTCCCAAACTTTTTTTTTTCTTTTCTTATATAGGTCATTGGTAAATTAAGTTTTTGTGCAATAAATGCAGCAAATGGAATACCAGCAGATTCACCACCTGCAATATTTGAAATCTTATTAAACTTTGATTTTTTTTTTAATTTGGATATACCAAGATTAATTAACTTTTTTCTTTCTTTAGGAAACGAAATTATGCGTCTACAATCACAATATACAGGACTTTTTTTACCAGATGTCAATTTAAATTGTTTTTTTGGACTAAAGTTAATACATTTTAAGTCAATAAGAATTTCAGCAGCTATGTCAGATACATTTTTAACCATGTTATAGAATTTATGACACTTTCAAATTTAATTAATATTTTATTACAATGGATTTCAATTAACACAAATTATGATACTAGTAAATTTGATTTTCCAATCAATGTTGTAGAACCAAAAGTCATCCAGGAAATGGTTTGTGGAGGTAAATGTCCAGTAATTGCGTTTTTCTCAGATGAATACGGAATATTTATTTCAAACAGTGATTATAATGACCCGTGTAATCAATCAATTTTACTTCATGAAATTATTCATTCTTTTCAGTCTGATCTAAAAATTGAAAATGCTTTTAAAGAAAAAGAAGCATATGAACTACAAAATAAATTTTTAGAGGAATTATCAATAAAAAATGATATGATAAATATTTTGAATATAAAAAAATGTAGATCAAAACAATCTAATTGATTGTTTGTAAGGTGAAATTTTGAGCGATTATAAAACAGATCTTGAGATTGCGAGAGAAGCAAAAAAACTAAAAATCTCTGAGGTTGCTTCAAATAGACTATCTATCGATGAAAAAAACTTAGTTCCATACGGACATTTCAAAGCAAAAGTTGATTCAGGCTTCATTAGTGAACTTAGTAAAAAAGATGACGGAAAATTAATCTTAGTTACTGCGATGACCCCCACAACTGCTGGAGAAGGTAAGACTACAACTTCAGTTGGACTTACTGATGGTCTTAATTTTATTGGTAAAAAAGCCATGGTTGCACTAAGAGAACCGAGCCTAGGGCCATGTTTCGGCATGAAAGGTGGTGCAGCAGGTGGTGGATATGCACAAGTTGTTCCCATGGAGGATATTAATTTACACTTTACTGGTGATTTTCATGCAATTACATCTGCGCATATGCTTCTTTCTGCAATGATTGATAATCATATATATTGGAATTTAGAGCCTAAAATTGACAGCAGGAGAGTTGCTTGGAGAAGAGTTGTAGACATGAATGACAGAGCACTGAGGTCAATTACAAACTCTTTGGGTGGAATTTCGAACGGATTCTCAAGGGAAGATGGTTTTGATATAACAGTCGCATCTGAAGTCATGGCAATACTCTGTTTGGCAACAGATTTTGAGGACTTGAAGGAGAGGTTAGGAAAAATTATTATAGGGTACACAAGAGATCTGGATCCAATTTTTTGCAGAGATATAAAAGCTGATGGCGCAATGTCAGTACTGCTCAAGGACGCGCTTCAACCAAATTTAGTACAAACACTTGAGAATAATCCTGCTTTTATTCATGGGGGACCATTTGCAAATATTGCACATGGATGCAACACAGTTATTGCAACTAAGACTGCTTTGAAACTCTCTGATTATGTCGTAACAGAGGCAGGTTTTGGAGCCGATTTAGGTGCTGAGAAATTTTTAAATATAAAATGCAGAAAAACCGGTTTGAGACCTTCATGTGCTGTTGTAGTTGCTACAGTAAGGGCTCTCAAACTTCATGGAGAAGTTGACCCTAAAAATCTTGGTGAAGAAAACCTAAAAGCTGTTGAGAAGGGACTACCAAATCTATTAAGACACATAGAAAATCTTTCAAAATTTGGAATACCTACTGTAGTAGCTTTAAATAGATTTCCCACAGATACTAAAAACGAAATTATAAAAGTTCAAAAAGTGTGTGAGGAACTTGGAGTTAATGCAATACTAGCTGAACATTGGAAAGATGGTGGAAAAGGAGCTTCAAAATTAGCAGAAACTGTTATTTCAACCATCCAAAATAAAAAGGCAGAACTAAAATTTACCTATGATGATGAAGACGACGTAAAAGAAAAAATAAAGAAAATATCAAAAGAAATTTACAGGGCATCAGATGTTACCTTTTCGCAACCTGCACTAAAAAAATTAGACGAAATATCAAAGTTAGGTTATAACCATTTTCCAGTCTGCATGGCAAAAACTCAATATAGCTTTAGTACCGATCCAAAAAATAAATGTGCCCCTGAAAATCATGATATTCATATTAGAGAGATCAGGTTATCTGCGGGAGCCGAATTCATCGTCGCAATAGCTGGAGACATAATGACCATGCCTGGTTTGCCTAAGAAACCTGCTGCTTACGAAGTAAAAATAGGATCTGATGGAAACATTCAAGGTTTATTCTAATAAAAACTCATTATAAACTTCGAGGAATTTTTTTATAATTATCTTGGTTGAAAATTTTTCAATAACTAACTTTCTACCATTTTTACCGTAAAAATTTGAAAGTTTAGGGTTGTTGAGAATGTTTTCGATAGCTTTAGATAAGTGAATATAATTTTGTGCAGGAACCAATTGTCCATTAAAATTATTACGGCATATTTCTTTGCAACCAACTACATCTGTTGTTATGATGGGGAGTTCACAGCTGGCAGCTTCGAGAAGATTTTTTGGGAGTCCTTCTCTGTAAGAGGGTAAAACAGCAATTTTTGATTTTTGAAGATATGGTAGAACATTCTTTTTTTCCCCTTTCCATATAATTAATTTTTCACTCTGCCACTGCTCTAACATACTTACTTTAACTGATGCTCGATTTTGCATGTCTGGATTACCAAGAATCAAAACAGAAATTTTTTTTTTTTTTCTTATTTCTTTTATTGCATTTATTAATTCCAGAATCCCTTTGTCATATAATATCCTTGAATGAAATATTATATCATATATTTTTTTTGTTTTTTTACTTTTAAATAAATCTGTATCTACTCCAGAACCATAAATAATAGTTGTTTTGGCAAACTTAGTAATTTTGTTATTTTTAAAAATCAATTTATCTTCTTTATTCTGGAAAATAAAAAGAACCCTCATTTTTTTTAAAAAAATATTTATTAAACTTACATACGTAAATTTTAAAATTTTTGATGATATTTTTTTGCTTATAAAAACGTAACCCAGCCCAACAACGCAAAATATCATTTTTTGTTTTCTAAATACCTTAGATATTATCGAGGTGTACAAGATAGGTTTTAGAGCAACACTTTGAATTAAATCTGGCTTAAACTTTATAATAATCAAAAATAATTTTATGATACAAAATAATTCTCTTAAAGGATTTATTGATCCTCTAATTATTTCAATGTGCTTTGTTTTAAAACCATAAGATTGTATTTTTTTTTCCTTGTCTGTAAAATTACAAACTACAAGTACCTCGAAGTTATTTTTTAACGCTGAGCAAGCTTGATCGATTTTATGGGACAAAAAATATTCATCTTCACTTACGAAATATAAAAGTTTATATTTTCTCATAGTTAGGTAATAAAATGTTATATTACATTATTTTTGGAATAATTTTAGCAACAATTTTACTTTCATTGTTTTTAGAATTTATTCATGAATCCCATGAAAAATTCAAAAAGAAAATAAAATTCATCTTGTCTATAATTTTGGTCATTATAATTCTTTTAATAATGACAAGATTTCCTAATATTATATCGGTAATTCCTGCTGTTTTTTTAATTCTATATAGATGGCGTGTTTTTATCAATTTTTTGCTACAAACATTTTTCTTCAAGAAAAGAAATAACTCTTCGAAGTCATTAAAAAAGGAAGATGCTTATGAAATTCTTGGCTTGAAACAAAATGCTTCAAAAAATGAGATTTTGAAAAGGTATCAAGAATTAATAAAAAAAAATCATCCTGATAAAGGTGGGTCAGAATGGATTACAAAACAAATTAATAAAGCCAGAGATACTCTTTTAAGTTGAGATTTTTTTTTTTTTCTTTAACCTTCAGTTCTTATGCAAAGTAAAATAAAAAAAGCTATTTTTCCAATTGCAGGTTTGGGAAGTCGATTTCTTCCTGCAACTAAAACATTAGCAAAGGAAATGTTAATTGTCATGGATAGACCTATTTTAGAATGGGCTGTAATCGAGGCATCAAGGTCTGGGGTTGAAGAAATGATTTTTGTAACTTCTTCGAAGAAAAACTCAATAATTGAACATTTTAATAGATCATTAGAGCTTGAAAATTTGTTAAAAAAAAAAAAAAAGAATAATCAGATTTCTTCGATTCAAAGCCAAAGTGGGCTCGGAAAATTCACTTACGTTATTCAAGATGAGCCTAAAGGGCTTGGACATGCTGTATGGTGTGCAAAAAGATTCATTGAGAAAAATGAAAATTTTGTTGTGATGTTACCTGATGACATTATTCTCTCAAAAAAGCCTGTTATAGCACAAATGCTAAAAATTCATGAAAAAACCTCAGGAGGTTCAGTTTTAGCTTTAGAGAAAGTTCCAAAGAAAGAAGTATTTAAATACGGTGTAATTGATTTCCAAAAAAAAAAAGATAACTATTATCAAATAAAAAATCTTATCGAAAAACCACATCCATCAAAAGCACCTTCAAATCTTACTGTTGTTGGAAGATATATTTTGAACTACAAAGTTTTTGACCTTCTTGAAAAACAGAAAAAAGGTCATGGAAATGAAATTCAACTTACCGATAGTTTGATTTCTTTGATTGAGAAACCGGGTTTATATGGTTTGGAATTTGATGGAAATAGGTATGATTGTGGGAACAAGTTAGGTTTTATTGAAGCTAACGTTAATTTCGGATTGAAAGATAAAAATATTAGTAAAAATCTAAGAAATTTATTGAGAAAAATATGAAAATAACAGTAGTCGGTACAGGTTATGTTGGCTTAGTCTCTGGAACTTGTTTTGCTGAGTTTGGAGTCACTGTTGTTTGCGTCGATAATAACAAAGAAAAAATTAAAAAGTTAAAGAAAGGGATTATTCCAATATTTGAACCAGGATTAAAAGATCTGGTTAAAAAAAATTTAAAGGAGAAAAGATTATTTTTTAAGACAAGCTTGTCTGAATCGTTGAGAGATTCGGAGGCTGTTTTTATAGCTGTCGGAACTCCATCAAGAAGAGGTGATGGGCATGCAGATTTAAGTTATGTTTATTCTGCTGCGAAGGATATTGCAAAAAATTTGAATAAATATGCAGTAGTTGTAAATAAATCAACTGTGCCGATTGGAACTGGAAAAAAAGTTTTTGATATAATAAAAAAAATTAAACCTAAGCTAGAATTTGATGTGGCATCAAACCCAGAATTTCTAAGAGAGGGATCTGCAATTAATGATTTCATGCGCCCCGATAGAGTTGTTATAGGTTGCGAAACCAAAAAAGCACAAGATATCCTTAAGGAACTTTATAGACCTTTATATCTTTTAGAAACACCTATTTTGTTTACAAAAAGAGAAACAGCTGAACTAATTAAATATGCAGCGAATTCTTTTTTGGCTACTAAAATTACCTTTATTAATGAAATTGCTGATTTGTGTGAAAAAGTAGGAGCCAATATCAGTGATGTTTCCACAGGTATTGGATTAGACGGTAGAATAGGTAAAAAATTTCTTCATCCTGGTCCAGGTTATGGTGGCTCTTGTTTCCCTAAAGATACTCTTGCATTAGTTAAAACTGCGCAAGACTACAAATCTCCATTAACATTAATTGAACATGTTGTTGAAAGTAATAAAAAAAGAAAAAGATCAATCCACAAAAGGATCACTAAAATACTCCCTCGAGATAAAACAAAAAAGAAAATCTCAGTACTTGGTTTAACTTTTAAGCCCAATACAGATGATATGAGAGATAGCCCAAGTCTAGATCTAATACCTGCATTAATAAAACAAAACTATGAGGTAAGAGTTTTTGATCCAGAGGGTATGGAGGAAGCAAAAAAGAGTTTGATAAAATATAAGTCTAAAATTATTTGGTGTAAGAATGCATATGAGGCAGCATTAAATGCTGACGTATTAGTAATTCTCACAGAGTGGAACGAATTTAGAGCTTTAGATCTCAAAAAACTAAAAAAACTTTTGAAAAGAAATGTAATAGTTGACTTAAGGAATATTTATAATCCAACAGAGATCAAAGAAAATGGTTTTGAATATTACTCAGTCGGAAGAGCTTTATAATGACAACTATTAAACACTTTTTTGATGATTCGATAATTCGCTCTTACGATATCAGAGGCATTTTTAACAAAACACTTTTCGAAAAAGATGCAAAGGTAATTGGACAATTATTTGGTTTAGAGGTTGGAAAGAATAAAAAAATCAATGTGGGATACGATGGAAGAAAATCCTCAGAACCACTGAAGGATTCTTTAATTGAAGGAATACTGGAGTCTGGGGCAGATGTTTGTGAAATAGGTTTAGTTCCAACCCCATTATTATATTTTTCTACCATCTCAAATAATTCGAGAGGTGGTGTGATGGTTACTGGGTCTCATAACCCAAAGAATTACAATGGATTTAAATTTATCTTAGATGGTCTTCCATTTTACGGTGAAGATTTGATAAATTTGAAGAAAAGGGCGCAAAACTTTTTACTTGAAAAGAATACAGGAAAAAAAAAGAAGGTTAATTTTGAATCAGAATATTTAAAAAATATTTTTAATAATTTTTCTCAAGGTAAAAAACTTAACATAGTCTGGGATTCAGGTAATGGTTCAGCCGGTAAAATCATGGAAGAAATTGCAGGAAAGATTAGAGGGCAACAGAAACTTTTATTTAAAGAAATTGACGGGAACTTTCCAAATCATCACCCAGATCCATCTGATCCAGAAAACCTTGTTCAATGTATCGCAGAAATAAAAAAAAATAATTTTGACTTTGGAATAGCTTTTGACGGTGATGGAGATAGAATCGGAGTAATTGATGATAAAGGAAGAATTATTGCAGGTGATATTTTACTGTTAATTCTCTCCAAAAGTCTGATTAAAAAAAATTCTACAATTATTGGAGATGTGAAATGCAGTCAGGTTCTATTTGACGAAATAGAAAATTTAGGTGGAAAACCTATTATTTCTCAAACAGGTCATAGTCATGTAAAAATAAATATGAAAAAACATGATGCAGATTTAGCAGGAGAAATGAGTGGTCATATTTTTTTTAAATCAAACTATGGGTTTGATGATGCATTATATGCTGCCATTCAACTTATCAACATTATTTCAAACTCTAATAAAAAACTTTCTGACCATGTAGATAACATTCCAAAGGTATTTAACACTCCTGAAATCAGAATAGATTGCGAAGATGGTAAGAAGTTCACATTGATAGATAATATTTCTAAAAGTCAAAAAAAATTAAATAAAAAAATAGTTAATATTGACGGAATAAGAGTACAATCACAAGATGGTTGGTGGTTGCTTAGAGCTTCAAATACGCAGCCCTGTATTGTCTTGAGATGTGAATCAATTAGTAAAGTTGGATTAAAAAATCAGTTGTTACAGGTAAAGGAAGCTATAAATGAATTTGATAATAAAATTTCTCAAAAAATAGTAGTTGAAAATTAAAAAATATTTTTCTAATTTATTAAATATGAAAATATTTTTAAATTATGACCGACGAAAATAAAACAATTTCAACCGGAATAGCAACAAAAGAAAAAATTGAGGTTCAAAAACCAAAGTTGTATAAAGTTATTTTATTAAATGACGATTATACTCCAATGGAATATGTGGTAAATTTGTTACGTATAGTTTTTAAGAAGAGCGAAGATGAAGCTGTAAATATAATGCTTATGGTTCACAAAAAAGGCTCTGGTATATGTGGTATTTTTACGAAAGAAATTGCTGAAACGAAAGTAGCTACCGTTTTAAGAATGGCACAAAGTGATCAACATCCCCTAAAATGTATTATGGAGTTAGATTAATGATTTCTGATGAATTAGAAAAAACTCTGCAAAGAACACAAAAATATGCAAAATCCTTCAAACATCAGTATATGACGCTTGAACATTTGCTTTTCTCTATGCTTGATGACAATGATGTAATAAAAGTTTTAGATGCATGTGTTATTGACAAAGATAAATTAAGAAACAAACTAGAAAAGTTTGTAGAAGACAATCTTAGAGATTTAATCAATGATTCCTCAGAAAACGAAGTTAAGCCTACATTAGGCTTCCAAAGAGTTATACAAAGGGCAGTTATCCATGTTCAATCCTCTGGTAAAGAAGAAGCTAATGCAGCAAATGTGTTAGTTGCAATATTTAGTGAAAGAGAGTCTCATGCTGTGTATTTTCTACAACAAGAAAATTTAAATAGGTTAGATGTAGTTAATTATTTATCACATGGCATCGAGAAAGAAAATGAAAAGGATGATTTTGATCAGATGTTGAATGACTATCCAGAGGACAATCAAAAAAAAAAAACAAACGAAATTATTGAAAAGTTTTGTGTAGATTTAAACAAAAAAGCCTCATCAGGTAAGATTGATCCAATCATTGGTAGAGAAAGCGAAATAAATAGAACGATCCATGTCCTTGCAAGAAGAAATAAAAACAATCCTATATTTGTTGGAGACCCAGGTGTTGGAAAAACTGCTCTAGCTGAGGGTCTAGCTTTGAAGATTATTAAAAAGGAGGTGCCAAAATCACTTTTAGATTCAAAAATCTATTCACTCGATTTAGGTGCCTTATTAGCGGGCACGAAGTTTAGGGGTGATTTTGAGGAACGTTTAAAAAAAGTTATTGATTTTTTTCATAAATTTGAGAGCAATATCTTATTTATTGATGAAATTCACACACTTATAGGTGCTGGTGGAACAAGCTCAGGTTCAATGGATGCTTCCAATATATTAAAACCAGCTCTTACAAAAGGAAATTTTAAATGTATTGGTTCAACTACTTACAGTGAATACAGAAACTACTTTGAAAAAGACAGGGCTTTATGTAGAAGGTTTCAGAAGATTGATGTTGATGAACCTTCAATAGAGGATTCCATAAAGATTCTCGATGGTCTTAAATCTTACTACGAAAGTTATCATGGCGTGAAATTTGATGAAGATTGTTCTAAAGAAGCTGTTAATCTTTCAAAAAAATATTTGATAAATCTTAAACTTCCAGATAATGCGCTAGATGTTTTAGATGAAACAGCCGCAGCCATTAAAATAAACGACTCTCGATTATCTAAAAATATATGTAAGTTAGACATTCAGAAGACTATTTCAAAGATAGCCAATATTCCTGAGAATAGTATTAAATCAGATGATAAAGTTAAACTTAAAAGTTTAGAAAGAGATCTAAAAACCCTAATATTTGGTCAGGACAAAGCCATCAAGATTGTTTCCTCATGCATAAAACTCTCAAAAGTTGGATTGAGAAATAATGAGAAACCAATAGGCTCTTTTTTATTTGCGGGTCCGACTGGAGTTGGAAAAACAGAGCTAACTAAACAGTTAGCAAACACTATGAAGATGAATTTTATAAGATTTGACATGTCTGAATATATGGAAAGGCATAGCGTATCCAAACTTATTGGAGCTCCTCCTGGATACGTGGGATTCGATCAAGGTGGACTTTTAACTGATGCAGTAGATAAAAATCCATATTCGGTTGTTCTACTGGATGAAATAGAAAAAGCACACCCTGATCTTTTCAATATTTTACTTCAAGTCATGGACTATGGCAAACTAACAGACCATCTTGGAAAAAAAGTAGATTTTACAAATGTGATCCTAATTATGACCAGTAATATTGGTGCAGAGGAAATTGTGAAAGAGAAAGTAGGGTTTTTGGGCGAAAATGTTAAAGATGATAATCAAAAGGCCATTTCTAAATTTTTCAGCCCCGAGTTTAGAAACAGACTAGACTCAATTGTGAATTTCGAAATGTTGAATAAACAAAATGCCATTAAGGTAGTTGAAAAGTTTTTAATGGAACTAGAATCAATTCTAATAAATAAAAACATTACCTTAAGCATTAATGAAAAAGCTAAATCGAAGATTTTGCAACTTGGTTTTAACAGTATTAACGGAGCAAGGCCAATGGCTAGGGTGATCGAAGAAAAAATTAAACTTCCACTTGCCGATATTATGTTGAAGAAAAATGACAAATTAAGCCATATAAAAGTAGATTACTGCAATAAAGTGAGAGCTTTTAAATTTTCTTTTACTGATAAAAAAAAAAAATTAGTTACCGTTTTCGCTGAAAGGTGAGAACTTTGATAAATAATCTGCTACTTCCACAGTTTTTTTATTTTCCTTTTCAAGAAAATCTTGGATAGGTTTGCTCAAAGTCTCATTGTTGAACCAGTGGTTACTGTAAGTGAGATTAGGTAAATACCCCCTAGAAATTTTGTGTTCACCTTGAGCGCCAGCCTCAACTTTTTGTAACTTATTCTTTATTGCATATTCGATGGCCTGATAATAACATAACTCAAAATGCAAATAGGGAACATTTTCAGTGCATCCCCAATATCTCCCGTAAAGTATTTCATTGCCAATAAAATGGATAGAACATCCTAATAACCTTTTATTTTTATAAGCTGAAATAAGTAGGATTTTTTTTTCAGTTTTTGTACTAATAAGACCTTTAAAAAAATTAAAATTTAGATATGGCCTGGACCATTTTTTTTCTATTGTATTGAGATAACAAGAATATAGGTTTTTAACATCTTCTTCATTAACCATTTCTCCCTCTTTTTTTATGAATGTAACTCCATAATCCTTAAGAAACCTTCTTTCTTTAATTATTGTTTTTTTCTTTCTACTTTTCATTGAGTTTAGAAAATCATTAAAATCAGAAAAAGAGTCATTTACCCAGTGGTATTGTATACCAATCCTTTTTAAAAATTTATATCTTTCCAGTTTTTTTGAAATTTCGCAATCAATGAAATTTGCATGAAATGAAGATATATTCTTATCTTTTAAAACTTTAAGAATAAGATCAATGACTTTATCGTGGTCGATAGAATTTTTTGAATAAATAAATTTGAGCCTCGTTACCGGAGTAAATGGAATGCCTGATAGGTATTTTGGAAAATAATTTAGTCCAATTTGATAATATGCGTTTTCAAACATATGGTCAAAGATGTACTCGCCATTTGAATTAAGTTTTTTAAAATTTGGTACAAATGCAACTATTTCATTATTTTCTTTAAAAACAAAATGTTGAGGAATCCAACCAGAATTTTCATCAGTACATTTAGAATCTTCTAATAACTTAAAAAAACTGTACTTCAAAAAAGGTGAATTGTCAGAAAAATTTGCTTTACAAAAATTTTCTGCATCTTTAATAGAAGAAATTATTTCAATTTTCATTTAACTTATATATGAAATAGAAAATATTCCTTCAATTTCAACTGGAGAGTTTTTCGGTAAACTCGAAACACCTATTGCGACTCTGCTATGTTTTCCATTTGGACCTAGTACTTTTATAATACAATCTGATGTAAAATTTAATAAAGTTGAATGATCTTCAAATTCTTGGTCACAATTAAAATAACCCTTGATAGAACAGCACTTAATATCAATTATCTTTTTCTTTGAATCTTTAACACAATCATTTAAATTCCACAAAAGATTTGAAGTTGTAATTTCCATTACTTTTTTATATTTACTTAAAACTACTTTTTTTTTTATTTTCCCAGGCGATTCAATTCCTCTCTCAGTCATTGGAAGTTGCCCTGATATAAATACGAAATTATTGCTTAATAAAAATGGAAGATAATTTGCTAGTGAGTTGTTTTTTGGAAGATATCTTTTTATATTGCATTCGTTTAATTTTTTTTCATAAAAATCATTCATTAATTTCGTGATTACAAGTTAAACATTTAAATTTTTTTGATTCTTTATACATTGTAAAGTTTCCGCATTTGTCACAAGGATCGCCTTCAAATTTGTAGTCATTCTGGATTTTCTTAGTTTGAGATTTTTCATTTTCATTGGTAATTAAAGTAAGATTGTTGTCAAAAACCTTTTTTCTTATATAACCTTTGCTTGTAAATTCTTTTAAGACAATTTCAGCATCTTTCTTTTTACTATTTATATTTTCGTCAGGAAAAAGTTCAGTAGTTTGGTTCTGATCTTGATTACTAAAATCGTCTCTTCCAAGGTATGATATAGCCAATTCTTTGAAAATATAATCAAGTACTGATGTCGAAAACTTTATTTCTGTATTACCATGAACTTGACCGCTTGGTTCAAATCTTGTGAAAGTAAAGGCCTCAACAAATTCTTCCAATGGAACTCCATACTGTAGCGCTATTGAAACTGCTATTGCAAAATTATTCATTAAACTTCTAAACGCTGCACCCTCTTTATGCATATCAATAAATATTTCACCTATTGACCCGTCCATATATTCTCCGGTTCTTAAATAAACCTTGTGTTTATTGATAGATGCTTTTTGCGTATACCCTTTTCTTCTGTGTGGAAGTTTCCTTCTATTAGCTGAATCGACTTTATCGATGTCATTTCCTAAAATATTTTTTATTTGATTCATTAAAATTTCTTTATCATTATCAACCTTTTTCAATGCACGTTTTACATTTTTTTGATTTGTATTAATCAAATGATGGTTAATTTTTTCAACAAAGTTGTCGATAAAGTTTTTTAAATCGTTATATTTATTCATGAAATAATATAATTATAAATAATATCATGAGCTTATCATATAATTCTTGGTTTTTTAAAATATATTGTAACTTTTTTGCAAAAAAAATTGGTGTGGACAATTATGGAAATCAATATTTTCAAAAACAACAAACTTCTCAAAAAAATAACTTTAGGAAACGAAGATTTGTCATTTATAAGGGAAATGTTGAGGCAAGTAAAATACCTCAAGAATGGAATGCATGGCTTCATCACATTACTGACGATGTTCCAGACATTAAAGCTAACAAACCATTCTGGACTAAAGAACACACCCCAAATCTGACTGGTACTCCTTTTGCCTATGAGTACAAAGATAAAAAGGATTCATCAAAAATCAAAAATTTATATTCAATATGGAAACCGAAAAAAAAATAAGAATAAAAAAGTTTTTTTACGGAATTATTACTTTTATAATTCTGATCAACCTTGTTTTTACTGAAAAGAACGGAGAAGGGGGGGATTTTAATAGCTATTTTGCAACGTTTAACAAAATCGATGGAGTCTCGGTTGGAACAGATGTTGTCATCTCTGGTATAAAAGTAGGCGAAGTCAAAGAAATATTCATTAAAGACAATTATCCTCAAATATCAGTTAACGTAAATAAAAATTTAAGAATTTCAGATGATTCATCTGTTTCAATTCAAACAGATGGACTTTTTGGAAAAAAATTCCTGTTAATTGAAGTTGGTGGTAACGATGTGTATCTAAAAAACGGAGAAAAATTTTCTTATGCTGAGGACTCGATTGTTATAGAAGAACTTTTGGGAAAAATAATATTAATTGGTGAAAAAAATAAAGGATTATGAAACAAAATTATATTGAAACAATCTTAGGTGGGGTCACATTCTTGATCGCTTTTTCTTTTCTATTAAAATTCATAGATGTCAACTCAGATGAAAAATCTGAAGATTATTATCTTTTAAAAGCCAAGTTTATAAAGGTAGGGGGAATAATGATAGGGAATGATGTAAAACTGAGTGGTGTAAAGATTGGAGTTGTAAGTAATGTTAGACTTGATAAAGAATACTTTGCAGAAGTAACTTTTAAAGTCTATTCAACAATTAATATTCCTGAGGAAGTAAGCATTGAAGTTTCAAATGATGGTATTCTTGGAAATAAATATTTGTCAATTACACCAATTAACAGAGACAACAAAAATTTTTTAAAAGCTAATAGTGAAATTAAAAATGTTAAAGATTTTGAATCAATTGAGGATCAGGTCAGCAGAATAATCTTTTTAGCAACTCAATAAGTATGAATAAAGTGAATGACAAAGAATTTTTATGGATTGACAAAAATAATAAAATAATTTCATGTGAAGAGACCAACAAAGTTCTAAACGAAAATTTTATTGAGATTTGTTCAGTTCTTCAGAATGCTTATGATGACGCAATTTTGATAGGTTGTGACGAAAAAGATTTTAAAAAAAAAATTATAAAACTTATGAATAGTTTAGAGTTTTCAATTGGCAAAGAATGAGTTTCGTAGTTAATTTAATATCTTTAATTCTAATAAATTTCAGCTCACTAATTGCCCAAGAAGTTGAGTGTCAAGGCGCGGTTTTAAGGATTTTAAATAAAACTACAAACGAAAAAAATTATTTCATTACTCCGCTTTCTCAAACAATCGAACTTTTTAATTCAAGTATTATAATTCACAGATGTGTCAAAGTAGAAAATGAAGGGAAAAATGATGAGATAGCTCTCGTTAGCCATAAGCTAAAAAATAAATTTAGTAAAGAGGAAGTTTTTTTAGGATGGATTTTTAAATCAACTCAATATTTAAATTCACCTAACAATCCAATTTATGATATAAAGCTTGAAAAATGTCTTATTGAAGACCCCATTTTTCTAAATAATAAAAAATCTATTTAAAGTAATCTAAAACATTATTTTCAAGTCGTTCTGGAAAAGTCAGATTATCTATGAGTTTATTATCTTTGAGTAATTTTAAATATTTATTTCTAGAAATCTTTTTAGTGCCGAATTGCTTTAAATGATCAGAATAAAATTGGGTATCTATAAATTTAAATCCCCCCTGTTTCAGTAATGCAGCTAAATAAGTTAAAGCAATCTTACTTGCGTTCTCTTTTATGCTAAACATACTTTCCCCACAAAAGATTCCTCCAACAATAATTCCATACAACCCACCAACTAATGATTTATCAAAATAACATTCAATTGATTTGGCAAAACCTAATTTGTGAAGCTTTGTGTAATTTTCAATAATTTGCTTATTAATCCAGGAATTTTTTCTTTTTTTGTTTTTCGCACAAAGGTTAATTACTTTTTCAAAATTCAAATTGATTTCTATGGTATGAGTTTCTTTTTTTATCAGCTTAGTTAGACTTTTAGAAACTTTAAATTCTTTTAAATCTATAACACCTCTCTCTTTAGGTTCAACCCAATATATGTAAGGATCGAAGTTTGAATCTGACATTGGGAATATTCCTTTTTCGTAGGCTTTAAGAACAAGATCAGTTGACAAAAACATAATTTAAGAATTCAACCTATCATACCAATTAATATCAAATTTTGCTTCCAAAAATTCCTGATGACTTAAAATTTTTTTTAAAACTTGAATATTAGTTTCTATACCTTCAATAACGTATTCATCTAAGGCTCTTTTAAGCCTCATAATGCATTCTCCTCGGTTTTTTCCTTTTGAAATAATTTTTGCAACTAAACCATCGTAAAAGGAGGTAACACTACAACCTGAATAAAGAAGTGAATCAATCCTTATCCCTGGACCACCTGGTGGATGGTAAGTTTTAACTAACCCAGTTGAAGGAAACATTGTGATTGGATTCTCCGCATTAATCCTGCATTCAATAGAGTGACAAGTTTTTTGTATATCATTCTGATTTAATGATAGTTTGCCGTTAGAGGCTACATTTATTTGTTCTTTTACAATATCAATATTAAATACTTCTTCAGTTATTGTGTGTTCTACTTGAAGTCTGGTGTTCATTTCAATGAAAAAAAAATTTCCTTTACTGTAAAGATATTCAACAGTTCCTAAATTCTGGTAACCCACTTTTTCGAATGCATTCAGGGTAATATTACAGACTTTTTGTCTTTCTTTTTCACTAATTGCAGGACTAGGACATTCCTCAATGATTTTTTGATTTCTCCTCTGAATGGAGCATTCTCTCTCTCCTACATGAATTAAATTTCCATTATTATCTCCAATGATTTGTACTTCTATGTGTCTTGGATTTTCAATAAACTTTTCGATGTATACATTATCATTACCAAAACTTTGAATTGTTTCTTTTTTTGCCAATAAAAAATTATCTTTTAGTTCACTTTCATTATAAACTTTCTTGATTCCTCTTCCTCCCCCCCCATTGGTTGCTTTCACTAAAACTGGATATCCAATTTCTTTCGAAATAGTCTTTGCTTCTGAGAAATTTTTAATATTTTTTTTACTTCCTGGAATAATTGGAAGCCCTAATTCTTTAGCAAAATTTTTTGCTTTTACTTTGTCAGACATTTTTTCAATGTGATCATATTTTGGACCAATAAACTTGAACCCATGATCATTTACAATTTTTGCAAAACTGAAATTTTCTGATAACATTCCAATTCCAGGATGAATTGCGTCAACGTTAGCAATTGTTGCTGCTGAAATTATTGAAGGAATATTTAAATAAGAATTTTTGACTTGTGGGGGACCAATGCAAACGCTCTCATCAGCCAATCTTACAAACATTTCTTTCTCGTCTGCTGTAGAATGGACAACGACTGTTTTGATGTCGAGCTCTTTACATGCTCTTAGAATTCTTAGAGCAATTTCGCCTCTGTTAGCAACTAGAATTTTTTTAAGCATTATTCAATTAAGATAAGAGGTTCGCCGAATTCGACTGGAGTTTCATTTTTAACATATATTTTCTTTACGGTACCATTTTTATCAGCAACTATTTCATTCATTGTTTTCATGGCCTCAATTATTAAAAGAACTTGACCAATTTTTACATGTTGACCAATCTCGATGAACTGTTTTGCGCCTGGCTCTGGGCTTAAATACGCTGTTCCAACTAACGGTGATTTTAGTGATGTTTCTGACTTTTGATCACTTGGTGCTTTATGAGAAGTATCAACGACTTTTTTGAAATTTGTATTTTTTTTAATTTCATTTTGATTCTTTTTTAATTTATAAGAAACTTTACCGTCGGAAATTTCCAATTCATTCAGATTATTTCTTTCCATTAATTGTGATAAAAAGTCGACATCATCAATTATTTTCTTATCTTGTTTTTTCATTTTACAAATATTTTAATGAGCTAATTGCAACTTGATAAACTTGAGTACCAAATCCAGCTATAATACCATTAACTACCGGACTTATAAAAGAATTTTTTCTAAACTCTTCTCTGTTGTAAATATTCGAAATATGTACCTCAATTTTTGGAATTTTAATCATTTTTAGTGCGTCATGAATTGCAATTGAAGTATGTGTGAATGCTCCAGCATTAATTATCATTCCATCATAACTTTTACAAATATGAATTTTATCAATGATTTCACTTTCTGAGTTGCTTTGGAAAAAATCTAAATTTAATTTGTCGTTTTTAAATATTTTACAACACTCTTCCTCTATTTCTTTAAGAGTCTTTGTGCCGTATAATTCTATTTCTCTTTCTCCAAGTAAATTTAAGTTAGGACCATTAATAATTACAATATTTTTCACTTTTTTCTTCTTTTCATCTCATAATTGAGGTCTGATAATTTTTTTTTAAGAATAGGATCTTTGGTTATTTTTGTCGCTCTATCAAGGTGAATTTTAGCATTTTCAATCTTTCCGGTTAACAAATATTTTTCCGCAAATGCATATGAGGAATAGTCTAGTTTTTTTAACTTTCCATAATTTAACCCTAAATAATGCCACGCTTCAATGGGAAATTCATCTTTTTTTACATATTTCAATAAAAGTTGTATCGATTTCTTTTGGTTGTCTTTAATATTACTGTGATAAAGTGATTTAGCTAAAAACAATTCAAACCCTTTTTCATTAGGTAATATGGATTTAGAAATTAAAAATGATTTTATTGCATTTTGAAAATTTCCTCTTTCATAATACATCTGACCTTTGAGTTCATAAAAATAGGGATTTTTTTTATCTTTTTGAATACATTTATCTATATATTTCATGGCTAAATCAATTTTTCCAATTCTATAATTATGCAGAGCATGTGCATAGTAACTCTCTAAATTTATTAATTTTGGGTACAGGAAATCTATTTGTTCTTTTTTTAAAAAAAATCCATTTAGTTTAGCTTTTGCCAACTTAAATCTAGTGTTAAGTTTTACATATTTTTTTATTTTTTGATTTTCAAAATTAATCCTTATATTTCTGATTCTCTCTGTTGAAAGTGGGTGAGTAAGAAAATATGGGTTTATTTTTCTTAATTTTTCATTTCTCTGAATTTCACCAAAAATATTAATCAATCCTTGAAGTGAGAAACCATTTCTTTTTAGCAATCTTATGGCAGTTTGATCTGCTAAAGATTCTTGAGATCGAGAAAAAGCTAACATTCTTGCAGCACTAAGATGCTGTCCACCCATTAATATTGCTGATCCAGCATCATAAGCACCACCAGCAATTGCTCCGACTGCGAGAATGGAAGATAAAATATTTATAACGGAATTTCTTTCCATTTTTTTTTGTCTTTTTTGAAAATGCCCACCGATAATATGTCCAATTTCGTGAGAAATAACTCCTGCGACATCTTCAACATTTTTACTTTTTAGTAACAATTCAGTTGTAAAAAAAAACTTTTTATCAGGAGTCACTAAAGCATTAATAAATTTTTGATTATCTAAATAAAAGGTTAAAACATCATTTTCGAGTTGTGTTCCTTTTACAAGTATTTTACTAATATCTTTTAAAAGATTTTCTATCTCAGCATCTCTAATCACATTTATTGAAGTAGCTTTAATAGAACTATAGAAAAAAATTATTACAAAAGTTATTAGTATTCTCATAAAAATTAGTTTAATTTAACTTAGTATTTTCGAATGACAAACAGAATATATCTTCCAGCTAATAGATCCAATATAGATTCGTTTTATGTTATGGAATTATTATACAATGCCAATAAACTTGAAGCGAACGGAAAAAAAATCTTTCATCTAGAATTGGGTGAACCAATTCCGAAAACTCCAAAAGTTGTTTTAAAAGAAGCTTCAAGATTATCGCGACTTTCACTTCCTGGTTATACACCTTCAAATGGAATAGAAGAACTAAGAGAGAAAATTTCAAAATTTTATAAATATAGATATAATTTAAAAATAAATTCTGAGCAAATCTTTATAACAACGGGTTCTTCTGGGGCATTTTTATTAACTTTTTTATCATGTTTCGATAAAGGTTCTAGGGTAGGAATATTTAATCCAGTATATCCAGCTTACAGGAATATACTTAAATCTCTAAATATTGATGTGGTGGAAATTTTTCCTGACAATAAAAATATTGACAAAATTGATCTTTCTTTAATTTCTAAGCAAAAAATTGACGGACTTATTATATCAAACCCTAATAATCCTAATGGTCAGACATTCACAGATAGTGAATTAAAATTCGTTTACGAACATTGCAAGAAAAAAAAAGTAATTTTGATATCAGATGAAATTTATCACGGAATTGAATATGGAAAACGAATTAAGTCGATGCTTAATTATGGAGATAAAGCAATAGTCATTAATAGCTTTTCTAAGTTTTTTTGCATGCCAGGGTGGAGACTTGGTTGGGCAATAATTCCAAATGAATTAAAAGAAAATTTTTTAAAATTATCGCAAAATCTTTTTATTTCATCAGGAAACATTGCACAATACGCTGCTTTGAAAGTATTTGATTCAATAAATGAATTAAACGAAATTGTTAAAGTATACCATTCTACAAGAAACGAAGTTTTGAAAATATTAAAAAGTATTCCTTTAATTAAATTTAGTGAACCACAAGGATCTTTCTATTTTTACCTTGATATACAAAATACTAAACTAGATTCGTTCAAATTTGTTAATAAGTTGATGCATGATACTGGTGTGGTTTTAACGCCTGGTATAGATTTTGACAAGAAATTTGGCTCAAGGACTGTCAGATTATCTTTTTCATCAAAACAAAACTTAGTTCTCGAAGCTGTGCAAAAGATTCACAGTTGGTTTAAAAAGAACTATTGACTCCACCAACCTTGTCTTTTTTCTATTTTCTTATCCTTATTTTTTGATAATACCTTTATCTGTTCTAAACTATCATTTTGGTTTTTGTTTTTATTTATAGGTGATTCAGTTTTTTTTAGATTTTTTTTCTTCTCAAAGTCATTTGCTTTCGCTCTGTAACTAACTCTTTTCTTTTTAGCTTTAAGGTTATTATCGTCTTCTTGAAAATCTTTTTTCTCGAAATCATTATTTGAGTTTATTAAATAATCAGTGAAATTTTCAATATTATTGCTTTCATGACAACTTTTATATAAAACTTCAGTTGCTGAACAAATCAAAAATTCATTATTTTTTAAATTAGGATAGTGAGTAACTATGACTTTTTTAGAAAGTAAATATTGCATATTATTTTCAGCTTTTTTTAAAATTAAGTCATACAATTGTTTACCTGTAAGAAGAAAAATATTTTTATAAATGGCATTGAGGGAATACTCATTACAAACTTTTATTAATTGCTCATGTAAAAAATCTAGCGATGTTATACTACCATAACCGTTACAAGTGTGACATCTAGAGGACATAACCGTATCAGTGGTTACTTTTAATCTTTGTCTAGAAAGCTCTAATAATCCAAAGTTACTTATTCTGCCAACTTGAATCCTTGCTCGATCTTCTCTGAGACATTCTTTAAATTTTCTTTCAACTTTAATGTTATGAGCTCTGTCAAGCATATCTATAAAATCTATTACAATTAATCCAGCTAAATCTCTTATTCGCAATTGTTTGCTAATTTCCTCTGAAGCTTCTAAGTTTGTCTTAAAAGCTGTGTCTTCTATATTTCGTTGTTTCGTGTATCTGCCTGAATTGATATCAATAGAGACAAGGGCCTCTGTTTGATTTATTACAAGATATCCTCCAGATTTCAAATTAACGATTGGATTATTTATGCTTATAATTTTTTTTTCAAGTCCAAAGCAAGAAAAAAGTGGTTTTTTATCAGCATAATTTTTTACTGCTTTTAAAGAACTCGGCATAAATTGTTTAACAATTTCTCTCGATTTTTTAAGTGTTTCTTTGTCATTAATTAAAATTTGATCAAAGGAGGAATCAAAATAATCTCTTATACATCTTTTAATAATGTTATCCTCCTCATGAATAAGACATGGCGCATTGGATTTTATTGTTTTGGATGTTATTTCATTCCAAAGCTTTATAAGGGAATTATAATCTCTTTTAATTTCCTTTATTCCCATTATTTGCCCAGCTGTTCTTATAATAACGCCCATACCTTTTTTTATATTTAATTTGTTTAAAAGATCTTTTAATTTTTTTCTCAATTTTAAGTCTTCAATTTTTCTTGATATACCCCCACCTTTATTTGTATTAGGCATTAGGACACAATATTTTCCAGCTAATGATAATCTTGTTGTGACTGCAGCCCCTTTATTCCCTCTTTCCTCTTTAACAACCTGAATTAATATTACTTGATTACTTTTAATTACCTCCTGAATGCTATATTTTCTGTGAAAAATAATTTGAGATCTTTTTTGAGAAGGTCTGAACTTTTTTCTTTTTCTAATTCTTTGTACAGGAAATTCTTCTAAAGGTTTATAATTAAAGAAATCAAATACTTTTGAGAGGAAACCTCTTTGTTGATCAGACTCATGGGGTTTGTTGTGCAGATTTACATTTGTCTCGTTGTTGATTTGTTGATCTTCAAAGTCCTCCTCATCCTCTTCAATTGGAACAGTTTTAGAGGCTTCTAATTCTTGTTCTAGCAATTTTTTTTTATCAGAAGTTGGGATCTTAAAATAATCAGGATGAATTTCATTATATGCGAGAAATCCGTGTTTATTTCCTCCATAATCAACAAATGCAGCCTGCAGCGATGGTTCAACTCTAACAATTTTTGCTAAATAAATATTACCTTTGATTCTTTCGTTTTTAATTTTTTCAGACTCGTAATCTATTAAATTATTTTTTTCAATTATAGCAACTCGAGTAATTTCTTTGTGAGATGCATCAATTAACATTTTCTTCTTCATTTTGTAATCCTTATAAATTCTTAAGTTTTATCTACATTATTATTGCAGTATTGCACATAAATTAAAAAAAATCATGGAAGATATTGATTTTTTTAAAAAAAAAACACTATATTTAGTATAACTATATGTTTTTAAAATTGATTTATTTTATTAAATTTATTTTTCTTTTTATTATTTATCCTAATCAAGCATATTCTATTGAATTAGTAAATTTAAGATTTGGTTCAAATGGTGAAGTAAAAAGAATAGTACTTGATCTTACTAGAGATACTTCGTTTGATTCGAAAGTTTACGACAAGAAGATTGAGATTTTTTTTAAAGATCAGATAGAAGTAAATAAAAAATTTAAAACTAAAAATGATTTAGGTGATATTGCCTATAATAAAGAGTTTAAAAAATTATCGTTGAATTTTAATAAAAAGATTTTCTCTACAAATATTTACTTACTTAAAAAAAAAAAGGAATTTCACTCAAGAATTGTTATTGATTATTCTTCAAAGAAAAAAAAAAGAAAAATAATTATTATTGATCCTGGGCATGGAGGTAAAGACTCTGGTGCAGTTGGCATTTTTAAAAATCTTGAGAAAAACATAACCTTAAAAGTAGGCTTACTTCTTAAAAAAAGATTTGAAGAAAGGACTGACTATAAGGTCATTCTGACTCGAGATAAAGATTTTTTTTTAAAACTAAGAAGTAGAACAAGAATAGCCAAAAAAAACAATGCTGATATTTTTATTTCTTTACATGCTGACTTCAATAGAAACTCAAGAGCTAGGGGTATATCGCTATATACCCTCTCAGAGAGAGCTTCTGATAAAGAAGCTGAAGCTCTTGCAAGAAGGGAAAATAAGTCAGACTTAATTGATGGCGTAGATTTGTCTGAGGAAACTTCTGAAGTTACTTCAATACTTTTAGACCTGACAAAACGGGATACTTTGAATCAGTCTAGTTTATTAGTAAAATTTTTGATTAAATCCTTTGAAAATGATTTTAATCTTCTTCAAAGAACCCACCGCTCAGCTGGATTTGCAGTATTGAAATCTCTCGACATACCCTCTGTGCTCCTGGAAATGGGATATTTATCCAATAAAAAAGATTCAAAATTATTAATTTCAGAGGATTATCAAAGAAAATTATCTGATAAAATAGTAAAAGCTATTATAAATTATTTTAATTGGAAAGAAAAAAATGATATTTAAGGATTTAAGATGAGAAGGTATTTAAAAAATTTTTTTATGTTATTTTCAATTGGTACAATATCTGCCTTCTTTTTTTTAATTTTTATAGCTTATAATTTTGGGAAAGATCTTCCAAATTTTGATAAACTTTCTTACTATCAACCAAGATTAGTATCTAAAATTTTTACATCTAATGGGAATTTTTTAGAGGACTATTCAAATGAAAATCGAATCTTTGCAAAATACGAAGAAATTCCGACTGAATTAATCAATTGTTTTTTAGTATCAGAGGACGTGAATTTTTATAACCATGTTGGAATTGATATTAAAGGAATTTTTAGAGCTTTTCTAAAAAATGTTCTCAAAACATTTAGTAATAAAAGACCAGAGGGTGCTTCAACTATTACACAACAAGTTGCCAAAAACTTTTTATTAACAAATGAGATTTCTTATAGCAGAAAAATAAAAGAAATTATCCTAGCATTAAGAATGGAAAAGGTTCTTAAAAAAGAAAAAATTATGGAACTTTATCTTAATGAGATTTATTTGGGTAATGGTTCATACGGAATTAGGTCAGCGTCACTAAATTATTTTAATAAATCATTATCTAATCTTGAATTAGACGAAATGGCTATGCTGGCAGCTCTTCCAAAAGCCCCTTCAACTTATAATCCCTATAAAAACCCCATTAAAGCTTTAAAAAGAAGAAATTGGGTTCTCAAAAGACTTCTAGATGAAAATTTTATTGAGGTTTCAGAATACGATATGATTATAAGCAAACCTATAAAACTCTTAAAAACCAAAAAAATTCTAAATAATAAGGCTTCATTCTTCAAAGAGGAGGTTAGAAGAGAAATTATTTCGATGTTTAACGAAAGTAAACTTTATGATGGTGGAATGACAATTATGACGAGTTTAGACGAAAGTATTCAACTTCAAGCTGAAGAATCTTTTAGAAAAGGAATTGATGAATTTTCAAATAGAAAAGGTTGGCAGGGTCCACTTACAAATTTTAAAGTAAAAAAAAATTTTGTTAAACAAATTGAACAATTTAAAAAGCCGGAAGGTTTGTTTGATAAACAAATTGGAGTTGTCACAAAAACTAATGAAAAATTCGTAAAAATTTTATTAAGTGATAAAAAAAAAGTAAAGCTTGGTTTTGACAATGTAAAACTTATCAGAGATAAAAATTTTCAAATGCAGAAAAAATTTAAAGTAGGCGATGTTATTGTATTAGAATTTGATGAAATAACTAAAACTTATCATTTAAGTCAAATTCCAAAAGTCAACGGTGGGCTTGTTGTGTTAGAAAATAAGACTGGAAGAATCTTAGCCATGGTAGGTGGTTATGATTCAAGTTCTTCTTTTAATAGATCAACACAGGCAAAGAGACAACTTGGTTCATCTTTTAAGCCGATAGTTTATCTCGCAGCACTGGAAAATGGATATTCTCCAGTTACAAAAGTGCTTGATGCTCCATTTGTTATCGATGATTATTCAAAAGACGGTATTTGGCGTCCAACAAATTATGGTGATAAATTTTACGGATTGAGTACATTAAGACTTGGTATTGAAAAGTCTAGAAATTTAATGACAGTAAGACTTTCGGATAGAATTGGTCTTGATAAAATTGCAAAAATTTCAACAGATCTTGGAATTTATGAAAAGTTTCCACCCTTAATATCAAGTTCCTTGGGCTCTCTTGAAAGTTCATTAATTAAGATTACATCAGCGTACGCGACTTTAGCTAATGGAGGTAAAAAAATAGATCCGGTTATAATAGATGCAATATATGATAATAATGGGAATTTTTTATTTAAAGGTGACAAAAGAAAGTGTTTAAATTGTAATATTTCAATTAAATCTGATCTGGAGACATCAAAAATTAATAATTTTGAAATACCTAAAATTAAAAATAATAAAAAAAATGTTTTTTCAAGTGAATCAGCATACCAGATGACTTCATTTTTAATGGGAGTTATTCAAAGAGGAACTGCAAAAAATATAAACAACTTCGATTTTCAAGTAGCAGGGAAAACAGGAACGACAAATAATAACCAGGATGCATGGTTTGTAGGGTACAATTCAGAGATTACTATAGGCGTATTTGTTGGTTATGATGTTCCTAAGTCTCTAGGAAAATTTGAAACCGGATCAAAAGTTGCAGCGCCAATCTTTCACGATTTAATGAAGAAAATTCATAAGAAACACACCCCTCAACCATTTGTAATTCCAGAAAATATAAAGTTTATAAATGTTGATTTAGTTTCAGGAAAACCTACTAACACAGACTTCATTACGGAGGCATTTAAAAGTAACTTTGATTTTGACTTTGATCAAAACAATGATAACAAGAGTAATAAATTTGATTTAAGAGGATTTTATTGATGAGTATTGAAAATTCAGATTTGATTACTAAGTTGCAAGGTTTATTAGAGAACCTAAGGGGGTTTGTTTGAAAAAAAAGGCCTAGAAGATGAACTAAGATCAATTGATTCAAGGCTTCAAGATCAAGAAAATTGGAAAAATCACGATCTTCTAAATCGAGATATGAAAAGAAAAAATTTCCTGATAAATTTTTTGAACTCTATTGGCAATAATGAGCAAAATTTCATAGATACCAGAGAGCTACTTACAATTTCACATAACAGCAACGATAAAAATCTTCTTAATGATTTAAAAAGTGAATTAATTACAATTGAAAAAAATTTAACAAAACTTTATTTAGAAACTCTTTTGACTGGAAAAGCTGATTCCAACAATTCTTTAGTAGAAATTCATTCTGGAGCTGGCGGAGTTGAGTCTCAGGATTGGGTAGCAATTTTATTTAGAATGTATTCAAGATGGTGTGATTCAAGAGGTTTTAATACAGAATTAGTTGATCAAAATGTTGGTGACGAAGCTGGATACAAATCTTTAACGTTTAAAGTAAGCGGGGAAAATTCATATGGATGGTTAAAATATGAAAATGGCGTGCACCGACTTGTAAGGATTTCTCCATTTGACTCTCAGTCCAGAAGACACACAAGTTTTGCTTCAGTTTATTGTTATCCTGAGATCGATAATAGCGTTGAAATTATAATTTCTGACAAAGATATTAAAGTAGATACTTTTAGAGCGTCAGGAGCTGGCGGGCAGCACGTCAACAAAACAGACAGTGCAATAAGAATTACGCATTTACCCACAAAAATTTCAGTTCAATGCCAAAGTAGTAGATCTCAACAC
Organism: uncultured Alphaproteobacteria bacterium; assembly: GCA_902536655.1. Classification (GTDB taxonomy): domain Bacteria; phylum Pseudomonadota; class Alphaproteobacteria; order Methylaequorales; family Methylaequoraceae; genus Methylaequor. The sequence goes on along the minus strand of CACAYF010000004.1, from coordinate 31,114 downwards.
AGGAATAAGTCATTAGCAATTGAGATGCTTAAATCAAAATTATACGAGAAACAAATAATTAAGGAAGAGGAGGAAAATAAAAAAAATAGAGATCAAAAAGGTGAGATTGGTTGGGGTAACCAAATAAGGTCATATATTCTTCAACCCTATACAATGGTGAAAGATCATCGAACAAATAAGCAAATTTCTGATACAAGTGGTGTGCTTGATGGAAAGATTGATTTCTTTTTAGAAAATCAATTGATAAAATTTAGTTAGTCTAAAGAGTTTAAAACTTCTTCTGCATGTCCATTAACTTTGACTTTTCTCCACGATTTAATGAGATGCAGATTTTCATCGAACAAAAAAGTGGATCTTTCAATACCCATATATTTTTTTCCATACATTGACTTTTCCACCCAAACTTTAAAGGTTTCGCATATTTTAAGATCCTCATCTGAAGCCAACTTAAGACTTAATTTATATTTAGAAATAAATTTTTTATGTTTTTGGACAGAGTCTTTTGATACACCTATAATATTAACGTTTTTTTTATCAAACTCATTTTTGAGATTTGAAAACTCTAATGCTTCTTTTGTACAACCTGGTGTGTCGTCTTTCGGATAAAAATAGACAACGAGTTTCTTTCCAGCAAGATCAGAAGCGGAGATTATATTATCGCTATCAATAATAAATCTTAAATTTTTTAGTTTTTCTCCAATTTTCATAATTAATTACATTTTATGTATAGTTTTTTAACATGTAAGTTATATTAGTAAAGATATTATGAAATCAAAAAGAAAAATTAGATTCTCATTTATCATTTCAATAATTTTCTTGTTTTTCTTTACGATAATTTCATCTTTTATATTTATCATATCCCTTAAGCCATTGAAAATAAACTTCTTAGATTACTTTGATAGAGAAAGTAAAATTTTTGAAAAAGTAAAAGTTGAGGAGATAGGAGATATATTTTTAAGTTTCAATAAAGTTACTAAAAATTTTGAATTACTAATCGAAGATCTTGTTTATGAAGACTCATATTTTCCAAATACTTTGATTATTATCGACCCCACATTTGAAAAACAATTTTTTAAAACATCTTTAAAAGTTTTTGATGGAGACATTAAAATTATACTTTCAGGAAAATCTCAAAATAAAGAAGATAATTTTTTAACAATAGAAAAGCTAAAATCAAACTTTGAGTTTTTAAAAAATTTCTCAAATATTCAAATTTCAAATACTAAAGTTAAACTAGAAATTAATGATCAAGATATAAAAAAATATTCAATTGATTTTAATTTTAATAATGAAGAATTAAATCTTTCAGTTTCTGAAATGAATTTATTTGAGAATTTTTTATTACTTAATGTATTAAATAAAGAAAAGGCAAACGAAATTAGTCTTGAATTAAGAAAATTTAATTTTGATTTTGTAAAGTATATTTTTGACTTTGAATACATATCATTCAATAATTTAAATTTGTCTGGATCTTCTAAATTTACAATTAATAACGATAAACAAATTGATGACATGATTTTTAATTTGAAACTTGGTGGTAATTTTAAATATCCAACATATAAAGGATTTGAAACCATAAGTTTTAATAATTCTAAAATTTATGGAGAAAAGAATAAAGATTTTTTAGATATAATATTAAATTTAAAACACCTACAATCTCAAATAAAATTTGTTTTAAGAATTGACCCTAAACAAAAGAGCTCTGCAAAGTTTTTGGTAAATGTGGAAAAAATTTATGTCAATGAGTTGTTAGATCTTTGGCCAGTTGATTTTAAAGAATCAGTTCACGTTTGGATGAAAAATAATTCCAAAGGTCAAATATTTAATGCTTTGTTAAGTTTAAATATATTAAAAAAGGATGATACTTTTTTGGTTGAAAATGTAAAAGGAAAATTTGATTTTAAAAATACAAAAATCAGATACATGGAATCAATGCCGATAATTGAAAATATAAATGGGTTTGCCAAAATTAAAAATCATGAGTTAATATTTACTATTAATTCCGGAAAATCTCAAAATCTCAATATTAAAGGCGGAACTGTAAAATTAAAAAATTTGGACACTGATTTAGAAAATGCTGACGTTTTGTTAGAAATATTTTCAAGCAATCAAGATGTAATAAATTATCTTGATAGTTCTCCAATAAATAAAAAAAATTTTTCAAAATTGAGGAACATTAAAGGTGATACTTTGATATACCTTGATCTAAAATTTCCTCTTTTAGTTGACTTGCCAACAAACAAGATTACTTACAATTCAAATGTTACTATAACAGATTCTACATTCGAAGATATTTTAAGTAATTATGATTTAAAAGACTTTTATTTAAATATTGATATCAACAATTCAAAAGTGATGTACAATGGTGGAGGTAAGATATTTAACTCTTACACAGAGTTTAGTGGAGAACAATCAAATATCAAAGATGGATTTAGAGGCGAAATAAAAGGTAAGTATACCATTGAACCATCTTTTTCTGAGTACTTTTTCCCAAATGGTGATTTCATAATAAAGGGTAATGCTGAAATATCATATAATATTCTTGAGGATGATAATGGATTTTCAAAAATTGAAGGGTTAGGCAATCTTGCAAATTTGAATTTAAAATCAGATTTTCTTGGTCCAAATTTGGATTTTAACAATGGCAAATTAAGGTTTCTAGTCAGACCTTATGATAATTCTTTTTCTGGATTTGCAGATATAAAAACTAGGAACTTAAATGTTGAAGTAAATTCAATTTTTAATTTAGGTGAAATAATTGAGCTTGATGTTCAGACTTTTAAATCTCCTAAACAAGATTTCAATTTGAAGTATGAAAGTGAGAATAATAAATTTCTACTTAATGCAAACAAATTGTCACTTAATTCTATTGATATTTTTGAGGAAGATAATTTTAAAATCGAAAACTTTGAATTAGATTTTAAAATAAATGATTTAAGTATTGGAGATATGAATTTTTCAAACTCAACCATATATGCTAAAAAATTGAATAATTTTTTTCAGAAAATCAATGTTAATTTTGCTGGAGAAAATGATTTTCACACACTTTCAATTAATGATAGAGATGCTGATAAAGAATTTATTCTGGAATCAAATTATATTCCTGGTTTGCTCAATATTTTTGATTTAGATTTTAATATCAATAAAGGGAGTATAAAAATTGAAGGCTTCAAAAAAGAAAACTCTGATAAATATGAAGGGGCAATAGCTGGAAAAAATATAGTATTTTTTGACGCACCTTTTCTTGCTAATTTTTTTAGTATTTTTTCATTAGACGGATTTGCACAAAAATTAAAGGACGGTGGAATCATTTTTAACAATTTTAATGCTAATTATAAACTAGAAAACGATAAATTTAAGATTGTTGACAGTCTTTTAAAGGGAAGTGAACTAGGCATTCAATTCGACAGTGTTATTGGTATGAATGATGATTATTTTTTAATGAATGGATCAATTATTCCAGCTTATACTATAAATACTCTGATTACAAAATTTCCTATTGTAGGCGATATTGTAACTGCTGGTTCACCTGAAGATGGTTTAATAGGGGCAAAATTTAAAGTTGAAAAGGTTGATGGTGAATATGAAGTTTTCTACAACCCAATATCAGTTTTTGTGCCAAATATAATTAAGAACTTTTTAGGAGACTAGTTCGACTAGTCCGTATTTTTTTTTTCCTACAAATACAATTGAATAATAAAACTTTTTTTTGTCTGGATGTGCAATAAAATTCTCTTTTGTTATAAGAATATCCTTATCTTCTATTATATTTTGGTTGATTTTTACAGCACCTTGTTCAATGAGTCTTTTAGATTCACCGTTTGAATTTGAAAGCTTGAGATCAACTAAGATTTGTTTTAGAGTAATACCTTTATCCAGGGTTTCTTTTCTAATAGATATTTTTTGCTTACATTTATCTATTGTACTTGAATCGATATTCAAAGAATCTCTGATCTTTTTGGATTCTACTTCAACATTTTTTGCTTTATCTTTACCGTGGCATAGTGAAGTGACCTCATTTGCCAACAAAACTTTTAATTCATTCAACCCCGATCCTTTGAAATTTTTGAAATTTTCAATTTCACGACTTTCTATCTCAGTAAATAGTTTTAAAAATTTGATTACGTCCTTATCATCTGTATTTCTCCAATATTGCCAAAAATCCATAACTGATAATTTTGATTCAGAAAGCCAAATAGCTCCCGTGCTTGTTTTTCCCATTTTTTTTCCTGTTGCACTAGTGACTAGTGGAGAGGTTAATCCATAAACTTGCTTATTTTTCTCTTTTTTAACTAAATCTATGCCTGAAACAATATTTCCCCATTGGTCAGATCCCCCAAATTGAATTTCGCAGTTATATTTTTGATTTAGAATCATAAAATCATAGGCTTGAAAAATTGAATAGTTAAATTCCAAAAAACTCAAATGTTGTTCCCTATTAAGCCTTTGCTTGATGGACTCTAATCCTAGCATCCGGTTGATGGAAAATTTGCTACCAATGTCTCTAAGAAATGAAATTAAATTTAATGTGCACAACCATTCATAGTTATCTACCATTAAAGCACAATTTGATTTTGATTTATCGAAAGATAGAAATTTTTTGAATATATCCGTAAGTTTTTTTTTATTTGAATCAATATCATTTTTGTGCAGTATTCTTCTTGTTTCGTCTTTTCCAGATGGATCGCCAATTAATGTTGTACCTCCTCCAATTAAGATAATAGGTTTGTGACCACATTTTTGGAAAAGTCTCAAAAGCATTAACGGTAAAAGCGAGCCAACATGCAGGCTGTCTGATGTGCAATCGAAACCAATATAACCTGTTGTTTCTTTTGATAGAATTTCTTTGATTCCTTTTTCATCGGTGGATTGATGAAGGAACCCTCTCTCTGTTAGTAAATTGTAAAAATCTTTTAACATACTATTTGAGAATAGGTTATAATAATAAAGATGAAAAAAAAAGAATATTGTTCCTTAGGTATAATGAGTGGAACATCATTGGATGGCTTTGATTTTTCTCTAATAAAAACTGATGGTAAATTTAACATACAAACTTTAGTGGATCAATATTATGAATTTAATAGCAATTTTAAAAAAAGCATTAGAAAATTAATTAATAAAATTGACAACTTTAATCTTCAATTAATTAAAGATTCAGATGAACTCGCAAATTTAAATCTTAAGTATAGTGAATTAGTTTTAAAACTAATCAAAGATTTTAGACTTAAAAATAAATCTCAAATGAAAGATTTAGATGTAATAGGAATTCATGGTAATACAATTATGCATCAACCAGAGAAAGGAATATCAATCCAACTAGGGATACCCAATTTTTTATCAAAAAGTCTTAACAAATCTATAGTTGCTGACTTCAGAGATAATGATATTAAAATGAAAGGTCAGGGAGCTCCATTAGTTCCGATATTTCATCAAAGCCAGTTCTCAGAAAAAAACAAAAATATTATGGTGGTAAATATTGGTGGAATTACAAATTTTACATTATTAGAAGGCAAGACAAAATTATTCGCCTCGGACATTGGGCCCGGAAACAAATTAATTGACGAGTTTTGTCTTAAAAAATTTAAAAAAGATTTTGATGACAAAGGAAATCTCTCAAAAAATGGTAGATTATTGGAGGATCTTCTCAAACTATGGAAAAAACAACCTTTTTTGAGATATCCATTTCCTATTTCATTTGATAATTCATTTTTTAAGTTAGATGAGTTTTTAAAAAAAAACTTAAATAAATTTGATGCTTTAAGAACATTAACATATTTCACTGCTTATCAGTTGTTGAATTTAAAATTAAGAATAAATTTAAATATAGATAAATGGATTTTTTCAGGTGGTGGGGTAAAAAATAAAACTTTAATGTCTGATATTAAGAATCTCTTATCTAGTGACATAGTAGAAACAACACTTAATTACAAATTGAATCCTTTTTTTATTGAATCTCAGGCTTTTGCATACATTGCTGTGAGAACTTTGAAAAAATTACCTTCGTCTTTTCCAAGCACTACTGGTTGTGTAAAAAGTTCAATATCTGGGAAAATATATATGCCAAATTAATCTTTTCCAATATACTTCTTTATTTTCTCAATAACTTTCTGTTCATTGTTCGAGAAAAAATGGTCCGCGGATTTGATAAGTTCATGCTTGACTTCGATTGATTTTTGTTTGTTAAGTTTTCTAACTGCATCTAAAACAGCACTATTGTCAACGAGATTATCCTTTTCAGCTGAGATTACCAATCCGGATGCTGGACACGGAGCTAGAAAGTTAAAATCATATTTACCAACAGGTGGACTGATCAATACAAATTTGGGTATTTCAGGTCTTCTCATTAGTAACTGCATGCCAACCCATGCTCCAAAGGAGATGCCGCAAACCCAGTACTGGTTTGACTCTTGATTTTGATTCTGAAGCCAGTCAAGAGCAATTGCAGAGTCAGCAAGTTCACCCTCACTACCATCATGCTCGCCATCTGACTTACCAACACCTCTAAAATTAAATCTAAGACTGGAAAAACCTAGGTCAGAAAAAAATTTATGGAGTTGAAGAGATAATGGATTATTCATATTTCCACCATGTCCAGGATGAGCGTGCAAAATAAGTACTGACGGTGCGTTAGCTAAGTTATTATGAGTGTATCGAGCTTCGAGTCTTCCGACTGGACCATTTAGGTGGATTTCTGGCATTTATACTTGACTAAATAGTTAGGATATAATAATTCTTTAGTGTATAATACAAAAGTTTGATTATGTCAAAAAGTTTATTAAGCCTGATTCATTCTGACTTAAAGGCTGCTATGAAAAGAGATCCAGCGGCAAGACATTATCTAGAAATAATTTTTACATACTCAGGCTTTCATGCAACATTAATTCACAGATTTTGCAATCTTCTTTGGAGGTTAAAATTAAAATTTATTGCAAGAGCAATGAGTAGCATTTCACGTATTCTAACTTCAATTGAAATACACCCTGCAGCGACAATTGATGAAGGTTTTTTTATAGATCATGGAGCTGGTTTAGTAATTGGAGAAACCACCATTATTGGTAAAAATGTTACCATTTATCAACAGACAACATTAGGAGGACTTTCTCCATCTGTAGATTCAGACTCCCAAAGAAACATTAAAAGACATCCAACTATCAAAGATAATGTTATTGTAGGATCAGGTGCACAAATTCTAGGTCCAGTTGTAATTGGAAAAAACTCAAGGATTGGAGCAAATGCAGTTGTACTAAAGGATGTTCCTGAAAACATAACTTACGTCGGAGTACCGGCAAGAAAAATCGAACCAAGAAATTTAAGCGAATCATTCAACCCATATGGAATATCTAAAGGTGTTATTGACGATCCCAACAAAAAAAGTATTAATGCTTTATTTAAAGAAATCTACACACTAAATCAAAAAGTTGATGACTTGAAAAAACAGGTCGGTCAGAGAATCAAAATTCCAAATGAAATTCAAATTAATCGAGGAAGTAAAGGTAAACAAGAAAGGCAGAAGTAATTACTTTGGAGTTAAAACTTGCAAATTAAATGTTATTATTGACCAATTTTTTGGTACAAAGAATTTTTTGGTATAAACATAAGGAAAATGTGGACAAAATAGTATAAATTACTAAATAATAGGAGAGTATGCAAAAAATTAAAAATATATATTTCGATTATCAAGCTACAACCCCTGTAGATCCTAGGGTTTTAAAAAAAATGATGCCCTATTTCGGTGAAATCTACGGAAACCCTCATTCAAGAAACCATGCCTTTGGTTGGGAAGCTGAGGAAGGCGTTGAAGTAGCAAGAGAGCAAGTAGCAAAGATTATCAATGCTAACCCGAAAGAGATAATTTTTACCTCTGGAGCAACAGAATCAAACAATTTAGCTCTAAAAGGTGTTTCTGAATTTTATGGAGATAAGAAAAATCACATCATTACTTGTGTTACTGAACATAAATGTGTATTAGAATCATGTAGACATTTGTCCGGAAAAGGTTTTGAAATCACATATTTACCTGTGCAGAGTGACGGTTTAATAAACCTGAGCGAATTAAAAAAATCAATTACTGACAAAACACTCATGGTTTCTATAATGGGGGTTCATAACGAGATTGGGGTTATCCAGCCTCTAGAAGAGATTGGTAACATATGTAGATCTAAAGATATCTTTTTCCATACTGATTGTGCCCAAGCTATCGGAAAAATTCCTTTGGACGTTAATAAAATGAATATAGATTTAATGAGTATCTCAGGTCATAAAATTTATGCCCCAAAAGGTGTTGGTGCTTTATATATAAGACGTAAGCCAAGAGTCAGAATTTCCTCAATGATTAGTGGAGGAGGTCAGGAAAGAGGTATGAGATCAGGAACATTATCTCCAGCATTATGCGTTGGCCTCGGAGAAGCATGTAACATTTACTTCAACGAAATGGAAAAAGAGAATAAAATGTTAATAAAATATAAAGATATGATGCTTGAAGGCATTAGGAAATCCTGTCCAGATGTATACCTAAACGGATCAGAACACTCAAGAGTTCCTGGTAATCTTAATCTAAGTTTTGCGTATGTAGAAGGGGAATCTTTAATGATGGGTATAAAAGATCTAGCAGTTTCTTCCGGCTCAGCTTGCACCTCGGCATCTTTAGAGCCCTCTTATGTCCTGAAAGCGCTTGGTGTTGAAGAAGAACTTGCCCATACAAGCTTAAGGATAGGTTTTGGTAGATTTACTACCGAAAATGAGGTAAAATATGCAACAGACATTATTGTTAAGGAAGTCAAAAGACTTAGAGAGCTTAGTCCACTTTGGGAAATGGCCCAAGAAGGTGTGGACATCAGTAAAATAAAATGGGCTCATCACTAACATTACGAAAGGAGACATAGTTATGGCTTACAGTAAAGAACTTCTAGATCACTACGAAAACCCTAAAAACGTTGGGTCTATGGACAAGGAGTCTGAGCAAGTTGGGACAGGTCTTGTTGGAGCCCCAGCTTGTGGTGACGTTATGAAACTTCAAATTAAAGTTAATAATAAAGGAGTAATAGAAGACGCAAAGTTTAAAACTTTTGGTTGTGGTTCAGCAATTGCGTCAAGTTCTCTTATTACTGAATGGGTTAAAGGAAAAAACCTTGATGAAGCACACTCTATAAAAAATACAGAGATAGCAAATCATCTTGCTCTTCCGCCTGTAAAAATACATTGTTCTATATTAGCTGAAGATGCTATTAAAGCTGCGATAGATGATTACAAGAAAAAAAATAGAAAAAATAGATAGTCACTTATAAAGAGAATAATGATTACTGTTACCAGCAATGCTGCTAATCATATAAAAAAACTTTTGTCATCTCGAGATTCCAAGACGCTAGGCATAAAGCTTAGTATAGAGACAAAAGGTTGTTCAGGACTTTCATACAACATGGAGTTTGTAGATACACCTGATAAAAAAGACGAAGTGTTAAATGTTGATAATATAAAGATATATATTGATCCAAAAGCCACTCTTTTCCTTCTTGGTACAACCATGGACTACGAGGAGGGCATTCTAGAGTCTGGCTTCAAATTTATTAATCCTAACGAAAAAGGTAGATGCGGTTGTGGAGAGTCTTTTCACGTCTGATTCTAAATTATGTCTGTAAGCCCCGTATGTTGGAATTGCCAAAGCGCTATTCCTCCAAATACTTTCTTATGCCAAAAATGTAATAAAATTCAACCACCTAAAAAGATTGATGAATTTAAGTTATTTGGTATTCCAGAAAAGTTTGACTTAGACTTGGAAGAACTTGAAATTGCATATTTAAAATTGCAACGGTTATTTCACCCTGACAAGTATTCGCAACTTTCTGATCAAGAAATTAAATATTCAACATTATTGTCATCCATGATTAATGAAGCATACCAAAAATTAAGTAGTTCTATATCAAGAGCCTCAATATTATTAAAATTAAATGGATTTAATTCTCATTCAGAAGATCAATCATTTAATGATCCTGAAGTATTGGAGGAAATCATGGACATTCAAAATAATTTTTTAGAAGCAGAAAATCCTGAACAAAAAAAAAATTCAATTCAGAAATTAAATCGTAAAATAAGCGAAACAATGAATAGTTTATCAACATCATTTAAAAAGAAGGAATACGAGGTTGCTAACAGGTTAAATATAAAATTATCATATCTAAAAAAAATAAGGATAGATTTTAAGAAGCAGTTATGAATTTAATCAAGATAAAAGAACCGATGTCGTCAAAAAATGACGCTAAAATTTGTTTAGGAATAGATTTTGGTACAACAAATTCAGTTTGTTCGGTTAAAGTTGAAGATAAATTTCAATTTATTGTTGATGAAAAAGGAGAAACACTTATACCAACTTTAATTTTATACAATAAGAAAACTAAAAAATTTGGGAATCAAATAATAAAAGATGAAAATTATTTTAATTCTATTTTTTCAGTGAAAAGAAATTTTACCAAAGATTTTCAAAAAAAAATATTTGAAGATGAAAATGATAATAAGATTTCTTCCATTGAAGTATCAAAGGATTTTTTCGTCTATTTGAAAAATGTATGTGAGAAGAATCTTAATCATAATGTTTTTGATTGCGTAATTACTGTTCCAGCTTATTTTGACGAAAAAGCTAGGTCAGGAATAATGCGCGCAGCCTTTATGGCAGGTTTAAGGGTAAGAAGACTTATTAACGAACCAACAGCCGCTGCATTCGCGTATGGACTTGAAAAAAAAAAGAAAGGTATTTTTTTTGTTTACGACCTAGGCGGTGGAACTTTTGATGTGTCATTACTTAAATTATCAAATGGTATATTTAAAGTAATTGCAACAAGTGGAGATCCTAATCTAGGAGGAGATGATTTTGATAATCTATACGCAAAATGGTTGGTAAAAAAATTTTTTAAAATTCAGTTTGATGAATTAGATAAAAGAGAGAGGTTGAAGTTAGTTAAAAATTCTAAATTATTTAAAGAAAAACTTACTCATTCAGCATCTTTTTATGAGGAGCTCAAAGTAAATGGATGCATAAAAAAAGTTGAAATAAATACTAAAGACTTTAATAAATCTGTTGAAAAACTTATTGATAGAACAATTAAGATTTCTGCTGAATTACTCAACGAAGTTGATGTTGAGATAAATAAAGTAAATGGTTTTGTGTTAGTTGGGGGGTCATCTAGAATAAAGTGTATTTCAAAAAAAATTAAAGAAAATTTTGAAACAAAAATCTTTGATGATGTGAATCCTGATTTGGTAGTTTCAAAAGGTGCTGCGCTTCACGGATATGAACTTCTTAATGGTTCTGATAATGTTCTTTTAGATGTAACTCCCCTTTCACTTGGTATTGAAACTATGGGGGGATTGATGGAAAAAATAATTTCAAGAAATACTCCAATTCCAGCCATAAAGGAACAAACCTTTACCACGCATGAAAATGGGCAGACTGCATTAAAGTTTTTAATACTTCAGGGAGAAAGAGAAACTTCATCAAATAACAGAAAACTTGGAGAATTTATTTTATCCAATATTCGGCCAAAGCCTGCTGGGATTCCAAGAATAAAGGTAATGTTTTCTTTGGACGCAGACGGAATTCTCTTTGTCACGGCCACAGACGAAGAAACCGGAGCTGAAAATAAGCTTTCAGTGAAAACCAATCATGAGCTAGACTTAAATGATATGAGAAAAATAGTTGAGAGTAGTATAGAAAACGCCAAAGATGATATTCATCAAAGGATGGTCATAGAAGCAAAAGTTAAAGCCAAGATTTTTTTAAATGAAATAGAATCTGTAAAAAAAGACATTGAATTACTATGCTCAGTGAATGATATAAAATTAATTGAAAAAAATATTAATTTATTGAAAAGCTCTCTTCAGACTAATGATTGTGATATGATTAATCAAAATATTGAAAAATTAAATAAATCCACCGAGTCCTTTGCTCAAAAGAAAATCGAGAAAGATTTTTCTGAAGTAATAGGAAAAGACGTTGATAAAATAGATTGAATTATGGCAAAAATTATTTTTATAGAACCTGATGGTAAAGAAAAGATTGTTGATGCTGAGCACGGCCTTTCAATACTTGAGGTTGCACATAATAATGGAATCGACCTTGAGGGTGCTTGTGAGGGTTCACTTGCCTGTTCAACCTGCCATATTGTTATAGAAAAAAGTTTTTTTGATAGTCTTCCTGAACCAAGTGAAGAGGAAGAGGATATGTTGGATTTAGCATTTGGTTTAACCCATACCTCAAGATTAGGTTGTCAAATAATAGTAGATGAAAAGTTAGACGGAATGAAAGTAAAAATTCCAACAGGTACAAGAAATATGAGTGTTGAATAATGAAATTGAAATGGTCAGATACAGTAGATATAGCGATACTTCTTGAAGAAAAGCATTCTGAAAAAGACAATGTAAACTTAAGGTTTACAGATCTTCACAAATGGATTTTAGAACTTGAAGAATTTGATGATGATCCTGAGGCTTCAAATGAAAAAATACTTGAAGCCATACAAATGGCTTGGATAGATGAAAGAGATTAACAAAGAAAAATTTATAAAAGAAAATAATTTACCAGAAATTGGGAGCAAGATAACCGTAGCAATGTCTGGAGGAGTTGATTCGTCAGTAACAGCTGCACTTCTGAAATATGTCGGATATGAAGTAATTGGAGTCACAATGAAATTATATGAAGCAGCAAATCCAAGCAAATCTAAAACTTGTTGCTCAGGCATTGATATAGCTGATGCTAAGAGTGTGGCAAAAAAATTAAATATTAAGCATTATATAATTGACTACAAGGAAAAGTTTAAAGAATCAGTAATAGATAAATTTGTGAACAGCTACATTGATGGTCAAACACCCATACCCTGTATTTTATGCAACCAAACGGTTAAGTTTACCGATCTTATTGAATTTTCTAAACTATTAAAAAGTCCAATACTAGCTACAGGTCACTATGTAAAGAGAATTGAGAATGGAGATGATATCAACCTTTATCAGGCCGACGATGATTCAAAAGATCAGAGTTATTTTTTATTTGCTACAACTCAAAATCAATTAAAAACACTAAGATTTCCCTTGGGAAATTTTTCAAAATCATATATACGAGAACTAGCCTCAAACCTAGGTCTTTCCAATGCTGAAAAACCTGATAGTCAAGACATTTGTTTTATTCCTGACGGAAATTATAGAAAATTTGTTAAAGAAAAAGATAGAAAATCCAATATTAACGGAAACATTGTTAATCTAAATGGTGACATTGTTGGAACTCATAACGGTATAATTAATTACACAATTGGTCAAAGAAAAGGTATTGGGGTAGGGGGCATTAAAGGTGTTAAAGAACATCAGCCGATGTATGTGCTTAAAATTGATAAAGGTAAAAATGAGATAATTGTAGGCCCAAAGTGCAAGCTTAAAAAATACTCTATATATGTTAAAGATTTAAATTTTTTCTCAAAAAATATATCTAACCTTGAATTTGATGCATTAATAAAAATTAGATCTGGAAAGAGATTAATATCTGCAAAAGTAGAGTTAGATAAAAAAAATCTAAATAAAGGAGTTGTCCAACTAGATGAACCTGAATTTGGAGTTGCTCCTGGTCAGGCATGTGTTTTTTATAACAATTTCAAAAAAATGCTGGGCGGAGGATGGATTTCAGCAAGCGAGTTGAAATAGAATTTCAATTTTTTCCATAATAGATAACAAAATTTTGTCAATAATTTAAATAAGATTTATTTGGTTGCAACCAAATTCTAAGAACCCTATATTATAACTATATTTGCAATTTTGCATTTGTACAATCGACTAAACTGACTTAATATTATGTCTTTTTAGTTGTTGTGGAGGAGGATTATGAAAGGTCTTATTTTAGGAATAGTAGGCTTGTTCTTACTACTTTCTGAACCTGCTTTTAGCGGAGATATCAAAGCTGGTGAAGCTAGATATGCTCAAAACTGTGGAAATTGCCATGGTCCGGGAGGTATGGGACTAGCTAGTTACCCAAAAATAAAGGGTAAAGAGATATCCTACCTTGTAGATAGGCTGAATACCTACAGAGCTGGAACTAAGATAGGCCCAAATTCAGATCTTATGATTATGATGGCTCAACCATTGTCAGATGTTGAAATAGCGAATTTAGCGGCGTATTTAAATGCGCAAAAATAATAACATTAACATTAATAATAAAGGGAGATTATTTAATGATTAAAAAATCTAAACTTTTATCAGCAGTGGCGATTGCTACAGCATCCTTTATGGCTGCACCTAGTCATGCTGATACTATGAATACCCCGGACATTAGTGCTATGTCTATTATGAATGGATTAGAAAATCCGTGGGATATGGCATTCACTAAAGATGGCGACATGTTTGTTACAGAAAAGTGTAAAGGTTTATCTGTAAAAACTAGTTCTGGTTCAGTCCATGCTCTTGCTGGTATGAAAGACTCAAAAGGTTACGCAAGTACTTTTAATGATCTTTTCTGTTCTGGTCAAGCTGGTATGATGGGCGTTGCTTTGGATCCTAATTTTAACAAAAACAGAAGGATTTATGTAGCATCTACATCCAATAAATATCACGGCAGCGGTTGTAAAACTAACGAAGAAAGATGCGATGGAAACATCGTCATGAGAATGGAAGTTAGTAAAGACATGAAAAGTGTTTCAAACCGTGTTGATATTGTAAAAGACATTCAATACAAACCATTTGAGTCTAACCATCCATTCGGTGGTCCAGGTGCTCATAACGGTAACAGACTACGTTTTGGTCCTGATGGATATCTTTGGGCTACAACTGGTGATCGTCACAGAGGTGTTGTACCACAATCACCAAAACTATTAGGTGGTAACGTATTAAGAATCGATACTGATGGTAAAGCACATCCTGGTAATAAACCTCCAAGAGGTTTCGATAAGCGTATGTATACTTATGGTCATAGAAACGTTCAAGGTATTGATTTCCGTCCAAGTGATGGAAGAGCATTCACTGCAGAACACGGACCATGGCAAAACGACGAAATTACTGCTTTAGTAAATGGTGGTAATGGTGGTTGGGATCCGCGTCCAAACGTAGGTGGCCGTGGTGATTGTCCAGATCAGTATTGTGGATATATGCCAAATCAAAAAGAAGGTATGCTTCCTGCAAAACGTGCTCAGTTCATGCCAATGAGCGACACACGTTTCAGTGATCTAATGCCGCCTGCATGGAATAACAATGGTCTATCTCAAGGAACTGGTTCTGCCGCATTCTTAAAAGGTAAAAACTGGGGTTACTGGGAAGGTAGAATGGCTGTTGGAATCATGGGCATTGGTTTCGGTGGAACACCTTCAGGTATGAGAATTGACGTTGTTGATATTGCCAAAGACGGTAAATCAATTAAGAGTGTAATTCACATGCCAACAGGTCTAACAAAGAGATTTAGAGGTCTAAGATTAGGTCCAGATAATGCTCTTTATGCTGCAGTAGATGAAGGAGAAATCTACAAAATCACTGCTACAGCTAAGTAATGTTATGATAGACACGCACTAACTATTTAGTGCGTGTCATCATTTCTAAACCCTTATTCAAGTATAAATAGAATTTCATCTACTACTTGAAACTTACTTTTTTTTCAGTAAATTCATCTATAAAGATTAATCATTCTAATCTCAACGTTAAATGTTTTGTTATCTTAAAATGGCGGAGTAGCTCAGGTGGTTAGAGCAGCGGAATCATAATCCGCGTGTCGGGGGTTCAAGTCCCTCCTCCGCTACCATAAAACCCACAGAGAGTAGGGGTTTGTGTAATCCTCATCACAAATAAAAAGTAAAATAGATTATTAGACAGTAAAATATATAAAACAAACGCTACATCATTAAAATTATTAATGAAATAAATGTCCCAATCATTATGAATCTAAACAACATAATTATTTTTTAATTACCTTAATTACATCTAAATGAGTATCACCATCAAAATCTTTTGGTAGTCTTACCATATCACTCTCTGCATTGTGATAATAGAAGTCATTAATATACTTTATTGCATCATCTTCATTTTTTACTTTGTAAATATTACCTTCTTTATCTGACATTTCTTCGCCTAGTTTTACTTCCATACTGCCTGGAATAGCGTTGCAATGTTTCTCAAAAAAAATTTTAAAATGGACAATAAACTTTTTCACTATAAATCTTTTTTATTTAATAATTTAAATTATTCATAGTTATTAGGTTGTACTTTACTATAATAATCTTTAAATTATTTTTAAATTAAATTATCTAAAATTTTAAATTGTTAATTTAAAATATATGAGTTACTTCAAAATATTGAGAAAGAAATTAAAAAGTACGTTTTTTTACAACGTAATTCAAAATTGGTTACATAAACCTATTAAATCATTTTCAGATTGTTTTGGAGAAGATCTCTTTGTTTATAATTACTTTTCCGATCTAAATAAAGGGTTTTACATAGATATAGGTTGCAATCAACCCAAAATTAATTCGTTGACATTCTTATTACATAAAAAAGGATGGAAAGGGATGAATTTTGATATCTCAGAGAGATGCATTAATTTATACAAGTTTTTTAGGAAGAATGATTTTAATTTAAACATTTCTATTGGTTCAAACGAAAAAAAAGTAAATTCATATATTTTTTATGAAAATTGTACAATGAACACTGTTGATGAGAAATTTAAAAAATATACTTCCAAGAGTGTCAATAAAGAGCCATTAATAAAAAAAATACAACAAACAACTTTAAACCAGATTCTTAGTGAGAATAGAATTAAAACAATTCACTACTTGAACATAGATGTTGAGGGTTATGAAATGAACGTTCTGAAAGGTTTTAATATAAGAAAATATAATCCAAATTTAGTTTCAATTGAGATACATGACGAGAGCTGCCCACCACTCAAAAATAATATTTATAAGTATTTTATTAAAAATCATTATAGATTAGTTTCGATATATGGTTGGACTTATTTTTTTGAGAAAAAAAGAAATTCCAAAATTCATTTCAAAATATAATTGATTTTTTGTTTATGAAAGAATATCGTAAATAAAATTGTAGCAAAAATGACTTATATTAATCTTTTCTCTAAAATATTTAGATCTTTAATCATTCTATTTTTCATATTATTTGCTTTCTCCAGTTTCAATGTTAACTCTTATATTTTAGGTCAAGATAATATTTGTTCCTCTGAAAAAAACGATATTGATGA
Organism: uncultured Alphaproteobacteria bacterium; assembly: GCA_902536655.1. Taxonomy (GTDB): domain Bacteria; phylum Pseudomonadota; class Alphaproteobacteria; order Methylaequorales; family Methylaequoraceae; genus Methylaequor. Next base: position 13,911 of record CACAYF010000004.1, on the reverse strand, counting down.
GAAATGTGAAAACAATTGTTTATGTGATAGAGATCAATTAATTCATGTTGAAGATTCTAGAAAATATTTCTTAAATAAATCTCAAATTAAAAATCATAAAACTTTCCTTACTAAAACTAAACATATTGAAGAAAAGGCTAACTCACCGCCAATTATTTAACTTTCTTAATTTTTCTCACTAATTTCTCGAAAGGATAAATAATGTTTAATTTCTTAGTTTTAACTATATGCGTTACAATCTCATTTTTTATTAATGCAGATGAAATACAGCTGGCTGATAGTCATGGACCAATATCAATTATGGGAGACCATATGCATAAAAAAGGTGAATTAATGTTTTCTTACCGTTTTGGTCAAATGAACATGAATAATGTTGGTAACGGAACAAAAAAAATAAATACAAATTCAGTGATGTCATCACCAAATGGTGCATCAAATAATTTAGGTAATTATATGAATGCTCCAATATCAATGAAAATGAATATGCATATGTTTGGCGGGATGTATGCTCCGTCAGACAATTTAACTTTTATGATAATGACAAGTTATCAAGAAAAAGAAATGACTCAACAAAGAATGCCAATGGCTGGTGGTTCACGTTTTAATGTTAATTCCTCTGGTTTTGGTGATACTAGAATTTCTACACTTATTAATATATTTAACAATGATCTTATTAAAACTCACATTGGAACCGGATTTAGTTTTCCTACTGGAAGTATTGATCAAAGAGATACAACGCCAGCGTCATCTAATACTAGGTTAGGTTATTCAATGCAAAATGGTACTGGTACCTATGATGTATTATTTTTTTTGAATAATATTAACAAATTTGGAAAATTAAAAATTGGAGAGCAACTCCTCTATAAAAAAGCATTATCAGGAAATAATTCTAAAAATTATAAGTATGGCGATGTATTTGAATTAAATTTATGGTCGTCTTTTCGTTGGATTGACAATGTTAGTTCTTCAATTAATATTTGCTATAATTATCAAAGTAAAATGAATGGTTCAGATAATGAAATGAACCCAAGAATGAGCCCAGTAATGGATTCATACAATAAAGGACACAACAAAATAAATTTAGGATTTGGAGTCAATTTTGTAAACGCAAGTGAAATTTTTAAAAATCATAGAATAGGAATAGAAGGAATGTTTCCAATTTATCAGAATTTAAGAGGATTACAGATGCAAGAAACTTTTAGGTTTATGATTGGATGGCAATATGCTCTATGAATAATTGTTGTAAAAAACTAAAATTTATAGATAATAAAATAGAATTATTGAGAATTATGTTGAGTCTAAAAAAGTCATTACTATTTATTTTTTTTTTAATTTCACTCAATTCAGAAAGAGTTGAATCTTTCAATCTTTTTGAAATTTCTCTTATGGGAATTGGAGCTGGTCTGATTTTAGACCAACGCTTCGATAATTCAGTCGAATATTCAAATAGTTACGCTTTAAAAGAGGAAGTTTTTGATAAATTTCACGAAAGTAAAAAAAGAAAAGTTTCACCTAAATATTTTCGCGAATTACCAATTCAACAAAAATTACTTTTGATAGAAGAAATTGAAAAATTTTAAAAAACTAAACAAATTTGTAGAAAGTCGTTCATATAATAATGGTCAAAGTAATATTATTTCTTTTTACAATATCATTTTGCACTCAACTAAAAAGTAACGCTTTTAGTGAAGTGTTCGGTAGTGAAGGTGCAGCAGGTATTGAAAATCCTAAAACAAGAAGTTTAAGTTATACGTTGCAGTATGCTACATTGGCCGGTTCACTAGGATACATTTTAAAGAGCCTTCACGATAGCAACTTCTTAGATCCTTTAGGTTTAACACCAGATTCTATAGAAAATTTGTCAAAACTTGCATATAAGAAAAACCTTCTTTTAGATAAACACAGTGCCAACATAATATCAGTCAATCAAAGAGTAGATAAATTAAATTATCTAAATAACTTAGAGAAAACTCTTATTGAAAAAAAATACTCCTCTAAAATGATAGAATTGAGAAATAATAATAATTTTTCAAAGTCCATTGTTAACTCAAATAATAGAAATATTGTAATGGAGAGATATTTTGAGGAATAAGTTTAAACTTATTAAAGTTATAATTACCTGTTCTTTTCTAATTTCATGTTCATCAAACGGAGATTTTGATAAAAGTACATTTGTGAAAACTACATCTACTGCAGTTGGAGGTTACTTTGGATATCAATTAGGAGATGGAGATCTATTTGCTACTACAATCGGATCAACTCTAGGTGCAGTATTTGGAAACACTTTAACAGAGTTTATTAACCAAGATGATTATTACTTTTTTAAAAAAGAAACATTAAGAGTTTTAGAAATTAATGACAATAACGCATATGTAAATTCTGGGTATTGGCGAAATCCGAAAAGCGGTAATAAAGGAGTTGTTAAAATTAGAGGGTATTATGGTTCCCCTGAATGTCGATTAATTGAAAATATTTACGTTCTTGGAAATCAAGCTTCAAATACTTTTGGAGCTGCATGTAGAGAAAAAAGTGGCCAATGGGCCATGATGAAATAATATATTTAATTTTTTCTAAATAATATTATATCATATATTTATGATTATTATCTCACCATCTAAAAACTTAGATCTGAATGAAGAAGCTCTCAAAATCAATCATTCTTTACCTCAATTTCTATCTGAGTCAAGACAGCTAACAAAAAAAATAAAAAACCTAGATGCTGATCAAATTAAATCTTTAATGAAAATAAGTGATTCTTTAGCTAAACTAAATTTTGATAGATTTAAAAATATATCCAAAAAATCAAATACTAGAAAAGCAGCTGCTTTTATTTTCTCTGGTGATACCTATAACGGATTATCAATCAGATCTCTTGATTCTTCTTGTCTAAAGTACGCACAGAAAAGGCTTAGAATTCTATCAGGATTATATGGAATACTGAAACCATTTGATTTAATAGAACCTTACAGACTTGAAATGGGTACAAAAGTTAATGATTTAATTGGTAAAGATTTATATAAATTTTGGAGCAACAAATTAACCTCTAATCTTAACAAAGAGATTCAAGAAAATAAATTCAATTTTCTTTTCAATCTCTCATCAAATGAATATTCTTCAGTCATTAATTTTGAAAAATTAGAAAATGAAGTAATTAGTTTTGATTTTAAAAAAGTAAAAAATGAAAAGTTAGCAGGTATTGGTATGGTTATAAAAAAAATGCGAGGCGCGATGGCCAATTATATCATCTCAAATAAGATTACTTGTCTTGAAAAAATCAAAAATTTCAAAGAATTTAAATTTAAATTTTATGAATTTAATAGCAAAAATAATAAATTTCTTTTTATTTCTAAATAATGAAAAAAAAAATTGTAGTACAAATCCCCTGTCTCAACGAAGAGAAAGGGATTTCAAATGTTATTAAACAGATAAAAAAAATAATTCCAAAATCAAGAATTATTGTATATGACAACGGATCAAAAGATCAATCTGTTCAAATTGCTAAAAAAAACGGTGCTGAAATTAGATTTATTAACAAAAAGGGTAAAGGGAATGTTGTAAGAGGCATGTTTTCCGATCAAATTGATGCTGACTATTTCGTAATGGTAGATGGAGATAATACTTACGATTTATCAAATTTAAACAAAATGTTTGAATTAATGGAAAGATTTAATTATGACATGATTGTAGGAAAAAGAGTCCATAAAGATACACAAGCTTACAGAAAAGGTCACGTAATTGGTAATAAATTTTTTTCAAATTTTGTTAATTTCTTCTTTGGTAAAGATATAACTGACATTTTTTCTGGATTAAGAGTTTTTTCAAAAAGATTCGTTAAAACATTTCCCGTATATTCAGATGAATTTGAAATTGAAGCTGAACTAACAATTCATGCTTTAGAGCAAAAATTAGATGTTGCTGAATATGAATGCAAATATAACGCAAGAACTGAAGGTTCTTACAGTAAACTAAATACATTTAAAGATGGTACTAAAATACTTAAACTAATCTTAATTCTTATTAAAGACGAAAAACCACTTTTATTTTTCAGTATTTTTAGTTTATTCTTTCTTTCTTTATCACTATTTATAGGTGTACCAGTTGTAACAGATTTCTACTATTCTGGTCTTGTAGAAAAGATTCCTTCAGCTATCTTGGCTGGCTTTCTTATGATACTCTGTTTTCTCAGTTTTTTCTCAGGCCTCATTTTAGATATTATAAAAAAAGTAAGATATGAAAATAAAAGAATGAATTTTCTTCTCTTCAAAGACTGATTAACTTAACGAATTGGAATTTTTATAGTTTTTTTTGATAAGGTTTTATTTTGATTTTCATCTATAATCTTTTTTTTATTTTCATTGATGAGCCATACCATTTGCATTGCAAGTGCATGTAATCTTTTTGCTTTAGATTCTCCAGATAAGATTCTTGAAAACTGCCTTTTACTAATCCCTAATGCATCTGATGCATTTCCAACATTTAAATTATTTAATCTCATCCACTCTCTTATTTCACTCGGGGTAGGCTCATTGATATCAAGAAAAAGCAATTAGTTACCCTCCTAGATAAGCTTTTCTTGTAAGCTTTTCAAATTTTTTATGATTCTCATTTTTTTTAATAGTTTTATCCATTTTTGAAATTACAAATATTGCCAAGAATGAAATACTTACTGTAAATATTGCAGGATATTTATATGGAAAAATAGCTTCCTTAAAACCAAATACCTCGATCCATATGGTTGGCCCTAATATAACTAATGATATTGTTGTTAAAAGACCAATCATTCCTCCATAATAAGCACCTTTTGTAGTTAAATTTTTCCATATAATTGTAAGAAACAGAATTGGAAAATTTGTACTTGCTGCAACTGCGAACGCCAAGCCAACCATGAAAGCAACGTTTTGCCCCTCAAAAAATATTCCGAGAACAATAGCAATTATACCTATAACAACGCTCGACACTTTAGAAACTTTTAATTCAGTTTTTTCGTCTGCATTACCCTTTTTTATTACATAAACAAATAAATCTCTTCCAATTGCTGATGCACCCGCTAACGTTAGTCCAGAAACTACTGCTAATATTGTCGCGAATGCCACTGCAGATATAAATCCTAGAAAAACATCGCCTCCTATTGAATGTGACAAATGTATTGCTGCCATATTATTTGAACCAATTAATTTACCGCTCTCATTTAGATAAATAGAGTTATTAGATAAGAACACAATTGCACCAAAACCTATTACAAAAGTAAGAATGTAAAAATATCCAATAAATGTAGTTGCATAAAGTGCTGAGATCCTTGCACTTTTAGCATCGGGTACTGTAAAAAATCGCATTAATATGTGGGGTAAACCGGCCGTACCTAAAATTAATGCAATACCTAAAGAAATAGCTGATATGGGGTCATTAATCAGTTTTCCAGGAAATAATATTTCCATTTTACTTTCATGTACCTTAACTGCTTCTTCCAATAAACTACTTAAATTAAAAGAAAATTCCTTGAAAACTAAAAAGGCCAAGATTGATGCGCCAAATATTAATAAAAAGGCTTTTATTATTTGAACCCACGTAGTAGCAATCATCCCACCAAAGCTAACATAAATGATCATCAAAATACCTACGATGCATACAGCAACTTCATAAGGTAACCCAAATAGGATTTGAATAAGTGAACCTGCCCCAACCATTTGTGCAATTAAGTATAAAGTAATAGTTACTAATGTTCCTGTAGCAGAAAGCATTCTAATCTTTGATTGCTCTAATCGAATTGATGTTATATCTGCAAAGGTGAATTTACCTAAGTTCTTTAATCTTTCGGAAATTAAAAAAAGAATTATTGGCCATCCAACTAAAAAACCAATTGAATAAATCAATCCATCAAAACCCGAATAAAAAACTAATCCAGAAATTCCTAAAAATGACGCTGCAGACATATAATCACCTGCTATAGCTAAACCATTTTGAAATCCAGAAATTTTTCCTCCAGCAGCATAATAGTTTTCTTTAACATCCGTTTTTTTTGAGGCAAAGTAAGTAATCAAAAGAGTAACAACAACGAATAAAATAAAAATTATGGCTGCGAAGTAACTGCTTTCATTATTATTTGCTAAAACAAAAGATGGAAGAAGAGTTGTAATTATTGAAAAAAAAAAAATCATTCTTTAAGTTTTTCTTTAATTTTATCGAGGAAATTATTTGAGATTAGAGTATAGGCTAATGTAAGAATAATTGAAAAAAAAATTATAGAAAGTCCCCAAACAATTCCAATTGTTATATAGCTATTATTAAGTAAAATACCTAATATTTCAGGTTTAAACCCAATTATGAAAATAAATGAAAAGTAAAAAAAAAGAATTAGTAAGGAGAACGTAAATGCTATTAACTTATTTAAAAAAATAAATCTATCGTACAGTATTTTTTTACTCAATTATTATCTTTATTAAAGCCAAGCATTTTGATGCTTGGCTTTTTTATTTAGAGGTTTACAGTTACAGCTTTCAGTTCTGTGTAGTTTTTTAAAACTTCATGACCCATTTCTCTTCCCCATCCGGATTCTTTATATCCTCCAAACGGTAGTGATGCGTCAAATATATTATGGCAATTTACCCAAACGGTTCCTGCCCTTATTTTAGCGGCTAACTTGTGTGCTGTACTGATGTTTTGACTCCATACACTTGCAGCTAGACCGAATGTAGTGTTATTGGCAACTTCTGCAATCTTATCTAGATCTTGATCAGAAAATGGTTGAGCACAAAGTACTGGACCAAATATTTCTTCTTTGACTATTGACATGTCTTTATCAGTTTTAGCAAATACAGTTGGGTGAACAAAGTGTCCCCCAGAGGAGTTATCATACTTACCACCAGCAATGATTTCACCACCCTCGGACTTACCAGATTCAATATAACCTGATACTTTTTTAAATTGCTCGTCTGAAACTAACGGACCCATTTCTGACGAGGAGTCCATCCCAGGACCAACTTTGATATTCGAAGCTATCTTTGAAATACCTTCAGTAACTTGATCAAAAACTTTCTCATGAGCCATTAACCTCGATCCGGCACAACAACACTGTCCGTGATTGAAAAATATAGCACTTGCAGCTCCTGCAATTGCTGCATCTATATCGGCGTCCGGAAAGATTATAGTTGGAGATTTTCCACCAAGCTCAAGTGAAACTTTTTTTAAGTTTCCTGCTGACGCTTTAGTAATCAACTTACCAACTTCTGTCGAGCCAGTAAACGCAACTTTGTCGACATGAGGGTGGGCAGCTAAAGGAGCTCCAGCATCTTCACCAAAACCAGTAACAACGTTTAATACTCCTTCAGGTAAAAGATTAGAATTATTTATAATTTCAGTTAACCTTAACGCGGATAACGGTGTTTGCTCAGCTGGCTTTAAAACAATGGTACATCCAGCAGCAAGAGCAACTGATAATTTCCACGCTGCCATAAGAAGTGGAAAGTTCCATGGTATTATTTGGCCGACAACCCCAACAGGTTCTCTTAGAGTATAACTATGATATTGGGCACCGGGAGTATATGGAACTGAAATAGGAATAGTTTCACCTTCAATCTTTGTTGCCCAGCCTGCCATGTACCTAAAGATGTCGGAAGATAAAGCAACATCAGCACCAGCTGCAATTGCTACAGGTTTACCATTATCTAATGATTCTAATTGGGCAAGCTCCTCAGTATGATCATCTATCAGTTCAGCGATTTTCCATATTATTTTCCCTTTTTCATTCGGTGGAACGCTATGCCATTTTCCTGAGTCAAAGCATTTTCTTGCTGCTGAAACTGCCAAATCTATGTCGTTTTTATCTCCAGCCGCACAAGTTGATATTTTCTTTCCGGTAGCAGGGTCTTCAACGTCGAAAGTTTTGCCTGATTTTGAATCAACCCACTTGCCGTTTATATAAAGCTTATGAGTTTGGTTTAAAAACTTTGCAACATTGTCGTTAACCGTATAATTAAGAATCGATGCATCCATTTTTTATTTCCTCCAATAAATGTTTAATTAACTTCAATACTAAATATTAACACAGTGACGGCTAATTACAACAATTGTTGAATTTAAAGGAATGATTTAATCTAGATTTTATTTAAAGTTTGGTCGGGTTTGGAGCATTGCCATAAATCTCTTGTGGATCGAAGACTTTTTCTTTTTCAGTAAACTCAAGTTTATCTATGTAATGACCTTCCTCCATGGTAATTTTTCTATAAAAACATGATTTATAACCGACATGACAACTAGCTTTTAAACCACCAAGTACAACTTTAAAAATCACACAATCTTGATCATCATCTATTTTGATTTCTTTAATTTTTTGAATTAATCCGCTAGTCTCTCCTTTTTTCCAAATACATTTTCGACTGCGAGACCAATAATGAGCTTCTTTTGTTTGCATTGATAATCTGAAAGCCTCTTGATTCATATACCCGTGCATTAAAATCTCGCTATTTGACTGGTCTACTGTAATTACAGGAATTAAATTATTGTGGTCAAACTTTGGTTGCAAAGTTTCACCTTCTTCAACCTCTTCTACGGATTTTCTTGTAGAAAAATCTTTTATCATGAACTTGAAATATAATTTAAAAATTGCCTTTGAAGATCATTGTTTGTTTTAAAATCACCCAGATAAGTATTTGTAATTGTCGATACATTTGGTTTCTCGACACCTCTTGTTGTCATACATTGATGAATCGCTTTAATGAAAACTGCAACACCTTTTGGTTTCATGGCATTGTAAATCGATGTAGCTATTTGCTGTGTCATTGTTTCTTGTGTTTGAAGTCTTCTGGCAAAAATTTCAACTGTTCTTGCTAATTTAGAAATACCGACTACCTTTTTAATTGGTATGTAGGCGATATGGGCAATACCAATGATTGGAACCATATGATGTTCACAATGTGAGTTAAAAGGGATATCTTTGAGCATGACCATGTCTTGGTAACCTTGAACGTCCTCAAAAGTCTTGGAAAGATATTTCTCAGCAGATTCGTTGTATCCAGAAAAGAATTCTTCAAATGCATTAATTACTCTTTTTGGGGTTTCACGCAATCCTTCTCTTTCGGGATCGTCTCCGGCCCACTTAATAAGAGTTTCTACTGCTTTTTCAGCTTCTTTCCTAGTTACTTTGTTTTGTAACGCGATTTTAACATTTTTTGGAGAACTTGAATCCATGATTACTTTCTTTTCAAAATTAATATATAGACATTAAATTATCTTGTGTTTAAAAAAAAAATTTAAAGTAATATATTTAATACTACTTAAATATAAAATTTGCAAAATGAAATTTAAAATCGTAAATGGGACAGTTATCGATCCTACACAAAAATTAAATGGAAAAATTCAAGATATATACGTTGAAAACGGATTTATTACAAATCCTTCAACTGCAGAGTCTTCAAAATATAATATTGTCTATGATGTCAAGGGAATGGTTGTTATGGCAGGGGGGATAGACATACATTCACATATAGCAGGTGGAAATGTAAATAATGCAAGACTTTTATCTCCAGAAATTCATGCCAACTTTCTAGAAAATAATCTTAAAAGAAAAAGTTATTTACCTGGATTCAATTCTAGATGGACTTCAGAAGGTACTGGGTATAGATATGCAGAAATGGGTTTTACAACTGTTATAGAACCTGCGGTAACACCTATTAACTCTTTTTTAACGCAATTAGAATTGGAAAAAATACCCATGATTGACAAAGGTTGTCTTGCTATAGTTGGAAATGATAATTTTTTACTTGATGCTTTAAACCAACAACGAGGACAATCCTATATTGACGATTACGTTGCATGGAATGTAAATTCTTCAAAAAGCATAGGTCTTAAGGTTATAAATGCTGGAGGAACCGAATTATTTAAATACAAAGGGGAATCTGAAAATTTTGGTTTAGATGATATAGTACCGCAATATGGTGTTAGTTCTAGAAAAATTCTTGAAGCTCTAAATATTTCAAACGAAAATTTACGAATTCCTCATCCCATTCATGTGCATTGTAATAATCTCGGAATGGCAGGAAATGTGGATTCTATAATAGATACAATTGACGCAGCTCAAGGAAGGAGAATGCATCTAGCGCATATACAGTTTTATGGTTATGCAGATGAAGGAAAAAGAGGTTTTTCGTCTGGAGCTTTGAGATTAGCTGAAAAGATTAATAAAAACCAAAACATTTCTGTTGATATTGGACAAGTAATGTTCAAACCAACAGTTACAATTTCCTCAGATATTTGGAAACAAAATCAAGCCAAATCAAATGCAAATCCAAAAAAATGGGTAATTTCTGAGATCGAAGACGGGGGAGGGGGCGTTATACCCTATGAATATAAGCAAAAAAATTTTGTAAATGCGCTCCAATGGTCGATTGGTCTAGAGCTCTTTTTAATGATAAAAGATCCTTGGAGAGTTTTTCTTACAACTGACCATCCTAATGGTGCACCATTTACTTCTTACCCTGAATTGATAAGACTTCTGATGGACTCAGATTTTAGAAACTCAGAAATAGATAATATTAATATTAATGCCAAAGAGATTGGAAACATTAAATCTATAAAGAGAACATATAATCTATATGAAATTGTTATAATGACAAGAGCTGCTCCAGCTAAAATTTTAGGTTTAAAAGATAGAGGTTCTTTAAAGCCTGGTTCGGTAGCTGACATATCAATATATAATCCAAATAAACCCATTGATGACATGTTCAGAGCTGCTGAATATGTTTTTAAAAATGGTAATGAAATTGTCAAAAAAGGTAAGGTTTTAAGACATATGAAAACAGTCACAAAATGTTTAAATTTAAAATACGATGCTAAAATTCATAAAAAAATAAAGTCATGGTTTAATAACTACTATTCTTTGAGCCTAGACGAGTTTGAAGTTGATGAAAGTTTTTTTACTGAAAATAACTTTGAAGAAATTAGACCCTAAATATTTCACTAATCTTTATCTAAAACTTTAAAAAAAAATGGAGTGAAAAGTAAGGTTAGAATTATTGAGAAAATTATACCCGTAACTAGAACAATCCCAATTGTAAGTCTAGATTCATATCCTGCTCCTGATCCAATAAGAAGTGGTGCTATACCGATTACAGTTGAAAAGCCTGTCATTATTATAGGTCTAAATCTCATTTTGCATGCATCAATTATTGAGTTGTAGGAATTTTTCCCTTTTATTTTCATCTGCCTGGCAAATTCAACTATTAAAATACCGTTTTTAGCAGAAATACCGATTAGAATTATTAATCCAATTTGACTAAAGATATTTAATGAATTTTCAAAAAAAATAATTGCTGCGAGTGGTGCCATCAATGTCAATGGAACAGATAACATGATTATTAGTGGAAATTTAAAACTCTCAAACTGTGCACATAAAACTAGATAAACAAATAAAATTGAAACTAAAAATAAAAAGTAGAATTGATTCATAGACTTTTTGTATTCTTTACTTTGCCCTTTAAAATCAATTTTGTAATTTCCTTTAAGTTTATCCTTTGAGATTTTTTCAAGATATTCAATTGCTTCTCCTAGCGAGTATCCTTTTTTGAGTCCTGCGCTAAGGGTGATTGACCTCATTTTATTGTATCTATTTAACTCTTTTGCTTCAGTTACTTCCTTAAATTCCAATAAATTATCTAACCTTATATATCTACCGTCTAAATTTTTTACTTCAAATGCACCTATGTCTTTTATATTCTTTCTATTCTCTTTTTTTGATTGAACTATAACATAATATTCCTCCCCATTATCTATGAAAGTATTGATTTTCCTTCCTGCAAGAAGTATTTCAAGAGTCCTACCAATCTCACTATTTGTTACTTTAAGATCAGAGGACTTATTTCTATCAATTTTTACTCTAAATTGAGGTCTATTCTTTTTGTAGTCAATTCTAGTAAAAAGAAAGTTTTTATTTGTTTTTAATTCATCTAAGATAATGCTCATATTCTTATTTATGTCTGAATAGTTATCTCCAGATATTACAAATTGAAGTTGTTGACCTGATCTTCTCTGTCCAAGGCCTCTTGGAGGAAAAATTATTACATTTGAATCTGTAACATCTTTTGAAACCATCCTGAAATCCTTTATTATTTCCCAAATTTTTCTGCGTTCGTCCCAGTGATTTAGTACTATAATTCCTAAACCATCACTAAAGTTTTCTGTTCCCGAAAAACTTCTAGGTACTCTTAATAAAATTCTTTTTGCTTCTTTGTTTTCATTCAAATCGATCAATTTTTCTTCCAACTTTAGCATTTGATTTACAGTGTTTTCAAAAGTACTACCTTCTGGGGACTCCATAACCATTATAAAAACCCCTCTATCTTCTTGGGGAGCAAATTCTTTGGAGATATTTTTATAGAGATGATAGGAAAAGAAGATCATCGGAATAATTATTAATACATAAATAAATTTATTTTGAAGAAGAAAGTTTAATAATTTTAAATAAAACTCCAAAAAAGGTTTAGATTGTTTTTTTGGTTTTGAATGATTCAAAATTTTTGAACATAGCATTGGTGTTAGCGTTATTGATATTATTGTAGAAAAAAAAACTGCAGAAATGATGGTTATCGACAATTCTAAAAATAACTTTGCTGTGTCTCCCTCTAAAAAAACAATTGGCATAAAAATACTAATTAAAACAACAGATGTTGACAATATTGCAAATAATACCTCCTTTGAACCATTAATTGATGCTTGAAATTTAGATTCACCTTCTTCAATTTTCTTGTGGATATTTTCTAGCATTACAATTGAATCATCTATTACCAACCCAGTGCATAAAACTAGTGCCAATAGTGTTATTAAATTTAAAGAAAAACCTAAAATGTTAAGAAAAATAAAGGTTGATACAATTGAAATTGGAACTGTAACAACTGGAATCAAAGTACTTTTTATATTTTTAAGAAATACTAAAATTATTATTGTTACCAAAAACATTGCAAAACAAAGAGTAAATATTACTTCCTGGAGTGCCTCGGATACAAAAAGAGAAGTATCGTAGCTTTGGTAAATTTTTATATTTGTTGGAAGTTCACTTTGAATTTTTTTAAATTCTTCTTTAATCTTGTCTGTTACATCTATCAAGTTTGCAGATTTTTGTTTTAAAATACCTAGTCCAATCATTTCCTCGGCATTTCCTCTAAAAATTTGTCTAGTTTCTTCTGGACCTATTTCAATTTTTGCAACGTCACTTAGACGTACGAATGAAAAATCATCAACTTTTTTTATAACTAAATTTCTGAAATCATTTGCAGTTTTGTAACCACTCTCTAGCTTGACCGTATAATCTCTAAATTTAGATTCTATTCGTCCTGCAGGAATTTCGACATTTTCACTTAGTATTTTTTGTTCTATTTCATTTACTGAAATACTATATTGCGAGAGTTTTACTGGATCGACCCAAACTCTCAAAGATTTTTTTTTCCCACCAGATATTCTTACTTTCGCAACGCCAGGAACTACTGAAAGTCTGTCAATTAAAAATCTTTCAGCATAGTCAGTTAGTTCAAGTTGATTTATATCGTTAGATGTCAAATTCAGCCACATTATTGCATTTGCATCCGAATCTATTTTGGAAATCTCTGGGGGATTAGAATCTTTTGGAAGGTTGTCTGAGATTCTTGCAACCGCATCTCTTACATCATTTGCTGCTTCATTAATGTCCTTATCAATTTTAAATTCAATTGTTACTTTTGATCTCCCATCTCTACTTACGGAGGAAATTGATTCAATACCATCAATACCACTAATCTGCCCTTCTATTATTTCAGTTATTTTAGTTTCTATGGTTTCAGATGCTGCACCTGAGTATAAAGTGTCTATAGTTATTTCAGATCTTTCTATATCTGGGAATTGTCTAAGTGGGAGTTCTTTTAACGATATAAATCCAAGTATAACAAGAAA
>CACAYF010000003.1 GCA_902536655.1 uncultured Alphaproteobacteria bacterium | reverse complement strand
GCTTCCACAATAGATTTATATTTCTTAGTATCTAAACTCAATTTCCTATCATTTAAAATCGACTCAGTCATATCAACTGGAAATCCATAAGTATCATAAAGTTTAAAAGCTATTTCAGGTTTAAATTCTTTAGTTCTGATTTTTTTGATTTCTTTGTTCAATAATTCAAGTCCTATTGATAAAGTTTCTGAAAATTTTTCCTCTTCATTCTTCAAATTATCTTTAATAAAAAACTCTGCCTTGCATAATTCAGAATAAGTTTTTTTATATTTTTCTATTACATCGTCCACCAGTCTGTTAAGAATTATTACATCTGGGTTCAGTTTATTTACATTTAAAAGAGCTCTTCTTATTATTCTTCTTAACACATAACCTCTTCCCTCGTTAGAAGGTAAAATACCCTCAGACATCATAAAAATAATAGACTTCAAATGGTCAGAAATTATTCTGAAAGGTACCAATAAATTTTTATTTAAATTTGTTTTAGTTTCCTCTTCTATTCTTTTGAAAACATATTCAAATAAGTCAGTATCGTAATTATTAACTTTTCCATTTTGAACCGCCAATATTCGTTCTAACCCCATCCCTGTATCAACAAATTTACCTGGTAGTGTTTCTAAACTATTCCCTTTTTTTTCATATTCCATAAAAACAAGGTTCCATATCTCAACAAATCTGTCTCCATCCTGATTTTTGGTACCAGGTAAGCCTCCTTTTATGCTTTCACCATTGTCAAAGAATATTTCGCTACAAGGACCACAAGGTCCAGTGTCACCCATGGACCAAAAATTATCATTGGATGAAATTCTTATTATTTTTTCGTCATTAAACCCTGAAATTTTTTTCCAAATGTTAAAAGAGAGTTCATCTTCCTTATACACGGTAATAATTAATTTTTTTTTATCTATTGAATATTCTTTTGTTAATAAATCCCATGCAAGTTTTATTGCTTCTTCCTTGAAGTAACCACCAAATGAAAAATTACCAAGCATTTCAAAAAAAGTATGGTGTCTTGGAGTTAAACCAACATTTTCGAGGTCATTATGTTTACCTCCTGCTCTCAAACATTTTTGTATAGAAACAACATTTTTATTTTTTGGTTTTTCTTCACCAGTAAACCATTTTTTAAATTGAACCATCCCAGAGTTTACAAATAGTAAAGTTGAATCATCATCAGGAATCAGAGAAGAAGACACAATCTCTGAGTGTGAATTTTTTTTAAAAAAATTTAAAAATGTTTCTCTTATTTTGTTTGAATAATCATTTGAATTTTGCATTTTTCTAAAATGATTATAATTAAAAAGTTAGTAATTAATCAACTTTCATTTCTTTATCTGGCAGATCTTCTTTATCATCTTTATCATCTTTATTATCATCTTCTTCTTTTACAACTTGTTCTTTATTTTGAGAGCGAATCGATTCCTCTATTTCAAGAGCTACTTTTGGATTTTCTTTTAGATAAATTTTTGCATTTTCCCTTCCTTGACCAATTCTTTCACCATTGTATGAGTACCATGCACCTGCCTTTTCAACCAACCCGTCTTTAGTTGCTAAATCTAGGATTTCTCCATTTTTGGAAATTCCTTCACCATACATGATATCAAATTCAACCGTTTTAAATGGAGGGGCAAGTTTATTTTTGACAACTTTTACCCTTGTCTGATTACCAACTACCTCGTCCCTGTCTTTAATAGCGCCGATTCTCCTGATATCCATTCTGATTGAAGCATAAAATTTTAGAGCATTTCCTCCTGTGGTTGTCTCTGGATTTCCATACATTACACCGATTTTTTGCCTAATTTGGTTTATAAAAATAACCAAAGCTTGAGATCTTGAAATTGATCCAGTTAATTTCCTTAAAGCTTGGCTCATTAGTCTTGCATGTAAGCCCATATGAGAGTCTCCCATGTCACCTTCAATTTCAGCTCTTGGAACTAGGGCAGCGACGGAATCAACGACTAGAACATCAATTGCATTTGAATTTACAAGGGTATCTGCAATTTCGAGCGCTTGCTCACCGTTATCTGGCTGGGAAATAAGCATCTCATCAGTGTTAACACCCAATTTCTTTGCGTATACTGGATCCAGTGCATGTTCAGCATCGACAAACGCACATGTTCCACCTTTTTTTTGAGCTTCGGCAATAACATGAAGTGCCAGTGTTGTCTTACCGGAACTCTCGGGACCGTATATTTCAACTATTCTACCTTTTGGTAATCCTCCGATGCCCAGTGCTACGTCGAGACTTAATGAACCTGATGATATTGCGTCAATTTCGACCACTTCTCTTTCTCCTAATTTCATGACGGAGCCTTTGCCAAAGTTTCTCTCTATCTGACTGATGGTAGATTCTAATGTTTTTAATTTATCCATAAATGTTCTATAAATGTTCTCTTATATAATGTATCATTAAAAATGATTTTAGCAATAGATTAATTAATATTCTTTCTCTTTATAAATCTTTTCTGATTTTTCGTGAGATTCCTGTGCCTCTAATGACAATGTTGCTATTGGTCTAGCTATCAGTCTTTTTAAAGAGATAGGTTGATTGGTTTCTTCACAATAACCATAGGTTCCGTCCTCAATTTTTCTGAGTGCTTTATTTATTTTACTTATTAATTTGCGTTCTCTATCTCTTGTTCTTAATTCTAAACTTCTCTCTGACTCAATTGAAGCTCTGTCAGCATTATCTGGTTTATTAGAGGATTCTTCTTTCAGATTATTTATTGTTAGAGACGAACCTTGGAGAAGGTCATCTTTCCAATCGCTCAGTAACTGTTTAAAATATTTCAGCTGCTTTGCACTCATGAATTTTTCTTTTTCAGATGGTATGTAAGAACCGTTAATTTTTTTTTTTTTAACCATATTTCAACATTATAATTTATTGCACTATAATTATATTTGAAAAAAAATGAATCAAGAAAAATTTAAAAAAATTAATAAAGCATGCTTTTTAGATAGAGATGGAGTCTTAAATGAGGACGTAGGTTATCTTCATAAAAGCGAGGATTTTAAGTGGATTGATGGAGCTGTAGAGGCTATTAAATTACTAAAAAATAACAATTTTCTTGTGATTGTAATAACTAATCAATCTGGAATTAACCGAGGCTATTTTACTTCTAAAGATGTCACAAACCTCCATGAATGGATGAATAAAATCCTAAAAAAAGAGGGTATCCAAATAAATGATTTTTTTTTTTCTGAAGATTTACCTAACAATAACCCTGAATCAAGAAGAAAACCTTCACCTAAAATGATAAACGAAGCAGTTGAAAAATATAACTTGGATAAAACGAGATGTTTCATGATTGGTGATAAGTTAACTGATCTTGAAGCGGCAAAGAATGCGCAAATTAAAGGCTTTTTATTTAATAAAAGTAATCTTAAAAACTTTATTGAAAAAATTTTAGATAAAATTAATTTTTAATAGATTAGTGGACTACCAAGAGGACTACTTTTCTTTTAATAATATTGCTTAAACCTGCACAATTACTGAATTAAACCGGTTTATTCTAATAATTTAACTGGATTCTTGGTAATTGTTATTTTTTCAGTAATTTACCAAGTTTCTGGGGTTTTATTAAATTTCATAAATTTTTCCAAAAAAATATTGGTGGACTACGTTTGACTTTGCATAAATTGTTATTATATTTATAATTATAGGAGTATATGTGGGGAAATTTGCATACAAAGAATTATTACAAATTAAGGGATATCCTTCTTCCCTAAAACTTGTAAAACACGGTAAGTCTCGATTCTATTGGGTACATTTTTCGACCTATATTTCTTCTAAGGGAACTATCAAGATAAGAAAATCAACAAAAACTGAAAATCAGGCTGAAGCCATGAGATTTGCAAAAAACTTTTACGAGGATCTCATTGTTAAAAAAAAAATGGGGGACTTTCCAACCGATTATACATTTGCAAGGTATGCTAATAAGTTAATTCATGTTAATGATCAAAGAGTCAAAAATAATGATTATTCACTAAGTCAGCTTAATAACGATAAATACAGAATTGAAAATGATTTGCTACCGTATTTTGCTGAATTAGAAGTATCTGAAGTTAATTTCTTAACAATCTCGAACTTTGTAAATTTATTGGTTGACAAAGGTTTTAAGATAAATTCACAAAAAAAATATCTAACACTCATTCGTAAAATTTTGAATATCGCTCTAGAAGAAGGTGTCATTAAAGAACTTCCTAAATTTCCAGATAGTTCTAAGTTAAGAGTTAAGACCAAAAAACAATATGTACCATATCCAAAAGGCAGGAGTTTAGATCAAAAATCGAAAGAGGATGTTAAAACTTTAATAAACGGAACTCCAATTAAAAGAGACTTGCTCATTGAATACCTTCACCTGATTCAAGATAAGTACAGATGTATAAAGAAAAGCCATTTAGCTGCCTTATCCGACATCATGAAAATTCCTTTTGCAGAGGCTTTTGAAGTTGCCTCATTCTATGCTCACTTTGATGTTTTAGATGATAATGATCCTACACCACCTGAAATAACCATTAGAATGTGTGATAGTTTGACCTGCGAATTAAAGGGTTCCGATAGCCTTTTAAAGGATCTTCAAAAAAAGTACCATAACTCTGATAAAGTTAGGGTCTTGAGAGCACCATGTATGGGTTTATGTGACGTTGCGCCTGCATGTGAGGTTGGACACAATCACATCAAAAATTGCTCGATGGAAACAATAGAAAATGCAATAAAGAAAAAAGATACACACCCTCAAATTATTGATGGTATTTCGTTAGATAAGTATATGAAAAATGGTGGGTATCAGATCTTAAAAAAATGTTATCAAGGAAAACTTTCCGTTGAATCAGTCATTGATGTTCTACAAGAGGCAGGTTTAAAGGGAATGGGTGGAGCAGGATTTCCATCAGGTCAAAAGTGGAAATTTGTTAGAATGGAACCTGGCCCGCGCCTTATGACAATTAATGGTGATGAAGGAGAGCCGGGAACCTTCAAAGATAAACTATATTTAGAACAAAACCTTCATAAATTTTTTGAAGGTATGCTTATAGCTGCATGGGCAGTTGAAGCTAAAGATATCTACATTTATTTAAGAGACGAATATCCAGGTATTAGAGAAAAAATTATTAGAGAATTAGACGTTCTTAAGAAAAAAAACATAATTGATAGCGAAACCGTAGTACATTTGAGAAGAGGAGCCGGTGCATACATATGTGGTGAAGAGTCCGCAATGATTGAATCAATTGAAGGAAAAAGAGGCCTACCAAGACACAAACCGCCTTTCATATCAAAAGTTGGGTTATTTGGTCAACCTACCCTAAACCATAACATTGAAACTGTTTTTTGGGTTAGAGATATTATTGAAAATGGTGCAAGATGGTATTCGGACCAAGGAACCAATAATAGGTTGGGTCCACACAGCTATTCTGTTTCAGGAAGAGTCAAAAACCCTGGAGTAAAACTTGCACCTGCCGGTATAACCATGAATCAACTTTTAAATGACTACTGTGGGGGTATGCAAGAGGGTCATAAATTCTATGGTTATCTTCCAGGTGGTGCATCCGGAGGATTGTTACCTAGTAGTATGGCAAATATACCACTCGACTTTGGCACTCTTGAAGAGCACGGGTGTTTCATTGGATCAGGTGCTGTTGTTGTTTTTTCTGATAAAGATGATATAACAAAAGTAGTGTTAAACTTACTTAAGTTTTTTGAAGATGAGAGTTGTGGTCAATGTACTCCATGTAGGGTGGGAACAGAAAAAGCTGTTAAACTTTTAGAAAAAAATAATTGGGATAAAAAACTCCTCAACGAACTTGTTGAAATGATGGGTGATGCCTCAATTTGCGGATTGGGTCAAGCGGCAGGTAACCCAATCAGATGTGCACTTAAATATTTCGGAAAGGATATTTCATAAAGATGAAGAAGGTGAAATTTTTCATAGATGATATACCTGTTGAGGGGAGTCAAGATGAATCCATTTGGACCGTTGCTAAAAGATATGGAACTACACTACCACACTTATGTTATTCAGACAAACCAGGTTATAGAGCAGATGGAAATTGTAGAGCCTGTATGGTTTCAGTTGAAGGTGAAAGAGTTTTAGCTGCATCATGTATCCGAACTCCCAGTGAAGGGATGAAGGTTTACACTAAAGATGAGAGATCTTCTAAATCAAGAGAAATGGTTATTGAACTCTTAGTTACAGATCAACCAAAAAAAGAGATTTGTCATGATCCAGACTCTCATTTCTGGCAAATGGCTGATAAAGTTAATGTAAAAAAAAGTAGGTTTGATAAAAGAAACCCAGAAACTATTCCCGAAGCAGATAATTCGCATGTAGCAATGTCAGTAAATCTTGATGCTTGCATAAACTGCAACCTCTGTGTTAGAGCATGCAGGGAAGTGCAAGTAAATGACGTGATTGGCATGGGAAACAGAGGTCACACCTCGCAGGTAATCTTTGACTTTAATGATCCAATGGGTGACTCAACTTGTGTTAGCTGTGGTGAATGTGTTCAAGCATGTCCAACCGGTGCATTAATGGAATCAAATCTTCTTGACGAAAAAGGTAAAAAAGTTGTAAAACCAGACAGGAAAGTCGATTCATTATGTCCTTACTGTGGGGTAGGATGTCAACTAACATACAATATTAAAGGTGAAAAGATCGTTTCAGTGGATGGAAGAGACGGTCCAGCTAACAACAACAGATTATGCGTTAAAGGGAGATTTGGGTTTGATTACATTCATAATCCAGAAAGATTAACTAAACCGTTAATTAGAAAAGATGGTATTCCCAAAGATCCAAAAGAGAGAATAGATCCGTTGAATCCCTTATCACATTTTCGTGAAGCAACTTGGGATGAAGCACTTGATTTGGCAGCAAGCAAACTCCTTAAAATTAGGGACTCAAAAAATGGAAAGAAAGCTCTAGCAGGATTTGGTTGCGCAAAAGGGTCAAACGAAGAAGCTTATTTATTTCAAAAACTAGTAAGAACAGGCTTCCATAATAATAATGTTGACCACTGTACTAGGATGTGTCATGCCTCATCCGTTGCAGCCTTAATGGAAGCAATAGGAACTGGTGCAGTAACGGCTCCTGTTTCTGAGGTTAAAAATGCAGAAGTTGCAATCCTTATTGGATGCAGACCAACACAAAATCATCCAGTTGCAGCTACATTCATAAAGAACGCAGTAAAAAACAATGGTTTGAAATTAATTATTTTAGACCCAAGAAAACAAGACCTTACAAGAATTGCTGAAAAAAGTCTTCAATTCAAACCAGGTGCAGATGTTGCTTTATTAAATGCAATGCTAAATACGATCATTGAAGAGGGTTTAGTTGATAGACAATATATTGAAAAAAATACAGATGGATATTTGGAGCTCAAAAAACATGTAAAAGACTTTACCCCTGAGGAGATGACAAATATTTGTGGAATTGAACCTGATGAAATTAGAGAAACGGCGAGACTTTTTGCTAATGCTAAATCAGCAATGATCTTTTGGGGTATGGGTATTTCTCAACATATTCATGGGACCGACAACTCAAGATGTCTAATATCTTTGGCTCTTACAACTGGAAACGTCGGAAGACCAGGTACAGGCTTACATCCTTTAAGGGGGCAAAACAATGTCCAGGGTGCATCAGATGTTGGATTAATCCCGATGGTTCTTCCAAATTATCTTCCTATAGCTGACGAAAACAATGTTAAGTTTTTTGAAAACTATTGGAACTGTGAAATTGATCCAGATCCAGGTCTCACAGTCGTTGAGATAATGGAATCGATTTACAATAAAAATATTAAGGGATTATATGTTATGGGTGAAAATCCTGCTATGTCAGACCCAAATGCAAATCATGCAAGAGAGGCACTTTCAAAATTAGATACTCTGATTGTTCAAGATATTTTTCTCACCGAAACAGCATATCTTGCCGATATAGTTCTTCCGGCCTCAGCTTTTCCAGAGAAGACTGGGACGTTTACTAACACTGATAGAAGGGTTCAACTTGCTCGTAAAGCAGTAAACCCGCCCGGTGATTCAAAACAAGACCTTTGGATAATACAAGAGCTAGCAAAAAGAATGGGTTTGGATTGGAATTATAATGGACCGGATGAAGTATATGATGAACTAAGTGGATGTATGGAGTCCATGAAAAATATATCCTGGGAGAGATTAGTTAATGAAGGAGCTGTTACTTATCCTTGCGATGATAAAGATAAACCTGGAAATGAAGTAATTTTCGGAGAGGGATTTCCAACTGCAAACAAAAAAGGGAGGTTAGTACCTGCTAAACTTATTTCTCCAGACGAAACGCCAGATAAAAATTTTCCTCTGGTACTCACCACTGGAAGGCTTTTAGAGCATTGGCACACCGGGTCTATGACCGCAAGGTCTAAGGTTCTAAATACTCTTGAACCCCAACCCTATGTCCATGTATCTCGTAACGATATGAAAAAAAATAATTTTTCACAAGACGAAACAGTTGAACTATCGACTAGAAGAGGGAAGGTAAATGTCAAAGTAAGGTTTGATAAAATGATCCCAGATGGAATGGTTTTTATGCCGTTTTGTTTTGAAAATGCTCCTGCTAATTTGCTGACCAATCAAGCTTTAGATCCAGACGGTAAAATTCCAGAACTAAAATATTGCGCCGCAAAAATTGAAAAGTTAACAGCTTAGTCGAAGTTATTCTTTCATGTGGTGTTTTTCATTTACCGGACCTATTAAGAGGTTGGCAACAAAAGCTATGGCCAATAAACCAGCCATGGCAAACATTGTAGAGTTATATAATGTTGTTGATGGATTGATAGTGCCTTCTGGCATATGAGGCATTAAATTAGATATCGTGACTGTTTTTTCTTGAACCAAAAGTGATAAATTTTCTATAGAAGCTCCATAAATTTCTGTAAATTTTTCAGGACTTATTTTGGATACAAGATCATTAATAGCGCTATCTACTGAATTTTGTCTAAGTTGAGTGATTGCGACGGGACCCAAAACACCAGCTGTAGACCAAGCTGTAAGTAGCCTGCCGTGTATTCCTCCAACAAATTTTGTACCAAAGATATCGGCAAGGTAAGCCGGAATTGTTGCAAAGCCGCCACCATACATTGTAAAAATCACCATAGATGCTGCATAAAAAAGTATGAGATAAGTTACAATAGGGTCAACACTCATAGCTTTAGCAGTAAAAGGAATTGACAAGTATAAAAGTATTCCAAGTGAAAAGAATATAAAGTATGTGGGTTTTCTTCCAATAAAGTCTGACATGGATGCCCAAAATATTCTTCCAACCATGTTAAAAACACTTATCATGAGTACATATGTTCCGGCAAACCCTGCGGTTACTATGGCTGGTAAACTTGGTTCAAAAATTTCAATCATCATTGTTTTAGCAACTCCAATGACTCCTATACCAGCTGTGACGTTAAAGCAAAGTACAATCCATAAAAAATAAAACTGCGGAGTTTTTAAAGCTTGATCGATATGCACGTTATTCTTAGTAATTAATCTTGTCTTTTTTGAATCTTTTGGAGGTGTCCACCCTTTGGGTTTCCATCCTTCAGGAGGAACTCTGTAAGAAAATGCGGCAATGGTCATAATGATAAAATAAACAATACCCAAAAAAAGGAATGTTTGGGCAGCACCACTTGAACCGGTTCCGACAATATATACACCAGGGTCGCCAGGTACTATCATTTTTGCTAAATCATTGACAGTAACAATTACAACTTCAACCAAGTTTCCTGAAATATCTACAAATCTTCTTCCACCCTCAGTTATTAGGTTCAGTGAATCTATATCTCCTAAATACTCTGGAACTTTGTAAAATTTTGCTAATAATCTGTCTATAGTAACTTTTGCAATCATAGCACCACCACCAAAACCCATTATAGCCATGCCAGTTGCCATGCCTCTTCTATCTGGAAACCATCTTATTAAAGTTGATACTGGTGATACATAACCAAGTCCTAACCCAATTCCACCAATTACGCCATAACCTAGATACAGAAGATACAACCCGACACTTAATATTATCGGATCATCGCTCAACATTGGGAGAGACAAAGTTATTTGGACACCCATTTCTTGGAGGAAGATTCCAATTGAACCAATGACAAACCCCCCACCCCAACAGCACGCTGCTACAAATCCGACCATCCTAGGGCCAACTTCCTCAAGCCATTTACCAGCATAAGCTGCTGCTAACCCTAAGCTAACAATTGCGACAGAAAAAATCCAAACAACTTGGCCGAGATTCCAGTCATCTCCAGAAGATGTTACAACTCCAAGAACTTTAACCAAAGCTGGGTTAAACATACTCCATGCGTAAACTGATCCAATACACAAATGAATGGCGATAGAGGCTGGTGGTACGAGCCACCTATTAAATCCGGGTTTTGCGATTATATTTTTTTTGTGTAATTTATTTATAAAACTCATTATTAATCTTTGAAGTATTTGTTGTAAATTTCATTTGCAATTTTTAAGTCTTCAACTGTATTAACATTAAAGAATGGATCATATCCAAATTCCTCAAACTTTACCACCCTCGTTTTAAATTTTTTGGTAAATTCATCTATCTTCCTCCCACCATCATTCAAGAAAAATTCCAATCGATTTTCCATTTCTATATTTACTTTCCACATTGAAAAAACTGGATGTATTCTTTTAGAACATTCCGCCATTAGAATTTCATAATTTTCGCTCTTTTCAATGAATCTATTGACAATATCATTTGGAAAAAAAGGAGAGTCTACCGGAAAGCTTACCAACCAATTATAATTTGAATCATGTATTGCCCACTTAATACCAGATAAAATTCCAACAAGAGGACCAAAATTTCCTGGGATACAGTCCTTTACAATTATGGTTGAGTCAAGATGCTTTAAAATTTTATTAGAGTCATTTGAATTTACAATTAATCTTCCAACCTGTTTTGTAGATCTCTTAATAATATGTTGTATTAAATTTACACCTGAAATTTTCTTAAAAGTTTTGTCAGAACCCATTCTTCTTGATAAACCGCCTGAGAGTATCATGCCTAAAATTTTGTCTTTATTCAATTCTATGTTCTCCACTCAGGACAAAAAATTTTTTTCCTTTGGCTCTTCCAATTAAAGTGAGGTTAGCTTGTCGTGCAAGGTCAACGCCCCATGCTGTGAAACCTGATCTTGATATAACAATTGGGATTCTCATTTGAACTGACTTCATTACCATTTCACTTGTGAGTCTTCCAGTTGTATAAAAAATTTTATTGGCCGGAGAAATCTTTTTTACTTTCATGTAACCTGCAATCTTATCAATGGCATTATGTCTTCCAACATCCTCCATATATATTAAAGGCTTGTTTTTCTCACATAAGACGCAACCATGAATAGCTCCAGCTTTTAGATAGAGGCTAGGAGTCAGATTAATTTTTTTTGATAAGTCATAGATCCATGATTTTTTAATTTTGAAAGAATTTTTAAATTTAAATTTTTTCAAATTATCCATAATATCACCGAATACTGTTCCTTGAGCGCAACCTGAGGTTATGGTCTTTTTTTTTAATTTTGCTTCAAAATTTGTTGATTTTTTAGTTCTTACAACAACTGTTTTTAGATCTGCATAATATTCAACAGATTCAATTTTTGTTGTTTTGGTAATCATATTTTGATTTAAAAGATAACCAAGTGCTAAATATTCTGGGAAATCGTTAATTGTCATCATTGTTACAATTTCTTGACTATTTAAATAGAGTGTTATGGGTTTTTCTTCAATTACGTCTATCTTCTTTCGCTTTAAGTACTCATCTAATCCAAAGATTTTTCTTGTTAAGGATGAATTTTCTAAGTTGGGTTTAATTTTCATGACTTTAAGTTTACTAATAATTTGATTACTATATTATTTTAACCTAAGAATTAAAATATGAATATTATTCAAAAAAATTATGCTGGATAACTTTGGAAGAAAAATTGACTATGTAAGAATTTCTGTTACTGACAGATGTGATCTTAGATGCAAATATTGTATGCCTGAGTCCAATCCTAATTTTTACAAAAAAGAAGAAATTTTAGATATTAATAAACTTAAATTAATTTCAGAGTCACTCATTGATTTAGGGATCAGAAAATTTCGTATTACTGGTGGAGAACCATTAGTAAGAAAAGATATAGTAGAATATATTGAATTCCTGTCCAAAAAACTAAGTAAAAAAGTTATTGATGAAATTCTACTAACTACGAATGGAACGCAGTTAAAAAAATATTCAAAAACATTATCAGGCCTTGGAGTCAAAAGAGTAAATGTTTCACTTGATTCGCTCATAAAAGAAAAATTTAATTTCATTACTAATGGAGGAAACATTGAAAGTGTTTTCGAAGGAATTGAAAGTGCTAAAGAAAATAAGTTATCTATAAAGATAAACACAGTTCTTTTAAAAAATTTTAATGATGATGAATTATTAGAAATAATGAAATGGTGTAGTCATAATTCTTTTACATTATCTTTCATTGAAGTTATGCCAGTAGGAGATATGTTAAATTCGAGAAAGTCACAATACTTTTCTGTTAATAAAGCTAAGGAAATAATCTGTAAAGATTTTGATTTAGTACAATCTTCACTAAAATCTTCAGGTCCATCAAACTATTTCTATTGCAAAAAATTAAATTTATTTGTGGGTTTTATCTCTCCTATATCTGATCATTTTTGTGCAACTTGTAACAGATTAAGAATAACTTCAAATGGAAAAGTTTATCCATGTCTTGGTGATAACAATTCTTTAGACCTCACTCCATTTATTAGAGCTAATGACAGGCGAAATTTGTTAAATGCATTAAAGGAAGTCATTTTCATGAAACCAGAAAGACATTACTTTAAAATTGACGAAAAGAGCTATATTCATAAAAGATTTATGAATACTACAGGTGGTTAATAAATGACAAAAATTGGATTTGTTTCTTCAGAAAAACCAGATGCTATTAAATCGCTTAAAATGATGGAACAAACTTACGATTCCGTCCCTCCGGAAAAAGCAGATATTATAGTGGCACTAGGAGGTGATGGAACAATGTTAAAATCGTTACATGATTTTTTACATTTGAACAAACCAATTTATGGAATGAATAAAGGTCATATTGGATTTTTGATGAATCAATTCTCTGAGAAAAATTTAAAAAAAAGATTAGACGAAGCAATTCCCTATAAGTTATCACCTTTAAAAATAAAATGCTTTGAAAAGAATAAAAAAATAAAAGAGAGTCTAGCTTTTAACGATGTATCTCTAATAAGAAGTAGCTCAAAGATTGCAAAAATAAAAATTGAAGTAAATAGTAAAACCAGGATTGAAGAATTTCTTGGTGACGGTTGTTTAATCGCAACTCCAGCTGGAAGTTCAGCTTATAATCTTTCATTGAGAGGTCCTGTAATTCCCGTAGGTGCTAAGGTTTTAGCACTCACTCCAATAAGTCCTTACAGGCCACGAAGATGGAGAGGTGCTTTACTTAACAATGATGCAAAAATTACTCTGTACGCAATTGACTCTAAATTAAGACCTGTTAGAGCAGAAGCAGACTTCATGCAATTTGAAAATATTGACAGGCTTGAAATTGAACTTGAAAAAAAATTATTTGTAAACTTGTTGTTTGATCCTGGTCATGACTTAGAAGAACGCATAATTAACGAACAATTTAATAATTCTTAAAAATGAATTTAGATCAGATTTTTTCCAAATTAATTTCTTTTCCAACAATTAGTGAAAATTCAAATAAAGAATTGGCAAATTTCATTATAGATTATTTAAATAAAATTGGATTAAGAGCCAAAAAAATTGAAGGGGAAAAAGGCAGGTTTAACGTTTTTTGCAGGATTGGACCAAAAAAAGACGGCGGAATAGCCTTTTCTGGCCATACAGACGTTGTTCCAACAGATGGACAAAAATGGACATCAAATCCTTTTAATTTAACTATGAAAAATAACAAATATTATGGTAGAGGAACTGCTGATATGAAAGGATTTATAGCAGTTGTATTGTCTTTATTAAAAAAATTAAAAATTAAAGAAATGAAGAAGCCTCTTTTTCTAATTTTCTCATATGATGAAGAAGTGGGATGTCTTGGTATTCAGAAATTAGTTCCTTTTTTGAACAAACTAGATCCTAAACCAAAATTTTGTATTGTTGGTGAACCAACTGAAATGAAACTTGTAAATCAGCACAAAGGAAAGAAAAACTTTGAAGTATCATTTAATGGATTAGAATCTCACTCATCATTAATAAATGAGGGTGTCAATGCAATACAATATTGCTCAAAGTTTATTCAATTTCTAGAGGCTAAACAAAAATTAATTGAAAAAAAAAAAGACCTAAATTTCTATCCAAGTTTTACAACCATCAATGTAGGAAAAATTTCTGGAGGGACCGCAGTTAATATTATACCGAACAATTGTAAAATTGAATTTGAGATAAGAGATACCCCAAAATTTAATACCGAAAGGTTTGTAAACCAAATCAAAGATTATCTATTAATTTTAGAAGGAGATATGAAGTCATTTAACAAGAAATGCAGTATATCACTGTCTGAACAAAATAATTTCCCGCCTTTGATAACAAATCACAATTCAAATATCATATCACTATGCTTAGAAAAATTGAGAACTAACTCCTTAAATACAGTGAGTTTCGGTACAGAAGCAGGTATTTTCAATCAGCTAGGCTTTCAAACAATAGTTTGTGGTCCAGGAAGTATTAAACAAGCCCATAAACCGGATGAATACATTGAAACAGTACAATTAAAAAAATGTGAAGATTTTCTCACTAAAGTAATAGATTACCTTTACTAAAATGCATCTAAATGATTTAGATTATGAAATTCCAAAGGAACTGATAGCCCTGCATCCTGTCAAACCTAGAGATAATTCAAAATTAGTTGTTGTAGGTAAAAATAACAGAGTAATTAAGTTCAATGAAATTATTAATGAATTAAATTCATCAGATGCAATTATTATCAATAACACTAAGGTAATCCATGCTGAACTCGAAGGCGCAATTGACAATCAAAAAGTTTCAATAAATCTAAATAAAATTGAAGATAAAAAAGAAAACACATGGAGTGCCTTTTTAAAAGCAAAAAAAAAGCTAATGATCGGAATGAAAATCAGTATTTTTAAAAAACAATTTGCTGAAATAATTAAAATACATGATTATGAAATATCTTTAAAGTTTGACTTACCCTACAAAGAATTTTTAAAAAAAATAAAAATTTTTGGAAAACCGCCCATCCCCCCCTACATAAAAAAGAGAGGTCACAAGAAATCGGATTTTAATAATTATCAAACTATCTTTGCCAAAAATGAAGGAGCAGTAGCTGCTCCAACAGCGAGCTTTCACTTTACTAAACGTTTAATTAAAAAACTAAAAACAAAAAAAATTAAAATAATTTATATTACTTTACATGTAAATGGTGGGACTTTCATTCCAATAAGAACAGAAAATGTTTTTAAACATAAGATGCATTATGAATATGGATGTATTTCAAAAAAATCATCTCAAGAAATTAATAAAGTAAAAAAAAATGGTGGAAGAATAATTGCTATTGGAACAACGGTTTTAAGATTACTTGAAACATCAAAAGATAGTAAAGGTTATATTTCACCGTATAAAGGTGAAACAAATATATTTATTAAACCCGGATGGGAAATAAATTCTGTTGATGGACTTGTTACAAATTTTCATACACCAAAATCAACATTACTACTTTTAATCTTCACACTTATTGGAAAAAAAAAAACAATGGGACTTTATGATTTTGCGATCAAAAATAAACTTCGTTTTTTTTCTTATGGAGATGCATGTTTAATTTGGAATAAAAATGACAAAGTTTAAATTCTCTGTAGAAAATAAATATCAAAAGGCACGTGCAGGATCTATTGAAACTTTCCATGGAAAAATTAAAACTCCTGTCTTTATGCCTGTTGGAACTCTTGGAAGCGTAAAGGCAATTTTTCAGAGAGATTTAGAAAAACTTGGTATAGAAATTATTTTAGCAAATACATACCATTTGATGCTTCGCCCAGGAGATCGTTTAGTAAAAGAATTGGGTGGGCTTCACAAATTTATTAATTGGAATAAACCAATTTTGACAGATTCTGGCGGATATCAAGTATGGTCTTTGTCAAAATTAAGAAAAATAAATGAACATGGAATTAATTTTGTATCTCATATTGACGGAAAGAAAATTGAATTAACCCCAGAATCTGCAATTCAAATCCAAGAAAGATTAAATTCTGATATTTCAATGGTACTGGATGAATGTACAGAATATCCTGCATCCTTTTCAAGAGCTGAAGAGTCAATGGAATTATCAATCAGATGGGCGAATAGGTGTAAAAATACTTTCACATCCAGAGAAGGTTTTGGTTTATTTGGAATTATTCAAGGAGGTATGTTTGAAACTCTAAGAAAGAAATGCTCTGAAAAATTAAGTAAAATTGGATTTGATGGTTATGCGCTCGGTGGACTTTCGGTTGGAGAGTCTCATGAAGAGATGATCAAATCAATTGATTTTTCTCTAGAAAATATCGATGAAGATAAACCTAGATATTTGATGGGTGTTGGCAGACCAATTGACATATTTGCAGCAGTAGAAAGAGGAGTTGATATGTTTGATTGTGTTTTACCTACCAGGTTTGGAAGGAATGGTAGGGCTTTTACAAGTAATGGTGAAATAAATTTGAGAAATGCGATATATCTTAAAGACGACTCTCCTCTTGATGAAGGATTGGATTTATATGTTTCTCAAAATTTTTCAAAATCTTACATTCATCACTTAGTTAAGAATAATGAAATTTTAGCGTGCATGATTTTAAGTTTACATAATATTGCTTTTTACAAAAAAATGATGTGTGATATACGAGAGTCTATAATTAATAAAAAATTTAATGAACTAAAAAAAAAATATTCTGAAAATCATGAAAAACACAAAAGAACCTAGGTACCTTGGATCAAAGTCGAAAATTCAAAATTCACCAGATAATTTTATTTTGGATACGGTAAAGAACCCTCATCCTGATGAAGATTATTGTGTAAGATTTACTGCACCAGAATTTACAAGTATTTGTCCAATTACTTCTCAACCTGATTTTGGTAATTTTATAGTTGATTATGTACCTAATAAAAAAATAATGGAAAGTAAATCTTTCAAACTCTTTTTATTCACATTCAGAAATTACGGAGGTTTCCACGAAGATTGTACTATTAAAGTAGCCAAAAAAATTATAAAATATACATCTCCAAAATGGATAAGGGTTGCAAGTTACTGGAATCCCAGAGGAGGTATACCTATTGATGTAATTTTTCAAAGAGGAAAAAGACCGAAAGACGTTTACGTAGAAGACCTAGACATTCCAAATTATTCAGGAAGGTAACTCAATCACCTGTGAAGATACATCCTCCAATTCTTGGTCTATTAATTTCAATACTTTCAAGATTGTTAATTTTCTTTTTTAATTTTTTCCAAAGCCATTTTGCGATATTTTCACTAGTCGGTTTTTCAAGACCCTTAACTTCATTTAATATTGAATGGTCGAGTTTTGATAACTCAGGGTTTACATAAGAATCAAGTTTTTCAAAATCCATGACCCAATTATTTTTTGGATCTAATTCACCTTGCAATTTTATAATAATTTCATAACTATGCCCATGAACTTTATTATATTTGTGATTTTTCTTGAATTCAGGCATATAGTGCGCTGCATCAAAATAATATTTTTTGAAGATTATCATTTTACTGAATTCCGATTGCTTTATGAAATTGAAAACTAGGTATCCACTTCTTATTTAGATTGCAATAGTCAATTGTTTTATTAAGATTAAGTTTCATTAAGCTATCATCTTTTGGTTGTAAAAAAAAATATTTAAAATCTAAATTGACTATTTCTTTTAGATTAAATTTATCTTGGGGATATATTATTTTTAATTCGTCGCCTTTTTTTTGATTCCAGTGGTCTGGATCCTTCGGGCTGACACAAATCCAGTCAAAGTCAAGGTCTGTTTTAATTGATCCATTTGTTTCTAGAGCAACTGTAAAATTATTTTTTTTCAAAAAATCTAACAATTTTTTATCAACTTGTAATAGGGGTTCCCCACCAGTTAGAATTACGTTTTTTTTTTTTAATGAAAAAGACAAATCCCAAACTCTTTCTACGACTTCAATTAACTCTTTTAGATTATAGTTACCTCCATTTTTACCATTGACACCAACAAAATCAGTATCACAAAAATTACATTTTGCTTCCAACCTGTCTTCGACCCTTCCATTCCAGAAATTACAACCAGAAAATCTTATAAATACGCTTTCTTTTCCAGTATTAAAACCTTCTCCTTGAATTGATCTAAAAATTTCTTTTACTTTATACATTAACTAAATTCTGGCTGGATCTCTTAAACCAGCTTCCTCAAAACCTTGTTTTCTTAATAAGCATGAATCACATACTCCACAGTTTTTTTTTAATTTTGGACTATAACAACTCGAAGTCATGGAAAAATCAACACCATTTTTATGACCCAGTTTAATAATGTCTTTTTTGGACAAGTTTATTAAAGGAGTATTTATCTTAAATTTATTCCCTTCTAAACCCTTCTTGGTAGATTTATTAATAAGTTTTTCAAAATTATCTATAAAATTCTTTCTGCAATCAGGATAACCTGAGTAGTCTATTGCATTTACTCCTATAAAGATATTATCAATATCATGACATTCTGCATATCCTGAGGCAAACGAAAGAAATACAATATTTCTACTAGGAACGTATGTAACAGGAATATCTTTGGACATTGAATGAGAGTCTCTGTTTTTAGGAACCTTAATGTCATCTGTTAATGCTGAGCCTCCGTAGAATTCCATCTTAAAGACTTCGTGAGATATACATTTAAAAAATGTTGCTTGAAATTTTGCATAATCTAATTCAACTTTATGTCTTTGACCATAATCAAAGGAAATGGCATATATATCATAACCTTTTTCTTGGCATACTGATAAAACAACTGAGGAGTCTAAGCCCCCACTTAAAAGAACTAAAGCTTTATTTGATTTTATAGACATTTGATAATTATAATATTTAAGAAAATAAAAAAATGAAGAATTTAAAAAAAAATATAAAAAAAGAAATTATTAAACTGGGTTTTGATTCCATTGGTTATTCAGAACCATATGTTGATGAAAAGACAAAGCAAAGATATAAAAATTTTCTAAATAAAAATTATCATGGAGATATGAAATGGTTAGAAAGGCATTTTGAAAAAAAAACAAACCCAAAGAAAATTTGGGATAAAGTAGAAACTATTATTGTTTTGGGACAAAATTATGGTCCTAAAGAGAATCCGTTGCTTTTAAACAAAGATAACAATCATGGAAATATTAGTATTTATGCTCAAGATGAAGACTATCATTCCGTAATTAAAAATAAATTACAAAATTTACAATATTGGTTTAAAGATAAATATAACCTTGAAACAAAAATCTTCGTTGACACTTCACCTATAATGGAAAAATATTTTGCTGAAAAGGCTGGTTTAGGTTGGCAGGGTAAACATACTAACATTGTCTCAAAAAGTTTTGGATCTTGGTTATTTCTAGCAGAAATATTTCTCCCTATAAAAATTAATGAAACTAAAAATACTATTAATGGATGTGGATCATGTTCGAAATGTTTAGAAATATGTCCTACAAACGCAATTTTACGCAATTATAAAATTGACTCTAAAAGATGCATTTCATATTTAACGATTGAAAATAAAGGTCCAATTCCAATAAGTTTACGAAAGTTGATTGGAAACAAAATATATGGTTGCGACGATTGTTTATCTATTTGTCCTTGGAATAAGTTTGCGACTGAAACAGATGAGAAAAAACTTATATCGAATGACAAAAAAGATTTATTATTTTTCTTAAAATTTAGTGAAGAACACTTCAAAACGTACTTTCATAATTCTTCTGTAAAAAGAATAGGTTGGAACAGATTTCTAAGAAACATAATTATAGCTTCTGGAAATAGCAAAAATAAAAAATTAATAAAATACATTCGCAATCATATTAATAATGAAAGTAGTTTGGTAAGGGGTGCTTGTGTTTGGTCGTTGTTTCAGCTAATGGAAGAGAAAAGCAAAGAAAAACTGAAAAGTGAATTGATAAAAAAGGAAAAAAATAGTTATGTTCTATACGAATTAAAGATGCTCAGTTAATTTTTTTAAACCTATTAACAAATTATCAATTATGCCTTCATCCGAGGAAGAGTGTCCTGCTGTATTTACAAACTTTATTTCAGAAGATTTCCAATTTTCATGAAGTTTATAAGCATTTACTGGCGGACATATAAGATCATACCTTCCTTGAACGATAAAAGAAGGTAAATTTTTTATTTTCGAAATTTTTTTAACAATTTCATTATCTTCCATAAAAAAATTATTTTTTATGTAATGTAATTCCATGAATGGCGAATTTGGAAGACCCTCTCTCTTGAGTAATTCTTCTTCAGATTCAAAAAAATAATTTTTAGGATTTAATTGAGATAAAATTCTTTCATAGTCATGCCAAATCCATGAATGGACCTTAGAATTTTCTTTTAAAATTTTTTTGTAATATGAGTCAATTATTTCTTTACCGTTCGAATACCTTTCAAATGTTTTATACAAGTTTGGAGCAAAATTTTTAGGACCATCAATGAATGCCCAATTTATTTCATTAATTGTTCCAAGAAAAACTGACCTTAAAAGAACACCAATTAAATTTTTGGGAAACTTTAGGGCATATTTTATTGCTAATGTTGCACCCCATGACCCACCAACAATTAGAAATTTTTTTATTTTGAAAAAATCTCTTATTTTTTCAATATCTTCAACTAAATTTTCAGTATTATTTCCTTCTAAAGATCTGTAAGGAATGCTCTTACCGCATCCTCTTTGGTCAAAAATAATTGATCGAAATATCTGAGGATTAAAAAGTGAGTGATGTTCACTACGACATTGTCCCCCGGGTCCACCATGCACAAAAATAACTGGAATACCATCTTTTTTTCCACTGGCTTCAGTATAAATTTTATTGTTATCTCCAACATCTATGTTATACATTTCAGGAAGAGAACGATGAATAAATAATTTTTTAATCATTAATATAATATAATGGAAAAATTTGAAACATTTAATGAGCTAATACTAGCATTACTTTTATGGATCACAACCCATACTGATTACAAAGAACCAAAAATATTCCCAAAAATTCAATTTATTGAACAAAAAGCATTAGCAGAAATGGCGTGTGGGAGAGAATGTGAAATATTAGCATTAACACCTGATAATCCTAAATATACAATTTTTTTAGCTGATACACTTTCCCCAATGGATGATATTTGTCACAGAGGAATTTTACTTCACGAGCTGATTCACATATTACAAGAAGATCAAGAAATATTTGTAAATTATGAAGACAGAACAAAAAAACATTTGAGAGAGATGGATGCGCTGGTTAACCATAACGTTTTTTTAAGTCAGTTTGGTAAAAAAATTCTTTACAGTAATGGATTCGCGGCGAAATTTAAAAGTGAAGCTAAACAGAATCTTTATTGCTGATTTAGTATTGAAACCATATCATCTTTATCTATGTATCCAAAAAAGATCTCATCTGAAATTATGAATGCAGGTGTTCCTCTTAAGCCAAGATTTCTTGCTAAATCAATATCATTTTTAAGCTTTTGATTAATTTCCTCGTCATTAATCTTGTTTTCTAAGTAATTTTTATCAATATTTAATTCCTTTAATATTGAAATCAAAATATTATCATTAATCTTGCCTTTATTTGTCAAAACCAAATTGTGAAATTTTACAAATTTTTTTTTATCAATTTCTGAAATTATTAATGCATACTTGGCTAGCTTAATAGAATTTTCTGAAAGTATGGGATAATTTTTGTAAATAACTTTTATATTTTTATCTTCGCTAATTATTTTTTTTAAGTCTTGGTGAGCTCTTCTACAATATGAGCAATTATAGTCAAAAAACTCTACAATAATCTTATTAGCCAGTTTATTTCCTTCAAAAAGACTTTCAGAGTTGTAAATTCGCTTACTCAATGTATTAATCTTATTTTTATTCTCTAGTTTTTTTTCATTTTCTTTTTTTACTTCAAACTTTTGAAGAGATTCGATTATTACTTCTGGATTTTTCAAAATAAAATCCTTAATTTTTCCTTCTAAATCATCTCCCCTTACGTTTAAACCGCTCAATAAAATTGAAAAGGAAAACGCTATAAGTGTGTAGTTATGTAATTGCATCTTTTTATTGGTGCGAGCGGTGGGACTTGAACCCACAAGGGTGTTACCACCCGCAGGATTTTAAGTCCTGTCTGTTTACCAATTTCAGCACGCTCGCAAGTGTCAAAAAAAAAGTTATAAAAAATAAAATTTAACTTTATACAAATTTCTATAGGTATGTTAACAAGGCTCATTTTACTCTTTATCCCTAGTCATTATATTAATATTTAATACTTTATATCATAATGAATTTTGAATTAAACAAGAAACATATACAGTTTCATTTTGCAATAAATGACTATTCAAAATACTTTAATATATCGTGATTTTATCATTGCATGAAGCTGCTCAAATATTTCTGTATTCTATGAGTAAAAAGATAATATTTGTGATTTAGGATTTTATAATTGAAAAAATGGATTTTCTTTCGATTCAATTGAATACATAAAAACGATTGACTATGTGATAATAAACGCTGGATTTTGTTCGCCCATTCCTTAGCAAATAATAAATAAAATAGATATTATTTTTCTAATTTCTTAAAAACAAATTAATTTCTGAAAAAAAAGTTTAATAAAATAAGATTTTTTATATTTTAAAAAATCACTTAAAAATTTTTTTTACTTCTTCTTTTATTATTTCTCTTGTTATTTTTTCCGCATTAACCTCGATCCATCGCGCTAAAAACTTACTTGTTTCGTTTGTTTTATTATTTGATAAATTATTATTAGAAGGATTTGGTTTTTTTTTTTCATTAACAACGTTCTTGACTTTATTTAAAATTTCAGAGTTACTTTTCCTCATGCATTTCTCCAGTTTTAATTTTTTTATCTACTGCTAATATTAATTTATCAATATTAGTTTTTGATTCAGTAGTATTTTGAAAATCAATTTTCTTTTTTATTTCTTTTTTTAAATCATTGTATACGATTTTTTTTTGAAGTTCATGTATTTCCATCATATTTTCACCCATTTCATTGCTTAAATTTGAAGCTACCAATTCTGTTTTTTTTACGTAGACTTTAACATCTATTAATTCCTGAAGGTATAAATCTTTCAGTGCTAAAAGTTTTTGCTCAGCTGCTTCAAGCATTATTTTCTTATCGTCATCAAATACTTCTAATTTTTTTTCAGCATCAAATAATTTAGCAGAGGTTTTTGTCTTCTTTAATGCTAAAAGAAATATCAATATAATAAAGACAAAGGCGTATGGTATTATTTCATTTGGTATAACAGACATTTACTTTCAGTATATCAATATATTTGTTAAATATAACAGTTACCCTTTTTTTTTACTTATCAAATGTTTTTATTTTTTGACTTAAAATTTTAACATTCTAGAGTATAAGGTTAGATGATATGAGTAAAAATAAATCTATAAATGAGCTGCTTAGCTCGATAGTCAGTTTAATTAATGAAGCAAAAAATGAATATGAATTTGTTATAAACAAAGATTTACCAAAAAACATCTATCCAGAAATAGAAAAAATTCAAACAAAAGATACTATAAAAGTAGATAAAAATTCAAATACTAATTCTCAGTTACAAATTAATTTATCCGAAGAAAAGCAATTAAAAAGTTTTCATAGCTGGCAAAACATTAATTTTAAAAAAACAATTAAAAAATCTAATTTGAAAAGTTTTTCAAATAATTTTTCTGACCTCAACAAGGAATCGATAGAAGTTGAATTTCGTTTACTCTTAGATTCTTGGTTAAAGCGAAATTTGAATAAATTAATTGAACTAGAAATTTCAAATTACATCAAAAATAGACAAAACTAAAAAATCTCGGGATTACCATTTATAGATTCTATATAATTGTAAATTTCATCGCTAGCTTTTGATACTTCTAAATCTTTCTCTCCTTTGATAACAAGAGAAACGCCAAATGAATTTTTTTTAAAATAGGGGTAACTTCCAATTTCTAATGTATTAAATTTGTTTTGTATTTTTTCAATATATTCGCCAATAATCCCCTCTGATAGAGTTGTTGAGATTGTTTTTTTATAATACCTCAGCCCCTCGTCAAATGATTTAACTTTTTCTTTAAACATTACTTGCATAATTTTTGGCACTCCTGGAAATACAAAAATATTTTGTATCGAAAATCCTGGAGCAACACTAACCGGATTATCTATTAAAGTTGAATTTTCTGGCATATAAGCCATTTTTAATCGTGCCTTTGTTAATATATCATCGGCATAATGTTTTTCAAGACGCCTTTTAGCTTCAGTATTTAAAATCAATTTTTTTCCAAGAGCACAAGCCACAGAGTCTGAAGTAATATCATCATGTGTTGGACCAATTCCACCTGAGGTGAACACAAAACTATACTTTTTTCTAAAATTATTTAATTTTTCTATTATTCTTGATTTATCATCTTTTATAATCACTATTTCCTCACACGATACCCCGATACGAAATAATTCTTTACACATAAAATTTGAATTTTTTTCGAGAGTTTTACCAGATAAAATCTCATTGCCAATTATTATTATACCTGAAGTTTTTCTTTTTTTTTTCATAAAATATTTCTGTAAGTTTTTAAATTTTTATTATAAATTGATCTTTTAATGAATAACAATATTAAATTACATACCAAAGATGAATTCGAGTTTATGCGAAAAGCTGGACAACTTGCGGCTGAATGCCTTGACTACATTACTGATTTCATTGAACCTGGTATTTCTACTTCTAAACTTAACGATATTTGTCACGAGTATCAAGTGAGTAGAGGGGCAAGGCCTGCTCCATTGAATTATAAAGGATTTCCTAAGTCTGTTTGTACGTCTGTTAATCACGTAGTATGTCACGGAATACCAGGAGATAAAGTTTTGCAAGATGGTGATATTATAAATATTGATGTCACACCAGTTTTGAATGGGTGGCATGGAGATACAAGTAGAATGTTTTATGTAGGTAAAGTTAAACTGAAAGCCATTAAACTTGTTGAAACTACTTATGAAGCAATGATGAAAGGTATTGAAAAAATTAAACCTGGAAACACATTTGGAGATATTGGAAATGCAATTCAGGTATATGCTGAAAAAAAAAACTATTCAATAGTTAGAGATTTCTGTGGTCATGGTTTAGGTAAAGTTTTTCATGATCACCCCAGTGTTCTTCATTTTGGAAAACCCGGAGAAGGAGAATTGTTGCAAGAAGGAATGTTTTTTACTGTAGAGCCAATGATTAATATTGGAGATTATAAAGTAAAAGTTCTTTCAGATGGTTGGACTGCAGTTACATCTGATAAATCATTATCTGCACAATTCGAGCATACAGTAGGAGTAACAAAAACAGGATATGAAATATTTACTCTTTCAAAGAGAAACTTTAAATTTCCTCCATATACAAAAAATGATTCCAAGATATAAAAGAAAAGAAATCTCAAAAATTTGGGAGCCAGAAAATAAATTTAATATTTGGCTAAAAATTGAATTGCTAATCTGTGAAGCACTTTCCAATAGAGGTGATATTCCTAAAAATTCTTTCAAAACTATAAAAAAGAATGCACGTTTTGATATTGATAGAATTGATGTTATAGAAAAAGATGTAAAACACGACGTAATAGCTTTTTTAACAAACATTGGAGAAAATATTGGACACGACTCTAGGTTTGTTCACATGGGCGTAACATCTTCAGATATTATAGATACTGCTTTTTCAATTCAATTGAAGCAGTCATGCTCAATTTTGAAAAGAGAGTTAAAAAGGTTATTAAACAATCTCAAAGAAAAATCTCTAAATTTTAAAAATACAGCTTGCATAGGAAGAAGTCACGGCATTTTTGCAGAACCAACAACTTTTGGATTAAAAATGTTAGGTAAATATTGTGAATTTGAAAGACATTATAAAAGACTTTGTGATGCTGAAAAAC
Source organism: uncultured Alphaproteobacteria bacterium (assembly GCA_902536655.1). Taxonomy (GTDB): domain Bacteria; phylum Pseudomonadota; class Alphaproteobacteria; order Methylaequorales; family Methylaequoraceae; genus Methylaequor. The sequence continues at coordinate 101,891 of CACAYF010000003.1, read as the reverse complement.
AAATTTCCATTTGCAGTATTTCAGGAGCAGTTGGAACTTATGCTAATATTGATCCCTCTATTGAAAGTTTTGTAGCAAAAAAACTTAGACTTAAGACTGAGGATGTTTCTACACAGATTATTCCTAGAGATAGACATGCATTCTTTTTCACAGCTTTGGCAATGATTGCTTCTTCAATTGAAAATTTAGCAATTGAATTTAGACATCTTCACAGGAGTGAGGTAAGGGAAGTTGAGGAATTTTTTTCTAAAGATCAAAAGGGATCTTCTGCGATGCCCCACAAAAAAAATCCAGTTTTAAGTGAAAACCTTACTGGAATTGCAAGAGTCATTAGGGCAAGTTGTATTCCTTTCATGGAGAACATTTCACTCTGGCATGAAAGAGATATCTCTCACTCGTCAGTGGAGAGAACACTCGGACCTGATACAATCATATTATGTGATTTTGCACTAAGTAGAATGAATAATATTTTAGAAAATTTAGTAGTTGATAAAAAAATGATGATCTACAACCTTGAAAAAACTAATGGACTTTTTAACTCACAAAGAGTAATGCTGAAGCTAATTGAAAAAAATATTTCAAGAGAATCAGCTTATAAAATTGTTCAGAAGATAGCTTTAAAAGCATGGAAAGAAAATAAAAGTTTTAAAAAATTATTAGAAAAAAATAATGAAGTTAAATCTTTATTGAATGTTAGAGAGATTAATGAATTGTTTGATTTGAAATATTTTTTAAAAAATATTAATGCTATTTACAAAAAAGTTCTTGGATGAAAAATAGAAAAAAAATATACGAAGGAAAAGCTAAAATACTTTATCAAGGTCCAGAACCAAATACATTGATTCAATATTTCAAAGATGATGCAACTGCATTCAATAACAAAAAGAAAGATCAGATTCCAGGGAAAGGTGTATTAAATAACTTCATTTCGGAGTTGATAATGACAAGATTAAAAGACGTTAACATTTCAAATCACTTAATAAAAAGAATGAATATGAGAGAACAACTTATCAAGAAATTAGATATAATACCAATTGAGGTAGTTGTGAGAAACATTGCAACAGGATCATTAGTTCAAAGATTGGGTATAAAAGAGGGAAAAGTATTAAATAGACCTATAATTGAGTTTTACTTAAAAAATGATAAATTAAATGATCCGATTATAAATGAAGAACACATAATAGTTTTTGAATGGGCTACACCAAATGAACTTGAGGAAATTATTTCTTTAAGTTCACGAATTAACGATTTTTTAACAGGTTACTTCTTTTCTCTAAATATCAGGCTTGTAGACTTTAAACTTGAATTTGGGCGATATTGGGATAACGAGGAAGCTTCAATTATAGTTGCTGATGAAATAAGTCCAGATAACTGTAGATTATGGGATGTAAAAACTAACAAAAAACTGGACAAGGATAGATTTAGGCAAGATTTAGGTGAGGTTGGGAAGGCATATAAAGAAGTCGCATACAGATTAGGAGTTTTATCGGAAAATGAATTTAAGAAAGTTATTAAAAATGATCTATAGAGTTTATATAAATTTTAAAAAAGGTATTTTGGATCCCGAAGCAGAGGCAATTAAAAGAACAATTGATAGTATGGGTTATAAAACTATTAAAAATATTTCAAAAGGGAAGTTTTTTGATATTGAAATTTCTTCATCAAAAAACACATTAGGAGATTTAGAAAAAATTAGCTCAGATTTGCTATCAAATCCTATTATTGAAAATTTTAAAATTATAAAGAAATAACTTGTGCCAAAAAAAGTTGTTTCAATTGTCGTTTTCCCAGGTTCAAATTGCGATAGAGACTTAGATATTGCAGTTCAAAAATATATGAATGTCAACACGGAGTTAGTTTGGCACGATGATCCAAACATTAAAAATCAAGAAATGATTTTTATCCCTGGTGGTTTTTCATTTGGAGATTATCTGAGGTCAGGAGCACTTGCTACAAAATCTCCTGCGATGAAAGAGGTCATAAGATTATCTAAAAAAGGAGTTCCTATAATTGGTATTTGCAATGGATTTCAAATTTTAACCGAGTGTAAATTACTTGATGGAGCTCTAATTGATAATTATAAACGCCTTTTCATTTGCAAAGAAAATTTTGTAAAAATTGAAAATAAAAATACCCTATTTACTAAGAATATTCATAAAAATGTTGTTCAATTTCCTATAGCCCATGCTCAAGGAAGGTTTTATACTTCAGAAGACAACCTCAAAAGGCTTGAAGATAACAACCAAATTGTTTTTAAATATTCTTCAAGAGATGGTAAAATCAAAAAATCTGAAAATCCAAATGGCTCAATGAATAATATCGCTGGAATAATAAACAAAAATAAAAATATTCTTGGTCTAATGCCTCATCCAGAAAGAGCAGTAAATTTTTCAGAAGACAACGACGGCATTTCTTTCTTTATAGGATTGCAAAATTTCTTATGATAAAAATTAACAAACGTATAGTTTCAGAACATGGAATATCTGAAGAAGAATTTAAATTAATAAAAGAAATTCTCGAAAGAGAGCCCAATCTTCTTGAGTTAGGTATTTTCTCAGTTATGTGGAGTGAGCACTGTTCCTATAAGTCTACAAAAAAGTGGCTCAAAACTTTGCCCACATCAGGCAAAAAAGTAATTTGTGGTCCTGGAGAAAATGCTGGAATAATTGACATTGGTGATAATGAAGCAGTAGTATTTAAGATGGAAAGTCATAATCATCCTTCTTTTATTGAGCCTTACCAAGGAGCAGCTACCGGTGTTGGTGGTATTATGCGAGATGTTTTTACAATGGGCGCAAGACCAATTGCAAACCTAAATTCTCTGAGATTTGGCTCACCAAAACATCCCAAAACAAAACAACTATTGTCAGGTGTAGTAAAAGGTATTGGAGATTATGGGAATTGCGTTGGAATTCCAACTGTAGGAGGAGAATGTAACTTTCATGAGTCTTACAATAACAATATTTTAGTAAATGCAATGTGTATTGGATTGGTTAAAAAAAATAAAATATTTTATTCCATTGCAAAAGGTTCTGGGAATCCAATCATTTATGTAGGCGCAAAGACTGGAAGAGATGGAATACATGGTGCAACAATGGCATCAGCAGAGTTCGATGATCATTCAGAAGATAGCAGACCACAAGTCCAAGTTGGAGACCCATTTATGGAAAAACTTCTATTAGAGTCCTGTCAGGAGTTAATGAAAGAAGATGCAATAATAGCAATTCAAGACATGGGAGCCGCAGGTTTGACATCTTCATCATTTGAAATGGCTTCGAAAGGTTCATGTGGAGTTAAATTATTTTTAGACAAAGTGCCGTGTAGAGAAGATAAAATGACACCTTATGAAATGATGCTGTCTGAAACTCAAGAGAGAATGCTGATGGTGATTAAACCGTCCAAAAAAAAAAGTACTTTAAGGATTTTTAAAAAATGGGGATTAGAAGCAGCTGAGATTGGAGTTATTACAGAAACTGGAAATATGGAAATCTTTTTTAAGAATAGTTTAGTTGGAAAGTTACCTATTAAGCCCTTGGCAGATTCTTCGCCTGAATATGATCGGCCGTCTGAAAAACCTTTTATCAAATTTAAAAAAGAGAATCATAAAAATTTTTCAATCAAATCTGCTTTAATAAAAATAATATCAAGTCCAAACCATTCATCAAAGAAGTGGATCTACCATCAATATGATAGATCTGTAATGTGTGATACATATTTTTCGTCTGAACAAAGTGATTCAGCAGTGATCAGAGTCCATAACTCTACTAAAGCAATTGCTGTAACATGTGATTGCAATCCTATTTACTGCAATTCTGACCCAAAGTTAGGAGCCGAAATAGGAGTTGCAGAGTCATGGAGAAACCTTATTGCATCAGGTGCTGATCCAATCGCAATAACCGATAATCTAAATTTTGGTAATCCCGAGAAGAAGGAAATTATGTATCAAATTAAAGAAGCTATAAAAGGAATAAAAACTGCCTGTGAAGCATTAAATTATCCGGTTGTTTCAGGAAATGTGTCCTTGTACAATGAAACTAAAAACAAGTCAATATTTCCTACTCCAGTTATAGGTGGTGTTGGAGTCATAAAAAATATTTCTCGATCAAAAGGTTTAAGAATGAATGAGGGTGATAAGATTTTTATTGTTGGAAATTCTCATGGTCATCTTGAACTTTCTGAATTTAACAGAATTTGCAACAAAAATTACGGCTCTCCCCCTCCCCTTGATCTGAAAGAAGAAATAAAAAATGGTACTTTTGTTCGAAATTTTATCAAAAAGCACAACTCTATAGTTACGGGTTGTCATGATATTTCAGAGGGTGGAATTATATTAGCACTAGCAGAACTTGCAATCAGAAATAAAAAAGGTTTAAATGTAAAAATTCCCTCAAATATAAAAAATTCAAAAAATTGGTTATTCGGTGAAGATCAATCAAGATATTTACTAATAGTTAACAATGAAGATACTATCAAAAAAGTAGCTAAAAAAGAGAATATAAAGCTTCAAAAAATTGCCACAGTAAGTGGTGATAAATTTTGTATAATAAAAAAATTTGAAATTTCAGTAAAAAAGCTTATAAAATATAATAGTATATGGTTTGAAAACTTTATTGAAAAATGACTTTAAGCGCTCAAGAAATAACTAAACTTATAAAACAAAAAATACCAGATGCTATCATTGAAGTTAATGATATTAGAGGTGACAACAATCACTATCACGCTAAAATTATTTCTCAGAAATTTAAAGGTTTATCAAAACTTAAACAGCACAAAATGGTTTATGAAGCAATAGGTTCACACATGGGTACAACACTTCATGCACTAATGCTAACTACCTCTGAAAGTTAAATAGGAAAATTTATGACAAATATTGATAAAAAAATTGACACTATGATCGAAAATGATGACGTAGTTTTATTCATGAAAGGAACTCCAGATTTTCCCCAGTGTGGTTTCTCTGCAAACGTAGTTGGAATATTAAATTACCTGGGTATAAATTATCAAAGCTACAATGTTTTAGATGACATAGAACTTAGGGAAGGAATAAAAGTTTATTCAGAATGGCCAACTATTCCTCAGATTTACATTAAAAAAGAATTTATTGGAGGGTGTGATATTTTAAAAGAAATGCTCGAAAATGGTGAAATTGAGGACTTTCTAAAAGAAAAAAATATCAACTTTAAAATTAAAACTTAATTCTATCTTCTCTGCATTTAATAGCCGAGACATATGGATAAATAGCACATAGGATACCAATTAAAACTCCTAATCCACCAAACTGAAAACCTCTTCTTGTAATAAAAGATTTAATAAACCTTGAAAAGATCTTTCTAACCGAAATTAACTTATGTAGGCTTTTGCCCTCTTTTCTTAGATCGTCTGCGTACAAAGTAGTATTTCTGTTAAACTTTGATAATAATTCAGAAATGTCCTTTGATAAATAATGATTCAAAGAGTTTACAAAAGGCTTTCCTTTTTTTCCTTTAATTTGATATTGTGGATGAACACTTCCATCAATCCAAACTTTCGTTCCTTTCCTGAATAAACAAAACTTTCCATCAGGAGCAAGACAAGCCATCCAACCTTTTGTTACCTTTTTATTACCAATAAAGTTAGTCAAAGAAACATAATAAAAATCAAAATTTTTAAATTTCAATTTTTGAAGTATTTCTTTTTCTAACGACTTGGTTACTAATTCATCTGCATCGATCTCCAAAATCCATTGTGAACTGCATTTAGAAATACCGTAATTTCTCCTTTTTCCCTCAGATTTCCATGAACCTTCATAAATTTTTTTTGTATATTTTGAGGCTACTTTCTTTGTATCATCGATTGATCTGTCTAATATCACAACAATTTCATCTACAAAACTCAACGATTTAAGCGTAAGTTCAATTTTTTTTTCTTCATTACGAGCGATTATAAGAGCACTTAAATTCATTAAAGTAATCCTAATCTGAATTTTAGATTTTTAAAGAGAATTTTCTACAAGCTATCTTGAATAATACTCAATAACTAAGTTTGGCTCCATTACAACTGGATACGGTACTTCATCAAATTTAGGACCCTTTACGAAGGTACCTTTAAGCTTGTCGTAATCAACTGATAAGTATTGGGGAGTCTCTCTTTCCGTGGAACTAATAGCTTCTAGTAAAACTGGGATTTCTCGACTTTTTTCTTTAACTTCAACAATATCTCCGTCTTTTAAAGAATAAGATGAAATAGTTACTTTTTTTCCATTTACTAAAATATGGCCGTGACTTACAAATTGTCGAGCAGCAAAAATAGTAGTTGAGAATTTCATTCTGTAGACTGTCGCGTCTAGTCTTCTCTCTAACAATTCTATAAGATTCTCGCTCGTGTTACCCTTAATTTTAGAAGCCTTGTGGAATAAATTTCTGAATTGTTTTTCAGTAATATATCCATAATGACTTTTTAGCTTTTGTTTAGCCATTAGTTGAATTCCGAAATCAGAGGGTTTTTTTTTTCTATTTTGTCCGTTTAGGCCGGGTGGATAATCTCTTCTATTAAATGGGCTTTTAGGTCTTCCCCATAAATTACATCTGAGTCGTCTATCAATTTTATATTTTGATTTTAAAATTCTAGTCATCAGGTGAAATATACTTTTAATTTTTTTTATGTCAAATTACTTTTACTTGTTTTTTATTAAATTTTTAATTATTCCAAGAAGCGTTGAAATATCTCGCGATGTTAATTCAAGTTTAGTAAAAATGTTACGAATTTTTTGAACCAATATTTTTTTTCTTTCCAATACAGAAAAGAAACCGTTTTCCTCTAGATGTTCTTGTAAAATAAGTAGGAAATTGGAAAGCTCACCTTTGGTTGCTTGCAGGTCACTTTTTTTTTTTCTTTTCGAACTCAAACTTTTTTTAGATAAATTTCTACTCCATAACTCATATGCTACTATGGAAACAGCATGAGAGAGATTTAATGATGAAAACTTTGGGTTTGAATTGATCTTTAAATAATAGTCACAAATTGATAAATGCTCATTTTCAAGTCCACTTTTTTCAGGCCCAAAAATAATCCCTACTTTATTATTTGAATTTAAGATAATTTTATTTAATTTTTCAAAGGTTATCTCCTTCTTTTTAACTGATCTTAATCTGTTTGTAGTAGCAATTAAAATGTTTAGATCTTTAACAGAATCTTCGAAAACCACAAATTTTTTTATATTTTTTATAACAGAACCAGCACCAGCTGAAAGTGGAATAATCTTTTCATTAGAGAGTTCAAAAAAAGGAGATACAACTCTAAGGTTTTTGAGATTAAAATTTAACATCGCTCTCGCTGTTGCCCCTAAATTTTCTGGTATTTGAGTATTTACCAGAACTATTTCAGGTATGCATGAATTTTTCACGATTACTTCGATTTTAGCAGATGGTATGTAATGCTATCATTTAGTGCAATATATGAAGCATCTATAACATTATGTGAAACTCCAATTGTTGACCACTGTAATTTGTCATTTTTAGATTCAATTCTTACTCTTACAAGAGCTTTAGTTCCATCTTGAGGTGATAAAATTCTAACTTTGTAATCGACTAAATTTAATTTTTTAATTCTAGGATAGAATTTAATTAGTGCATTCCTTAAAGCCATATCTAAGGCGTGAATAGGTCCGTTACCCTCCGCTGCACTGAAAAAACTTTTTTCTCCAACAAAAATCTTTACCCTAGCCTCGGAGAAAGGAACAAACTCATTTTTAATATTTTTTCTCTTCTCATCAGAAACTTTGAAACTTTCAAGATTATAAAACTCGCTAAATCTCTGGAAGACTCTTTTAGCTAAAAGCTCAAAACTTGCTTCGGCGCCGTCATATGCGTAACCTAAGAATTCTTGTTCTTTAATTTTTTCTAGAAATTTAATAACCTTTTTTTCTTTATTTTTAACATTAATTTTTAATTTTTTTAATTTATTTATTATGTTACTTTTTCCAGACTGATTAGAAACTACTAACACCCTTTCATTTCCAATTTGTCTTGGGTCAATGTGTTCATAACATCTTGGATCCTTCTCAACCGCAGAAATATGAAGTCCCCCTTTATGCGCAAACGCAGCTGAACCTACAAACGGTAAGTTTCTTTGAGACTCTCTATTTAAAGTTTCATCAATAAATCTGCTTGCAAATGTTAAATTGTGTATTTTTTTTTTTAAGCGACACTCGAAACCCATTTTTAAGATTGCATTCGCTGCAACATTTATAAGATTAGCATTTCCGCATCTTTCACCAAGACCATTGAAGGTGCCTTGAACCTGAGTAATTCCATTTCTGATGGATTCTAATGAATTGTATGTAGCATTATCTGTATCATTATGGAAATGAACACCGATCATACTTTCTGGAACAATTTTTTTCACTTCATTAAAAACATTTTTTAACTCATGCGGTAAGGTTCCCCCATTTGTATCACATAAAATTATCCAATTAGCACCGGCATCGTAAGCTGTTTTGATTGCTTTTAAAGAGTATTCTTTATTAGTCTTATATCCATCAAAAAAATGCTCAGCGTCAAATAACACCTCATCAACTCTTTTCGATGCAAAAGTTAAACTATCGCCAATCATATCCAGATTCTTATTTAAAGGAATTTTTAATGCGTTTTTTACGTGAAAATCCCACGACTTTCCAACCAAACAAACTGTCGAAACACCAGAATTAAGAACTGCATTCAGACCAGAATCTTCATGTGAACTTTTCCCAAATTTTCTCATCATACCAAAAGCAACAGCTTTAGAATTATTTAATTTAGGAATTTTTTGGAAGAATTGATTGTCTGTAGGATTAGCTCCAGGCCATCCACCCTCTATGTAATCGATTCCAATTTCATCCAATAATGATATAATTTTTAATTTGTCGTCTAAACTAAAGTTCACGCCTTTTGTTTGAGCACCATCTCTTAGAGTACTATCGTATAATTTAATCTTCTTCTTCACAATTAGATTCCACTCTTTTTATAATCTCATCTTTTCTCATCAATGTCAGTAAGTCATTCATGCTTGGTCCATATTTTTTTCCAGTTAAAATTTCTCTTAGAGTAATATAAAGAACTTTTGGTTTAATCTCAAAATTTTCTAAAATCTTATTAGTCCAGTCAGACCAAAAATCATTATCTAATTTCTCAGGAATAAATTGAAGCATTATAGATTTTAATGGTTTTTTTAAAATTATTTTATTCGTCATCAAGAAATCATTTTTTACTAAATCAAACCATTCTTTGGCTTCATCGATTGAATGAATATTAGATCGAACAATTAACCAAAACTTATTATCTAAATTTAAATCAAAGGTTTCTTTCACAGTTTCAATGTCCAAGGTTTTTAAATATTTTGAATTTATTCTTTCAACGTCATTTGGATCAAAAAAAACTGAATTTTTAGAAAAATTATTAATATTAAAATTCTTATAAAGAGTGTCAATATCATCTATCTTTTCAAATGATTGATTGGTTCCTATCTTTTGAAGATAATTTAATAATACTACTTGTGAGACTTTTTGTTTTCTAAATTGCCTTACTGAAAAATCCTCCGATCTTTTTGATAAACCTTGTCCAGATATTGATTTAATAAGTGGAAAGTGTCCAAACTTTGGTACTTTTGCATCAATAAGTTTAAACAACTTAATTTGAGCCGCTGTATTTGTGATATGGTCGTCACCTCTAAAAACATGAGTAACCCCAGTGTCTGCATCGTCAACCACCGAAGTAATAGTGAATAAAGGCATTTCATCTGATCTAAATACAACAGGATCAGAAACTGATAAATTAGAAAAGGTAATTTTTCCGTGAATCATGTCACACCATTCGATAGTTTCGTCATCTAACTTAAGTCTCCAGTGTGGTTTTTTACCGGATTGAATTAATTCCATTATTTCATTTTTTTTTAATCTTAGAGATGATCTGTCATAGATTGGGGGCTTACCCTGTTTTAAAAGAATTTTTCTTTTTAAAGAGAGTTCATCCGCTGATTCAAAACAAGGATAAATAAATTTTTTATTTTTTAAGAAATCAAAAATTTCCTTATACTTAGAAATTCTCTCTGACTGTCTAATTACTTTTTTATAATGAATCCCCAACCATTCGAGATCTTCTATTATTGATTCTACAAATTCAGTTTTTGACCTATCTTGATCAGTATCGTCAATTCGAAGGAAGAAGCTTAAATTATTTTTTTTAGCATACAAATAGTTTATTAATGCAACTCTAACATTACCCATATGCAATAAACCAGTTGGACTTGGAGCAAATCTTAACATTATAGATCAAATCTATTTGTAATTGGGAATCTTCTATCTTGAGATAATGACATTTTAGACACTTTTGGTCCAATCGCTGACTGATATCTTTTAAATTCAGAATTTTTAATCATTTTCCATATTTTTATTACATCATTTTTAGAAAATCCTTTTTTTATTATAAATTTAATATCGCGATTCTCATCAATTAAATATGATAGAATTTTATCTAGAATTTCATAAGGCGGTAATAAATCAGAATCTTTTTGGTCATATTTCAATTCTGCTGAAGGTTCTTTTGTTAAAATTTCTTCCGGAATTATATTGTTTCTTTTTACTTTAAACTGAGGCAAGGTATTTTCATTTCTCCATCTGCAAAGTTCAAATACATCAGTTTTATAAACGTCTTTTAACAATGAATAACCTCCACACATATCACCATATAAAGTGGAATACCCAACAGCAAGTTCAGATTTGTTTCCAGTTGTAATAAGCAGAGAATTTAGTTTATTCGACAAAGCCATTAGGATTAGTCCTCTTACTCTGGATTGAATATTTTCTTCAGTCACATCGTCCTTATAATTTTTAAATATAGGGTTTAGTTGTTTAAGTATTGAATTTCGTAAACTTTCGATTGAAATTTCTGATGTTTTTATACCAACGTTTTTAGAGAGAGATTCAGCATCTTTTTTACTATCATTACTAGAGTATTTAGATGGAAGATAAAAAGAATGAATATTTTCACTCTCTATAGTATCCGCTAAAATTGCAAGAGTTAAAGCTGAATCAATCCCTCCAGATAATCCAAGATGTGCAAAACGAAAACCATTTTTGAACATATAATTTTTCAGACCTAACATCAAAGCTCTATACAAATTTTCATACTTACTAATCTTCTTAATTTGTTTCTTTTCGATTTGTGAATCTACAACAAAATTAGTTTCACATTCTTCAAAAAATTTTTCTTGAATTATAATTTTACCTAACTTATTCATCACAAAAGATCCACCATCAAAAATGAGATCATCTTGAGAACCAACCAAATTAACATAAACTAAACTGCATTTAAAATATTTTGCCCTTTTTGAGGCGTGACTATGTCTTAGCTCAAGCTTTCCAATTTCAAATGGAGAAGCATTAATAACAACAATGAGATCTAACTTTTTATTTTTTTTCTCAATAAAGTCATTTGTCCACATATCTTCGCATATTAAAAATTCAATTTTTTTATTTCCATAATTGAAATATTTTGTTTTTGATTTTGTTGATGAAAAATATCTTTTTTCGTCGAAAACTCCATAATTTGGTAAAATCCTTTTTTGAACCGAATATATAATTTTTCCTGATTGAACTAAGAGTAATGCATTTGTAATTTCATTGTTTTCTAAAAGAGGAATATTTAGTGCAAAGATTGTATTTTTTTTCTTTGTAATATTAATAATTTTTTGTTTATATACCGCAACCTTTTTTAAGAAATCTTTTCTGTGTAGAAGGTCTTGTGGAGGATAACCAGTTAGTGACAATTCAGGGGTTAAAAAGAGATCACAATTTTGTGAAACTGCATTGCAGTAAGACTTTTTTAAAACCTCAAAATTACCTTCTATATCACCAACTATTGTATTTTTCTGGGAAACAAAAATCTTTATAACAAATCTCCTTTTACTAACGGATTTTCTTTAAATGTGACGCTATAAGGAAAGCCAACTCAATTGATTGGGAGGCATTAAGTCTTGGGTCGCAATGTGTATGGTATCTACTACTTAAATCTTTGTCAGAAATTTTCTGCATACCCCCCATACATTCAGTAACGTTTTGTCCTGTCATTTCTAAGTGTATACCACCAGCGTATGTTCCCTCATTTTTATGAACTTTGAAAAATGATTTTACTTCAGATAATATATTCTTAAAAATTCTTGTTTTATAACCACTTTTTGCTTTCTCCGTATTAGCATGCATTGGATCACATGACCAAACTACGTTAAGTTTATTTTTTTTTATAGCTTTGATAATTGAAGGAAATAGCTTTTCAACTTTTCTAGCACCCATTCTAACAATTAAAACAATTTTTCCTTTATCATTTTTAGGATTAATTCTTTTAATAACCTTGACTAACTCCGTATAATCTGTTGTTGGCCCAATTTTAATTCCCACAGGATTACTTATTCCAGAACAAAACTCGACATGTGCACCATTTAAATCTCTTGTTCTATCACCAATCCATAACATATGTGCACCCACATTATACCAATTACCAGTTGTGCTATCAATTCTTGTAAATGCAGACTCATAGTGAAGAAGCAAGGCTTCATGAGAAATGTAAAAGTTTGTTTCAGAGAGTTGTCTTACATTCTGATTGTTCACACCACAAGCATTCATAAAATTTAAACATTCTGAAATTCTGTTTGCTAAATTTTTAAAATTTGAACCTTGTTTTGACTTTTTTACAAAATCAAGATTCCAACTCTGAATCGTGGATAAATCAGCATAACCACCGTAAGCAAACGCTCTTAATAGGTTTTGAGTTGAAGCAGCTTGATTGTAGGCCTGAATCATTCTTTCAGGGTCGGGTTCACGAGCTTTTTTGGAAAAATCTATACAATTGATCATATCACCTAAATAACTGGGAAGTTCTAAGTCTCCTTTTTTTTCAACTGGAGATGATCTTGGTTTTGCGAATTGACCAGCTAGTCTTCCTAATTTTACAACTGGTACACCTGAGGCAAATGATAAAATCACTGCCATCTGCATGATTACTCTAAATGTATCTCTAATGTAATTTGGATGGAATTCAGCAAAACTTTCTGCACAATCTCCTGCTTGAAGCAGAAAACCTTTTCCATCAGCACATTTTGCTAACTCGCATTTCAATTCCCTGACCTCACCAGCAAAAACTAAAGGTGGGAGCTTTTTCATCTTTTTTGTTATTTTATTTAACTTTGGAACATTATCGTATACGGGCTGATGTAAAGCTTTTTTAAATTTCCAAGATTGAGGGGACCAATTTTCTTTCATAACCTTAACTTTATAATAACTTAGTAATTAAAATACAAATTAATATTCTATATTACGTTTTTAAAGTAACTACCTCCTCAGCACATGTTGGGTGGATTCCGATTGTTTTATCAAGTTGACTTTTTGTCAAGCCATTTACAACAGCAACTGAAAAACCTTGTATAATCTCTGCAGCATTTTCGCCTACATAATGTAAACCAACAATCTTGTCATTTGAAGCTTTAGTAATTAGTTTAATAAGAACTTTTTCCTTTGATTTTGACATCGAGAATTTAAGCGATCGAAATTGAGATTTATAAACTTTTATTTTTTTATAAATCGTTTTAGCTTCATTTTCAGAGTAACCAACAAAGGCATAATTTGGATTAGAAAATACAGCAGTTGGAATATTTTTATACTTGAACCTCTTTTTATTAGAAGATTTAAGATTATTTACAAAAGTCATCGCCTCTGAAATAGCAACCGGTGTAAGTTGCACTTTGTCTATGACATCTCCGATAGCATAAATATTTTTAGCGGATGTTTTAAATAAATCATCAGTATGAATAGCACCATCTAAATTAAGTTTAATTTTCGCATTTTCAATCTTTAATTTTGATATGTTTGGAACACGGCCCAAAGCTCCCATAACCTTTTCATATCTTCTGGTTTTATTTTTAAAAAATACATGATAACCGTTTTTTTTTAACTGAATCTTCTCGGGAAAATCTTCTACTATTATTTTTACACCTTTTTCCTGCATTTGTTGCATTAAAAATTCAGATATCTCTTTATCAAAATCACTTAATATCCTTTTACCTCGTACACATAAAGATGTATTAACACCTAATCCATTAAAAATTGAAGCAAATTCAACTGCAATATATCCCCCCCCCATTATTAAAATATTTTTGGGTAATTTTTTTAAATCAAATGCCTCATCTGATGACAAGATATTTACATTACTAAATTTATTGAGTTCTCTTGGTTTCGTCCCAACTGCAATCAAAATATTTTTTGATTGAATATATTTATTTCCAACTTTTAATGTGTTTTGATCCACAAATTCGGCATAATCTTCAAAGATTTTTACTTTTGAGTTTTCAAGTAAATTTTGATAGATACTATTGAGCCTAAAAAGTTCTTTCTTTTTATTTTTAACAAGTTTGTTCCAACTAAATTTTGACTTATCGATTTTCCAACCAAATGATCCCATTAAGTTTAATTCCTCTCTGTAATGAGAAGCAAATGAATAAAGTTTTTTAGGAATACATCCTTTATTTACACAAGTACCTCCGAGGCGAGACCCCTCTGCTATGCCAGTATTTATGCCAAGCGAAGAAGCGTATCTTGCTGCCCTTACTCCACCCGATCCACCACCAATTACAAATAAATCAAACTTTGAAGTCATAAAATTTTATTCTTTTTATAAGTCAGATAACACTTATATTATTCTGTTTCACTAATAAATTCATTAGATATACATAAAAAAAGGGGTGTTACCACCCCTTTTTTGCAGTTAATGGAAAGCAAGCTTGCATACTACTTAACGACTTAAAAAGAAATTCTTTACCACTTTTTCAAATATTTTTACAAAAACTATCTAAAACCGAGCAGAATTCTTCTTTTTGAATTTCTTTAGATTTTGTCTGAATCAATGATTCTCCAAAAACTCTGGATCCAAGGTAATTTAACTGTATTCGAAACCCTTCAATAAAATTTTTTCCATTGCCTCCAGAAGAAGTACATATAAGTGATGGTTTATCTTTAAACCCTTCTTTCCAATCTTCAGTGGCTCTGCTGATCCATGCTATTGCGTTAGTAACAATAGGTGAAATCCCTCCATTATACTCTGGACTACACCATATGATTGCATTTGAGGAGCAAATCAAATTTTTGGATTTCTCAATATTTTGTGGAAAAGACTGATTTTTTTTAAACTTTTCTTCAAGTGTTGGGGTGTAGAGAGGTAAATCGAAATCTTCTAATGAGACAATTTCGCAATTCAAATCTTTTGTTTCTTTAATATAACTCTTAATACTTTTGGACAAATCAAAGTTAGAATTTTTTGTAGATGAAATTATTAACAGTTTTGGCATTTCAAGATAATAATTTTAGTTTAAATCTATTGCAAACTTTTTTAATATTTTGAAATCAATAATTTTTAAAACGTCGATGTGGGTTGCTTCAAGAACTATAGGTGTTGCACAGGATTGATTGTACGCCTCCACCCACCTTCCGGCGCATACACACCACCTATTTTGCGGCTTCAATCCAGGAAAGTTTATTTCTTTTTTTGGAGTAATCAAGTCATTTCCTCTGGAGAATTGAAATTCTAAAAATTTTTCATTCAGAATAGCACAAATCAAATGTTTACCATAATCGCTCTGATGAGCATCGCAACAACCATTTCTTCTAAATCCAGTCAGAGGTTCTTTTGAGCAAGTAATTAATTTATTACCTAAAACATTTAATTGAATTTTCTCCTTCATTTACAACTTTCTTATTAACTTTTTATGATCACCTAGTAAATTTATACAAAATGTTTTACCAATTTCTTTGAATTTGTTCTTCTTATAAAAATCAATTACATTAATTCTTGAATTACACCAAATAAAATTTATGTTTTCTTTTTTTAATTTTAAACTTACTTTATCTATTAAAAGAGAACCATAACCTTTTTTCAATTCTTTTTGTACGGTAAACATTCCTCTTAACTGAGCTGATTTTTTTTTATTTGTTGTATGCTCAATAATTGTAAGAGCTGAAACTAAGCTTTCATTTTTAAGGATGGCATAATGTTTGGTATTTGGATAATTGTCCTCTTTATAATCTGCTAAGGAATTTGGAAGATCTCTATATAGGTTTTTCTGTCTTAGTTTTTTTATATGCGAGGATGTTACTCTTTTAAATTTAATATTTTCTTTAACTGGATCAAAACCACTTTTACCAAAAGGATGACAGTCCTTAATTCTCATAAAACTATAAAAAATCCCTCTAAAAAAACCAAATCTTTTTAGAGACTCCAAACAATATTGTGAACAGGTTGGATAAAATCTACAATTATTCGAAAGAAGTGGAGAAATAAAAATTTGATAAAACTTTATAGAAAGAATTAATACCGAAATCAAAGGGTTCTTTATTTTGATTTTGTCCATACTGTTCCATCTTTAGTGTCTTCTATTTCGATATTTTTGTTTTTTAAATTTTGGCGAATTTCATCAGCTTTTTCAAAGTTTTTTAGTTTTCTTGCTTCATTTCTTTCATTTATTAACTTTTTAATTAAGGTGTCATCAAAATCTTCATCATTTTTACACTCTTTATACAATCCTAATAAAGTCAAAGCTTCAAAAGTAGCCTGAGCTATCTTTTGTCTGTCCACATGATTTTTTTCTTTTATTTTATTTAGATTTTTTCCAATGATGCTTAGGGCTTTTGGAGTATTCAAATCATCAAAAAGAGAATTTTGAAATTCTTCATAAAATTCATTTTTATTTATATCCAATATTTTAAAATCTTTAACTTTAATTTTTTCAAAATTTTTTTTTATTCTTAATAATGTTTTTTTAGATTGCTCAAGAATATCCTTATTCCAATTCAACGGTTGTCTGTAATGTGCACTCAATAAACTTAATCTTATGGTTTCTCCATTATATTTCTTTAGCAAATCATTGACTAGTTGGATATTTCCTAGAGATTTTGACATTTTTTCTCCATTCAATGTTACAAACCCATTATGAAACCAGTATTTACTAAAATTTTCAGGCTCAGAATTAGGTTTATATGCAGAGCAACTCTGTGCAATTTCATTCTCATGGTGAGGAAAAGTTAAATCAACACCCCCACAGTGAATATCAAACGGAGTATCAAGACATTTTTTAGACATTGTACTACATTCAATATGCCAGCCTGGTCTTCCTCTTCCCCATGGTGAGTTCCAACCCGGTTGTTCATCTTTACTTGGTTTCCATAAAATAAAGTCTCTAGCATTTTGTTTAAAATCTGCAATTTCTATTCTTGATCCTTCCAATTGTTCTTCGAGAGTTCTCCTTGAAAGTTTTCCATAATGTTTGTAACTTTCAACTTTGAACATAACATGATTGTTCATTACGTAAGCGCATTTATTTTTTATAAGTTTTTCAATCATTAAAATCATATCATCTATATGATCAGTTGCCTTTGGCTGAATATCTGGGGGACCAACGTTTAGCGATAACATTTCATTATTATAAATTTTGCTAAACTTATTTGTTAATTCTTTGAAAGGAATTTTCAATTTTTCTGACTCATTTATTATTTTATCATCGATATCAGTTATATTTGAAACAAATAATACATTTTTATATTTTTTTTTTAATACCCTCACTAAAAGATCGGTAACAACTGCCATCCTAGCATTTCCAATGTGTGCATAATCATATACCGTAGGCCCGCAAGCATAAATTCTTACCTTATTGGCATCAATTGGAATAAACTCTCTTTTCTTTCTTGAAAGACTATCAAAGATAAAAATATTCATAAGATTTACTTTGTACTTAATTTTTTAATTTTTTCTCTAAAAGAATCATCAATTTGAAAAAAAAATCCGTTCTCCTCATGAATTGATATCCCATGAGCATGATACTCATTTATGTGACTAACAAATTGATCAATATCATCTATAAAGTAGATTCTATTATTCAAATCTTTAACTTTAATACTTTTACCCATTTTTTTTGAAAATATATCTAAACCTTGAGCTTTTTCCATCTTTGTTAGTATTATTTTCTCCCATATCTATCACTTCAACTAATTCAAAGCCCTGATTTCCAAGTCCGTTAATAAATTCCTCTACACTTAAATAATTATGATGATCAATATTAACATAATCTACAACTTTATATTGAAACCTGTCTACCATTGTTCTTGTGAAGAAACTCCTTTTTTATTTATACTATCATTTACATTTACCAATTAAAGAATGTAATGTTTTATTATTTCTCCCATTTTTTGTAAATTCTTCAAACTTTGATGAATACATAAAATTGCCATTAAAATCCAAACTAAAAACTTTGTCATTCTCTGGAACTCCAATACAATTAAAATCGTTATCTTCTATATTAGAGTTCCTTAAATCATAAACCCAGGAACAATGCATCGGGATAGGGTAACCAGATGACTTTATTATAACAATCTCAAAAAAATGAGAAGTTTTAGGAGAATGATTTTTTTTTAATTTATTCTTTTCCTGTAAAATAATATCTCTTCGATTTCTTGATATTTTAATTTGAAATTTTTTTAGATTTAAATATTCTAGTATCTTTTCATAATCTTTACCTAAGAAGTTTAAACCTATGTTACTATTTGTATTGCAATTCAGTATTTCCTCAGAAAAAACAAAAGGTGAAAGAAAAAAAAGTGGAATTAAAAATTTAACAAACAGAATCAAATCCTATTTTTTCCCTTCTTGTCTACTTTTATACTTTTAATTCTTTTTTGTAACAAAATTAAAGGATCTCCAAGTACAACTTTACACGATTTATTTCCTAAAACTAACCTCGATCTATTAATTATAAATTCAATTTTGTTATTTTTACTTATAATTATATTTCTGATATTTGTTCTGTATTTTCTATTATATTGATAGATTTCATAGATTGATTTATTAAGTGAATACATCTTCACTATATTATTTTTCAAAAACTTTATACCCCAATCATCAACGCTTAGAGAATCATTGTAACAAATTAAATTTTTTCCTTTCAAATCATCATCGTGTGGATCTTTGGGATTATCCTTTGCTTTTAAAAAACTAAATGAAAGAATAAAGTATGTTAGCAATATCAATAATCTCATATAGTAATCATTTATCTTTTTTTTTTTTGTGTCAAGATTACATATATTTGTTTGAAAAAATTACAAACATATTTTAATCTCTAATAATGAAAAAATTAACCGTACTTTTTTTCCTAGTATATTTTTTAAATCCAATGTCTTTAAAAGCAGAGTGGATAAAACTTTTTACAATAAGTGAAGGAGATTTGTTTTTAGAAAGTTCGTCAATAACAAGGGAGAAGAATCGAATTTTTTATAGCCAGCTAGTCAATTATAACCAAAAAAAAAAAAATAACGTTTTTTCCTTTATTTCACATTCAGAGCTTGACTGTAATAATTTAATGATTAGAGATCTGAATTATGAACTTTATAGTAAAAGAATGGGACAAGGTAAAAATTTTTATACTGGAACCCCCAGTAAAAAGTGGAAGAAATTTGCAAATGAGACTAGTGCGCACTTTTTAAATAAATTGCTTTGTGAAAGAGTTTATAAAAATAACTAATTTATAAATATAGAAATAAATTTTAGTTAAATGACACAAGAAAATTTTGCAGATTTAGTTTTAATTTTTCATTTTGGAATAGTCATTTTTATTATCAGTTTATTTGCAATTATTCCTCTCGGATATAAATTTGCGTGGAAGTGGCCTAGAAATAAGAAAATAAGGTCAACTCATTTTTTTTTAATATTTCTCGTCACAACGGAAACAGTTTTTGGTTTTACATGTCCATTAACATTAATTGAACATAATTTACGAGGTATTTTTATTTCTAATTCATTTGTAAGTATTTGGTTACAAAAATTTCTTTATTGGAATTTTCCAAAAGAATTCTTTTTGATCAGTTATATTATATGTCTGATGTGGACCATTTTTCTGTGGAACAGGTTTCCTCCTAGTAATAAGAAACAAAATAACTAGATAAGGAATAATTTATATTTTCTTATTAAATAGTGGTTGCTCCATTCTATCAATTTTTTTTTTTGTACTACTGTAAACACCGTAAATTATTAATACAAGAATTATAAGTAATGGTAAAAACTTTTTCACTTTAATATATCTTTCTATTATTAACAAAACTTTGCTCTTTAAAACAAAAAAAAAATATTTATCATTCACTTATGAATAATAAAATTTCATTAGATAAATTTTGTGATATTCTTGTTAAAATAAACTTAGATTTTACTGACTATATATTAGAAGATTGGGAATCTGAAGAAACTGGCAATACAAAGCTTGAGGGTTTAACTGAAAAAGAATGGTTAAATTTATACATAAGCTATATCAAAAAAGAACGATAGCTTTTTAACTTTAATGATTTTTTTTAATTGAAATATTAAGACATTAAAATAAAAATTAATGTGTAAAGTCTATAGTTATGGCTTCTTATGTATTGGCAAGCTTCACAAACTTTGCAATTTTTTAAGATTAAAGATTGCATTTTAGAAATCTTTATAATTTCTACTTTGGTTTTTATTAATGAGATTACAATGATCCCTCTAAAATATATTTCAAAATTCTTACAACTTGATGTTGATCTACTGCCACTGCAGAGGCTGATGCATCAACTTCTTTAAGAGCATGTTGATGCTCATCATTATGAATAACAATGATAGACTTATTTAAAGCTGAGGCATAACCTGCATCAAACGCAGCGTTCCATTGTCTATATTTTTCTCCGAATTTTACAACAACAACATCACAATCTTTTATTGATTTTTTTGTTTTAATGGAATTAATTTTGGCTCCTTTATTATCTTTCCAAAAGTTTTTTTCTTCACCACCTAAAATTTCTACACCACAATTATCTGAAGCATCGTGATTAGTAACAGGTGAAGAAAACTTTATTTTTAAATCTTGTTTCTGACAAAGGTCAATTATTTCTTCGCGCCAATTTGTGTGGATTTCTCCCGATAAATAAACACTTAACATTTAATAAGCCTTTCAAATAAATTCAGTAAATTTTAAATTTGTATTTTCATCTTTAATAAAAAGCTAATTTAATCAATTTTTTCTTTATAAAATAAAATTAAATCATATATAAATATTATGCATTCCCTCAGAAATTTAAACAATTATTCTCTAAATATTTTACTTACAACAATCTTATTCTTTATTTCGTTTTCATTTCTGCTTGCGAATGATGAAAAAACTCAGCATAAATTAAATGATATTCCAACGCAGTGCAAAAATTCACTGGGATGGTATGATGATCACCCAGGTTATTCAGGGGAGTTTAATAGAATTCTCGAATATTGTAAAAAATATGCTAAAGACGTGAGTCCTGATGGCTTCGAAGTTAATCCAATACTCTCAGATTTTGGAAGCATGAATGGAGTAAATACACGCCCGAGAGACAATATTCATCAGGGCATAGATATTATTGGTTTTGAGAATCAACCTATTATTGCAATTGCCGATGGAAAGGTTTTAGAAACAATTGTCGAAGATTGTTGGGGTGCCACAATTGTTATTGATCATGGTAAAGCTCTTGATGGAAAAAATCTTATTGCAATTTATGGGCACGTTGGTGAATTTAAAGTTAGTGAAAATGATCTTGTGAAACGAGGAGATATTATTGCAAAATTACCAATAAAAGTTGAATATCGTTGTATGGCAAGAGTTCGTCATTTACATCTCCAAATTGGTCAAGAGTACTGTGTTAAAAAAGATAACTGGGGTTGTAGATATTTCATTAAGGATTTTTACAGATCTCTTGACCCGCATAAGTATTGGGCTAACGGACCAAATAATATTTCATGTTTTGAAAAAGATAAATCTTTTAAAAAAGGTGTTATAACATATCCTTTTGAATGTGAAAAAAGGGTTGAGTTGCCCTAGTAAATAATGAAGTACTCGTGAAAATGATATCTTAATAAAATAATAATTAAAAATATAGATAATTTAATTATCATTAAATTCATTCGACTCTTTATATATTGTTTCTTCAACTGGCAAGAAATTACAAATAGATTCCCTTCTACCCTTAGTATGTATCAAAAATAAATCATCCTTATTTATTTTACAAACATACTTTATTTCAATAAAATTTGATTAAACATCTTTATAGTTAAGATTCTGAAAATGTATTAAATTTTCTTGAAATATAAAAAACTCTTTACATTGATTTCATTTTCAAAAAAAGTATAAAGGTTCACTCCTTATTGTTTTTCTTTATGTTTCGCACTTGATTCATTTTTCTATTATATAAACACCAAATTGGGGCTATAGAAAAGAATAAAAATCAATAAATTTTTTTCATTCTCTCCATCACATAATCAAAATAATTAATTAAATAACTGTTCTAATTATTATGAATATAAACAACGTCTGAATAAATTTCACTAAAAAATACTTTTTTAAATAAATCTGTGTAGGTAATAATTTTTCATTATTTAAAGGTTTCAAAATTTTTTAAATTTTCTTCGCAAATTTAGATTTTTATTTTTATTTCTTTTATTAATCTGGTTTTTGTCTTCACTACTAAACACACATATTCTATTTCTCACACCTCTTGTTCTTTCAAAAGAATTTTTCGGTGATTTACATTCGTAATACACTCCATCAACATTAATTCTTTTTTTTCCGTAAGATTCATCATTAAAAAAAATGATTATAAAAATTATATAAACATAATATTGAATCATTCAACTGTGACGTAATATTTTGGAAAAGTGAATTTATTAATTTTCATTTTTCAATATCTTAATAGTATTCTCATATTTCTTTAGATGAATTTTATCTTGTTCGGTAATGAACTTTAACCTTGATACATCTAAATTCTCTTCTTAATCAGAAATTTTAACTTTTTTTCCTAATCATTTTTTTTGGTAAAGTAAAAATTTAATTAAGATGACATTTTATATTAATTTTGTTTTGTAATGATTAGTAAATTATTGTCTTTCAAATTATTTTTAGAACGCAATTTCACAAAATAAAAGTTAAATTTTTTATCTTGAAAAAAGTTAATATATTTCTCTTTGTCCTTATAAAAGACGTCCTCGATAATATAAAATCCGCTTTTACTTAGGAAATCAATTGAATTCAAAAAAAAATTTATTGTTCCATCAAATTGGTGACAACCGTCATCAATCATTAAATCAAAATTTTTAAATTTTATTTTCTTCCACATTTTCTTAATACTTTTAGAATCAAATTGGTCTACATGAAACGTTTGAATTCTTTTTTCTCTGAACAATGTATTTTTGTCTATATCTGCTCCAAAGATTTTCGCTTTAGTAAAGAATTCTTTCCAAACCCTCAAAGAAGCTCCTGGACGTGATTTTCTTCTAAGCTCATCTTTAAATACATTATTTGTTCCGATTCCAAGTTCAAAGACTTTTCTTATATTCAATCTTTGGTTAGAAAAAAGAAAATAATAAAGGTCTGTGTATGTATGAGGTATCCATGAAAAATATCTCATAGAATCTTCAAAATAACCTTTATCACAACCAAACTTCTCACAAAGTTTGTTAAGTGAATTTTCTTTTGACTTATAAGTGAAAGAAAATGACTCTAATGAATGTTTTCTTTTAAAGAATTTAATCATATAAAATTATCTAACTTCATTTTTTATCAGGGTCAAGAAGATCACATATTACTTTTAAGATTTTTTTTGTCATTAATATCTTGCTTTTTTAGCTTCTGAAAACTTAAATACTTTAAAATCTATTTAGTTTTATAACCAAAAGAACTCATTATTTAATTTAATCAAAAGTGTTAGTAAGGACTCAAGATTACTCTACAGTAACCGAATGTTTTCCTATTGTGGGTATCAAATTCATTTTTAAAAAACAACTTTTTCACCTTTCTTTCTTCTCTTCAATTTCATGAATATCATTATCAATATCTATTAGATAACTTTTTATTATAGTTAATTCCTCATACAATTTTTCATATTTTGAATTCAAATGAAGGGAAGAACCCAAAATTATAATAATAATTAATATAATTCCTATTAAACCAATATTTATTTTAGACATCAAAAAATCTCCTTAATTATTCAACAGTCACCGAGTTGATACGTTTTGGGGGTTTACCATGAAGTGTTCATAGTACAAAAGTTTTTTTGTGAAATTATTCCTTTCCATTCTCCTCTCATACAGTTTTGATAAGGAGACATTATAAAATAAAGTACCAATATAACACCAGATATTATGAGTATTTTTTTTAATTTAGGATCCATCATTTTAAGATTACTTTTTCTTAAAAATATTGTAAACCCCCAAAACTATCCTATTCGACAGTTACTGATTTAGCTAAATTTCTTGGTTGATCAACATCAGTTCCTTTCAAAACGCCTACATAATAAGATAGAAGTTGAACTGGTAATGTAAAAATTATTGGTTGAACAAACTCATCAAGATTTTTTAAAACTAATCTCTTTAGATTTTTATCATCGATCTCTTTGTCGCCGTTGGTATCAGTTATTAATATAACTTTACCTCCGCGTGCTAAGATTTCTTGCATATTAGAAATATTTTTCTCAAATAAACTATCTTTAGGTGCTAATACAATTACAGGCACTTTATCATCAACCAGCGCAATTGGACCGTGTTTCATTTCTCCAGAAGCATACCCCTCAGCATGTATGTAAGAAATTTCTTTTAATTTTAATGCACCTTCTAGTGCAATTGGAAACAAATGACCTCTTCCCAAGAATAAAACACTTTTTGCATTAACTATTTGCTTACTTAATTTCTTGACTTGCCCCACTAAGTTAAAAACAGATGACATATTTGATGGAATTTCCAAAAGTTTTTCAGTCAATTTTTGCTCTTTGAAGTTTTTAATCGTTTTTCTCTCTCTTCCTGCTATTAAACATAAGCACGCTAGAATACAAAGTTGCGCAGTAAACGCTTTAGTTGATGCAACACCAATTTCGGGACCCGCTTCAATAGTTATAAAATTGTGTGATTCTCTAGCAATACTACTCTCTGAATTGTTGACAATACTGAATATTTTACTGTCGTTTTTCTTTGCAAATTTTAAAGCAGCTAACGTATCTGCGGTTTCACCAGATTGTGAAATAAATATTGAAAGTGTATTCTTCGATTTTATGTACGTTTTGTATCTAAATTCGGATGCTAGATAAGAATTAGAACTTAAATTTAAATATTTTTCAAACCAATAAGTTGCGGTTTGACATGCAAAATAAGATGTTCCACACGCAATAAAGTCTATTTTTGAAATTTGTTTCCAATTAACTTTTAAATCAAGAATATTTATTTTTTTTTTTATAGGATCAAGAAATCTTGATAAAGAGTCTCCAATAACAAGTGGTTGTTCAAAAATTTCTTTTTGCATGTAATGATCAAAATTCCCTTTGTTAAGATTTGATCCAGTAAACGATGATAGTGTTATATTTCTCTTAACTTTTTTAAAATCTTTATTGTAAATTTCAAAATTGCCTTTCTCAATGACAACGCTATCTCCTTCATCCATAAATATAATCTTTTGAGTAAAAGGCGCTAGAGCTAATGAATCAGAACCTAAATAAGTAGTTTTATCTGATAAACCAATTGCTAATGGACTACCTCTTCTTGCGCCTGCTAATAAATTAAAGTTTTTAAAAAGTATTGCTATAGCAAATGCACCCTCTAAGTATTGTAAAGTTTTTTTTATTGCATTACGTGGGGTGTTTTCTCTCAATTCATAACTTAGTAAATGAGCTATAACTTCACTATCAGTTTGCGATTTAAAAATAAATCCTTTATTTTTCAGCATTTTCTTAAGTTGCGAGTAATTTTCAATTATTCCATTATGAACAATCGAAACATTTTCAGAAACATGGGGATGAGCATTATTTGTGGATGGCACACCATGAGTAGCCCATCTTGTATGACCAATTCCAATATTTCCAAAGAGCTCATTAGTTTTTATTTTTTTATTTAGATTCTCTAACTTACCTTTAGCTCTTACAGTAATGATCGAGTTACTATTATCCAGAACTGAGATACCAGACGAATCGTACCCTCGATATTCAAGCTTTGAGAGTCCAGTTAAAATTGGATTAATTACTGGATTGTTAGAAAAAATACCAAAGATTCCACACATTATTTTTTTTTATTTTTTTTGATTAATTCAGATTTTCGATAAACAACAGTTTCAATTGGAACATCCTTGTTAACAACAGTGCCAGCTCCGACTACAGATCCTTTTTTAATATTTAACGGGGCAACTAAAGAGGTATTGGATCCAATAAAGCAGTTTTTACCAATTATAGTTTTGTTTTTTCTAAAACCATCATAATTGCAAGTAATTGCACCAGCACCTATATTACTATCGCTATTAATAATTGAATCCCCGATGTATGATAGATGAGAGATTTTTACATTCTTATCAACTTTTGATTTTTTTATTTCAACAAAATTTCCAATTTTGGAGTTTTCTTTAATTTCAACCCCATCTCTGATTCTTGCATAGGGACCAATTACAGAGTTATTAGAAACAATTACATTATCAAGATAACTAAAACTTCTCAAAGTAACCCGATCTTTGATTTTAACTTCCAAACCAAAATATACATTTGGTTGGATAATAACATCTTTACCAATTTGAGTATCGTAACTAAAAAAAATTGTTTCAGGGGCCACCATTTGAACACCTTTAGATAAATAATAATTTCTTTTTTTCTTCTGAAATTCGAAATTTACTCTCGCTAGATCCTTCATACAATTAACACCTAATGTCTCAGTAAAATCACACGAAAAATGATCGGTTGAAAGATTTTTGTTATTAAAGATTTCGACCAAATCTGTTAAAAAATACTCTCTTTTATTATTTTTATTTTTAATTAATTTTAAGTTTTCAATAAGTCTTTTTGTTTTAAAAATCATTATTCCAGAATTACATATATTAGAGTGTTTATCGTTTTCAATTTCACTGTTCTCAACTATTCCGGTTAATCTTTTATTTTCAAATTTTAATTTTCCATAAGAATTCATCTCGTTGTCTGGGGTCATTGAAATAACACATAAATCTAAATTATCTTTATGAAATTTTTTCAAAGATTTTTTTAATGTCTTTGGTGAAATTAATGGCGTGTCCCCACATAAAACTAGAGTGGTATTAGAACTCTTTGTATTTTCATCTAGTGAAGAATTTACAGCATCTGCAGTACCATTTTGTTTGATCTGTGTTGAAAAAGTTATTTTTCTGTATTTACTTTTTATTTCACTTTTATACTTTGTAAATGAACTTGAAATTACAACTTTTACCTTAGCATCTTTAAAAGAATTTATTGAATCTAGGATATGAAAGAGCATTGGATAATTTCCAACCTCATGCAAAACTTTAGGTTTTGCAGATAGCATTCTTGAACCTTTTCCTGCTGCTAAAACAATTATAGATAAAGACATTAAGTAAACTTGAAATTAAAAATTAAATTAATATTATAACATTTTTTTTGTAGAGAAAATTCTTTTTATGAATAAAAAAATAAAATGCATACTTATTGACTTAGATGGCACTCTTATAAATAGTGGGCCTGATCTCGTTGATTCTTTAAATTTTGTTTTAAGAAATCAAAATATAAAACCAGTTAATCAAAAAATTATTGGATCATTAGTAGGTGGTGGTGCTAAAGCAATGATAATGCGGGCCTACCAAAATTTGAAACTTATTCCTCCCATTAAAATAGATTTATTAGTAGAGGATTTTTTAGAATTTTATCTTATGAATTGTAGTAATAGATCATATTTATATCCGAATGTGCTAAATACTCTAAAAAAACTTAAATCAGAATTCAGGATTGCTCTTTGTACTAATAAAAAACAATACATCACTGAAAAAATTCTAATGGACTTTAAAATTGATAATTTTTTTGACTGTGTGTTAGGTTCGAATTCAAAAATTAAACTTAAACCAGATACTGAAATGTTAGAATATTGTTTGAATGAGTGTCATGTTAAACCTGAACAAGCGATTATGATTGGAGATAGTAGCAATGACATTATACCTGCAAAGGCTTTATCTATGAAATCAATTTACGTAACTTATGGATTTGGAAAAATAGAAGAATCAATCAAGCCAGATTATGTTATAGATAGTTTTAATGAAGTATTAAAGGTCCTCAAATTTTAATTCTTTCAGTAAAAAAAAGATTAATTTCATTTAAACCCTTAGTGATTGTAAGAATAGCAATTATCAAAGCACAGATTGCAATTAAATATAAATATTTATGAAATCTCGGATCCATTTTTTTAGTATCCACATTAAATCATTAAATGTAAGTGAATTCTTATTAAATTTAGCGATATTGAATATAAGCTTTAAAGTTATTTTATTTTTTCATATATTAGCCCAATGAGAAACAATGTAATAAATGAATCTCAGGATTCGCTTAAAAAAGCAGTTTTATTTCTTAAAAATGAAAAATTAGTTGCTATTAAAACTGAAACAGTTTACGGGTTAGCTTGCGAATCCAGTAGCAGCATAGCTATAAAAAAAGTTTATAATCTTAAGAAGAGACCATTATTTAATCCTTTAATCATTCACGTTAACTCTATTGACTTAGCAGAAAAGATTTCTGTAATAAACGATGACTCAAGAAAAATAATGAAAGCATTCTGGCCAGGTCCTTTAACACTTATCTTAACTAGAAAAAAAAATAATCTTGTCCATGAACTTGCGGTTTCTGGACTTGAAACCATTGCAATCAGAATTCCTTCCTCAGAATTTGTTTTAAAGTTAATTAGCAAACTTAACAGACCAATTGCTGCGCCAAGTGCAAACGAAAGCGGTTATATATCTTCTACAGACGCTGCTCATGTAGTGGATTCATTTGGTGAAAAGGTTGATTTGATTATTGATTCTGGAAGAACTGAATATGGAGTAGAGTCAACTATTTTAGACATGACGACCAAACCTTACGAAATTAAAAGATTAGGTGTTATAGACTATAAAACAATCATGCAAGAGCTAGGAAAAAAAGTAAAAAATATAAATTTCAAAGAAAAAAGACTATTACGTCCAAATTCGCCTGGGCAAATGCTTAAACACTATGCTCCAAAAACTCCACTAAGATTAAATATAGATAAACCAAATTTAGATGATGCCTTTCTGGATTTTGGGAACAAAAATAAAATCTCACATCAACCAACATTGAATCTTTCAAAGACTTCTGATTTAAAAGAAGCTGCATTCAACTTATTTTATTTCCTAAGAGAGTTAGACAAATATTCAAAAAAAAGAATAGTTGTTGCCCCTATTCCAGATCAAGGTATTGGTAAAACAATTAATGAAAGACTAAAAAGAGCTGCATCATAAATGAAAAAAGAAGAACTTACAGAACTTACAAATAAACTGCATCCTTCTGAGTACTCAACAGAGTCTGATGTTTTAAAAAAGCATTGCATTGATTGGAGAGGAGAATTTATAGGCAAATCAAAGTTGATAACTTTTCCAAGATCTGTAAAAAAAATTTCTGAAATTTTAAATTTTTGTCAGAAAAAATCCATTGGTGTTGTACCTCAGGGGGGTAATACAGGGTTAGTTGGAGGAAGTGTCCCAACGAAAAAAGGAAATGAAATAATAATTAATTTATCAAATTTAAATAAAATTAGAAATATTGATCTTATAGGAAACTCTGTAACAGTAGAAGCTGGTTGTATCTTAGATGTCATTAAAACCAAATTAGAAAAATATGATCTTGAATTTCCCTTATCCATGGGATCTAGGGGAAATTGCCAAATAGGAGGGAATATAGCAACAAATGCGGGTGGTTTGAACGTAATAAAATATGGCACCATACGACAAAATATTTTAGGAATAGAAGCCGTGTTACCTGACGGAAGAATTTATAACTCTCTCAAAAATGTAAAAAAAAATAATACTGGTTTTGATTTAAAACATCTTTTAATTGGATCGGAGGGAACACTGGGAGTCATTACTGCTGCAACAATTCAATTATTTCCTTTACCCAAAGAGAAGGTTGTTCTTTGGACTTCATTTAAAGATTTTTCACAAGTCCTAGGTTTTTATAAAAATATCAATAACAGATTTAAAGATTTAATAACTAGTTTTGAATTCATGAATAAAGAATCAATTGAAGTTTTGGAAAAGCATGAATGTAAATTTATAAACTTAAAAAAAAATCAATGTTACTGTCTAGTAGAATTTTCAAATTTTCAAAAAATAAATGACTTTAACGATTTTATTTTTTCAAAAATGGATTTTAAAAATTTAGATACGGATGATTTAATTTTGTCAAAGTCCGAAAGTGAAAATAAGCGGCTATGGAATTACAGAGAATCCATTCCACTTGCTGAGAAGAAGGAGAATTTCATAATTCCACATGACATTTCAATTCCACTATCCAATATTTCCGAATTTGTTAAAAAAACTACAACAAGTATTAAAGAATTTTCAATTGGTGCCAAAATAATAAATTTTGGTCACCTAGGAGATAATAATTTACATTTCAATGTTTTAATTAAAAAACAAAAAAAATTATCAAGAAAATCAATATGTAGATCTGTAAACAAAATAGTTTTTGATAACGTTAAAATTTACGGTGGAGCAATTAGTGCAGAGCATGGAATTGGTCAACTCAGAAAACTAGAACTGAAAAGGAATAAAAAAGTCTTGGAGTTAAACAAAATGAGAGATATAAAAAAAATATTTGATCCACAGAATATTCTTAATCCTGGAAAAATATTTTAATCTAAAAATTCATCATAAATTTTATTTGCCTTTCTACAGTTTTCTAAAATATTTGAATTTAAATAAAAAAATCCTTTTAAATATAATACAAACCATTTTGACAAATAACCTGACTTTTTAAATCTTTTGGCAAATCTCCAAGCTCTTGCTGTTAACCTTCGTTGTGCATACAGTTTGTACCTATTTTGTAATTCAGAGTTATCTTCAATAAAAAGTTCTAAAGCTTTAGAAACCCTGAATATTTGGTTATTTTTTTTCTCAGAAATTTGTCCAGGAGCAACTAATGGAAGTATAGTTGTCGGAAAATTTAATTTTGCAAACTTTCCTAACATAGAAAGTTTTAGCGTAAGAGAATATTCTTGACTAAATTTTATTCTCTCATCGCAACCACCAACTTTTTTGCATAAGTCAGTCCTAGCCAAAAATTGTGATGGATTAAACATTGAATTTCTCATTGCCATTTTGATGGGATTCTGAATGATCGAGAAATTATTTTTATCAAACTTTTCAAAAATATTGACAACATTTAGATTCTTCACTTTCCTTTGAAGACCATAAACTAATACTAAATCTGATTTTCTTTCAAGTATATTCATAAGAGCAGATGTAGTTTCACTCAAAATAATGTCGTCTGCATCAAGAAATTTCAAATATTTCATTCGAGCATTTTTAATTCCTGTATTTGTCGCATTAGCAGATCCCATATTTTTTTGTCTAAAGATTCTTGTATTTTCTAATTTTTTAGTCATGGACAAAATTATTTCATATGATTCATCTGTTGACCCGTCATCAATAAAAATAAATTCACGTTCAAAATCACCTGACTGATTTTTAAGACATTTGATTACATGATTTAAAAAAGAGGATTTGTTATATACAGGTATAATAAAAGATACAGAGCTCATCTATTTAAAGCTCATCAGGTTTTTGGTTAAAGTCATATTTCCAAAAGCTGACGCATTTGTGTTTTCAGTACGAACTTGCTTTATTAGTCCAATATTATTACAGAGAATTTCATTATTCCTTACTTCTACATTAATAGGGCCAGATCGTGTGTCTCCGATAAACTCTGTATTACCAGTGCCCTCAATCTCAATACAATCATCGTACGTTGTGTTCTTAATTTTGATTCTTTTGTGTCTTTCTTTAATTTTATAGTACATTTCCAGTTGTGACCTTGGCTTTACATTTAATAATGGAGGCTGAAAACCTCTTACTAAAAATAGTTGTTCTTTAACTATCCATTCTTTCTGTTTAAAATTAAGGTCTGGATAAATGATTTTTTTTACAGGTTCATCAATTCCTTCAGAAAAAGTGAGTATAACTGAAGTTCTTTCAACCTTACCATCTCTTATTTCATAGGAATAGTAACTACCATCAGAATGGAGTTTTGAGAATTCCTCAACTTTATTTTTTTTTGACTGATAAAAATTGGTTATCATTACCCTTTTATTGCTACTTTTACCTGTATAAGACGATTGAATTACAACAGAGTATACCCACTTTAATCCGTAAGTTGAGGGAAAATAATCTTTTTGACTGAATTCACATGATGTGGTCCAAATGAGTGATATTATTATTAAAAGGTTATAGTTAAACATATAATTAAGGTGCCCAGGGGAGGAATTGAACCACCGACACAGCGATTTTCAGTCGCTTGCTCTACCAACTGAGCTACCTGGGCAAAAAAAAATAATTAAATATTAAGATTTTTTAGCATTATAATACATTTTTAGAAACAAAAATTATAACTCTGGATTTTTTAATATTTTATACAACTCTGGAATTGACATTCCAATAACATTTGTGTAGCAACCATGAATTTTTTTTACAAAACGTGAACCAAAATTTTGAAGAGCGTAACCACCAGCTTTACCAACACCATCGTCTAAAATTTGTTTTGTAATTTCATGATCATTTATTTTATTAAAGTAAACTTCTGTTTTTGAAAATTTTCTGAAAGATTTTCCTGAAGGTGATAAAACACACAAACCTCCATAGACAAAGTGTTTTCTTCCTGAAAGCGTTTTTAAATAACCTTTTATTTCCCTTGTAGAATTTGTTTTATTAAAAAGTTTTCCTGCACGGATAACCACAGTATCACCTGCAATTATAATTGAATTTTTATTTTTTTTATTTTGTATTGAACGAGCTTTAAGTTCTGATAAGTCTAAAATTGATTTTGAATAGGGTTTTTTCCACTTAAAATTTTCTTCATCAACCTTATGATTTTCAATTTCAATGTTCTTCAATCCCAAAAGATTCAATAGTTCTATTCTTCTGTGAGATTGAGAAGCTAAAATTATTTTACGATTTTCTATCAAAAATTATTTGTGCCTAAATGTTATTCTACCCTTTGTAAGATCATAAGGGGTCATTTCTACTGTAACACGATCACCTGCGAGCACTCTGATTCTAAATTTTCTCATCTTTCCAGCTGTGTGTGCAATTATTTCATGATTATTGTCAAGCAGGACCCTAAACATAGCATTTGGTAACAGTTCTTTCACTGTTCCTGTAAATTCCATTAATTCGTCTTTAGCCATACCATTAGTTATTTAGTTATTCTGCATTCTATTGACAAAGCATGTGCTTGTAAACCCTCTTCATATGCAAGATTAATAGCATCTTTTCCGATTCTGCTTAAATTTTTTTTGTTACATTCAACTACAGACGATCTCTTAAAATAGTCTAATAAATTCAATCCAGAGGAAAATCTTGCAGTTCTATCTGTAGGCAAAACGTGGTTGGGACCTGCAACATAATCACCTATTGCCTCTGGTGTAAAACGACCTAAAAAGATGGCACCTGCATTCTTGATTTTTTTAAGAAATCTTTTTGGTTTTTCAACTGCAATTTCTAAATGTTCTGGGGCAATGTCATTAATTAGTTCTGCTGATTTGTAAAGATTATCACAAATAATAACTGCACCAAAGTTGTTCCAACTAGATCTGGCAATGGTTCTTCTCTCAAGTTTTTTTAAGAAATTATTAATACTTTTGATTACCTTTTCAGAAAATTTTTTGTCATCGGTAATTAATATTGATTGAGCTAATTCATCATGTTCAGCTTGAGCTAACAAATCAATAGCTATATGATCTGGGTTGTTTCTAGAATCAGCAACAATTAATACCTCCGATGGACCTGCAATCATATCTATCCCGACTGTCCCAAAAAATTGCTTTTTAGCAGATGCAACATAAGCATTGCCTGGACCAAAAATTTTATCCACCTTTCTAATTGATTTGGTACCCATAGCTAAAGCTGATATAGCTTGTGCACCTCCAATCTTATATACCTCTTTTATTCCTAAAATCTTACAACATGCTAAAACCAATGGATTTGTTTCTCCATTTCTAGCTGGAACTGTCACAACTATTCGTTTCACTCCAGCCACAATAGCAGGAACTGCATTCATTATCAAAGAGGATGGATATGCAGCTTTACCTCCTGGAACGTAAAGACCAACTGATTCTATTGGATTCCAAATACCCCCAAGTGTCACACCCTCATTGTCTCTATACATATTATTTTTAGGCATCTGTTTTTTATGATACGACTTAATCCTTTTTATAGCTATGTTCAGGGATTTCTTTATACCAGGCGAAAGATCCTGAAAACATTTTTCAAATTCAGAGTTTTTAACAGTTAAATCTTGAATCTTTTTAAAATTAGATTTATCAAGTTTGTTAGTTAACCTCAGTAATGCATTATCTGAGTTTTTGCGAACATCATGGATAATCTTTGATACAATTTTATCTATATTTTCATCATCCTTTTCACGTTTCTTTAGCAAACTATCAAATTTTATTTTGAAATCACTTTGTCTCGTATTCAATATTTTAACCATTTATTATCCTAGAAAATTTATTAATTATTTTTGAAATTTCTGAATTCATTATTTTGTAAGAAATCTTATTTACAATTAATTTAGAGGTGATCTTAAGCAAAACATCAGATTCTTTTAAATTGTTCTCTTTCAGTGTTCTTCCTGTTGAGACTAAATCTACGATTGTTGAACAAATTCCTAATCTTGGAGCAAGTTCGATAGCTCCGTTTAATTTAATACATTCAGCTCTAACGCCTTTATTAGCAAAAAAATTTATCACCGTGTTTTTATACTTTGTAGCAACCATTATATGACCATTGTTTTGAAAGTTTTCTTTTTTTACATCAATTTTTTCTGCTACTGATAGCCTACACTTTCCAATACCTAAATCCAAGACATTGTAAATTTCTTTGTAATCAAACTCATTGAGAACATCATCGCCTGCTACTCCTATTTGTGCTGCTCCTAAAGCAACAAACGTAGCAACATCAAACGCCCTAACTTTGATAATAGATAGGTTTTCTTTATTCGTACGAAACATAAGTTTCCTACTTTTATTATCAAAAAAATCTTGTTCTGGTTCAATTTCAACTTTTTTCAAAAGAGGCACAAGTTCATTTAAAATTCTTCCTTTTGGAAGGGCTAAAATAATATCCCTCATGACTGCACTCTTTTAATCTTTGCACCACATAGTTTCAATTTTTTTTCCAAATTTTCATATCCTCTGTCTAGATGGTAAACTCTATTAATTGTTGTTTTACCATCAGCCATTAAGGCTGCTATTACAAGACATGACGATGCTCTTAAATCTGTTGCCATTACCTCAGCTCCTTTAAGTTTTTTACAATTCTTAACAATAATCTTTGACCCAATTTGCTTTAAGTTTGCGCCCATTCTAATTAATTCACTGATATGCATAAACCTATTTTCAAAAATATTTTCAACTATTTCTGAGCGTCCTTTTGTTTTTAATAGTGAAGCAGTTAATTGTGCTTGCAAATCTGTTGGAAATCCTGGGTACTCTCTAGTTTTAACTGACAGAGAAATTTCTTCATTTTTATTTTTTTGAATCAGTAAACTTGTGCCATTGTCAGTTTTTTTAAGTTCAAGAGATTTGAGTTGTTTGAAAACTTTAATCAAATGATTGCAAATTTCATTATTCACATTTTCAAGTTTTACTTTTCCCCCGCAACCAAATACACATAATGCGAAAGTTCCTGATTCAATTCTGTCAGGCATTATTTTGTAAGAACATCTGTTAAGTTTTCTTACTCCATTAATTATAATTTTTTTTGTGCCAAAACCTTTTATTCTAGCACCCATTTTAATTAATAGTTTTGATAAATCAGATATTTCAGGTTCTTTTGCAGCATTATTAATAATAGTTGTTCCTTCAGCCAGTGTAGCTGCCATTATAAGATTTTCCGTTGCCCCAACAGAGATTTTATTAAGATTAATTTTTGCACCTTTTAATCTGCCATTTACGGTTCCAGTTATGTATCCTTCTTCAACTTTAAAAGCAACACCCATTTTTTCTAAACCATCTAAATGTAAGTTGACTGGTCTATTCCCAATAGCACAACCACCAGGAAGAGAAACTTTGGCATTGCCATATCTTGCTAGTAATGGACCCAAAATTAAAAAGGAAGCTCTCATTTTTCTTACCAAATTATAATGAGCCAAGAGTGATTTTGGAGTTGAGGATATTAAATCTATATTATTTTTTTTTTTAATTATTTTTACATTCAGTGACCTCAATAACTCTAACATTGAAAAAATATCAGATAAATTGGGAACATTAGACACCGATATTTTTTCTTCAGTTAACAAAGCCGCAGCTAAAATTGGAAGTGCTGAGTTTTTAGATCCACTAATTTTTATTTTTCCATTAAGGGAATCTCCTCCTGTTATTTCTATTTTATCCATTATTATAATTTTGGAAGAGTAACTCCTTCTTGAAACATATACTTGCCTTTTCTATCTGCGTAAGATAAATCACAAACATTATCTCCTTTAAAAAATAAAAATTGAGCGGCACCTTCATTTGCATATATCTTGGCAGGGAGTGGTGTTGTATTTGAAAACTCTAATGTCACGTGACCTTCCCATTCAGGTTCAAGAGGTGTCACATTTACAATAATACCACATCTTGCATAAGTTGATTTGCCAACACAGATAACAAGTGTTTCTTTCGGAATTTTGAAGTATTCTACAGTTCGCGCTAATGCAAAACTATTTGGGGGTATAATACAAGCGTCAACATTTCTATCTACAAAGCTTGATTCTGAAAAACTTTTGGGATCAACAGTTGCTGAATTAACATTTGTAAAAATTTTAAAATTTTTCGAAACTCTTGCATCGTAGCCATAAGAAGAAAGACCGTACGATAGGACATTTTTTTTTTCCAATTTGTCTATGAATGGATCAATCATTCCTTTTTCTTTAGCCATTTTTCTTATCCAAGAATCAGGCATTATACTCATTTTTTTTCTCCTTTCTTTTTAATAAATTTTTTCTTAAAGCCTTAGAAAGTTTTTCAAATTTATTTTTATTTTTCTTCATCTAAACTGGTTATTTTACTATCTTTTTAATTTATTGTATTTCGTTGATATGCCTTTGGATAGACTAATAGGGTACTTTTTTTTGTTTTTTTTTATTTTCTCAATACATGCCTTTTCTAAATCAATTTTTGCAATATCCACGAACCTCAACAGGTACAACATAACGTCTGCAATTTCTTCCTCAATCAAACTTTTATTTTTTTTTTTTAACCAAAAATTTGAGTTTTCATTTTCCCATTGAAAAATTTCTAAAAGTTCTGAAGATTCTAAATTTATTGATATTGCAATATTTTTGAGTTTGTGAAATTTTTCCCAATCTCTTTTCTTTGCAAATTCTCTTAACTCTTTTTGAATTTTCTGTTCATTCATATTGTTAGAGCTTTGGATTCATATCATGTAATGGAATTAATTGAATATATATATACAACACTTAGACTAAAATAGAAAACATAAATGTAATCAAATGTATAATAATTAGACTTTTAAAAAAATATTTTTTTTTTTCTTAAATTTGTTAATCTCTAAATGTATGGTTGATTTAATTTGGGGAAGATATTCATTACTGTTTTATTTATTCTTATTATCAGTAGTATCAGGGGTTGCTGGATTCTTACAACCATATTTTCTAGTAATTTTTGTATTTTCTTTTTTATTATTCATTATTGCATTGAGA
Source organism: uncultured Alphaproteobacteria bacterium (assembly GCA_902536655.1). Classification (GTDB taxonomy): domain Bacteria; phylum Pseudomonadota; class Alphaproteobacteria; order Methylaequorales; family Methylaequoraceae; genus Methylaequor. The sequence continues at coordinate 64,105 of CACAYF010000003.1, read as the reverse complement.
GATTTCCTTCAAAAAAAAAGATCTATTTTAACCAATTTCCCACTACTAGGTAGATTTAGATTTTTTCTTGAAAGTATCAGAGCTGAATTAAGACAATACTATTGGGAAGCTGATGATGATGAGGTTCCATATTCTCGAAATCAAAGAACAATGGTTTATCAAAGATCCAAAAATATTGAAGGAGTTCGACCTTTTGGTTCATTGGAAAAAATGTATGATGACGATTTTGTTTGGTTAAACCATTCAATAACACCCTCATCAATTTTAAATAGCGACTTTAGAACAAAAGTTGGAATAGGTAAAAATTCCTATGATATGTCAGTTCTTAACATTTCTGGTACTTCTTTCGGAGCAATTTCTCCACCGGCAATAACATCCTTGAATAAAGCTGCAAAACTTGGGGGGTTTGCACACAACACTGGAGAAGGTTCAATGTCTAAGTACCATGAAGAAGGTGGAGGTGATACAATTTGGCAAATTTCAACTGGATATTTTGGTTGTAGAAAAAAAAATGGAGATTTTTGTTCAGAAAGGTTTGAAAAGATAGCCAAAAAGAAACAAATTAAAATGATTGAAATTAAGATCAGTCAAGGTGCAAAACCAGGTCATGGCGGAATGCTAATGGCACCAAAAGTAACTAAAGAAATTGCAGAAACAAGAGGAATCTCATTTGGAAAAGATTGTGTATCGCCCGCTAATCACAGGGAATTTTCGAATCCAAATCAATTAATAAATTTTGCAAAAAAACTAAGAAAATTATCTGGAAATAAACCAGTTGGAATAAAAATGTGCATTGGTCACCCTTGGGAATTAATATCAATTGTAAAAACAATGGTTTTGAAAAAAGAATACCTTGACTTTATCACGATTGATGGTGCTGAAGGAGGAACAGGGGCAGCACCTGCAGAATTCACTGACCACATAGGATCACCACTCAAAGATGCAATAATTTTTGTGGACAATGCATTAATAGGGGCAAACCTAAGAGAAAGAGTTAAGATTGGGGTTTCAGGAAAAATAGTCTCAGCATTTGATATGGCTCATATGTGTTCACTGGGAACTGATTGGGTTAACATGGCAAGACCCTTCATGTTTTCAATTGGTTGTATACAGTGTAGATCTTGCCACACTGGAGAATGTCCAACAGGTATTGCGACGATGGATCCATTGCGATATAGAGCTATAGATATTGAGGATAGATCTCAAAGAGCCTTTAATTTTCATAAAAATACTTTATTTGTTTTTAAAGAATTACTAGAGTCTGTAGGAGTTAAGCACCCCTCAGAATTAAACAGAAGGCATATTGTAAGAAGACTATCAGAGAGCGAAATTAGATTAGCTGACCAAATATACCCAAAAGTAGAAAAAGGAGAATTAATCAAAAAAGGTAAAATCAATGTAGATGACCCAAGACTAAATGTATATTGGAATAAAGTATCTTCAAATAGTTTTAATTATATTTAAAAAAAAATTAACTTATAATTTTATCTTATTAAAATATCTTTTAACTTAAGTTAATTTTTAATAGTAAAAATATCAGTCAATTATTATTTAAAAAAAATCATTTCATTTTTTCTTGCCCTCTTAGTTTAATAGTAAAACAGGGTCTTGGTAAGACTCAGCCACTGGAGCGTAACCAGTAGAGGGCACCATAATGAAGAAAAGTTTAACAGAAAAAATATTTATTGGTTTTGTATCAGGAATAATTTTTGGTTTGTTAATGGGAATAATTCCTATTCCTTCATTATATGAAGACTCAATTATACTTTTTCTTTCGTTTGGTGGAGATGTTTTTCTCAAATTGATCAAAATGCTAGTTGTTCCTATTGTTTTCTTTTCTTTGATTAATGGTGTCGCGAATCTTCAAAATATTAGTTCTTTAGGAAGAATTGGAATTAAATCTATAATTATATATATAACAACAACTTTTTTAGCCATATCAATTTCTCTTTTTTTTGCAAACTTGTTACAGCCAGGCAATGAAATAAACACCAACTTGGAAGCAAATAATATAAATGTTTCTAAACCTCCATCATTTTTAGAAATTTTATTAAACATAATTCCAAACAACCCATTTGATTCATTAGTAAAAGGAGAGATGTTACAAGTAATTTTCTTTGCGATTTTAATTGGAGGTGCATTATCATCTATTAAAGGAAGTGAAACTTTAAAAAAATTTTTTGTTGATTTTAACAATATTATCATGAAGGTACTTTCCTTTGTAATGTTAGTTGCTCCTGCAGGTATTTTTTGCCTTATAGCTAAAACTTTCGCAACGCAAGGCTTATCTTCAATTATTGAATTAATTAAATATTTTCTTCTTGTTATTTTTGTTCTTTTTTTTCATGCTTCTGTAGTTTACCTTCCAGTAATTAAATTCTACGGAAATTTAAATTTAAAAAAGTTTTTCTCTGGAATAAAAGAGGCATTATTGTTCTCTTTTTCAACATCTAGTAGTAGTGCAACAATACCAATAACACTACAATGTGTTAAAAATCAATTTTCTGTAAGAGAAAATATTGCATCCTTCACAATTCCGCTCGGAGCAACAATTAATATGGATGGTACTGCAATTATGCAAGGAATAGCTACAGTTTTTATTGCAAATCTGTACGGCATTGATTTATTTTTTACTGATTATGTTTCGATAATATTAACCGCTACACTCGCTTCAATTGGAACTGCAGGAGTACCTGGTGTAGGTATTATAATGTTAGGTATGGTTTTAAATCAAGTTGGCTTACCATTAGAAGGTATCGCAATCGTTATGGGTGTTGATAGATTTTTAGATATGTTGAGAACATGTGTTAATGTTACTGGTGATGCAATGGTCTCGATAGTAATAAATAAAAGCGAAAAAAAATGAAATGGTTTGAGATTGAGTTGGAAATTCCTATTTACGGAAAAAGCTTTGAAATTGTCCAGGCATTGGACTCTGAAACAGCAATTCAAATTGCAATCAAAAAAACTGTTAATCAATACAATATACTGAGCCAAAGTGTTTCAATAATTTTTGTTAAAGAAATTAATAATCAAATTTAATTTCTTGTCCCTGTGGGACAGGAATAACCTCATTTTCAGACATAGCTACCTTTCCATTCACAATTGTGAAAATAGGCATACCTTTTACAACTACATTATCGTAGGGCGTCCACTTTGATTTACTTTGAATCCAATTATTTGTAATTTTAAATTTTTTATTCATATCGATTATGGTTAAATCTGCATCATACCCGATATCAATTTTCCCTTTATTTAAAACTTTGAATATATTACAAGGATTGGTGCATAGCAATCTAACTAAATCAAAAATTGAAAGTTTATTTTTGTTTACAAAGTCAAGCATTATTGGAAGTAATGTTTGAACTCCTGGCATGCCAGATGGAGAGTTGGGATACTCTTTACTTTTTTCTTCCAATGTATGTGGGGCATGATCTGAACCAATTACGTCAATAACGCCAGTTTGGACTCCTTGCCAAATAACCTTTGAGTGACTTTTATCTCTTATGGGAGGGTTCATTTGTGCAAGTGAGCCCAACCTTTCATAACACTCTTGGCTATGGAAAAATAAATGTTGGGGTGTTGCTTCGCATGTAGCAATATCTTTATTGGATTTTAACAAATCAACTTCATTTGCGGTTGATAAATGCAGGATATGTATTTTTTTTTTTGAAGTTCTTGCAGCTTTTAAAAGCCTAGTAGTACTTATCACAGCTGATTCAACATCTCTTATAAAAGGATGATCTGAAACTCGGATTTTTTTATTTAAGAAATCTTTTTTTCTTTGTTTTAATCTATATTCATCTTCACTATGAACTGCAACTGTTTTTTTTGCGCACTTTAAAATTTTAATTATGCTTTCATCATCTTCTACTAATAGATCACCTGTAGAAGATCCCATAAAAATCTTTACACCGCAACAACCTGGGAAACTTTCTAATTCATTTATTTCCTCTATATTTTCTTTAGTAGCTCCTATAAAAAAACTGAAATTACAAAAACCACTTTTTTTAGCAATTTTAAATTTATTAGTAAGTTCTTCAAGATTTGTGGTAGGTGGTTTGGTATTTGGCATTTCAAAAATTGAAGTTATACCCCCTAAAACAGCACTCATTGTACCATGAAAAATATCTTCTTTGTGTGTTAATCCAGGTTCTCTAAAATGAACTTGAGTATCAATTGCACCTGGCATAACTAACAGGTTTTTTATATTGATAATCTTTTGAGATGAACTTCTACTTAAATTTCCTATAGCACAAATTTTGGAATCACAAATTCCAATGTCCAACTCTTCAATTTTATTATTAGGTAAGACAACACTTCCACCCTGTAAAATTATATCCAATGACACTCCTATTATTATATAGTTTAATTACAGTCCGCTAGAATATCAAAAAAATTCCCTCTTTTCTTTATACCCTTAATATTTACAAGATACCAAGAGGTAAAGAATATTATATGCCAAAGAGGTTTAACAAATTTTTTATTTATTTTTATAGCATTGAAAATTTTTACTAACTCGTCTTTTGAAAAATATTCTTTCAAAAAATCTTGTTTCAATAACAATTCCCGTAAAAAATTGATTTTCTTTGGGATCCATTCATATATTGGAACTGTAAAACCTTTTTTTTTTTCAAAAAAATTATAATTTTGTATATTTGAATTTAAAAATTTCCTTATGTAAAATTTACTTACACCATTATAAATTTTCTCTTTATCACTTATGTAAAAAAGTTTGTTAAACAATTTTTTATCTATAAATGGAGTTCTTCCCTCCATTGAAAATGTCATTAAGCATCTATCCAATTTTACAAGAAGATTATTAGGTAACCAATTATAGTAGTCAAAAAGTTGAAAACTTTGTAGTCTAGTAACGTTGTTCTTTAAAAAAAAACTATTAAGATTTTTTAACTCGTACTCCCAGTTTTGAAACTTTTTACGACCAAGTACATCATTAAATGCACCTTTTGGTAAATAATCTTTTTTCCCAAACAATACTCTTTGACTTTTTTTATAACGTCCGTACCCTCCAAACAGTTCGTCACCTCCCTCCCCTGTTAAAGCAACTTTATATTTTTTTGAAGCGATTGAAGCTAGTTTTAGAGTTGGTAAAATTGCATAATCGGCAACTGGTTCATCTATTTTTTCAGCTGCTAAGAAAATCCAATTCCAAAAATCATCCTCAGAAAATTTTACTTTTACTAAATCTACATTATATGTTTGAGTTATTTTTTCTAAACTTTTAGAAGTATTTTCATCAAAAGAGATTGAATATGCAGTAACATTTTCTTTTTTCAGTTGATGTACATAATGTAAAAGGAGCATTGAATCAATTCCACCCGAGAAAAAAATACAATAAGGTACATCACTTCTAAGATGACTTGACACAGATTCTCTCAGGCTTTTGTCTAAAGAAGCAGTTAATTCAGTATCATTAATACTTTTCTTTTTCTGAGTAAAAGAACTAAGAAAACTTTTTATTATCTTACCTCTTTTAATTACAAGAATTTGTCCAGGTGCAACTCTCTGAATTCCTTCATATAATGTTTCAGTTCCAGAAGAGTATTGCAATTGCATGTATTCAAATAATTTCCAAATATTAAGATTAGGAATTGATTTTTTTAATGAAACAATTGGTTTAATTTCTGAACAAAATGCAATTCCGTTTTTCATCAAACTGTAATAAAGAGGCTTGATACCAAATTCGTCTCTACCAATAATCACTTCGTCACGTTTTTTATCATAAATTATAAATGCGTACATGCCTCTTAAAAGTTTTAATCCGTCAATCCCGTTGCGTTCATATAATGCCAAAATTGATTCACAGTCGGAATTTGTGACAAATTTATATGTTCGATTTTTTTTTCTTATTTCAGGGTCATTGTAAATTTCACCATTAGCCACTAAAACATATCTCTTATTTTGAATTGGCTGATTGCCTCCTTTTATGTCTACAATAGACAATCTAGTATGAATTAAATCCAAATGTGGATTTTTAAAAAATCCTGTGTTTTCTGGACCTCTATGAGAGAGATATTTTTCTGTATTAAAAAATCTTTGTGAAATTTTTTTATCAGGTTTGATATATGAAAAACCAGCTATTCCGCACATTATTTTATTATTCTCCTAAAAAAACTTAAATAATTAGAAACTATAACTTCTTCAGAATAACTTTTTTTGTAAACATTATAAGCATTCATAACAATTGTTCTTTTTAATTTTTTATCTGAATTCAAATTCTTAATCTTACTTACCAAATCAAATGTATTATCTTTTTCAAATTTAATTCCAGTCGTTTTATGTTTTACAATTCTACCTGGACCACCAACATCTGAAACAATTACTGGTATTTTATGCGCCCACCCTTCTATCACAATATTTCCAAATGGCTCATGTCTGGATGGGCATACAAGAATAGAGCATTTATTTAAAAATTCTGATATTTTATCACTCCATTCGAAAATTTTAACTCTTGACATTAAATCAAATTTTTTTATTAAAATTTCGTATTGAGATTTCAATTCACCCTCTCCAACAATAAATAATCTGAATTTAGGCAAAAAAGGCATTGCCTTTATAAGAATATCTATAGCCTTATTAGGATGAAATCTGCCCATACAAAGAATAATTCTATCTTTATTAATTTTTGATTTTGTTTTATCTATTTTATTTTGAGAAACAAAGTTAGGTATAAATTCAACCTTATTTTTATCCCATCCTTCGGATATTACATATTTCTTCAAGTCCGAAGTATTTGTAATTAAATAATCACATTTTGTGTAATTTTTAATTTTATAATATCCCCCTAATCTGCCAACAGTTATTTCATTGTTAATTTTTATGTTAGGAATTACACTAGATGCCCTATTCATCCAACTTAAAAGGATATTTGGTTTGTATTCCCTGATAATCTTTTCAATTTTAAATGTACAAAATGGGTTTAATTTATGAAAAAAATTTATTTTTTCTATGTCATTTATTCCATCTACAAATTTTTTCGATCTATTTCTATTGTTTCGTATTATTATTTTTTGCTCAATTTTGTCACATCTTTCAAAAGATAAAGCGAGTCTCTCAAAAAATAGCTCGGCACCTCCGTATTTAGAACCAGAAATTATATTTAATATTTTTATTTTAGAACTTTTAACCATTTTTTTGCAATTTGAGACCAATTGTAATAACTTTTATGCTTTAGCGACTCAATATTCATTCTTTGCCATAAATTGTCGTTATTGAGTAAATTTATTGTACTCAAACAGAAATCTTTATCATCTTCACATACAAAACCTGTTTTTTTATTTATTACTCTTTCCTTTAAACATCCATAATTTCCAACAACAGCAGGAATACCAAGCATTTGGGATTCTGCTACTGCCATGCAGAATGTTTCATCATCACTACCTTTATAAACAAATACTCTTGATGATTCTATTTTTTTAAAAAGCTTTTTTCTTTCAATTGGTTTATGAATAACAATTCCTTTATTTTTTAATGATTTTGCTTTTATAAGAATTTCTTTAATCTTTTTTGAGTGTTTTCTTCCAAAAGATCCATAAGTTTCAAAACCAGAATAAACATTCAATTTAGCATTTTTACAATTTGGAAAAATATTTTCTTCCCATTGAGTTAACAACCATTCCAAACCTCTCATAGGATTAGATGTAAATATTACGTCTTTATTTAAATTTTTAGTTCTTTTTTTTTGAAAAAGATAATCATCAATTCCATAAGGTATTACAATTCTTGCTTTAGCAGGAGCCCACCAAGGATAAGATTTTAGATGATATATACTTGAAAAAATAATTTTGAATTTATGTACAAATAATTTTGACAAATATCTGTATTTTAGAAGATATTTTGCAGGATTATGAATCCAAAAAATTCTTTTTTTACATTCTTTTCTGAAATCAAGATATTTATCACCTCTATTAACCACCAAAACGTCAAAATCTTCATATTCCAATTCTTTTCCAATTCTTTTCCATTTAACACCGTTTATTAAACCTTCGTTAATACAGTTATTATAAACAGTAACCTTTAATCCAAGTTTAGCTAAACTTTCTACAAGCGAGACAAAAGCTACTTCTGCACCACCCAATGGCATTTTTCTTAAAACTAATGAATCAAATTCAACTCCATTATCTATAAATAAAACCCTAGTCATTCTTCTCTTTATATTTAAGATACGAAAATATCGGATAAAGAGAGGCAACTAGTGCTATTAGAAATCCAATGTGTTTTTCTTTGTAGCCTTTTCTTAAAAAAAAACATTTCCAAAATCTTGAAAAAATTCTTCTAACATTTCTATTGAGTGATTCACTTTTTTTGTAGTTGACAAGATCTAATGCTTTTGCAGAAGAATAAGAATCTAGTTTTATGAAAAGATCAAAGACACTCTTACAGTAGAAATGATGAAGTTTGTTTTTAAGTTTTTTTCCTTCTTTACCTACTAATTTTATTTTAGGGTGCACTCTCTGGTTTCCCCAGACTTTTTTGTTTCTTTTAAAAAGTCCAGAATAAGCAGATTTCCCAAAATAAGCCCCCCATCCATAGACAATTTCTTTCTTACCAAGAAAATTTTTCACTGGGATTGTGTGCCAATCACTTTCAGTTGAATTGATTGTTTCTAAAATTTCTTTTGAAAGTTTTTTTGGCACTCTTTCATCAGCGTCGATTTCTAAAATCCACTCCTCCGAGCATTTACTAATACCAAAATTTCTTCTTTCTCCCTCAATATTCCATTTTCCACAGAAAAATTTTCTTGTATATTTTTTTACTATTTTTTCTGAGTTGTCTGTACATCTATCTAAAATTACAACTATCTCATCGGCAAATTTAACTGATTTCAAACATTCTTCTATTTGTTTTTCTTCATTATTAATCACAATTAAAACTGATAATCTTTTCATTTATCATTCACTAAATTTTTCATAACATTTTCGAAAACTTTTTGTGTTTTTATATCCATCATCAATGAGCCACATTTTTTAGAATCGAACCCTTTATAACCCATCAATTCATGAGGGGTCTTTGTACTTGAAATAACAATATTTGCCTTTCCCCATGGTTTGTATTTAAATTTATCACTTGGTCCAAAAAGACCAAATGTTTTAATATTTGCTAAGGCAGCCATATGCATTAATCCAGAGTCATTTCCTATAAATAAATTACAGTGTTTCATTATATTAAATATTTCAATTAGGGTAGATTTCCCAAATAAGTCTAGAATAAAATTCTTTTTCTTTTCAAGTATATTTCTCACTAAATATTTCTCATTTGCTGGACCAACAAACAAAAATAAAGATTTTCTGAAATAGGGTTGTTTGTGTAAAATATATACTAATTCTAAGAACCTTTCAGAGGGCCACATCTTACCAATCCAATTTGCAGTTGGAGCAATCATTATTAATTTATGATTTTTTCTTAATTTTAGAATTTCTCTGAGATTATCATCTTTAAAATTTAACATAGAATTAATTTTAATTGACGGATTAATTATTTTGCCAGTAACAGATTTAGTAATTTCTTCAACTTTGTGATTTTTCTTTGTTTGATTTTTTTTTTTATAAATATATTTGTATTTTGAAAAAAGAAACAAACTTATACCCGTACCTCTTAAATCAATAATATACTCCCATTTAATAAAAATAAATTTTAACCACAATAAAAACCAGTGATATGCAAATTTTCTTTTGTTCAAAGTAATTAGATTATCTATATTTTCACAATACTTAAACAACTCTGATGGCACTTTCCCACAAACTAATGTAATTTTATTAGTAGCTTCTTTTTTAAAGAACTGATGAAGCCCAGACGACATAATTGAATCACCCAACCTATTTGATGATATAATGAGTATATTTTTAGTTTTATTCATATTGTTAAATTATAAAAATTTAATAAATTAGTATAATGTTTAACAAAAAAGAATTTCACAAACTTGAAAATAAATCAATAATCAAAATCTTTGGTAGAGATAAATTCTCTTTTATTCAAGGAATCATATCAAACGATGTAGAGATTTTAAAAAAAAAAAGTTCAATTTATTCATCAATTCTCTCTCCTCAAGGAAAATTTATCGTAGATTTCTTCTTATCGATTTATAAAGAATTTATGTTATTGGAGTTAAATGAAGATCAAAAAGATCATATCATAAGAAAACTAGAAATTTACAAATTAAGGTCAGATGTTTATATCGAAGAAGAAAGGACCATAAGTGTTTTTCTAATCTCAAATGATTCCGAAGAAAATTTAAAACAATTAAAGAATGATTATTTCTGTTTTGAGGACCCTAGATTCAAAAGTTTGTTTAAAAGAATTTATATATTTGAAAATTCTAATAAAGTTGATTTAGATGAATATAATCTTAAGAAAATCTCATATTCAAAATATAACGATTTGAGACTCAAACATTCAATTCCTGACTTTAAGTACGATATTATTGAAAATAAATCTCTTCTGCTTGAGATGAGGTTTGACGAGTTAAACGGTATTTCTTGGACAAAAGGTTGCTACATGGGACAAGAAATTACTGCGAGAATGAAATACAGAAATCTTATAAAGAAAAAACTTTTTAAAATTAAAATAAACTTTAAAAAAAAGATTAGTGAAGAAATTAAGTTTAATGAGGAAGTGGTTGGATATATAACGAGTCATAATTTTAAAGAAGGTTTAGCTTATATTAATTTAAAGTCTATAAATGAATTTTTTAAAAAAAATTTAATTAGTGGCGACTCAACTATTAGGTTAGAAGAAATTTGGTGGAGTTGCGATCAAGTAATTAAAAATTAAATTTACTCTTTAACTCTTTAAGCTTTGAAAAGGGTGAGTTTTTATAAGAAATATTCTTTTTTATTCTTTCAAGTCCCTTGTTCCCAAAATCTTTTGATATACAACTGTAAAGCCAGTTAATATCCTGATTTATTCTTAATTTATCTAATCTTTTATTGTCATTTAACCACTTCCATCTCAAGTTCAACTCATCAAATAAATTATCAAAACCAATATTTTGAGCAGATGAAGTTTTAATAATTCTTATTTCCCAGTCATTTTGACTTTGGAAATAAGCTTTACTTCCTGATAAATCAGAGTATGTAATTTCAGATAAATTCTTAATATCGCATTTTGTTACAACTAAAATATCGGGAATCTCGAAAATTCCAGATTTCATGAACTGTATTGAATCTCCGCTACCTGGTTGTACTCCTAAAATTACTGAATCTGAGAGATTTTTAATAAAAGTTTCCGATTGACCAACACCAACGGTTTCAATAATTAGAAAATCAAACATTGATCTCATTACTACCATTGAAGGATAAGTAAGTTCTGATATCCCCCCTAAAAAACTTTTTGATGCCATAGATCTCACAAATACATTATTATCAGAGGGATTCAACATTAGTCTAGTTCTGTCTCCCAACAGAGCTCCACCTGACCTTTCTGATGAAGGATCAATAGCAATAATTCCAACAGATTTATTCTTCTTTCTGATGTACTTTACCAATTTATCAATCAAAGAAGATTTTCCAACACCGGGGGCTCCGGTAATTCCAATAACATGAGCTTTTGATTTAGAATGTAATTTATCAAGTTTAGAAATTATTTCTTTTGAATCAAAATTAGTCTCAACTTGTTCCAAGAGATTTGACAGTTCAATTTTTTTTTTTAAATTCTTTGCCATTAAATTTCAAGTAAGGAAAATCTGTAATTATCATTTAAAACTTGATGAAGCTTATTGATTAGGATCTTTCTATTTGTTCTAATTTTTAAGTCATGATCATTAACTATAACATTGTCAAAAAAAACGTTGATGGTATCGCTTAATTGACGAAGATAATTAAAATTTTCAAAAATAAAGTCATGTTTTGATTCATCAATATTTTTTTTTATATAATCAGTTATGTTATAAAAATTTTTTTCTTCTTCTTTTTCTAATAGATTAACTTCAACACTTTTATTTTCTATATCCTCATTTAAGGAATTTAGCCTTTTGAAGGCTTTGAGAAAGTTTTTTCCATCTCTTGAATTATACAGTTCTGTCATTTTCTCGGCTCTTGTGAAGATTGCATATGGATTAAACTCTCTGTCAATGGACGCTAGTATAATATCACTTCTGAACCCCATTTCCTTAAAAAGATTGACAGTTCTTTTTTGAAAAAAGTCAAATAAAAAACTAAACTCTATTTTTAAATTTATATTTTGAACTAAATATAAATTTTTATGAAAATCGAAAAGTTCAGAAAAATTTAGGTTGATTTTTTTATCTATGCATATCTTAATTATAGATAATGTTGATCGGCGGATACCAAACGGGTCACCAGCACCGGTCAAACTTTCTTTTGTCACAAAATAACCAAGAATAGAATCAAACTTCTGGGATATCGATAGTATATAAGTTAAAAAATTATCATATGATTTGGAGAACTCATATTCGTATTGATCTGAGAAAGCTTGAGAAACAGTTTTTGGGAAATTTTCAAAATTTGCTAAAAAACCCCCAACTTTACCCTGTAATGAGGGAAATTCTTTTACTAAATCTGTGGCTAAGTCAGTATTTGAATATATTAAATAATTTTCAAATTGATCATCATTCTTTCCCAATTTTTGATATATAAACTTTAAAATATTATTAATTCTTTTGGCTCTATCGTAAAGTGATCCTGTTTGCTCATAGAAAATTATTTCTTTCAACTGATTTAATCTATTAATTAAACCTTTCTTTTTGTCTTCATTTATGAAAAAGGATGCATCACTGAATCTTGCTTTCAGAACATTTAAGTTTCCTTCAACAAGTTTACTATCTTTTTTAACTTTTATTCCAGATGCAAATCCAAAAAAATTTGAAAGTTTATTATTTTTTTCTTTAAATATAAAATAGTCTTGTTTGTCTGACATAATATTTTTTAAGAGAAATTCTGGAATTTTGAAAAATTTGTTATCAAAGGAACCAAAATATACATTAGGAAATTCAACGGAATTTGAAACTCGCTCTAATAGAGAAGAGTCATTAATAAATTGAAGATTATTTTTTTTGCAAAAAGCATCTATTTTTTTGAGAATATGTTTTTGTCTATCTGACCTATCGAGCATAACAAAGGTTTTTCTTAATTTTTCTTGATAATTTGAATAGTTAGTATATTTAATTTTTTTTTCTTCAAAATGATAATTTCCAAATGTAAAGTTATTAGAATCAAGATCAGCAAATTTTATCTTTAATAACTTATTATTGAAAATGCAGAGGATATTTTTAATGGGTCTTATCCACCTATCATTATGGCTACCCCATCTCATTGATTTAACCCACTTGATAGATTGTAAAATTATTGGTGTTTCTATTTTTAGAATATCTGAAGTATTTTTTTTCTTTGTCTTTTTCTTAAAGACAAAATAAGACTTATCTTTGATAAATTTTGTTTCTAATTTTTTTACATTTACAAGATTGTTCGACTTTAAAAAACCTTGAATTGCTTTTTGACTAGCATCTACTTGCGGTCCTCTTACTTCGACTTGCTTAGAATTTGTATAATTATTTAAACCATTTACATAGACTCCAACTCTTCTAGAGGTGGAAAAAGTAAGTAAATCTTTATATTTAATTTCATTATCTTCGAGAATTTGACTAAACAATTTTTCAAATTGATTTTCAATTAAACTTTGCGCTGAAGACGGTATTTCTTCTCCATAGATTTCAAGAATAAAGTCAGACATTTTTTTTTACTAATTTACAACAACTTTGAACCAGAGATCTAATTCTTAAAATATATGCTTGTCTCTCTGAAACTGACACTAACCCACGAGAGTCTAATAAGTTAAAACAGTGACTTGCTTTTATACATTGTTCATAAGCGGGTATTGGAAGTTTATTTTCGATTAAGGTTTTTGCACCTTCCTCATGGTATTTAAATGAATTGTATAAATGGTTCTTTGAAGCAAGCTTAAAATTGAAAGAAGACATTTGTTTTTCATTCTCTAAATACAAATCACCATAGGTTATACCAGAATCGTTAACTTTGATTTTATAAACACTATCAACGTTTTGAACAAAAGTAGCGATTCTCTCAAGACCATAGGTTATCTCCAGACACACAGGGTTTACGTCTATCCCTCCTATTTGTTGAAAATAAGTAAACTGACTAATTTCCATTCCATTACATTGAACTTCCCAACCTAGTCCTGTGGCCCCAAGAGTTGGGCTTTCCCAATCATCTTCTATAAATTTAATGTCATTTAAATTCTTATCAATATTAATAGATCCTAAACTTTCTAAATAAATCTCTTGAGAGTCACTGGGACTAGGTTTAATTAAAACCTGAAGTTGATAATAATGTTGAAGTCTATTGGGATTTTCTCCATATCTTCCATCAGAGGGTCTTCTACAGGGTTGAAGAAAAATAGCACTCCAAGGTTCTTTATCTATTACTTTGAGTACTGTAGCTGGATGAAAGGTTGCTGCTCCCATTTCCAGATCATAAGACTGGATTTGTATGCAACCTTTCTTCTTCCAATACGTGTTAAGATTATCTATAATTTCTTGGAAAGTTAACATAATGTAAATTTAATATAATTAATAATTTAAAATTCAATTTTAGAATACTATATCTTAATAATTGTGATCAAAAAAAAAAAAGATAATTTTCAATTTTTAGAACTCCAACATGAATATCATTAATTTTAAAAGAAAAGAACAAGCCACAGCTCTTGAAATTTTTATGGAATGGTTAGAGCCCGATATAATTAAAATAAATCAGTCAATTTTAAAAAATCTTATTGGAAGCGAACCACTTATCTCTGATTTGTCAAATCATATAATCGGTTCAGGAGGTAAGAGAATAAGACCTCTTTTAACTGTCGCGTGCTCAAAACTGTGTAATTACATTGGAACTAGGCACATTGAATTAGCATCTGTAATCGAGTTTATTCATACAGCAACTTTATTGCATGATGATGTGGTAGATAATAGTAAAAAAAGAAGAGGAAAATCTTCAGCAAATTTTATTTGGGACAATAAGTCTAGTATCCTTGTAGGAGATTATCTTCTAAGCAAAGCTTTCAGAATACTTTTAAATGAAGGATCAATCGCTTGCTTGGACATAATTTCAAAGGCTTCAGTTAAAATTTCTAAAGGTGAAGTTAAACAGTTGGTGTCAATAAAAAATCTTCACACCAACGAGTCTGAATATTTAGATATCATAAATCATAAAACTGCTGAATTGTTCTCTGCAGCATGTCAAATAGGCGGTGAAGTAAGTGAAATAAGCTCAGAAAAAAAAAAATGCCTTGCTGAATTTGGAACCTTTCTTGGAATGGCATATCAGATTATAGACGATTCTCTCGATTATTTTTCAGACTTTAAAACTTCCGGGAAAAGTTCAGGAAATGATCTAAAAGAAGGAAAAATGTCTCTTCCTCTTATACTTTGTTATAAAAGATGCAATAAAAGCGAAAAAAAAATTATAGAATTTATTATTGCCAAAGAAAATGCCAATAACAGTGATTTTATAAAAATAATCGATCTAATGACACAATACAATGTCAAGCAAGACTGTATAAAAAAAGCTAAATATTTTTCTACGATGGCAAAAGACAGTCTAGGAATTTTTTCAGATTCTATGGAGAAAGAAAAACTTACAAACCTCGTTGATTACCTTACGTTAAGAACAAAATAATTTGGAATGAAAATTGCAAAGATTTGTTATGGACAAATATAATCAGCTAGAGCTTTCAAGTTACATAAAAGCAAAAACTTTAGAATTCCTATCAAAAAATTATATTCCTATTTCAATATTTTTTATTCTATTAATTATTTTCATTTAATTTTTTTTTTTTTTCATTAACTTATTCCTTATGGATGAGATAAATAAGTTTTCAAAAAGAGTAGCAAGGTATGCCAACTTAGGGACCTCAGCGGGAAACATTGCTTTCAAGCTATTGGGTACTAAATTCTTGAAAAAAGAAAGTGATAAGAATGCTGCTGATCTTAGAAATATACTTGGAAATTTGAAAGGTCCTATAATGAAAATTGCGCAACTTTTATCAACGGTTCCAGATCTACTTCCAAAAGAATATGTAAATGAGTTAACCAAGTTACAATCAAATGCTCCTCCCATGGGTTGGAATTTTGTAAAAAGAAGAATGAAAAACGAACTTGGATTTAATTGGCTTGATTTTTTCGACTATTTTGAAAAAGAACCGTTTGCTGCTGCGTCATTAGGTCAAGTTCATAAAGCTATGTATAAAGGACAAAATGTGGTTTGTAAATTGCAATACCCAGATATGAGTTCTATAGTTGAGGCAGATGTAAATCAACTAAAACTGATCTTTTCAATTTACAAAAATATTGATAAAAGTATTGACACCTCTGAAATTCAAAAAGAAATAAGCATAAGAATAAAAGAAGAATTAGACTATTATCAAGAACAAAAACACATCAGACTATTCAATCTAATATTTAATAAATCTAAAGAAGTAAGAATTCCTAATGTATATAAAGAAATTTCTACAAATAGATTAATTAGCATGAACCTCTTGGAGGGAAATAAACTTCTTCATTTTAAAAAACATCCTCACGTTATTAGACAGAAGATAGCTACAAATATGTTTAAAGCATGGTATTACCCATTTTATAAATATGGTGTTATTCACGGAGATCCTCATCTAGGAAACTACTCTTCAGATAATAATGCTAACATTAACCTTTTAGATTTTGGTTGTATAAGAGTTTTTAAACCATCTTTTGTCAAAGGTGTCATTGATTTGTATTATGCCATTAAAGGCAACAACACTGACTTAGCAGTACATGCATACGAGAGTTGGGGATTTGAAAATATTTCAAAAGATTTAATTGATGTTTTAAATATTTGGGCAAAATTTCTTTACTCACCCTTAATGGAAAATAAATTAAGAAAAATGCAGGATACAAATTCTTCTACTTATGGAGCCGAAGCTGCTTCAAAAGTTCATAGGGAATTAAAAAAAATTGGAGGTGTAAAACCTCCAAGAGAATTTGTTTTTATGGACAGAGCAGCTATTGGGCTAGGATCAGTATTTCTGCATTTAGATGCTAAACTTAATTGGTATAAATTATTCCATGAATTAATTGATGGATTTAACGAGGATAGCTTAAAAAAAAGACAAAGAGACGCAATTAAAGGGGTTAAAATGGAGTATACGTTTTAAAATCAAGTGCGATTTTCTCTGAAAAGGTAAGAAGCTTATCCAACTCAGACATAGTTTTTGATAACTCATCTGAATCGTCCTCGAGCCAAATCATAAAAATATAACTATAAATAAGAAAAATTGATTTTTTCTTAAAGGTGTCTAAAAAGGAATCATTAAATGCATTTGTGAGCTCTAAATAAAAATCTAAAGAATTCATTACGTTTTTTGCAACAGATTTAGCTACCAGAGGATCAGACTTAAAAGAACTTTTAATACTTTTAAGGGCATTTCTATATGGTTGCATATACTCCAACCTCAGCATAATTAATTCAAATAAATTGTCTTTTACCGAGGTGTTTGTTAACTCCTCATAATCGAAGTTTTTTTCAACTTCTATATCAATCATTTTTGAGAATTCGTCTAGAATAGTTATTTCAGACTTAAAAAAAATTTTTATTTCATTTATTGGAATTTTTTCTGCATATGAAAGTTTTTGAAAAGAAAATGACTTCCAACCGCTTTCCTCAATAATCTTAAATGAAGATTTAATTAAATTAAATTTTTTATCTGATGATTTCATACATTTAAGTTGTAAATGAAATATTTATATATATTCTCTATTACAAATATTAATGTAAATTTATGGTATATTTCAATATTTTTTCAAGTTTTACCACCTTTTTTAAGAAATTTTAATAACTTATATCTTATAATTATGCAAATCGAGGAAATTGAATCTTGTATTAGTAAAGTCCCAGACTTCCCAGAACCTGGAATTCTTTTTTATGATATTTCTACTTTAATCTCTAACAATGACGCTTTTAAAGCCTCTATAAAATATCTTGAAGCTCTCACCAAAAGCTATGAATATGACTTAATCGCAGGAATTGATGCAAGAGGGTTTATATTTGCATCTTGCTTAGCATTAAACTTGAATAAAGGAGTAGTTATGGTTAGAAAAAAAAACAAACTTCCCGGACAAGTTATTAGTTTAGAATATGATTTAGAATATGGAAAAGACACTCTAGAAGTAAATTTAAAACTTCAGGCAAAGAAAATAATTGTTGTTGACGATCTTTTAGCAACTGGTGGAACAGCACGAGCAGCTTGTGAACTTCTAAAAAAAGCGGGAGCAACAGTTTCTTGTTTTATTTCTTTAATTGAGTTAAATTTTCTTAATGGAAGAAAGAAAATTGATGTTCCAACTGAAACATTGATTAGATATTAATTAACCTTATTAGAAAAATATGACTAAAGCACACAAACTATTTTTAAAATGGCTATTACAATTCAGCTTGATGTCATTTTTTATTTTTTTTATCTTTGATCAAGGACTAATTATTAAAATATTAAGCTCTGATAAAAGTTATATTACTAGTTTTATATTAGTTCTATTTTTTGTGATTAGTATGCATTGCTTTTATCATACTTTTATTATCTCAGATGAACTTAATAAGGCGCATATTATAAAAAAAAGTCTTTTGGACGAAAATGTTAAGTTAAGAATTATCGAAGGATCGTTAATTCTTACCTCAAAAGGTGAAATATCCAATGGAATTGTTAGAGATTATTTCAAAGACTTAATAGGTTTGAAAAAAAATGGAGCTACATCTCACGTTCAAATATTAGACAGTTATATAAAAAAAACAGTTGGATTTTATGAATTTGGATGGTTTTGTTCAGATATAATGCTTAAACTAGGCCTTATAGGAACAGTTATTGGATTCATAATAATGTTAGGATCTTTATCAGACATAACAACTTTTGATGTTACTCTCCTTCAGGGAGTTCTTACAACTATGGGTAGTGGGATGGGAGTTGCCTTGTATACTACTTTATCAGCGTTGGTGGCTGGTGTGATGGTAGCTGTTCAGTATTATAATCTTGAGAGTGGATGTGAAGAATTATTTTCAGTATTAAACCAAATTTCTGAAGTAAGTATAGATAATAGTTTATAATGTCGTATTCAGGAAGAAGACTAAGGGCTGACCCTTTCACTGATTTACTTTTCAATATATTATTATCTTTCACACTTTTAATGTTTCTTGCTATTATTTTCATGAACCCAATACCAAAAACGGGTGTTATCAATCCAAAGGCCGAATACATTATAACAGTGAGCTGGAAAGATAATAATCCTGATGATGTAGACACTTATGTTCAGAGTCCAACTGGTGATCTGATATGGTTTAGGGGTAAAGAAGCAGGTTTCGTACATTTGGACAGGGATGACAGGGGGCTTTTAAACGATACAATTGAAATAAACGGTGAAAAAGTTCAGAATCCTCTAAATCAAGAGGTTGTAACAATAAGGGCAGTTGTACCAGGTGAATACATAGTAAATATTCACTATTATGCAACCAAGACTAATCAACCAGTAGACGTAAACGTTAAAGTGGAAAAAGTTAATCCTCAGCTTGAAGTAATTTATTACGGAACAATTAACTTAGAAAAAAAAGGTGTAGAAAAAACTGCTACAAGATTTAATATTACACAAAACGGTAAGGTAACTATTTCAGGTAATTTATTTAAAAAATTAGTTCCTGAAAATTAAAGGAAAGGTCGATATGAATTCAGAAATTTTTTTAATAATAATTTGCTACATTATTCTAGCATTTTTATTACTGTTATTTAATTTAAGAACCAATTTTCATTGGATGATAAAATCAACAATGATTGTTTTAACAACGCTCTTTTATATTTTAACATACGATTCTTTTAAAAATTTGATAGGCTGGCCCTCAAACGATCCCTTACCAGATAGATTCAGGTTGGTTGCAGCACAAATATATGAGCCAAATGCACTTTTAAATTCTGAAGGTTCCATCTTCTTATGGATAACAGATATGGACGATTTAGCTGGACTAAGTACCCCAAGATCACATAGTTTAAAATATAACAAAGAGGTTCACGAACGAGTTTCAAAAGCACTTGTTAGTCTAAAAAACGGTGTTCCTCAAATGGGGGAAAATATAAACGAAAACAAAAAAAATATTATTTCTTCAATTTTAAAAAAAGAGAAAGCTGCTGCTGTAAGTTCAAAATTAAATTTTTTTGATATGCCAAATCAATTACTTCCAGAGAAATAAATAATGAAATATATATTATTTCTTTTTATCTTAATTGGATGTTCAGAAAATAATCATACTTACTTTCCATTAGGAAAAATTAAATCTTGGTCTTATAAAATAGAAATTGAACCTGAAGTTGATAAAAAAACTATATATAAAAAGATAAATCTATCATTAGGTAAAAAAAAATTAGAATTAGAAGGAAAAAAGGAATCGTTTTATCCATTTCTTCGAGAGGACGGTTCCATATTCTTTTATAAGCATAAAAAAAATGGTATCTTCAGAAGTGGTTTTGCTTTTGCAAAAGACCAAAATATTAATAAAGAGAAACGAGAAAGAATGGTGCTTCCATCCCCAATTAAAATTGGGAAAAAATGGTCAGTAGATAGCAAAACATATTTAATACTTAAAAGATATCCTTACTACGATTACAGAGCTACAACAAACTTTATGATAGATTATGAGATAATTTCAACAGATGAAATTATTTCCACACCAACTGGTAAATTTCGCAACTGCATCTTAATTAGAGGTATTGGAAATACTAAATTTATAGGTGATAGCGAAATCGGTTCAATCGCTATAAATATTTTGTCTGAGGAGTGGTATGCTAAAGGAGTTGGATTAATAAAAAGTGTTAGGGTTGAGAAAACAGATTCAGATTTATTTGGAACAACAAAGATGACACAAGTTTTGGAAGGCTTTAAAGAAAATTAAAAATGAAGTCTAGTTCTGTTATTTTATTTTTTTTATTTTTATTTATAATTTTTTATCTTGGGAAATTTATTTTTCTCCCACTGTTTTTAGCACTGTTTTTTTATTTAGTAATTAAGTCTCTAACTAATAAATTACTTTTATCAATTAATTCAAAGTTTAGAGTTAGCTTAAGTAAATTTAACGCTATGGGTATAATGCTGTTCACAATTTCTATTTTTTCTTATTTTTTATGGGTAATTCTTGAATTAAATATTAATACAGTCCTTGAGAAATCAAATATGTACCAAGATAACTTTGAAAAAATATTATCATACTTATCGAAAAAACCCTTTAATTTGTTAATGGAAGAAAATGATTTTTTTGGTTCATTCGACATGATAACAATTTTTTCAAATATCTTGAATAGTCTATCTTCATTTGCCGGCAACTTCGCTTTTGTAATAATTTTCATTATTTTTTTAATTTTTGAAGAAAATCATTTGAAAAAAAAATTGAATTCTGTTTTGAGTTCTTCAAACATTAAAGTTCTCAACAAAATTAATTACGATATTTTTTTTTATTTCCAACTCAAAACCATTACAAGTTTTTTAACTGGAATTTTTACTTTCATAATTCTTTTCTTTTTAGAAAACGATTTAGCTCCGACTTTTGGTATTTTCTCTTTCTTTCTAAACTTTATTCCTTTTATAGGATCTCTTTTATCTGTTCTTTTACCATTTATTTTTTCAGCCGTTCAATTTCTTAATTTTTTTGAACCTTCTTTAACTTTATTTCTTCTTTTAATTATTCAAATTTACATCGGAAATTTTTTAGAACCCAAGTTAATGGGTAAAACACTTAATATAAGTCCATTGGTAATGATAATTTTCTTAGCTGTAATGGGAAAAATTTGGGGAGTTGCTGGAATGTTTTTGAGTGTACCACTTTTAGTAATTATTTTGATAATTTTAAGAAATATGAGATCAACCAAAAAAATTGCAATCATCTTGTCTGAAAGTGGTGAATTATAAATAATTTGATTCACGGTCTAAAGATAAAATTATTCCAAACCCAATAAAATAAGTCAGCATTGATGAACCACCGTATGAAACCAATGGTAAAGGTAATCCAACAATTGGTAATATTCCAATTACCATTGACATGTTTATAAGTGAAGCAAAGAAAAAATTAGTTATAATGCCATATCCTACAATTCTGTTAAAGTTGTTGTGAATAAAATTACTGGTGACATGATATGCAATATAAGTTATCAAACAAATTAAACCTATTACAGATAAGGTTCCTAAAAAACCAAATTCTTCACCTAACATAGAAAAAATAAAATCTGTATGCTTTTCAGGAAGAAAATCTAAATGAGATTGAGTTCCTTTAGTCCATCCTTTACCGAAAGTACCTCCAGAACCAATTGCAATTTGAGACTGAATGATATGGTAACCAGATCCTAAAGGATCATTTTCAGGATTAAATAAAGTAAGTATTCTTTGTTTTTGATATTCTTTGAGACCTCCCCACAAATACGGAGTGACTGTGATTGTAAGTAATCCAGATAAAGCAAAAAATTTCCAATTAATTCCTGATACAAAAAAAATAACAATACTCACAAATAAAATTAACATTGCAGTTCCAAGGTCTGGTTGTATCAGAACCAAGAGGAAGGGAATTGTGACAATTAATATAGGAAGAATAAGAAAAAAATAATCTCTTGTTTCTTGGAATTTCTTTTCATCAAAAAACTTAGCTAAAGTAATTATTAAGAAAATCTTCATTAATTCAGATGGTTGGAAATTAAGTCCGTAAAAATTGATCCATCTTCTTGCTCCCTTTCCAAGATAACCATAAAAGGTTACCCATAATAATAAAACTAATCCAATAATGTAAAATAGATATGCTCTTTTTTTCCAAAACCCTACATCAATTAGACTAACCAAAATCATTAAAATAAAACCAAATATAACTTTATAGATATGAGAAATAAAAATTTTTGATTCTTCACCAAATGTCGCACTGTAAATCATTACAAGCCCAACAAAGGATAAAAAAGATATCAAAAAAATGAATAGCCAATTTAAGTTTTTTAATTTAATAATTATTTCTGTCATTTTTTAGTATTTGTTTAATGCTAATTCCATTATTCTTTTAGCAATCGGAGCAGCAACTTTTGACCCACTTCCCATATGTTCTGCTATTACTGAAAGTGAATACTTTGGATTGTCAAAAGGTGCAAAACACGTAAATATTGAATGATCTCTCAGTTTGTAATTCAATTCTTCATTTTTAATTACACCATCCTCCCTCTCCTCTAAACTTATCCTTCTTACCTGCGAAGTCCCAGTCTTGCCAGCCATTTTATAATAACCAGTTAGTTTGGAATTGAATGCTGTTCCAGTACTGTCATTCACAACAGAAAACATTGAGGATTTGATAAATTTTAAATTTTCATTATTAATATCTAAATTTTCAAACTCTTTTTTATTTGAAATAATACTAGGTATTATTTTTTTTCCTGTTGCAATTCTTGCTGTCATTAATGTTATTTGAAGAGGAGTAGACAACATAAATCCTTGACCAATAACAGTGTTTAGAGTTTCACCTTTTTGCCATTTTTCACCTCTATTTTTGATTTTCCATTTTCTATCAGGCATAATACCTTTTAACTCATTTGGAATATCAATGCCCGTTGTTTGTCCATATGAAAATAAACTTGAAAATTTAGCAAGATCATCAATATTTAAAATTTTAGCTAAGTTATAAAAATAACAATCGCAAGATTTTTTGATAGCTTCATGTAAATTTACGTATCCATGACCCTCTTTCTTCCAACAATGAAATTTTCTATTACCAAAAGATACATGCCCAGAGCATAAAAACTTTTTATTCTTATTAAATTTTTTATTTTCAATAGCATGCAATGCAGTAACTAATTTGTAGGTTGATCCAGGTGAATAAAGACCTGCAATACATCTGTTTAGAAGAGGATTAAATTCGTCAGCTAATAGTAAATTCCATTTTTTTAAACTTACACCGTCGCTAAATTCATTATTATTAAAAGAGGGTGATGAGTACAAACAATTTACACCCCCATTCTGACAATTAATCATTACGACTGCACCTCTGATTCCTCGCATTTCATTAGACGCTTTATTTTGAATCTCACTTATTAGATTTGTTTTAATGTTTGCACCAGGTACTGCATACTTTTTATTAAGCTCTTTTTTGACGGAACCTTTAGAATCCGTCTCAAATTTTATCCAGCCATCTTTACCTAAAAGCTTAGGGTCTAACTTTTTTTCAATTCCAGCAATACCAAATTTAAGATTCGATAATTTCTTTTTAGTCACATTCTTTTTAAAACCAACATAGCCAAGAACATGTGAAAATATTTTATCGTCTTCGTAATTTCTTACTTTTTCCTTTGTTATAATTAAGAAAGGGAATTTATTTTTCATGAATTCAAAAAATTCGAGCTCATTCCAACTTAGATTTTTTTTTATCGTAATAAAATCTGAAAGATCTTGTTGTTTCAGGTTACTCTTAATCAATTCTAAGTCCATTTCAGAAAAATTAATATGACCCTCAAGTTTTTTTACGTAATCATTAACTAAATTTTTCTTATCCTTAAATATACTTAATTGATAATCTATTCTATTGGAGGCAATAGGCCTACCATATAAATCAAAAATTGTTCCCCTTTCTGGATAGACAATTTTTAATTTGATTCTGTTTGTATCAGATAATTTTCCATATTTAGATTTTTGAAGAATTTGTAAATAAAAAAGTTTTCCGAAAACTAAAAAAGTGAAAAAAGTTTTTGAGAGTCCAAGTATAAGAGTTCTTCTCTTAATTTTTTTTTCGAAATTTACTTCTCTACTCATTATAAATTCTAAATCTGTAACTAAGTTTGTCCACAATAAAAAAGAATAGAGGAAACATCACAATACTAAAAATATAACTAAGAGCTAGATTTTTTAAAACAATTTTATTCTCGTTGAAGAAAATTATTGTCAACGAAATTATGAATACATATGTTGTAAAATTGAGTATGAACTTAAACCATGTTTCCTTAAAATCATTTGATATTAAATCGTTAAATTTTCTTCTCTGAGAATAATGCAGTAGTAAAAAAAATAAACAAGTAATGCCAACAATCCCTCCTTGTATAAGGTCATAAAGTGTAGTTAGAAAAAAAATTGATATGGGTGAGAATTGTTTAAAGTTAGAACGTACCCAACAAAAAAGAATTGTAAAGAACATATAAGGTTTTATTATTTCTTCTTGAAAAAAATAATTAGGTGTAAATTCGAAAAAAATGAAAAATAGAACAAATACGTAGGGAATGGATTTTAACAATAAATTATTTAACATAAATAGTCTACCTAATCCTGAAATACATTATTGTAATTATAGATCAAAACATTAACGTAAATAGAGTCTGTTTTTTTTGCAAATGGTATAACAAAAACTTCGTTTAAAGTCTTAAAAACTCTTCCAATTTTGATTCCTTCCTTAAAATATCCTGCAGCATCTGTTGAAAGCACAATTTCACCATGTTTGAGGTCAAATTTTTTTTCAATGTGCTTAAGCTCTAATCTTTTATTTCCTCCTTGTAAAAAAAAAGATTTTTTTGAGTTGACTGATACAACTGGAAGAATAGAATTTTCATCAAAAATCGTAAGAACTTTTGAAGAATTTTGTCCTAACTCTATTACTCTTCCCAATAAACCTTTTTCATTAAAAACAGCATCGTTAATTTTTAAGCCATCTCTTTTTCCAGCGTCTATGTAAATCAAAGATCCAGCATCTTTATAAGCATCAATTAAAATTCTTGCGGTTATTTTTTTTACATAATCAACCTCTTTGATTTTCAATAAATTTTTCAATCTGTGATTTTCAAGTAACAAAAAATTTTTTTTGTCCAATTCGTTAACTAATCTTTTGTTTTCTTTTAATAATTCTTCATTTATATCTTTTGCGAGCTTGATTTCACGAAGATAAATTAATGAATCGTTAAACATTTGAAAGGGCTTACCCACTGCAATGAATATTGGTTTACAAATAGAAATTGTTGCAAATCTAAAGAACTTAATTGATTTTGCATCCATTACTGAAAGTACAAAAAGTGTTATTGAAAATGAAATACAAAGAAATACACTCAAGACATAACTGTTAAGAATACTGGAGTTAAATCCCCTTCCAAAAGACGACTTGTAAATCATAATTTAATAACTGCTACTTAAAACAGGTCGGAGCTCTTTTAAATTTTCCGCGCATTTCCCTGTACCTTGAACTACACAACTCAACGGGTCATCAGCTATACTTACCGGTAGACCAGTTGAATCTCTTATCACCTGATCCAACTCTCCTAATAATGAACCACCTCCAGTAAGTACAATTCCTTTATCTACTATATCCGCTGCAAGTTCTGGGTCTGAGTTCTCGAGAGTACTCGTAACAGCGTCGATAATTGCTTGAACAGGCTCCTGAAGAGCATCAGAAATTTGCCTTTGGTTTATTACAACCTCTTTTGGAACACCTTTCAAAAGATCTCTTCCTTTTATGTGGAGCACCTTGCCATCTCCTGAGCTTGGGGCTGCGGCGACTCCAATGGCTTTCTTGATTCTTTCTGCACTACTCTCCCCCACAAGAAGGTTATGAGACCTTCTAATATAGTTAATTATTGCGGTGTCCATTGCATCTCCACCAACTCTTACAGAATGTGCATGTACTATTCCGCCTAGAGCCAAGAGTGCAACTTCCGTTGTTCCTCCACCAATGTCAACAACCATAGAACCAGAGGGCTCCGTTACCGCAAGACCCGCTCCAAGGGCAGCTGCCATTGGCTCGTCAACCAAATATACTTTCCTAGCTCCAGCTGCTGCAGCTGAACCCTCAATAGCTCTTCTTTCTACTGATGTAGCTCCAGAGGGAACACACACTACAATAACAGGACTAAAAAAACTGTTGTGATTGTGAGCCTTCCTTATAAAGTGTTTTATCATTTCTTCAGCAACATCAAAGTCTGCAATAACTCCATCGCGCATGGGTCGAATTGCAACAATATTTCCGGGTGTTCTCCCCAACATTGTTTTCGCTTCATGACCTACAGCTAACACTTTTGGTTTGGCATCTTTTTTTTCGTTTGACAACGCCACCACTGAAGGTTCATTTAAAACTATACCTTTGCCTTTGACGTAAATCAAAGTGTTTGCCGTTCCAAGGTCAATCGCAATATCTTGAGACAAAAAAGAAAAAAATTTTTTCATGTATTAATTTTTTACATGCAAAATTCACAAAAATCAATAAATTAAATCACATGCTTATCAAGTTTCTCGTTTGATGTTTGTAAAACTGATTTTGAATCATCAGCTTTTTTTCTTTTCAATATGAGCTTGTTCATTGCATTTATGTAAGCTTTTGCAGACGCAACCATTGTGTCAACATCGCTGCCTTGACCTTGGACTGATATTAACTTTTCCTCTAGCCTTACATTTACTTCAGCTTGAGCATCTGTACCTTTTGTGATTGCATTAACCTGATAAACAATCAAATTAGCCTTATTTGGAATTAAAGCTTTTAAGGCGTTAAAAATTGCGTCAATTGGTCCATTCCCAACTTTCTTAATTACTTTCTTTTCTCCAAAAATTTCTAATTTTAATTTTGCTTCCGAATTTTTTCCCTGACCACACTTTAAAGAAAGATCGATTAAATCTATAGGCATCTTTTTCTGAAAATTCTTTTCGCTATCAACTATTGCATATAAATCTTCTTCAAAAACTTGCTTTTTCTTATCAGCTAAATTTTTAAACTGCTTAAAAAGTTTATTGATATTTCTTTCATCAAAGTCATATCCTAATTCACTTAGTTTAACTTTGAATGCATGTCTTCCCGAATGTTTGCCCAAGACTAATTCAGAGGAGGATAGTCCTATTGATTCTGGTGTAATAATTTCATAAGTATTAGCATTTTTTAACATTCCATCTTGATGAATTCCTGATTCGTGAGCAAAGGCATTCTTTCCAACTATTGCTTTATTTGGTTGAACCGGAAAACCAGTTATTGTTGATACAAGATGAGATATAACAGTTATTTTCTTAGTATTAATATCCGTATAAAAAGGGAGTTTGTCAGCTCTTGTCTTAAGACACATTACTATTTCTTCTAATGCAGCATTACCAGCTCTTTCACCAATTCCATTTACCGTACACTCAACCTGTCTTGCTCCTTCTATTATAGCAGACAAAGAATTTGAAACTGCCAGGCCTAGATCGTTGTGACAATGAACTGAAATTACGGCCTTATCAATGTTTGAAACATTATTTTTAATTTTTTTAATTAAAGATGCAAACTCTTTCGGTATAGCATAACCCACTGTATCTGGAATATTAATTGTTGTTGCACCAGAGCTAATTGCTACTTCAATACTTTTGTAGAGAAAGTCGAGGTTAGTCCTTGAAGCATCTTCGGGTGACCACTCGATGTCAGAAGTATATTTTGAGGCTCTTGCGATACTTTTCTTTATAGATTCAAGCACCTCTTTCTTTGACATTCTAAGCTTATATTTCATATGTAAATCACTTGTGGAAATAAAGGTATGTATCCTTTTTCTTTCTGCCTGCGCAAGTGCTTCACCAGCAGCATCTATATCTTTATCCTGAGATCTGGCTAGACCACATATAATTGAATGAGTAGATATCTCAGATACTTTTTTTACTGCTTGAAAATCACCTTTGGACGCAAACGGAAATCCAGCTTCAATAATATCAACTTTCATTTCATTAAGTTTAGTTGCGATCTCCATTTTATCTTCGATAGACATCGAAGCACCAGCTGATTGCTCCCCATCTCTCAAGGTGGTATCAAAAATTATTATTTTATTCTTTTTCATGCTTATTAGATATTAATTATTCTTTTTATTTACTAATTTATTTGAGCTTATCCAAGGCATCATTTTTCTCAACTTTTCTCCAACCATTTCAATTTGCTTTTCACTTTGATTTCTTTTTTCTGCTTTGAAGTTTAATTGCCCTGACTTACACTCCAAAATCCAATCTCTAACAAACTTTCCTGACTGAATTTCATTTAAAACTTTCTTCATTTCTAACTTAGTATTCTCATTTATTATTCGTGGTCCTCTTGTAAGATCTCCATACTCCGCTGTATTTGAAATGGAATACCTCATATTGGCAATCCCACCTTCATAAATTAAATCAACTATTAACTTGACTTCATGTAAACATTCAAAATATGCCATCTCAGGGGAATACCCTGCTTCAACAAGAGTTTCAAAACCCGCTTGAATCAAAGCAGTTAAACCACCACACAAGACGGTTTGCTCACCAAATAAGTCGGTTTCACATTCTTCTTTGAAAGTTGTTTGAATTATTCCAGAACGACCGCCCCCAATTGCTGAAGCATAAGAGATTCCAAGTTCAAGAGCATTCTTAGATGCATCTTGATGAATGGCTATTAAACAAGGGACTCCACCACCCGAAAGATACTGACCCCTTACTGTGTGACCAGGACCTTTAGGTGCAATCATAAAAACGTCTAAATCAGTTCTTGCTTTTATTAGTTGAAAATGAATTGAAAGTCCGTGAGCAAAAAGCAAACAAGCTCCTTTTTTTAAATTTTTTTCTAAGTATTCAGAATATAAATCTGCTTGTAATTCGTCTGGTACAAGGACCATACAAACATCTGCCCATTTAGATGCCTCATCAACATCTAAAACCTTAAAACCTTCCTTTTCGGCTTTAGCACGAGAGGCGGAACCTTGTCTCAATGCTATTATAACATTTTTAACTCCACTGTCTCTCAGGTTTAGAGCGTGAGCATGACCTTGGCTTCCATAACCTATTATACAAACTTTCTTATTTTTAATTAAATTTAGGTCTGCATCACTATCGTAATAAACTTTCATTAATTTTCCTTATCTTCTTATGTAATCTTTACCTAGTGCCATTGATACTAAGCCCGATCTGGTTAACTCAACAATATTATACACCTTCATTTTTTTTATCAAACTGGAAATTTCAGTTGGGGTGCCTGAAAATTCTATTATTATAACAGTTTTATCCTCAAATAAAATCTTCGCTCCAATATTTTTAATATATTTGTAGATATTTAAAACTGTTTTCTGTTTTATATCCAATTTCATTAAAATCAACTCTTTACCTAGAAAACTTTTTAACTCCGTTATATCTATTAAATTGTGAACAGGAATGAGTTTTCTTACTTGAGCTTTAATTTGATCTACAATATTTTTTGTTCCTGAAGTTACAATAGTTACTCTAGAAAGAAATTTATCAGAATCAACTTCTGATACAGATAAACTTTCAATATTATATCCTCTTCCAGAAAAAAGCCCTACAATCCTTGCCAAAACTCCTGGTTCGTTATCAACCATAATTGAGAGAATATGTTTGGAATGAGATTCTGTCATTACAGCATACTAAACAAGAACCATTCCTTCTTCTGAAATTTCTCCTTCTAATTTATCATTCGGACCAAGAAGCATTTGGTCATGTGTAGATCCTGAAGGTATCATTGGGAAACAATTTTCTTTTGGGTCGACCACGACATCGCATATTACTGGTCCTTTTATTTTGATCATTTCTTTTATTAGATCATCCATTTCTCCAGGTTTGCTAACACGAAGTCCTGTTGCTCCAAATGATTCAGCAAGTTTTACAAAATCTGGAAGTGAATCCATATATGACTCTGAAAGTCTATTCCCATGAAGTAGCTCTTGCCATTGTCTGACCATACCCATGTAATGATTATTAAGAATAAAAATTTTTACAGGCAATCTATACTGTTTAATTGTTGACATTTCTTGGATGTTCATAAGTATGGAGGCTTCACCAGCAACATCTATAACTAAATCATTTGGATGTGCAATCTGCACACCCATAGCTGCAGGCAATCCATAACCCATCGTACCTAACCCACCTGACGTCATCCAATGTTTAGGTTTATTAAATGTTAGAAATTGAGCAGCCCACATTTGATGCTGACCAACTTCGGTTGTTATAAATGGATCTAAATGTTTAGTCAGAGAATCTAGTCTTTGTAATGCATACTGTGGTTTAATGATTGATCTAGAATTCTTATAATTTAAGCAATTCTTTGCTCTCCATTTATTAATTTGATTCCACCATGCAGATATTTTTTCTTTGCTAAAGGATATTCTTTTATTTTCAATATGTTTGAGAGTCATTTCTAATATTTTAGATAAATCTCCCTGAATCAAAAGGTCAACGTTTACACTTTTATTAAATGAAGATGCATCTATATCTAGGTGAACTTTCTTTGATTTTGGAGAAAAGCCAGAAACTTTTCCCGTTATTCTATCGTCAAATCTAGCCCCAATACAAATCATCAAGTCTGATTTATTCATGGATAAATTAGCCTCGTACGTTCCGTGCATACCCAACATTCCTATAAACTGATCGTCTGAAGTTGGGGTTGCTCCAAGACCCATAAGTGTTTGTGTGCATGGATAACCAGTTATTTTTAGTAACTTCTTCAGGTATAGAGAAGCTCTTGATCCAGAGTTTATAACACCTCCCCCAACGTAAAAAATCGGTTTCTTTGATTTTTCTAGAAGACTTACAAACTTAACAATTGTGTCGAGTGACGGTTTTGTGTTGGGTTTATAAAATGTAACACTTTTTGTATGCTTTTTTCCTCCATATTTTGTTTCAAATGTTTGTATATCTTTGGGTATATCAACTAAAACGGGACCGGGTCTACCGTTCTTGGCAATATGAAATGCAGAATGAATTGACTCAGCTAACTTTGATATTTCTTTTACCAAGTAATTGTGTTTTGTACACGGTCTGGTTATGCCTACAATATCAGCCTCCTGAAAAGCATCATTGCCTATCATATGTGTAGGAACTTGACCAGAAATACAAACTACTGGAACTGAATCCATCATAGCATCTGTTAAACCTGTAACCGTATTAGTAGCTCCTGGACCAGACGTTACTAAGACAACACCTACTTTACCAGTTGATCTTGCGTAGCCCTCAGCAGCGTGAACGGCTGCTTGTTCATGTCTTACAAGAATATGCCTTATTTTATTCTGTTTAAACAACTCATCATAAATTGGAAGAACAGCACCTCCTGGATAACCGAAAATTACTTTAACATTTTCTTGGATTAATGCTTCAATGACTATTCTTGCGCCTGATAACTTTTTCATCATAATAATAAGTTAAACCAAAAACATTCTTTAAACACCAAAAAATTTAAATATTTTTTAGTAAGTATTTTTTTGCATCAGAAAAATTCATTTCAATAGCTTCCTTTGGTCTATTTCTAAACCAAGTAATTTGTCTTTTGGCATATCTTCTAGTTTCTTGTCTAAACAAATCGAGGGATTCTTTAAATGTTTTGATTCCCATTAAATATTCCTCAATAATACTAAAACCAATAGATTTATGAAGAGGATGATCGATTTTTTTTTTTTTTTTTAGAAAACTTGAAACCTCATGCACAGCATTAGACTTCATTATTTTTAAACACCTATCATCTATACTTTTATAAAGTTTACCTCGATCAACAGAAATTGTTAGATAAATGATTTTTTTAAACACTTTTTTTGAAACTTTACTATGCCAATATGTTAAATTTTTTCCAGTCGCTATTTTAACTGTTATTGCTCTTAATAATCTTTGTGTATCATTTCTTGAAATCTTTTTAGAATATATTTCATCAACTTGCTCAAGTTTTCTAAAAAAAACTGAATTTCCGTGTTTTTTATGCAATTTTTTGATTTTTGTTTCAACTCTTGCAGGTATCTCTGGAATTGCTGAAATTTTACCATACAAGCTTTCAAGATATAATCCTGTGCCTCCAACAAAAATAGGAATTTTTTCTTTTGTTTGTGACAATACTTTCAAAACGTTTGTAAACCATAAACCTACGTTACATTTTTCTGGATACTCCATAAATTTAAATAACTTACAAGAATATTCTCTCATTTCTTCATTGGATGGAGCATTTGTGAGTGAAGCTAAATCGTTATAGACTTGCATACTGTCTGAATTAACGATTATGCTTGGCAATTTTTTTTGAATCTCATATGCAAGCCTTGTTTTTTGGGTTGCTGTTGGTCCACCAATCAAAATTGCTAATGGATACAACTCTTTTACTTTAATTTAAGAATTAGAAATCTTGAAAATTCGCCCTCAAATACTTGTAAAAGCAATGAATCAGCATCTTTCTTAATAAAGTCATCAAATATTTTCTTGGCTTGAGACGGTTCTTGAATTTCTTTTTGAGCAATTTGGGAAATCACATTACCAACATTTAGTCCTGCTTTGGCGGCAAACGAATCTCTTTTAACTGCTGTAACTACTACACCTTTAACAGATTCCGAAATATTATATTTTGATCTAGTATTTTTGTTAAGACCAAGAAGTCTCAAGCCAATATCATCTATCTCAATTTCATCGCTGACAATTTCCTTATTACCACCACTTTTCTCATTAGCCGCAGCGTTAAATTTTTCCAACTCTCCAAGCTTTACAGTAAATGATCTTTTCTTTTTATCTCTCCAAACTTTTACCTCAGCCTTACTTTCAACAACTGACTCAGCAACAGTTCTTTGAAGAGATTTGACATCTTTGATTTTTTTTCCGTTGAATTCTAAAATTACGTCTCCGGATTTTAGCCCACCTTTTTCCGCTGGTTCACCAGGGTTAACCATTGAGATTAGCACTCCATCTTCATTTTTAAGACCAAGACTTTTAGCTATTTCAGGTGTGAGTTCTTGTATCCTTACGCCAAGCCATCCCCTTTGGGTTTTTCCAAACTTTCTAAGTTGTTCAATAATTGGTTTTGCAAGGTTTGCAGGAATTGAGAAACCAATACCAACACTTCCCCCAGTCGGCGAAAAAATAGCTGTATTTATACCTAAAACCTCGCCCTCTAAGTTAAAGAGTGGACCACCCGAGTTACCTCTGTTTATGGAAGCATCTGTTTGAATAAAGCTATCGTAGGGACCAGCATTAATGTCTCTGTTAAAAGCTGAAATTATACCAGATGTGACAGTGCCGCCTAGACCAAAAGGGTTTCCAATTGCAAAAACTGAGTGCCCAACTCTCGCTTTGTCTGAATCAGCAAACTTTAGGTATGGTAAGGAACCTTTTGGTTCTACCTTTAGAAGTGCAATATCGGTAAGCTTATCGGTTCCAACTAATTTAGCTTCTAATTCTGTATCATCCTGAAATTTAACCTTAATTTGATTTGACTGTTCAATAACGTGGTTGTTTGTAACAATATATCCGGTTGGATCGATCACAAAGCCGGAGCCTAAAGCTTGAGGACGTTCACTTTCTGGTTGGTTGGGCTGTTGGGGTTGAGGACCAAAAGGAAAACCAGGCGGAAAATTTTTAAAAAAATCTCTAAATTGAGGAGGTATACCTTCTAGAGGATTTTGGTTGTTATTTGTCTCTTGAGGTTTTTGAACCGTAAAAACGTTGACTACACTCGGGGATTTACTTTCAACTAAGTCGGCAAAATTATCAGATAGCGGGTGACTTTCTACGTTAAAAAAGCAGAAAAAAAAATAAAGTATCGTGAAGGTCGAGAAAATTTTAATCATTTTATTATCTATCTTGCTTTTCCTTTGGAACTGTTGAAAAACTCCAAAAATTCACTGTCTGGCGATAATATCATTGTAGTTCCGTCTTCACCTAATACATTTCCATAAGCTTGCATTGATCTATAAAAAGAATAAAAGTCTGAATCTTGTTCAAACGCATCTGCATATATGTCGATGGCTTCTGATTCGCCCTCACCCCTTAAGATTTCGGATTTTCTTGTTGCTTCTGCAAGAATTACAGTTTTTTCTTTATCAGCTTCTGCTCTAATTTTCTGAGCAACTTCAGATCCTTTTGCTCTAAACTCTTTTGCCTCTCTTACCCTTTCACTGATCATCCTTTCGTAGATTGCTTGACTGTTTGCTTCTGGTAAATCTGCTCTTCTTATTCTAACATCGACTATCTCGATTCCAAAACGAGATGCTTCATTATTGACTTCAATCTTAATATTTTCCATTATATTTCCTCGTTCTTTGGATAAAAGTTCGTCAAGTGTTACACGACCTACGACCCTTCTGAGTGATGAAATAACATTCGAGTTTAACCTATTCCTTACACTGCTTTCATTTCCAACAGTTTTATAAAATTCTAATGGATCAGTTATTTTAAATCTAGTGAATGAGTCAATTAGCATTCTTTTTTTATCAACTGCTATAACCTCCTCAACAGGCAAGTCGTATTCTAGTATTCTTCTGTCATACTTTATGACATTTTGAATAAGAGGAAGTTTAAAGTGAAGTCCTGAAGATTGAACAACTCTTTTTGGTTCACCAAACTGAAGAACCAGACCTTGCTCTTTTTCATTCATTGTAAACAAGGCGTTTAGTCCAACGAATGCTAACGCTATTATAAATATATATAAAAAACTAGTTTTGCTCATTATTTGAATTTGAATTATTATTTATTTTTTTTTTTAGTTCTGGAAGAGGTAAGTAAGGAACAACTCCGCTTCCAGCGTTATTGTCCACAATAACTTTATCTATTCTCCCCAATGTTTTTTCGAGAGTTTCTAAATAAATTCTTTCCCGAGTAACGTCCTTTGATGTTTTATAGGAGTTGTAAACTGATAGAAATCTTTGCGCTTCACCCTCGGCTTTTGCTACAACCTCTTTTTTATATGCTTCTGCTTCTTGAATTTTTCTTTCTGCTTCACCTCTTGCTTTTGGAATTATGTCATTTCTATAGGCTTCAGCTTCGTTTCTTAACCTTTGTTCATCAGTTTTTGCTCTTTGGACATCCCTGAATGATTCGATAACTAACTCAGGAGGGTCAGCTTTTTGAAGTTGAACCTGGGTAACTAAAACTCCTGATTGATAATAATCTAAAACTGCTTGTACACTATTTTTTACATCCTCTTCTACAATAGACTTTCCTTCAGATAAAATTGGATCAATAGGCGTTTGGCCTATTTTCTCTCGCATTACACTTTCGCCAATACTTTTAATAGTAATCTCTGGGTTTCTAACGTTAAATAAGAAATCTTTTGCATCGTTAATAATCCAAAATATTGTAAAATTTAAGTCTACTATGTTTTCATCTCCAGTGAGCATTAAAGCTTCTTCTGGGGTCTGCCTTGTTTGAGGTGTTTGTGAAAACTGTGATTGCGAGGTTCTAAACCCCACTTCTATTCTGTTAACTTTTGTAACTTTGGGTTTGAGCACTGACTCTAAAGGAAATGGGAGGTGGTAATGCAAACCAGGCTCTGTAGTTCTGACATATTCACCAAACCTTGTTACAACCCCTTGTTCATCTGTACCTACTCTGTAAAAGCCGCTCAAAGTCCAAATAAAAAGTAGTATAACAACAACAAGACCGAGACTAGTTGGATTATTCTTGGGAAACATATTTTTAAGTCTGTCCTGAAAAGATTTTAGGTAATCATCACCATAGCTATCTCCACTTCCGTTTGAGCTACTTTTTTTATTTTCTCTGGGTTTTTTCCCCCAAGGACTGTTGTTATCGTTTGATGACCAAGACATTATTTTTTAATTACTGTTAACTTATATATAAGAAATGTTTTAAGCATGCAAAGAATAATTTTCTAATTTAAATTTTTATTTTTTAATTTAAAATTATCACATGATTAAAAATTTTGTTGTTGTTGGTTCAGGTAAAGGGGGAGTTGGCAAATCAACTGTCGCAGTAAATTTAGCAATTGCGCTTGCAAATTTTGAAAAGCTAAAAGTTGGGCTTCTTGATGCAGATATATACGGTCCATCTATACATAAAATGCTTGGGATTACTGACAAACCTAATACCTCTAAAACTAAAAAAATGCTCCCCTATGAAAAATTTTTGATTAAAGCAATGTCAATTGGTAACATGGTTCCAGAGGATAAAGCTATTGTTTGGAGAGGTGCAATGGCTTCAAGTGCAATCAGACAACTTTTAAATGATGTTGAATGGGGAGATTTAGATTTTTTGATTATAGACCTTCCACCAGGTACCGGTGATATTCAGTTGTCACTTTGTCAAAGTTTAAAAATTAGTGGTGCTGTAATTGTATCTACACCCCAAGAAATTTCACTCTTAGATGTCAGAAAAGCAATCAATATGTTTAAAAAAGTGAATGTACCTATTCTGGGTACTATACAAAATATGAGTTTTATAGAACTTAATAGAAAGAAAAGTTATCTTTTTGGAAAAGATGGAGTTATAAAAGAATCAAAAAAACAAAAACTTAATTTCTTAGCCGAAATCCCAATACTTCAGGAAATTCCGATATCTAGTGATGCTGGTGTTCCCTTAACATCTAAGACAAATTCCAGTATAAATGAAATTTTTAAAAAAATTACCAACAAATTGGTAAAGTCGATTGCTAACAACACGAGTTCAGAAATTAAGATTAACAATTAAATATTTTATTGATGGTCTCTAATTCTCTCTTCGAAATATTTTTTGGAATACTTTTTCTTTTCTTGATCAAAGACTTTATGTATTCGATACCATGCGAGGACATCGTTAGCGAATTCAATCTATTGCTAACAAATGCCTGATAAGTAAGAGGAACCCACTTTTTTAAAATTTCCATCATAACTTCTGCATATACTCGAATCTCGTACTGGGCATGCGGGTCGAATCTTAGGGCTAAAAAATGCATAAAATTATGAAGATCAATCTTCCAATACCACTGAGTATAAGAATTAAGAGGAAGTGTCATTCGCGATAACTCTCTGGCTAATCCTTTTTTTGAATCGTCAATCATTCTTCCAGATTCATCCTCATTTAAAAGTTTACTGTAATTCTCAAAACCTATTCTAGAGTTATCCTTTATAATTTTTGAATAACTTTTAATTTCGGCACTGCTTAAGTCACCAGATCTTCCTTGATTATTGGATTGAGATTGAGGTTTAAGATTCTCGTTTTTAGGAATGTAGAATTCTTTGTCTAAAATAGAATATCTTGCAGAATACTCATTTACATTTGCAGTTCTATGTCTTATCCACTGTCTTGCTACAAAAATTGGTAGTTTAACGTGAAATTTTATTTCATTCATTTCAAAAGGTGTTGAATGTCTGTGACTTATTAAATAATTAATTAAACTTTTATCTTGATTTAATTTCTTTGTTCCTTTTCCATAAGACACTCTAGCTGCTTGAACGATTGAAGTATCGTTTCCCATATAATCTATAACTCTAACAAAACCGTGATCTAAAATTTTAAAAGATTTATATAGAATCTTCTCTAATGCTTTAACTGTCACTCTTTTGGTAGAAAAATCATTATTTCTCAATTTTTCTATTTCAGTTTTTATTTGGTTTCTTTTTTTCTTCATAGAATTTTAATTTTTCATAATAACTTATTCTTATACTAAAACAATTTATAGGTTTAATTTTTTTTATCATTCCTTATTATAGAGATGCTGAATTTCAGCTATGGCAATAAACGTTTGATTTTGAGCCGATGCGGACCCGGGGGCGGTACCCGGCACCTCCACCAAAAAATATCAAAGGGGGTGAAATAGGATCGACGTGCGTGTGAATAGTCAAAAACTTTGCCCGGAATGGTACCAACGTTATCGGACTAAAATTATAAATGCCAATGATAATGAAATGGCACTCGCTGCTTAATTAATTTAAGTAAGCGCGGTTATGAACACCGGGCAACAGAAGTCTCATCGGCAAGGGCGGGCAATTGTTCGCCCTTGTTTGTTTTAGTGAAACTCATAAAGGGTTTTAGAGGATTCACTCAACAGAAAATAAGGGAAACAATAGTACAATAAGTTGCACACACTCTGCACACACTTTGCACACACTTTTGTTTGTTCTCTTTCCTTTTGCAGTACAAAGGTTATTTAATTAACTTATCCGTAAAGTTTAAGGCATCGTTTTTATTAGAAAAGTTTTTTATTGGCAAAATAAATTTCTCACTATTTTTTAAATTAAATAATCCATATATATTGTAACTCATATCCCATCCCATAGAACCTCCACTGTAATCACCAATTGATATCAAATAAGACTTTAAACATTTTCCTTTAATATTTGGTACAAGATTTTGACACTCATCTGGGTTTATATCTAATAAGATAGTGTATGAAAATTTTGTGCATACATCATCAGAAGAACATAATTGAGTTTCTATTGTATTGTTATTAATTTTTATTTTTGGAAATCCAATATTTTTTATGCCTCCGTATCTCAATTCACCATTAAAACATTTCTTCATAGATGAAATAAGATAAATTTCTCCACCCCAGGAGGCATTGATTGGTTTAAAGTCAGATATTTTACTACCGAAATATTCGCCAGGATTTTTTGAAAAATCTTTATAATTTTTTATGTTAAACTTATTTGCATATTCTTCATAATTGTCACCAGACATCCACAACGTCGAAAAACATTGTGGAGGAATTACTTTACCCTCAAACTTCCAACCGACTGGAGTTTTTTCCGTAATATTTTCTTTTTTTGCTCCTAACATTGAAAAGATAAACCACTTATTTTTATCTTTATCTTTATTAAACCATATTGACCCACTATCAAGCATAAACCCACGCCATCCGACTGGAGAACAAGGTGATTTACTCTCAAGTAAATTATTTCGCCAATCATCTGAAAAAAAATCTGAGAAATTCTTCCCCTTGACGAATTCTTTCCTTGGTCCAGAAGTTAATTCACCTTCAACTAAATCAAATAGACCTGAAAGGTTTTCATCTCTTACTAATTTTTTTATTTTTTCCCCAAATTCATATGCTTCCGCAGGGTCATAATAATTATCCCAAAACTCAGCGTATTCTCTATCTTTTTCAGAGCAAATTAAATTACTTTTTTCTATGCTAAGAGTAGACGAACAATTTAAAGTTATAATAATTATCCAAATTAGAAATATAAATTTATTCATATTTTAATCTCTCGAAGTTAAAAATCTATCTGTCTTAATAGTTACAATTACAAAGTATAACTATTTTTATAATCTAATATAGAAAAAAGTAGTCCGTGCAGAAGTCGTGCATAAAATAGACCTAATCTGCACACACTTTTGCACACACTTTTTTAAGAATACCCAGAAACAAAGGGTCTTAAGACTTTTACCGAGACACAGAAGTCTCATCGGCAAGGGGGGCAATTGTTCCCCCTTGTTTGTTTTAGGAAGACTCACAAAGGGTTTCAGAGGATGACCCTATCTTCAAAACTGGATTCATAATCTCTAATCCAAAACTAAACTTTAATAAAAAAAGAAAAGGAGAAAAAAAATGAAAAAATTATCTTTTTTCAATTATCTGAATTTGTTCATCTTTCAATTTTAAAAATATTTTATTTGAACTTGTTAGAACATTTTTATCTTTAAAATCTAACTTTAATTTTATAACTTTTATTTTTTTTATAATTATTTTTTTATTATTATACACAATATATGGACTTGGGTATGAACTCGACATTGCTCTTAATAATAAAGTTAGTTCTTTTAATGAGGTGTCAGGTGGATGTATTAAACTATCTTCAGGTCCTCTTTGATGAAAGTATTTTGCTTTTTTTTCATTTTGTTTTTTAAGTTTCGTTCCTGAAATTAATTTTAATATCGAGTTATAAAGTAACTTAGGGAAAGAATTGTTAGCAATTCTTTGTAAGTCTTCAATTTTATACTTACTTAAAAGTTTAAATTTTTTTTCAAAAATTATATCCCCAGTGTCAATACCTTTATTTATTTTTATAACAGATAAACCAAAATATTTTTCATTATTAATTATTTGCCAATTTAGTGGACTTCCACCTCTATACTTTGGAAGTTTGCCAGCATGTAAATTAATAAGACCATATTTAGGTTTATTAAATTGAAATTCCTTGAAAATATGAGGAAACCCGCAAACTAAACCTAAATCTGTTTTATCTAATATTCTGAGTATTTTTTGGGATTTTAAGTTTTTTATAGTTGTGAATTTAATCTTATTTTTATTTAAAAAATCTATAACTTTCGGATTTAAATTTTTTTTAGTAATTATTAAATTTTTAATTTGTACCTTTTTTATTTTTAAATATTTTAAGCAAGATATTCCTCTCAGGGTATTCGTAAATAAAGTAATTCTAATTTTATCTAAATTGTTTCGAGAGTTTAATTCTTCTTTCTTAGTTGGTAATTTTTCTTCTTGTAATTTAGTTTCTAAAGATCTTTTAAGATATTTCATTTCTTCATTTACCCAAATTCTCATATGCTAATAATCTCCTTTTTTAAATTGTTATGCAAGAAAAAGAAGACTAATACTATTCGCAATCTTGAATTTAAATACGAGTTGTTTATAGACAAAGATGGATTAGAGAGGCATATGTATGTTCTTAGATACTATTTACTTAATCAGAGACTTGAAAGTGTTGTTTCAATGAATTTTTTGAAGATAAAGGTAATATCTCACCAGATATGATAAAAACTATTACAAAAATGTAAGAAATCAAAAACAAATGGCAAATGACCACAAAAAAATGTTCCCAGACCACTATGATAAAAAATAGTTCGTGCAGAAGTCGTGCAGAAAAAATCAATAACTGTGATACACTTTGTGATACACTTTTCAAAAAAGTCCCAGAAATAAAAGGTTTTAGACCATACACCGAGACACAGAAGTCTCATCGGACTTGGGGTGGCGATTGTCACCCCTTGTTTGTTTAGGGAGACTCACAAAGGGTTTCAGAGGATTCACTCTTCAACAAATAAGGGAAACAATAGTGCAATAAGTTCAATACACTTTCAATACACTTTCAATACACTTTTGTTTGTTCTTTTTTTGTTTTAATTGTAATGAAATTTTAGATAGTCTAAACAGTTGCAAAAAATAATATCCTTTAAGCGTTGGTTTTACTAAATGTAATTTTTTGATTTAAAGGTAGTCTAAAACTAGAGTGATAGACTCAATATTAGTTTTTATATAGCAACTTAATACTGGTAAAATATTGATAACAAACCAAGTATTTAAGTAACAAATGTTATTAAAAAGTGTTTTAAAAAAGATTCCAGACTTCAAAGGTGCAAATTTTCTTATTAGGGTCCCTCTCGCTATTGTATTTATTTTACAAGGAGAATCAAAATTGCCCCTCAATATCTCTGATGCGGAATCTTATGGTTTACCGATGACTGTCTGGTTCTTTGTTGCTTGGGGTGAACTCCTTTCGGGTATTGGATTGCTAATTGGTGGATTATTGATCACAAAAAAACTTAATAGTTATGGAGGATTAATAACAAGATTCTGCGGTATTGTTATATGCGGTATTATGACTGGTATTATTTTGATGCAAGAACCAGAGAGTTTTTTGGACGTATTATTATATGATAATTTTCATGTAATGCTTTATTGTGGAGGACTATTCTTTGCACTAAGGGGTAATAGGATTTATTTAGAGGAAAATAAAAATAATCTTTGACTACCACACCCAAATCAGTAAGTGACTAATTTTTTGATTATCTATTCAAACTGTTCCCAGATTACTATGGTGAGAAGTAGTCCGTGCAGAAGTCGTGCATGAAAAACAGTGATTTGCGACACAGTTTTTTGAGACACCCAGATATAAAGGGTTTTAGACCATACACCGAGACACAGAAGTCTCATCAGCAAGGGGGAGGCAATTGTTCCCCCTTGTTTGTTTTAGGGAGACTCACAAAGGGTTTCAGAGGTTTTACTCTTCAACAAATAAGGGAAAATAAAACGATTTAAGTGCGACGCACTTGCAACGCACTTTTGTTTGTTCTTATTTTCTTAAAGATTTATTTTAATCTTAAAACATTGGTTCAAGCATTAAAAAATTAGGTTGTTTTGCTTGAACCAATTATAATTTATTTGATTATTTTTTTTCTTCAGATGTATCTTCTTCTTTTTTTTCAGAAGTCTCTTCAGTTTTTTCTTCTACAACTTCTTTTTTTTCTCCGTGTCCGTCCGCTCTTGTGGATTCAGAAGAAATTAAAAATGCCAAAGATAAAATTAAAAAGTAGAAATTTTTCATGTATATCTCCAAAAAAGGTTAAAATATAATACTAATAAATCTCAAATATTTATTGAAATTTATATTCTTTATGTGTGTTATAATTTCAAATAATAATGGTCATTCTTAATAATGAGAACAGACATTTTTTCGTTTGTAATTTAAAAATTATGAAGTTAAAAAGGGTTAGGCGCCTAAACCTGTCGCGAAAGGAAGGAATAATTTTAGACGCCATTCCATATATATAGTAATAAATATATCTCTTTGTAAATTTTTTATGTTTATACCTATTATTACCTCTGATTATAGATTTATCTGAACTAATTCTAATGA
This sequence comes from uncultured Alphaproteobacteria bacterium, assembly GCA_902536655.1. Lineage (GTDB taxonomy): Bacteria > Pseudomonadota > Alphaproteobacteria > Methylaequorales > Methylaequoraceae > Methylaequor. Next base: position 20,812 of record CACAYF010000003.1, on the reverse strand, counting down.
CCTTTTTGAAAAATTATTTGTAATAATTGTAATTTAGTCTGCAGTGCTTTTTTTCTTTAGAAAATAGAAATTATAAAATTAGTCCGTGCAGAAGTCGTGCAGAAAATGTCCTCATTTTCAATACACTTTTCAATACACTTTTTGAGAACTCCCCAGAAATAAAGGGTCTTAGACCAAACACCGAGACACAGAAGTCTCATCGGCAAGGGGGGGGCAATTGTTCCCCCTTGTTTGTTTTAGGGAGACTCACAAAGGGTTTCAGAGGTTATGTTCTTCTCAAATACCAAACCAAGAAAAAATAAGATTCCCTGTTACCATTAATGTATAAAAAAATACAATACAATAGAGTAAACCAAAAAAAATGATATAAATTCCTCCAAGTAAAACACGAACTAAAGAAGACAGTGAACTTCCAAGAAATTGAAGTTCTAAACTCATTAGAAATGGGTTTACTTTGGATTTAGTTTTTTTATTCAACCAATAAACTGGATAAGTACATATCCATAAAATTGGTACATATATAAAAATATATAGTGCTGTGATTCCTAATAAATCCATATAATTAGCTTAATTGATTGTAACAAAAAAGTAGTTAGTGCTGAAGTCGTGAAGAAAAACAATTATTTGCAAAGTCAAATTTGAACTCCTATGAAAAATTTCTTTCTAATTGATACTTAAAAAATTTTTAGTAGACTGAAATTGAAATAGAGGAGATTGTCATGACTAATAAGACAGATATTGAAGATACTTGTTGCAAGTATACCTGTTGTGCGGATGGTTGTTGTAGTGAAGGTTGTAATACAGGAGATTGCAGTAACAGTTGTTGCAAAGACGGTTGTTGTATCGAATCAGAAAACTGCTGTTCATAGAGTTAAACTTATATAAAATTCATCATTATAAACAAAAATTCTTCATAATGTTATTTGGTAAATTATTTTGAAATTCTTATTAAAAAATATTCAATTATCTAAAATGTGATATACTTTATATAGGGAGAAGAACTGTACTAAAGTTCAAAAATGTATAAATATAACTTGAACAATCAACTATAATGAAAAATAAAATATTACAAAAAGCAATTAAATTCTGTGACGAAAATCACCATCGCTTTACCGAACCGAGAAAAAGAGTTTTAGAAATTATTTCTTCTAGCAAAAAACCAATAAAAGCTTACGAGATTTTAAAAAAACTCTCCGAAGTGTTTGACAACAAACCTAAACCTCCAACTATTTATAGAGCAATAGATTTCTGGCACTCACATAATTTTATTCATAGGGTAGAAAGTCAAAACGCTTATTTTCCGTGTTTTGAAAATCATTTGCATAAAGGTTCACAATTTATGATTTGTGACGAATGTGGGAAAGTTATTGAAGCACACTTCTGTGATTTACCAGAAAATATCAAACAAACTACAAAGCAAAAGGCCTTCATTCCTAAAGCATGGAACTTAGAGATAAAAGGCTTATGTGGTAATTGCTTGTAGAAGTAACATAAGAATTTAATTTGCTACCAAGTTAGCTTTTTTCAGACGAAAAAAAATGTTGTAAAGATCATCTTTTGGAACTAACTCAAGCATTCCAGTTATATTGATAGGATCGTATGAATAAACAATCGGATCATCAGCATGTACCTCTATAATCAAATTTGATGATGCATGAGGGTAGTATGGACAATGAACTGGAAAGGGTATTAATAAGAAAGTTTTCTGTTTTTCGTTTTGATCTAAGGGGAACATATAACCTTGAACCAAAATTTTCTTATTTGCTAATTGTTTTATTTCATCTGTGAACTCTGGTCTTACCCCTGTCCATTCAAATCCTTCGCTATCCTCAAATGTGTACTCGTCCATTCCTGTGTCTGCAAATACCTTCCAAGGCGTTCCTCCCTCTGGTAAACTAACAAAATCATCTATACTAGAAAACATCTCGTACATAAAATTTGGGTCTTCTTGAGATAAATCTTCAGTTGAAAATACCTCTGTAATCATTTTCTGATTGCCATGGAGGATCTTTGCAAAATGAGCATATCCATATACTCTATCAAAATGAGATATGAACAAAAATAATGTTAAGACAAATGTAAGATTTCTTAATTCTAATTTTTTATATTTTAATTGCTTCATAGGACTTATATGTTTTTTGAAAGTTGATTTGCAACACTAATTTGTGACGCCTTTACCGCAGGAAATAGTGAGGCAGCAATACCTGCAATTAAAACAATCACTACTATGAAAATTAAATCATTTGTTAAATTAAAGCTCTCCTGAATCACGTTTAAAGGTGTAATAACATTATTAATAATTTCAAATATTGTAATCCCAAACAAAAGCCCAAAAATCAACCCCATTATAATAATTGTCATACCCTCCAAGATGATAATCTTAAATACCCTATTTTTAGTATATCCAAGTGCCCTCAGAGTAGCCAAGTCTCCCATTCTATTTTCAAGATTAGCTGCTAAACCAGCAAATATACTTAAAGCTGCCATAAGTATTAAAATAATTGATAGAATTGCAAAACTTTTTGAACCCATTCCTAGCATTGAAGTGAGTCGGGTAATCTCAACTGCTGGATTCGCAGCTTGAAATGAGGTTTCCTTGTTTACAAATCTCGGAAGATTAATATTTGCAATTGGTGATTTTGTAGTTACTAAAAAAGCAGTTATCTCTGGAGGGTTGTTTGCATGATCATGGGCATGTTCTTCAGTATGCCCATCGTGATCTTTTTCTTTTAAATTTACATTATTCTTTTTCTTACCCTCAAAATGGTTGTGCTCATTAATTTCTTCAGAATGTTTGCTGTGACTTTCACCATTTTGATGATGTTCGTGATTATGATTGTTTTTAGTATGTTTGTGATGACTTTTATCATCTTCGTCTTTATCGGAGTGTTTGATGGGTTTTAAATGACTGTCATTTTTATTTAAAGTGTCTAGTCCATGAATACTTAATACTGAGTCAACAGAAGTAATTATCAGTCTATCTATTACTGATCCAGTTTGTTTGATTTTGCCAACAACTTTATATTTTCTATCTCCATGAAAATCACCACCTTCCAAGAGTCCATGTGCACCTTCAAATTCCTGATTTAAATTAAGATTTACAGATGAGCCCACTACAACTTCAAAATCGTTTTTCCAGACGCTACCTTCTTCTAGTTTTGCGTTATAATGTTCAAGATAATCTAATGTGGTACCAACTATTCTACGACCTTTCCAGTTGTCACCCAAAGCAAGCGGAATAGCATACTCTATTTGAGGATGATTAATAATTTTTTTTGCTTCATTAAAAGGAATGTTACCTGGAGGTATGTCAACATGATAAATAGTAGATAAAATTAATTGAAGAGGACTGCCTTTGGCTCCAATGACTAAATCAATGCCACTCCCATCTTTGGACAGTCTTTTGCTTAAAGTATGCTCAAATTGATTTATCAACAATGCAATTGCAACTCCAAATGCAGTCAAAAAAATAGATAGAGAGCAATTTAGCCACCTTGACTTCAATGAATAATAAATAAAAATTATATCATTCATTAATCTAGCTCCAAAAAATTTGAAAATTTTTTCTTTATTCTAGAATCATGTGAAGAAACAATTAGCGTTGTATTATTTTTTTCTGCCTGAGCAAATAAAAGTCTCATAACTTTCTCTGAATTATTGTCATCGAGGGCAGAAGTTGGTTCATCGGCAAAAATTACTTTTGGTTTACTCACTATTGCACGTGCAATTGCAACTCTTTGAGCTTCGCCGACACTTAGTTCTCGAATTTTACTTTTTCTTTTATCTAAAAGCCCAAGCTCTTCAATCAATGAATTCATATTACTAGAGTTAGAAGAAATATTGGCTAATTGAATATTCTGTTCAACATTCAGATAATTTATAAGATACAATCTTTGGAATACAAAACCAAAGTTTTTTGCGCGAAGTTTATCAAGTTGCTTTTCTGAAAGCTCAAACAGATCTTCACTTTCGAATATAATCTTTCCGAACTGTGATTGTAATAAGCCGGACATCAGGTTGATTAATGTTGTTTTACCACAACCTGATGGACCGTGTATTAGAAGTTTCTGACCTCTGTCAATTGTAAAATTTTGGTTATCAAACACGATTTGATCATCGTATTTAAACTTCAAATTTTCTATTTTAAAATGCATTGTTCATTTATTTTATAAATGATTATCCTTTATACAACAAAAGAGGCAATTTAATATTGCAATTTTTTTTTATTTTAAATAAAAAATTGAATGAATATTTTTTTTTCACTTTTATTTACTATTTTTACTAAATCAAATCTATTTGCAACTCATTTGATTGAATTCTTTTTGAAGATTTTAGAAATTAGAGAGATTGATTGTTTATATCTTTCTGAAGAAATATATTTTTCACGTTCAATATCGTCCATTTCGTCTCTTAAGAATCTTCCAAATTCTTGATGTATACTTTCTTTAACCATTTTTTTTATATAAAAGTTTTATTCATTTTTTTCCTTTAGCGGTCAATGAATCCATGTAAGCTAAAAGAACACCGCTGAGAACAAAAGTAAAATGTACTGCTATAAATAAGATAACTTGACTTTGAGTGTACTTCTCTAATCCAAAAAAAATTTTTAAAAGATGAATCCCAGAGATAGCAACTATTGATGAAACTAGTTTCAATTTAAGACCTCCAAAATCAACAGTTCCCATCCATTCGGGTTTATCTTCATGATTATTGATATTTATCTTTGAAACAAAATTTTCATAACCAGAAAAAATTACAATTATCAATAGATTTCCTGCAAAAGATAAATCAATAAGTGTTAATATGAAAAGGATGACTTCAGTTTCGTTAGTTGTAAAATTCATTGTGAAATGAATAATTTCTTTGATGAACACAATCAGAAGGAAAAATAAAGAAAGAATTAATCCAAAATAAAAAGGTGCAAGAAGCCACCTTGAAGCGAACATAAATTTTTCCATAAATTTTTCAAAATTTTTTAACATCTTAAACCTCAGCAACACAACTATTCTTGAATTTCAATTATAAAGTAAAGATTTCTAATTAATACAGTTTTATCTATCTGCTCAACAAATAATTATTAAATTGAATTTTTATTTCTTTTCAAAACATTGACCTCTAATTTCAGATGAAAAAAACACTTTACCATTATGGTCATGATAAAATTTAATGAAACTTAAATAACCTCCGAATTTTTCTAAAGTAATTTTAAAGCTTGATTCCAACTTTTCTTTATTATCTTCGAAAAATTCATAAAAGTTAAAAAATATTATTTTTTCAGTTTCTTCAAATTTTTTTTCTATTTTGCCTACACTCTCTTTGTTTTGATTTTGCCATTTTTTATAGGATATATCACTTACCCAAAGATTAACTTTATCAATAAAAATGAAAATATCTTTTTCTGTATAATTCTTATTTATTGCAGGCTTATTTTTTTCTAATTCTTCTGTAATCGTGCATTTCATTTCTAATTTATCATTTCCTAACACATCGAAAAAAATAATGCCAAGTACCATTGAAATTATTATCGAATTATAGTTCATTGATAGATAAAAGTTTTTTAAGTTTTAAGTAATAAACAATATTAATAGATTTTTTGGTGTCTAGGAAGTAGGAATACAAGTTAATATTTTAATCTTTATGGATTGTAACAATGAACCTATTGGAAATAATAGTGGTAGCAGGGATGTGGTTGCTTGTATTCATACTTTACAAAAAGTGGAAATAAAACATCAGAAATTTAATAATCATTCAAAATATTTCTCGTAAATAAATTTTCCATTTTTGTACACATCCTCCTTTTCTTTCCTACCATCTTTATCGTAATATATCCAATTTGTGGAAGGTTTGTCGTTTTTGTAAACAACTTCAGATTTCAAAGCCCCATTTTTATGAAACATTTGGAATGGACCATCTATTTTTTTTCCATTTATGTATTTAAGCTTCCAATAAAGGGACCCATCATCATAATACTCAAACCAAAAACCAACTTGCTTTCCTTCAACAAAATTCCCGGTCATAGATATTTTTCCATTTCTGTGAAAACTTTTAAATTCACCATGCTGCTTTCCGTCTTTGAAATGGTCGATAACAGATAACTCACCGGTTGGGAAATAATTTTTAAGAACGCCTGTAAAAGGAAGGTTATCCGACTTTTTATAATACGTATTGCCTTTCCTGATTAATTTACTCCAAGAATCAAGTTCCTCGGCACCTAGACTGAAATGGAGAAATAAAAAGAGTATTAAAAATAGATTCAACTTCATTTTAAATTTTGTTTATGTTTAGTTAAAAAAAATTTTTATAAGTTTTGCTTAGAAAAAAAGGGGAGTTCCCTCCCCTTTCGTACTAAAGCTTATTACAACTTATGATAACTACTACCTTTTAATCAAAGGTTGCTCTGACAAAAAGTGTAATAATTTAAGCTGAATAGAATCTATAATACTAGACATCAGATCACCTCCTTATCAATGGTTAACGTATATAAGATATTCACGGTTTAATTGAAAAACAAGCATGAATAAAATTATTTTAAAAAAATTCTATTTTCCTTGAGAGCACCATGATTTAATATTTTCTATATAATCTGGAAAATATTCTGAAATAACTTGAAGTTCAAATTCTCTCAAAATTTGGGTATTTTTTTCTTTTTTTAACAAAAATTCAAAACTTAAATTAACAAGTTTTTCCTTTGTTATTTTTTTTTGGGTAAGTTTTTGAAAAATTTCATCTTTTAACGTAACATGATGACAAGTTTCAATATTATCCTTTATAGAGACTTTGAATAGATCTTTGTTTATCTGATCTATCTGGAATTTCATATATCTTTAATAGATAATGGATTATCATTGTCAGTCCACTCCTTTAAAGATTTTTCATATAAATTAAAATCATTTCCTGGGTGACTGGTATAAGTAACGTATTGGTTATTTAATTTAATACCAAGTATTTCTCTAACGCCTTCCATATATTTTATTGCAAGTTCTCTTTTTTGTTTATTCGTCCTCCCAGTTCGTATATCGAGGTTCATGAAACAAACAAAATCACCTAATTCAGCTCTCCCTAGTGTCATAGAAAATTTTGGGAACTCCCTTAAACTTACTGCAACGTGATTAACCCCAGTTCTCATTATATCTGAAAACACACGTTTTACATATTCAACAAAAACTTTTCTTTGTTCATTGTTGAGTTCCTTATTTACATCAAATTGAAGATGTGGCATTTCACTATGTTAATTCTTTTTTTTAAAATTCTCAAACAATATGCAATTATTTAATTACAGTAGAAAAGAAAAGTTGTTTGTTGTTAACTTTAAAATTATTGATAATTTTTTTTGTACTTTTAGAAATTAACCAATCAACAAATATTTTTGTTAGTTTTGATTTTGTATTAGGACATTTGCTAGGATTGATAGGAATTACACCGTAATGATTTAAAAGCAAAGGTTCATTTGATACCAAAATTTCATGTTCTCTTTTATTATTAAAACTTGTCCAAGTAGCGCGATCTGAAATAATGTAAGCATTTTTATTTACAGCAATATTTAGAGCACCTCCCATTCCTTGTCCAACTGACAAATACCATTGATCATTTTTTACGTCCGGGAGTTCTCCTAATGCATTCCATATTGAAATTTCTTTTTTATATGTCCCACTATCGTCTCCCCTTGAAATAAACAACGATTTTGAGCTTGCTATTTTTTTTAAGGCTATTTGAATAGAGTTATCTATTTTTGTTTTCGCAGGATCATCTTTAGGTCCAACAAGAACATAATCATTAAACATAAACTCATTCCTAAACAATCCAAACCCCTCTTTTACAAATTTTTCTTCTGATTTTTCATCATGAACTATTAAGACATCTGCATCGCACTTTTTTGCATTATTTAATGCTTGGCCCGTACCAACAGCAACAACTTTTACGTCAAAACCATATTTTTCTGTGAACTTTGGTAGAAGGTAGTCATAAAAACCAGAGTCTCTCGTGGATGTTGTAGATTGCACAATAATAAATTCTTTTGAACTGAGCGTGTTAAGATTTAATAAAATTATAATCAGTAAGAGTTTTACAAACTTCATTTTCTCTTAACAACATATTTATATTATCTTGATTATCAACTGATTTCTTGGTTAGTAAGCCTACAAAGGCATTAAAGGTTTATTTAATTTTTAATGTAGCTTATCTGAATAATTGTCTTCATAATTAGAAAAATCCTTTTTACAATTCGGACATAGTTGTTTAGCTAAAGATTGCGCTTCCGCAAAAGCTCGATCAGACTCTCTAAGTAGTCTTGTGAGTAAATATTTTCCTAAATTAGTTTTAAGTGTTTTTGGTTTTGAAGATCCCCAAAGTTTTTTTATTAATTCATCGTACCTTGAATGAATTGACTTTCTTTTTCCTATAACCTCATAAATTATTTCTAAAATTATTTCCTGAAAATTATCTTCAGTTATTGTTTGATTAGTAGAAGTTGAGATATTTAGGGTTTTTTTCATTTAATTAGTTTAGTGAATGGGATTTAGTTGTATATGAGATGGAAGAAATCAAGAGTATGATTAATTATATGTGGAGAATTTTGATTCCTTCCATCCATATTCTTGGTTAGAACTTGGCAACTCCTTTAAGATAAGCTGTTAAAGGTGCACCTGCTCTTGCTCCAGATGGGTGTCTGGTAGCGATATATTCTAAATCAGTAGCGTTGTTGACTCCAGCTTGTAATCTGAAATTTTCGTTAAAGTCATAACCTCCGACGAAATGAAGAAGAGTATAACTATCAATTCTTCCGGCTCTAGCATTTGCTGAGGTGCCAAACACTTCGGTCTCAGTTTCTGAGGCAGTACCGTACGATTCAGACTGATACGTCACATTGACACCGAAATTGAATTTGTCATATTCATAATCTATTCCGAATGCAAGTCTGTGATCAGGAATGTATGGAACATTTGATCCATCTCGACCACCAGAAAATAACGAAGTTTTACTATCATCAGCTGCTGCAGCACCGTCTAGGTTAGCATTAGTAAATGTATAGCTAAGAAAGTATGACAAATCTCCAACTGGAAGAAACTGATATTCTTCAGGAGGTAGATACTCGATATTCAACTCGATACCTTTTGACACAACATTACCAGCGTTGTCAGGTTCGCTATCAGAGTTTGAATTGTCCAAAACTATTAAGTTTTTGAAATCCGTGTGGAAACCGACTGCTGACAAATTCAAATTGGAACCAGAAAATCTCATACCAATTTCTTTAGCAACACTTGTTTCTTGTTCTACTGGACTTCCATCGTCTCTTGCAGCTGAAGGACCAGGAATATTAAATCCTTTATACACTCCTGCAAACCATTGCCAGTTATCATCGTGGTTATAAACTAAGCCACCACCCGGTGCAAATGCGTGCATTCTTTCTCTAGCGGTGTTTTGTCTACTTCTATAGTCATTTTGAATAAACTCATATCTAGCACCAAACATAATGTCGAAATTGTTTATTGTCATTTTTTCTTCAAAATAACCGAGAACGCCTTTAGCAGCGTACATGTAGTCACTTTTTGAAGAAATGCCAGTACCGGTCATTGCACCCCCGACAGCCATGGTATAATTATGCGTTTGTTGATCTGCATGGATATAGTCTCTATGACCTTTGAATCCAACTTTCAGTTCATGATCGATACTTTTACCTAAAAAGTTTGTGTTAAAAGTAAAATCGGTTTCATTCATAACACCATAGGCACCATATTGGCGATCATTGTTGACGTAAGTTACCGCTCCAGTAGCAAGACCTTTAGCAATGTTTCTTCCATTACCAGTGTATGCCTTAGAGTTGAATTTCTCACCACCGTCGCCGCCAGCTTTGTCAAATTTAAACCAGTCTCTAGTGAAATAATTGTAATAGAATGTAGTCGTGTTTTCAATGTTACTATTTAACTCAACTCTTGCCTTACCATAATATGTGAACTGCTCAGTATTATATTCACCAAATTGTAAAGCAACATATTGCTGCATTGGGTCTGCATTGAAATCAGCAGTAGAGATACCTGAGTAACTTTGGTTGTAATTCATATCATGCCAAGCTGCTTTTGCTTCAAAAATGATTTTTCTTTGAGTTGGTAACTGCCAAAGAAGTTTTACCATCGGTGCAATCCTATGTACATCACCTAGTTCATCACTTCCATATCCTTTTCTAGCACTGTTAGTGGAACCAACAGGGTCAATATTAAAATCCCTTCTTCCACCACCATTTCTGTAATACATTTCACCAAGAATAGCCACAGCACCATAATCGCCAGACATTCCGTAGTTAAAATAATCGTGAGAAACAACGTCATTTCCATGACCGAATGATGCACTTGCATAATATCTTTGACCGAAATCAATAGGTGTTGTTACATAGTTTAAAGAACCACCCGTATTATGGGGACCAAATCTGTATTGACTAGAACCTCTAAGAATTTCTAATGCATGCATTTTGCCTGTAATTGGAGCGTAATATGAATCTGGAGCTGCATATGGTGCAGGAGCAATGTTTATTCCATCTTCTAATAGGTTAACTTGTGCGGACCTTAAAGTAGCGGTACCACGTAAACTTATGTTTGGGACAATACCCTTACCAGTTTCTTCTCTCGTATAAATCCCTGTAGTATTTCTTAAGATGTCATTAATATTATTGAAATTGTATTTTTTAATTTCCTCAGGACCAATGTAATCACCAGCACCAGGTATTTCAAAGACCTGAGCTGGCGATTCAAAGATATTTACATCAGGTGCAACATAAGTTATGTCCTGTGCAAAAGAATTGCTGGCAATAGCTATGCCAGTCATGAATGTTAACCTTGACATCCAATGGGTATATTTAGGTACCACCCTTGATTTTCTAACTATCATTCTACCTCCACGATAGGGATTTATATACTAATTGTTGTTCTAGTGAATATAATAATCATTATCAAAGGAAGGGAATAATAATGATAATTATTATCATCAGATAATATTAATAATAATTATTAATTTCATTGTCAAGAAGTTTTTTGATAATAATTATCATTATCTAAAAAAATAAATTTAAAAAGATTAAGAATTTTATTTTTCTCTCAAAAATCCTATTATAAATAAGATTTATGCTAAAACTTTATTTCATATTAATTCTGTTATTTAATTTTGATAAAAGCTTCAGTTTTGAAATGAAAGAAGTAGCTGACGGAGTTTATGTCCATTTTGGGAGCCAGGAAGACGCAAACAAATCTAATAAAGGTGACATAGCAAATATTGGATTTATTCTTGGGAAAAAATCAATAATGGTTGTAGACACTGGTGGAACAAAAGTAATAGGTAAAAAATTACTAGAAAAAATTAAAACAATTTCAGATCTCCCTATTTCTCACATTGTGATAACTCATTCACATCCAGATCATTTTTTTGGAACTGAAGCCTTCTTATCGGAAAACCCAAGTATAGTTGGACACGAAAAACTTAATAGATCACTTTTAAGTAATTTTAATTTTTATAAAGAGTTGCAATCAAATAATATTGAGAGTGAAGTGCTTAAAAAAGCAAAATTAATTAAAGCTAATATCAAAATAAAAACCGAAAACATTCTTGAAGTGGATCTTGGGGAAAGAGTTGTAGAAATCAAAGCTTGGAAAAGCGGCCATACAGACAATGACTTATCTGTTTACGACCTAAATACAAAAACTTTTTGGTCAGAGAATATTTTTATTGACAGAATACCATCAATTCGAGCCAGCATACTTGGCTGGAAAAAAAATTTAGATGAAATTCAAAAAATGGATATTAACCTTGTTGTTCCTGGTCACGGGAATGTGGCAAAAAAAGATGCCGCATTGAAACCGATCTTAGAATATTTTACTAGACTAATTGCACAGGTAAGGAAATTTCATAAAAATAATGTTTCGCTTCAAGAATCAATAAATTCTATTCTCCAAAAAGAAATCATAAACTCAAAAAAGGTAAACCCTGAGGGATGGGCTCTATTTACAGAATATCATTATTCAAATGTTACAAAAGTTTACACGGAACTAGAGTGGGATTAATTTAACTAAATTAAACTATTGTCGTAATGATAATAGTATGTATTCAGATTTTTTTAAAATAATAATGTTATCAAACTCAATTTTTATAGTTATTATAGGTCTTTATCTTATTTTTTCGAAAAGGAATGAACCATCCGATTATCCAGAAAATTTCAGAAAAACTTACGTAATCAAACCTAGAAAAAAAATAAAAAACTTATAAAAAAATTTAAATTGGAAAAATCATTTGCTATTTTCCACTCAACTTCTAAATTATAAACATGAAGCTAAATAAAGACCAAGACAAAATTGAAATTTTGGAGGCGAAAATTGATAAACTCCAACAATCAGTTACAAGGCTCGAAAAAAAGCTTTCTAGCCATATCGAATTTATTGATAGAGTTTATGAACCTTTGAGAAGCCCAATTTCTAAAATCAAAAATTTTTTTGGATAAAACAACCTTATGCTTTTTTTTATTATTAAGGTTTTAATATCTGGCTTAATAATATCTTTCGCAAGTTGGTTATCATTCAAAAAGCCTGTTCTCGCAGGTTTTTTAATATCACTTCCTTTAATTAGTATCATCTCTATTCTTTTCTCATACAACGAGCATAGAAACTTTGAGAAAACAATTGTTTTTTCAAAAAGCATCCTTGTAGGAGTCCCAATATCTCTTACCTTTTTCTTACCTTTTTTTTTTAGTAAGAGTCTTGGATTAGGATTTTATCCTACTTACTTTCTCGGAATTGTATGTCTTATAATAGGATTTTTTGTTCATAAATTCATTACAAGTTTCTTTTAATTCTTTTTTAATTTTTATGTATGAACTTTTAAGGCTATTATTGTATTTGTTAATTATAGTGCTCCTAATAATTTTTTTATTTTATGCCATATAATTTTGGTTTATATTTAGTTTCTACATTTTTTTTATTAAAATAAATTGTTTTACTATGAATAGATTTTTTATTGATTATGGAAAAAGAATTAATAATGCAATTTTAAATGTCATCAAAGAGATTTTAACAGACTTATCAAATTCTAAAATATCGTCCAATCATTGTTTTTATATAACCTTTAAAACTAAAAGCTCAGATGTTAGCATTCCAGATACTTTGAAAAAGGATTATCCTGAAGAAATGACAATCGTGTTGCAAAATCAATTTTGGGATTTGAAGATTAACAAAAATAAATTTTCAGTTGTTTTATTAATTAATAAAAAAAAAGCGTATTTAAGTATTCCCTTCAACACAATTGTGAAATTTTATGATCCTTTTGTAAAATTTAGCATACAATTAGAAATAAAGGATGAAAAAAAACAGATAAACAAACCGGTTCTAAAAAAAAAGAAAACAAATAAACAAAAAATTGTATCTTTGGCCGATTTTAGAAAAAAAGATGACTGAGAATAGAATTGAAACAGATAGTATAGGGCAAATTGAAGTTCCTGCAGAAAAACTCTGGGGAGCACAAACTCAAAGAAGTCTAGAAAACTTTCCCATAGGTCAAGACAAAATGCCTAGAGACCTAATTAAAGCCTTTGCTATACAAAAAAAAGCTGCAGCTATAAGTAATTTAGCTATCGGCAAGTTAAGTCAAGATTTAGGTGAAAAAATCATAGAAGTCTGTGACGAACTAATTCAGGGAAAACTTCATGAAAACTTTCCCCTTTCTGTTTGGCAAACCGGTTCAGGAACCCAAACAAATATGAATTTAAATGAGGTAATTGCCAATAAAGCAAATAAATTACTTGGAAAAGACTTTGGAACATACGATCCAATTCATCCCAATGATCATTGCAATTTAGGTCAATCTTCAAATGACTCTTTTCCCACAGCTATGCATATCGCAATAATTTTACAGTCTAATGAGTGTCTTATTCCAAAAGTACAAAACCTCATTAATGTACTTGAAAAAAAGAAAAAACAATTCCAGGACGTTATAAAAATAGGTAGAACACATCTGCAAGATGCAACTCCACTTACATTTGGTCAAGAATTGAGTGGGTTTTCATCTCAAATTTCTAATTCTTTAAAAAGAATTAATATTAGTCTTGAAGAGGTTTATTGTGTTGCTCAAGGCGGAACAGCAGTTGGGACGGGGCTCAACTCATCTAATAAGTTTGTATCAGGTTTTATAGAGGCATTGAAAATGATCACCGGTTACCCATTCAGGTCTTCTTTAAATAAATTTGAATCAATCTCTTCGCACGAACCATTATTAAATTATTCAGGAGCTATAAACACATTAGTTGTGGCTTGTTATAAATTAGCAAATGATTTCAGGCTACTAGCTTCCGGCCCAAGATCTGGAATAGGTGAGCTGATTTTACCCTCAAATGAACCTGGTTCCTCGATAATGCCGGGAAAGGTAAACCCAACACAGTGTGAAGCACTTAGTCAAGTTTGTATGCATCTGATGGGAATTCACTTTTCAATTAGCATTGCATGTAGCCAGGGCCATTTTCAACTAAATGCAAACAAAACTATGATATTATTTTCGTTAGACCGAACAATAACTTTACTAACAGATGCAATTGATTCCTTCATTAAAAGATGCTTAGACGGTTTGGATTTAAATAGAAAAAAAATTCGTGAAAATTTAGAAAACTCACTTATGCTTGTTACTGCTTTAAACCCTAAGATAGGTTACGAAAAATCTTCGAAAATAGCTAAGAAAGCTTTCTCAGAAGGAATTTCATTAAAGCAAGCAGCAATTAAACTTAAATACTTAAAATCTTCAGAGTTTGACGAAATTGTTGATCCTAGCAAAATGACCAAAACAAGTTAATTGAGGAAAAAATCAATTATCTTTTCAGGTCTGAGGTCTTTTGAATTTTTATCAATAAGGTTTTTAAGTTCTTTGGGATTAATCACAATCTTTTTTTGTTTGTTTAAAATCGTGTTTATTCCATCATTTAAAATAGCAGATTTAATTTTATCAAAATTATAGCTAACTTTATAGTTTTTTGAACTCCCATTTACTAATACCTGAAAATTTGGAAGGTCTTTGAATTTTTTTGTTTTTATAAAAATGTTATTTTTCAAATCTAATGAATCATTGTGGATGTTGTATTTACCGTTACTTAAAACCTTTATATTTTTTTGAATAGCTTCTAATTGATTTAAAAAAAATATGCTTTCCTTTACTTTAAAAGTAAAATTTATTGAATCAAGTGCTGTATTACCCTTCATTTCATTTTTGTTGAACAAATTAAAAAAGTCCTGAAAAGTTTCTATATTGTCTACTTTATCAGAAAATTTATTTATATTGATACCAACAATATTTGCATTTGCAGAAATACATTCCCCGGTTACATGAAATTTGTCTAGAAATTGTTTTGTTCTCTTGTTCGTAACAATGATTTCTGAATCACAATCAAATGATGTGTCTTTGAGATAAAACTCTGAATTCCCAATTAATTTATCTTCGACTAAATAATCAAATATAGAAATTTTTCCTTTCAATTTTTTGTTAACTTTCGAATATTTTGCATTTGCTTTTATTGTTGAATTTAAGTAATTAGCTCTAGAATTCCGAAAAGAAACGTTGTCTTCATTTACTAAAATTTCTGAGTACATGTTTTTAAATATAGTTTCTTTTGCTATAATTTTATCAATATTTAATTTCATGTTTATATCTATCTTAGGTAACATCACTTTGACTGGGTAAATATTATTTCTTTGAAAGGGTTTGTTTATAAAAGCTAAAATTTTTGAAATATTATCTACATCTAATTTTTCACTGTTTAAATTGCCCCTAATATTTAATTTATTTTTTTCTAATTTAATCTTTCCTAGCCCAAAAATTTCATTTTTGTTATCGAACAATTTATTCACTGAATAATCAAAATCTTTAAAATTATCTGTTCTTACATCTAGCTTAATCAAAGATTTAAGATTTTTATAGTCTATATTGGCTTTCAATTGAGTGGAGTTAGTGCTTTTAATTCCTAAATCTATATTTTCAAAAACATGTTTTTTTCCAGATAGCTCAAATTCAACATTTCCATTTTTAACTTTTAAGCTATGGAAGCTATTAAACAGTTTTTTTAAGTTTAGGTTTTTGTCAATTGCTTCATTTCCAACCAACACTTTAAAATTACTAGCAATACTTTTATTTTTGAACTGTATCAGTGGATTATTAAGTCTTACTTCTTGAATGTATGGATCTAGCTTTATTATTGACCGCCATGTAGAAATTATCTCTACCTTAATAACTTTAACATAAAGTCCTTTTGATTCATCTTTAAAAACCAAATTATTAAATTGCAACTCTGGAAAAGGGAAGAGGTTTAATTTTAAATCTTCACCTAGATCTACATTTAAATTTAATTCATTTTTAATTTTGTTATTAATTGCTGCAATTATTTTTTTTTTATCTAAGAAAATTGGTAAAATTGTTAAAACCAAGATAGTGCAAGCAGAAATAAAAAGGAAAGTTTTTAATAGCTTTTTCTTCACTACTTTGACGATTTTAAATATCTCGGTCTATGTGGCCCAGAGAGAATTATAAATTGTTCTTCTTTTTTTTTGTTCCTAAATGATAAAAATGATGGGGATTGATTTTGATTCTTCCACATTTCATAAACTTGAAACGCTTGATTTGCGTGCCTTCTTCCTTTAAACCAATCGTCATCTGCTATCACAGCAGCAGCAGCTCCACCTAAATGTTCAACATCAACAAACGTGTCAATCGAAATCGCTTCTTTAATTGATTTGCTCATTTCAAGAACTCTTTCTTTAAATATGTTAAAAGATTCATCGTAATCTTTACCTTTCAAAATTTTTTTAGGTTTATCTCCAGAAAAATTTTCCTCGGAAGACCACCCAACTAGGCCTGTCTGTTCGTCTAGTAGATTTAGCCATCCATCTTTTTTGGAAATTAGAATCATACTTTTTCCTGCATCAATTGGATAAATAACTGGCGCATCGATGCTTGGGTTCATGTAAAAATTAGAAACAGTCTTAGTTGCATACAAAGTTTCATCACTCTTAACTATATTGAATGAAAATAAAAATAATGTGATGATAGAAAAAAAAATTTTCATTAGCTTTATATATAAATATTTTAAAATGAGTCAACCAAATATCTTACATAACTTCAAGTCAAAAAATTTTGATTCTAGAAAATATAAAATTCAATTCATTGTTCTTCACTACACCGAAACTAAAAACCTTGAGGAAGCAATCGATCTTCTTACATCAAAAAAAAGAAAAGTGAGTTGTCACTTTGTGGTTGATACCGACGGTCAAATCTACAATTTAGTTTCAGAGTCGAAGCGGGCATGGCATGCTGGCGAATCTTCGTGGAAGGGTTTACAAGATATGAACAGTAGATCAATTGGAATTGAAATGGTGAATCCAGGAGAAAAAAAATTAAAAAATTATCCAAAGGCACAGATTAATCAATTAATTAATTTGATACATTTCCTTGAGGAAAAATTTAATATACCATTTTACAACATCCTTGGGCATAGCGATATTGCACCTCATAGAAAGATTGATCCAGGAAAACATTTTCCTTGGAAAGAATTACATAAAAACAAAATTGGGTTATGGGTAGAAATTAATCAAATTAAATACAGAGGTTTATCAGCGAAAGAGTATGACGAATTTTTACAAAATCTTTACGGAATTGGATATCAATTACCAAAACATAAAAATTTAAAAATTAATAATTTTATGATAATTGATGCTTTCCACCGTCATTTTTTACCAATACAAGTAGGGAAAAAACCAAACTCCATATCACTTATTAAAAGCAAAAAATTACTTAAATTAAATAAAACTTGAATTTTATTTTATAAAATATTCTAATTTGATTACTAGATGGTTGTGTGACTGCCTTTTAAGGAGGAAAGTCCGGACTCAACAGGGCACCAAAGCCGGATAACGTCCGGCGAGGGTAACCTCAGGGAAAGTGCAACAGAAAATATACCGCCTATTTTTGGGTAAGGTTGAAATGGTGGGGTAAGAGCCCACCACTTTTTTGGTAACAAAAATGGTAATGTAAACCCCTTTGGGAGCAAGTCCAAAAAACCTGTCTTTAAGACTAACGTGGCCTTGCGTATGGGTATGGTAGGACGCTAGATATTAATGGCAACATTAATACAAGATTAATAGTCACAACCTTTTCAAGGTACAGAATCCGGCTTATAAACCATCTAGTTTTTGTTACTTAATTTTTTTGTTGAAAAATGGTTGAAAAAACCATAAAATCCCATAATATCCCATATATGGATTACTATGGCTTTATTTTTATCTACCATACTAAATAAAATGGATGCAAAATGCAGAGTATCAGTGCCATCAGCATTCAGAAATAGTCTTCAAAAACAGACTTTTAAGGGTGTAATAGCTTTTCCTTCTTACCAAAATAATTCAATTGATGCTTGTGGTATTGACAGGATGGAAAATATTTCTGATAGTTTAGATAGAAATAATGAATATACAAAAGAAGAATTTGATTTAATTTCTCTTTATTTTGGAGAAGCTGAGCAACTTCCATTTGATAAAGAAGGAAGAATCATACTTCCTAAAAGTTTAATTAAACATGCTTCCATTGCCAAAGAAGTGCTTTTTGTTGGTTTGGGACCAACTTTTCAAATGTGGAATCCAGAAAATTACTCCAAAAAAAAAATTGAGACAATTAAAATAGCTAACAAAAAAAATCTTAGCCCCAGACTTAAACCAATCCCCAAGGGAATTTAAAAAGGAGAAAAAATGACTCTTCATCTCAAACTTCCATCACAAAACAATAATCTTTCGCCCAGGATCCTTGTAATAGGTATTGGGGGCACAGGCGGAAATATAATAAACAGTATGATTAATTCTGGAATAGAAGGAGTTGATTTTTTAAATGTCAATACTGATAGCCAACAATTAAAACATTCAAAAGTCGAAAAAACACTTCAATTGGGACCATCATGTACTCAGGGACTTGGTGCTGGAGGAGACCCAGAAATGGGAAAAAAGGCGGCTGAAGAAGTTTTAGAGGAAATAGAACAATACGTAGAAAATTCAAATATGGTTTTTTTGACAGCTGGAATGGGAGGTGGAACTGGTACAGGAGCTGCACCTGTAATAGCTAAAATAACAAAAGAACACGGGATTTTAACTGTTGGCGTTGTTACAAAACCATTTCAAATGGAGGGTAAAAGAAAAATCGAAAAGGCGGAAAAGGGTGTGATTGAACTGCAAAAAAATGTAGATAATTTGATTGTTATTCCCAATCAGAATATCTTTGCTCTAGCAAAACCAGACACTCCTGTAACTGACTCACTTCAGTTGGCTAATAATGTTTTAATTGATGGTGTAAAAAGTATTATTGATTTAATGGTTAAGCCTGGAATAATGAACCATGATTTCGCAGATGTTAGAACTGTAATGAGTGAGACGGGAAAAGTTCATCTAGGAACTGGAGTAGCAGAGGGAGAAGACAGGGTTAATGAAGCTACTGATAAAGCAATATCAAACCCATTACTCGAAAATAACTCTATGTCAGGTGCTAAAGGCGTTTTAATTAATATAACTTGTGGTGATGATACTAGTTTGCATGATATTGACTTAGCAATTAATAAAATAAGTGAAGAATCTAGTGAAGATGCAAATATAATTTGGGGGTTACAAAAAGACGATAATTATAATGGAAAGTTTAAAATTTCAGTTATTTCAACTGGTATTGATTCAGAAAATTATTACAAAGACATAATTCACAAAGAAAATATAAATAATTTGGATAACATAACAGACCCAAGGATACTTTCCAAAGATGATCAAACTTTCAAACAGGAAAAAACTCAACCCAGTTTTTTAGTGGATCTTCGTGAACCCGCTAAATTTCAAAAAAACAGTGAGGACCTAAGGGAAGAAGAAAAGATAATTAACGAGCAACATCCTGAAAAAAATAAACCCAAGAAAAAGACACTTCTTGGAAGGATTTTTGGAACAAGTTCTAAAAATGTTGAAGAGAATTCAACCAAATCAAATCCTCAAAAAGATGTAAGTAAAGAGCAGTTTATTAAAGAATTTAAAGAAATTGCAAATGAGAAAACTGGAGAAATTGATAAAGATGACAAAAAAATTGTGATTGAGGACGAAAGTGTAAAATATATACCAGAAGTTGGTCATTCTTCAGATTCGCAAAATTCTGAAAATGAAGTTGATCAAAATGATGTCAATGACGATTTACTTCAAATACCTGCTTTTTTAAGAAGACAAGCTAACTAAAATGCACGCAGATCAACTTTCACATTCCCCCGTAATGGTGAATGAAGTTGTTTCATTTCTAGAACCCCAAAAAGCGAAAATATATTTAGATTGTACTTTTGGTCAAGGTGGTTATTCAAGAAAAATATTAGAATCTGCAAAATGTAAAGTCTGTGCTATTGATCGAGATTTAAATTCTAATAAATATGCCAAGATCTTAACACAAAAATTTAACACCAGATTTACTTTTAGTAATACGAAATTTAGTGATCTTCATTTTTTTCTAAACAAAAAGAATATTAAAGCCATTGACGGAATAGTTTTAGATCTTGGAATTTCAAATACTCAATTAAATGATCCAAAAAGAGGATTTTCTTTCAATAATGATGGACCTTTAGACATGAGAATGGATACCATCAACACGAAGCTAACTGCAGAAACAATAGTTAATGAATATGATGAAAAAGAACTTAGTGATATTTTTTTTTACTATGGAGAGGAGAGAAATTCAAGAAAAATAGCAAATTCAATTGTTGAATTTAGAAAAAAGAAAAAAATAGGGTCTACAAAAATGCTTTCTG
>CACAYF010000002.1 GCA_902536655.1 uncultured Alphaproteobacteria bacterium | reverse complement strand
AGAGGCGTTCTATTAATAATCTTCTTCCTTGGATTGATTATTTATCTAATTGTAAAAAAAAATAAATAAATTCAATTGTTTACCCAAGAATTCTAGTTACATAACTTAGATATTTTTCTTCAAAAAATATTTCACCATTAATTCTAATTTAGTCTAATAAATCTTTAATATTTCATTTGGAAATAGTATTAAATTCCCTTGCATAACTGCGAAGTTTATCAATCATCACATTTCGTTGTTTGTCCGACGAAATTGCTAACATTTTTATTAAAAGTATCTTGAAACGAGATAGTGAAGCTTGAGAAAAATCTTTATAATTGGGATTTATAATTTCATGGCCTCTTATCAAGAGTTTGTTTAAATAAGTATTAAGCTCTGCTTCATTTGGCTGAGATTTCATAAATCTTACGAATACTTTTTGACGTAGTGTCCTGTTATGCAAACGAACCCTTGAGTCATTAAGCGTTTCATGCGAATGGGTTTCTAGCATTTCAATTTGAGCATTTGTTAGATCTCCAAAAAATCTTTTAAAATTTTTACTTAACTTATCAAAACGATCTTTATATCTTGTTTCTCTTGGTTCCGAAAGTTTGATTATCCGCTCTTGTTGACGCATCAACATTTGCTTATTCATAAATTCGATGGCTTCATCATTATTTATCCGAATAAGAAACCTTGATGCATATGGTGTCAAACCAACAATAGTATCTTCAATGAGAGTACGTCCTTCATCAATAATTATAGTTATTTTGTTTGCATCATATTGTCCCACTTCTAATGTATCTGCAATATTATCTAGGTAGGAAGCGTAACTTGGCATCATTGATGTTCTGTGCCAATTTATCATTTCTGAAACTTGCTGATTCATCTGTAATTTTTCTTTTTCATCTAGATATAGAAAGTAATTAATCTCATCTTTGATGAATTTATCCGTAAATGAATAGATTAGTCGAGTACTTGAACAAGCCGTTACTAAAATGATGAAAAATAACAAAGATAAGGAATGATAAACCTGTCGTTTAGAAAAAATTGTCATTACCTCTTAATTTTATAGCTTGTTATAGTTAACGCAATTACGAAAAACTTTATGCTCTTTTTTATTCTATAAATAATTTTAATAAACCAACTCTATCGTAACTAGTCAAAACTATGTGTGTTAAAATATTCATTTATGTCACCAGAATAAAAAATACAGTCTCCTACTTTTGAATTATTTAAATGAACACCTATAAAAAGTTCTAAAGTTTTTCTCAGAATTTCTCTAGTAAATATGTCACCTTCTACATCAAGCTTTATGAATTTTTGAGTGATTTCATAAAGACCATTATTTTTATAATAATCGCTTTCTGAGTTTGACGATGCGTGTCTAATAACTTCATTATTATTTAAAAACTCATACCCAATTACTTGGTATTTTCCCTCACAAATAAGATTCACTCCAACTAAATTGTCAAATGACATTACTTCAAAAGATAGAAATGAATAAATAAACATTAATAATAGCTTTTTCATTAATTTTATTTCAATGTAAATGTGTTCAAAGGAATTACTAATTAGATTAATTTAATTACCTAATTCTCGAAAGGACAGTCCATATCATTCTCAAAGATATTAAATTTTTGAATACACCAACTACATAGGTAAAAGCTGCAGCTCGAAGAATAGAACGACATGAATCATGATAAACTGCTGGAATTTTTTTTTTAATAATTGGCATAGCTTTATTAAAACTTGCATCTAATTCTACTTCAAGTGTAACAAGATGAATAACTACCCCAATAAATAAGCTAAATAGAATAAGTAAAATGCATACTTTAATAAGTGGAAGATAACCTGTAGCAAATATTATTGGTAGTCCAACATAAATAACAGCAAATGCGATTTTATTAATCCATAGAGTATTTTTAACAAGTTTTGTTCTTGTAATCAGTGGAGTGTAGTTTTCAGCGTGTTGAATTGCATGACCTATTTCATGACAAATAATTGAAATAGATGTTAAACTTTTTTTTCTAAGTCTATCTTCCCCTACTTTAACTTTTCTCTGATCTAGATCATAGTGATCGCCTATTAAGGTTTTCTCCAAACAAACGTCTTTTAATTCCAATTCTTTAATTAGCTGATTCCCAAATTCAATGCCATTAAAGGGCATATTTGGTAAGATTTCGTCATTCTTTTTAAAAACATAATTGATCCAAATAACCGGAAGAATTGATATTGATAAAAGAATAATTAGAAAAATCATACTATGTATTTAATGTATAAATTAATATTAGCTAGATGTTTATAAATATAAATTATTTTTCTCCGTAATTCACGTATGATTTTGTATTCAATGTGAATAAAAAATAACAGAAGAAAATCTACATTTAAAATATTTATTAATAATTGCTTACATAGTTTAGTAATAACATTTCTTTTCAAATACATTAACAAGATATGAATATTAGAATCAGTAAACGTTAATTTAGATTTAATATATTGTAAGCTGATATTAACTTTTTAAAGGATAAATAATGGCTTGGACAAAACCTATGATTTCTGAAATCTCTGTAGGTCTTGAAATCAATTCTTACGCTTGCGCTGAGAAGTAGTTTCAAACTATAGATTAATTTCTTTAAAAAGCCTGGCTAAGCAGTCAGGTTTTTTTTTGTCTCTTAAAAATTGCAAATGAGTTTAATTTTCTCGAAGTTTTCACTCATTAATTTCGGATGAATCCATTCTGTATTATCTGATTCAGTATTTAGATTTTTTTTATATTCAAATGTTCTTCCTCGACCCATATTTGTCTTGTAATCAATTATAGTAATAACTTTAAATCTTTTATTTTTACAATCATACTTCGTATAAAACTTCGTACTTAGTTTTTCTTTTTTTTGTGCGATTTTGTAATCAAACATACTCCAGATGTAAATAATATCATCGATTTTTTTGATTGATTCCATTTCAAAATATTCTGTAAAAGTTTTATGCTCACGGAATACTTGCCATTTTCCGTAACAACAGGAAAACGAAAAAAAATAAAGAAATAAAAAAATAAATTTATTTTTCAGAAAAATTTGCATGATTCAATTATTATTTTTAATTTCTATCCTAAAAAATATTGGTTGTCTTTTTAAGACATATTAATATTACATTGATATGAGTCTGGTAATTAGATCCTCAAATAACATTATTGAAACTTAATAATCGAAATTGTCCACCTTTGTGTTTATTATCCTTTTTTGAAAGCATTTCAAGAACACTATAGCTTTGATATGTAACTTCCAATCCAATTGCAAAATCAGGTTTAATTTGTAAAGCATGAGATAATATTGCCCTTATTGTTCCTGCGTGTGTTATGATCAAAATACTCTGCCCAGCTTTTAGCTTTAATTTTTTGAGCCAAATCTCTACTCTTTTAATCTGTTCTAGAAAACTTTCTCCATTTGGCGGTGAAAATTCAGGAGAAATAAATGAAAAATTATGTTTGTCTTTCTTTTTATTTATAAGTTTCCAAATTTCAGAAATTTTTTTTCCTGACCAATCTCCGAAGCTTTGTTCAACTAGATTGTTTTCTATAATGATTTTTGAATACTGTTTATATCTTGATAAGGCTTCTGCTGTTTGAATTGTTCGCTTTAAAGGACTCACATACCAATCACAATTATCTGGTAAACAAGTTGCTAATTTTTTAATTTTATTATTTTTTATAATTGCATCTGGATTATGTTTGGAAAAAAAACCCGTAATTTGTTTTACAGGTGCATGCCGTATTAAAAATAATTTCGATGGCTTAATCAATTTACAACATGAATTACTATAATATTTCCAAATAAAAACATTATATCTGTTAAGAAAGCGATTGCTCCTAATATGTCCCCGTTTATTCCTCCTATGGCTGTTTTCGACTTTTTTCCAATTATAAGTATTGTAAAGGTCATTAAGATTATACCGAATAATATTCCATAGATATCTAACACAAACAAAGTAGGTAACATCCAAGTTAAAATGGCTATAAATAAACACTTATTTGAAATTTTTCCAACTATACTTGCTGTTTTTGCAAACTCTGAATTATTGAATAAGTTTCTTGCTATCATAATAGAGAGTTTGCCAGTAGCAAATCCAATGGAAAAAATAGCAACTAATGAATATCCTGACTCAAATAAGGCTAATATTAATCCTAGTTTGGCTAAAATACCTAATATTAATGACATTACTCCGTAGGTTCCTAGGCGACTATCATGAATAATTTTATCAATATTTCTAGGAGAGCCCCCTGCACCGAGGCCGTCTGCAGTATCCGCTAATCCATCTTCATGAAAAGCACCAGTAAGGAGAACACTGATTGTGATAGCTATAATACAAGACAAAAAAATAGGAAGTCCCACTTGAATTAGTATATCCCCTGTACCACCAGATAAAATTCCTACTAAAAAACCAACTGATGGAAAAGACCAACTAGCTCTTGTTAAATCTGGTGCTTTTTTTGAAAAATAGGACCATTTTACTGGTATTCTAGTAAAAAACATAAGTGTTGCAAAAAAATCCATTACATATTTATTTTTAAGAAATAAATGCATAATTAAATTTTTTTACTTATCCCTGCTTCTGAAAATGTCGACATTTTATTGTGAGTGGTCAAAGCTGCTCTTATTATCAAACTTGCTACCACTGCCCCGCTTCCCTCACCAAGTTTCATGTTTAAGTCAAGTATAGGGTCTTTTTTAAGATGAGAAATTACTCCTGAATGTCCTGGTTCAGAAGATTGGTGAGAAATTAAACAATGATCTAATATATTTTTTTTAAAAAGAGTGAGGGTAGCAGCAGATACAGTTGTAATAAAACCATCTAATAAAACAGGTATGCCTTTGATCCTTGCTGCAATAACTGATCCTGCAATTGCTGCCATTTCTCTTCCACCAAATGCCTCAAAAATTTTACCTACGGTTTTAAAACTCTTTCCATGTAATTTCAATCCAGTCTTAATAACAGAAATTTTATGTTTAAGTTTTTGTTTAGAAATGCCCGTACCTAAACCTGTCCATTTTTCAACAGTCTCATTAAAAAGTGCGCATGAAATAGCAGTTGCTGCTGAGGTATTAGATATACCCATTTCTCCCAATATTAACAAATCACAATCATTTGAAACAGAATTAAATCCTAATTGCATTGCTTCAATTATTTCGTCTTGTTCCATTGCTTTTTCTTTTGAAAAATCCTTAGTAGGTGTTTCAAGCTTTATCGGAACAACTGATAATTTTACTTTAGCTAAATTACATAGTTGATTAATTGCAGCTCCTCCATTTTTAAAGTTAGCAACCATTTGCTCAGTTACGTCTGCAGGATAAGCAGACACTTTTTTATTTGCTACACCATGATTAGCAGCATAAATAATGCATTGAAAATTATCCATTTTAGGTTTTTTTCTTTTTTGCCAACCAGCCATCCA
The DNA here is from genome assembly GCA_902536655.1 of uncultured Alphaproteobacteria bacterium. GTDB lineage: Bacteria > Pseudomonadota > Alphaproteobacteria > Methylaequorales > Methylaequoraceae > Methylaequor. The sequence goes on along the minus strand of CACAYF010000002.1, from coordinate 141,498 downwards.
AATAGCAAAATCTTCTAATCGACCTAAACTCCCAATTGGTTTTGTAAGTCTATTTTGATGTTTTCTAGCCAAATTAGCATAATATTCATGGAAGGATTTAAGTGGGACTTTGCCATTATTATTTAGCAAAATTTTAATAATATTATCATTAGACATATCTAAATATCAAATATACTCTTTAAAATTAAGCTATATTACTTTTGTAATTGATAGTCTAGTTTTTTAATAAAAGCTACAATAAATTAGTCGAATTTTGATATTAATAATTGAAAAGTAATATTAAATTAACTTTTTAGTTTTTAAATTTAGTAAATATTAAAACCTTTATTTTGAGAGCAAAGTTGCGAAGATTTTTATTTTATCCATTATTTATTATTATTACTTATCTGTTCTACGTTTATCCCTTTAGAACTCTTAATTCAATGATTACCGACGACGAAATCTTAAATTTCAATTCGTTTGTTGTAAGTTTATTTTTTTCAGCATTAATAATTTATTATTCAAAATCAAAAAAAACTTTTTTATTTTCTAAATTATTAATTTATGAAGGATTGGGAATTGGATTCATAAGTTTTTGGATTGTTAATTTGGGATTATTTATTAATATTTTTAATTTCATAGAATCTTACAACTTAGGTATTGTCTGTATTCTAATTATATCGATTGTCACATTATTAAGTTTTTATAATGGTAGTAAAATTAACATTAAAAAATTAAATGTTTACTCTTCAAAATTAAAAAAACCTTTAAAATTAATTTTTATCAGTGATATTCATTTAGGAACAAATACTATCAAGCACTTAGAAAAAATTTATAAAAAAATAATTAAGCTTGAATTTGATTTTATATTGGTGGGAGGAGATTTAATTGATTCGAGTTCATTTGAATTAAAAGATTTAAAGGTTTTCAAAAATTTAAAAAAACCAATTTATTTTATAAGTGGTAATCATGAGTATTACATCAAAAACTATCGAGAAAAACTAGGTAAGTTAAATGAATACAACTTGAATTTTTTAGATAATAAATCAATAAAATATAAAAATATAAATATTATTGGGGTTAGTGATAATCAAAGTACATTAAATCAAACTGAAACTGTGAATAAATTTTACAAGCAAAACTTATTTAACTTGGTAGTTGTGCATAAACCTACTTTATGGGAATTTATAAATAAACAGATAGATTTGACTTTATCAGGACATACACATAATGGACAAATAGTTCCGTTTAACTTTTTAGTAAAACTGAGATTTAAAAATATTTATGGATTATACGAAAAATTTCAGTCTAAACTGTATGTTTCGTCTGGCGTCGGTTGTTGGGGGCCAAGAATGAGGCTTGGAAGTACAAATGAAATTGTTTTACTATCGATTGGCAATCAAGCATAACTAGATACTTTTTTATATTAAAACTTTTTAGCCTAAATTTTAATAAATTAACTTTTTATTATATTTTTAAAAGAAGACTATTTAGTAAAAAATTAAGTCAGCTAAAAAAGCAAAGAAAAAACCTGTGATATAAACTACAAACGAAAAAGTTAATATAACGTAATTAGTTGACCTTAATTTCAAACATATTTTAGCTTCTGTTGGGTTTGCTGGACATGAAGAATTATTTCTTCTCCATGCCATATAACATGATAAAGCCAACATAAAACCTGCAAATAAAAAGATGTATAATTTATATTTTGATAGAACAACAATCCACGGAAATATTGATACAATACTAACTAAAGTTGTACCTAATCCAACAGTCACAAGCAGAGCTGGTAATGCACAACAAACTAGCGTACTTAAACTTGTAAATAAACTTAATATTGGTGCAAACAATTCTTTATAGAAATTACTTAACATTTTTTATTTCTCTGACGTCATAACCCGAATCCTTAATCATTTCAGTGATTTTTTCATAACTTAATTTTTGATTTTCTTTAAAATTAATAGTAATCAACATATTTTTTAAATTCACTGTTATAGCTGCAACTGATTTTTGTTTTGAAAATATTTTTTCAATTGAACGAGCACAAAAATCACATACAAGTCCATTAACATATACGTGCAAAATATCACCATTGTATTGTTCATCCGAAAGAATTTTACTGCTGTTAAAAAATACAAATTGTAAAATAAACAAATAGATAATAGTTTTTTTCATTTCTTTTCCTCTAAAATCTTTTAATGAAGTTAAACATAAAGTCTTTGTAGTTATTAAGACCTAACTCTGCCAAATAATCCCCTTTAAAAACTCTTAACATTGGAGTAAATGTCAAGTTTTTACTACTTCCAGGCATATGGTTGGCTTGAAGCATTATCCAAGTATGTAAATATCCATATTCAGCCAAATAAGGAGCCACTCCGATTCTAAATTGTTGTGAAAAAAATTTATCTATCGAAGATGCATGATTAGCTTGATTCTGATAACTTGTAAAAAACCTTCTATCTTCCCAATCAAATAAAATGCCTGTGAAAAGGGATGGTTCAAATTTATTTTCAAAAGCTTCATAATTACTAGTTGCTAAACCTATTCCGTTCCTTAAATAAAAATTTGTTTGCGACTTAGGTTTATTTAGTCTTTTTATGAGATAATTTAATTGAAGTCCATGAAATTGCCATTCTTTTTCTCTCCAATATGCTGCTCTATAACCTATTGAATAATCAATTGATGGACTATAATGCAAATGAAAACTATGTTTAATAAAATCATTTGCCTGCATTAATGTCCAGCCTCCAGGATATGAAATCGGTCTAGCATTAATATCTTTTATGGCTATAAAAGTACACACTAGAACTATTTTGCATAAAAATATCTTCATCTTTTCTCCTAATAATAAGAAATAAATTCAAGACAAAATTTGTCTCAAAACTTTGAAATAAAATCAGGCAAAAAGTTTTGGCGGGGGTGGTCTAAGTAAAGGGTTTAGGGAATCAAATGTAAACTTTAAGTTATTAAATGAAGAATTGTTGATATGAGCATCTAAAATATCGTCAACTTGGTATGTATTTATTTGAGTATAATAACACTCACAATTAAAGCATATGTCTTCAACATCATTTGATTGAGAATGACAAGATTTGTTTGAGTGAACATGATTTGTTTCATTAAGTTGAGAATATTTTTTATCTAAACAATACGAAATAACTTTAGCTGAGATCGTCAAACTAGACAGACTAAGTATTAAAACACTTAAAACAAAAAATTTTACACATCTCATGCTTACAAATTATTAAAAGTTTTAAAAAAATCAATGATTTTATTTGATTGGGGTTGACACAATAGAAAGTGTTATAATATAACATAAAAATAATATCAACATCTTATTTAATGGAAAATCAATGTATAAAATAGTTACCTTCGTCTTGACCGCATTGTTAGTAGCTAATGTAAATGCTGAAAAATTAGAATCTATATTTGTTGCACCCGATGTATTTATAACATCTAAAATTAAGCCGAGTACCGAATATGAAAGTGATAGGGGTAATATTTTATATGATTCTCATGAACTAGAAAAAAGCAGACAATACTCTATTGGTCAGATGCTCAAAGATTTACCAGGAATTGCTTCACAAGGTCTGGGTAACGCATCACGTCCAATAATCAGGGGTCTTGGTAATTCGCGAGTTAAAATTTTACAAAACAGTTCTTCACTAGGTGATGTTTCCGAATTTGGTGAAGATCATATTGTTGGATATGATCCATTATTAATTGATAAAATAGAAATTATTAAAGGGCCCGGTACGTTACTTTATGGAAACAATGGGTTTGCTGGAGTTGTAAACATTATAAACCCTTTAATTACAGTAGATAAGCCTCTTTCTGACGAAAACGTCCAATTAGGTTTTGGATACAAGACCTCAGGTGGAGAGTTGGGAACCGCATTAAAATTTGGTAAATCTGTGGACAATTTTACTGTTAGAGGTTCTGGAAGTTTTGTAAGTGCGGGCCCTTACGATTTAGCAAATGTTTCAACTAAGCAAGCAAATTCATCAAAGTTCATGACATCTGGTGGCGTTGGAATAACATACAATGATGGTCAGAATCATTTTGGAGTTTCTTTGGACAAACTTGAAGCTGTGTATCAAAATCCTGGTCCTGAAGGTGAAGAAAATATGACATCGCTTAACCCTACAAGAAATACAATAAATTTTGATTCATCACTGGCATTAAATTATTTAATCTTTGAAAAGTTTAACTTAGAAGGCACTGTCTCCGAATATAATCATGCTGAAAGAACAGGCGATGGTAACAATCATAATATAACATTTTTCAATGACATATATGAAATAAAAACATCACTGAATCACAAATCTCTATTCAATCAAAATGAAGAAGGATTAATAGGTTTTCATTTTATGAATAAAAATCAAGGTGCAACAGGAGCAGAGGAAGGTCATTTAACTCCAACGAAGACCAATAGTTTTGCTTTATTTGCTCTCGAAAAGTTAAAATTTGATTTATTTGATTTAGATCTTGGTGGTCGAATTGAATCCGTAAATTTGAAAACAACACAGTATGAGAAAGGTTTTTTCCCTGTTGCATTTTCTTCCACTGCCAAAAGAGAAATCATTCCAAACAATAGTGTATTTTTAGGTTTTGATTTTACGCAAAGAGCACCGAATGCTGTCGAACTATTCGCAGACGGTCCTCATCATGCTCTTGAAAATGTTGAGACAGGTAACGCAAACTTAGATAAAGAGAGTTCTTACAATGTATCACTTGGATATCATTATGATGAAAATCTAAATAAATTAAAAATTGAAGCTTATTATAATTACATCAATGATTTTATTGCTGCAGATAGAAACGGTAATACACAAACTGTTGAAGGTGAAGATTTTAATGTTGTTATTCACGATCAATATAATGCATTATTTACTGGAGTAGAATTAACTGGTCAGTATGGCATAACGAAATTCGATGATTTTGATTTCCTTGCTAACTTTGTAGGAGAATTCTTGAAGGGTTACAGAACATCCAATGACAAGGCTATAACTAGAATTCCACAATCAAAAGTAAATGTTGGTTTACAACTTATTAATGAGGAATGGGATACTAATATTAAATATTATCATTATTTTGATAAAGAATTCACAGGTCCTTTTTATACAAGAACAGGTGGTCATTCAAGATTAGATTTTGATCTTACAAAAGATTTCATGTACTCAGATTTATCTGGCCATGCAATGTTTAGTGTAACCAATCTTCTAAATACAGTTGGTCGTGATCATCTTGAGGCAAAGAAGGGTCAAGTTCAATTACCTGGTAGAAGTTTTAATTTTAATTTAAAGCTATTCTATTAATTAAATATGTTTAAGTATTACTCTTCATACTCATTATTATGGATAGGTCTAACACATCTGTTATGCTGTGGCTTGCCTTTAACGTTATCATTTGCTTCATTATCTTCAAATGCATTAATTATCGACTCACTCCTTTTAAATTCTGAGTTATTAGAAGCAGCTGAACCATATCTTTTTGCAATTACAACGCTTATATTTTTATTAATCATTTCTTTTGAAATTTATAATAAAAAAATAAAGTGCCAAGATGATGAATGTTGCACTGAACAAGAATGCAGTACGACTAATAAAAAAATTAAGACCAATCTTATTCTCGCAAGTATTCTTTATACTCTAAATAGTTCAATTTTTTTATCTGAAGTTATCTTCTGATTCATGATTTTTAATTGTGAAAATGTAAAATCCTTAATGGATTTCAAACACAATAACCATCAATTAGCGATTTTGAATCGTCAAGTTTCTGAGGATTTCAATCTTTTCTTTAGTGGATTAAACTTAACTCCTTTTTCAACTTCTGGTTATGTTTCATTGGAGAATAGTTTAAATGACATTATCAAACTTACAGAAGAAAAAATTCCATCAAAAATTAGGAAAAACATATTTTTTAACAATTGGTTAAATGATATGAGTGAAATTTGTAAAATGTTTTGTTTATTTCAAGAAAAAGACAAAATAAGTTTTTGGTTGGGATCTGAGAGAGGTTGTAAACGTTTTCATGTTGATATGGTCCCTTATAGATGTTTAGTAACTTATTCCGGACAAGGTACAGAATTACTCCCTGATAATGCTGCAGACAGGAATGCTTTTATTAGTGGAAAACCAAATGAAAATATAATTAAAGACAGATCAGCGATAAGATATTTAAATAAATGGGATGTTGCAATTTTTCGTGGTGGAAAACATGGAATTTTACATCGAACTCCAGAATCAGCATTAAATGATAGATCTTCAATTTTAATGAGGCTTGATGATTCTACTTTTTTAGAGCAAATAGAAAAAATAAACACTGTTAATTAAATATTTGTAAAAAGTTCCTGGTTAAATAAAGTAAATAGTTTTACAACGATTTTTTAAAACTGAGGATCTATTGCTTTGAATTACCAATAAATTTATTAGCTTTGAACATTCCTTTTTTTGTTGATCCGTCTTGTAACGTTAACGTTCCATAACCGTCAAATAAGTTTTTTTTAAAGCTACCAGTGTATTTATCTCCATTCGAATAAGTTATTGTCCCCTCTCCGGATCTCATACCATCTACAAATTGTCCAACATAAATTGATCCATCGGAAAATGTATGAGTTCCTTCACCGTGAGGAAGGTCGTCTACGAAATCTCCTGTGTAATTCTCTCCGTCTGAAAAAGTTGAAGAACCTTTTCCATGGTAATAACCATTTTTAAATCCTCCTTCGTATTTATCGCCATTTGCAAATGTGAAGGTTCCTTGACCATTTTGTAATCCATCTTTAAACTCACCAATATATACATTTCCGTTGATAAATAAGTATGATCCTTTACCATTATACTTGTTATCCTTGATCTCTCCGACATATTTTTCACCATTTTGGTGAAAGATTGTTCCATAACAATGTCTTACAAAGTTTCCATCGCAAGCAGGAAGAGCAGAAATCTTTGATGAAAGAAAAAGGAGAGGTAAAATTAATAAAATAAATTTTTTTTTGTGCATGTTATTAAGATAATCATTCGAAATTAATTTGCCATATCTAGTAAATAATTCTTTAAAGTTGATCAACGATGTTCATATTTATAATTTTCTAAGATTTGATATTGATAGTTCCCAGATAACATGTTCCAATATTCTCTATAAAATTTTTCATTAAAATCTCTTAAATTCTTAAAATCAACATGAATTTCAGGTGTATTAGTATTTATTTCAATTCCCCATAAAGATTTATCATCATAAGGCAAAAATCCATATCTAAGATCACTAATTAAAAATCTATTTAATGGATGAATGTATATAAAATCATCTGAAAAAAAAGAGAATCTCCGAATATCCTCTCTTTGAATTGAATTTGACTTTAACTCTGGGAAAACTGATTCTTTATCAATAGCTTTTAAAATAGCTCCCGATTTAAATTTTGGTTCATCAAAAAAGGGTACATATACAGCATCAACATAATATTTGTTGTTTGTTCTATAAACACTTCTCCACAGAATTATATTTCCAATTGTTGGTTTAATAATTAACCTTTCTATGTTGTGCCCTCTTCTCTCAGATATTTCAAAAATAAAATCTTTTACTTGTAGATGTTTTTGATAACAAAGGAAAATATAAAAAAAACTAAACAAAATACTTGATCTTATTAAAGAAGTTGATTTTTTAAGCAAGGAAAAAATTAACAATAAAACTAAAGTAAAAGTAAATATAGGATCTACAATCGATATTAGATTCAAAGAAACTCTAGATTGACTTAGGGGCCAAAAAAGAGATGTTCCGTAACTTGTAAGAGAATCAAGTAAACCATGACTCAAAAATCCAATCAAAGTAAACAAGTATATAAAACTTAATGACATTCTTAACTTGTAGAAGCAAGTAAAAATTATCAAAGAAACAAATATACTTCCAATTGGAGCAAAAAACAAAGAATGTGTAAAATGTCTATGGTATTCAATAAAAAGAAGTTGGTCATTTTCGGATCTTATAAAAATATCTAAATCTGGCGCTAATCCTCCAATTGCCCCACACAAAGAAGCTTTTCGAATATCTTTTTTATTAGAAAACAGTGAAGAAAAAGTTGCTCCAACTAAACCTTGAGTACATGGATCCATAAATTTTACTCTGATTTGCTAGCTTCGCATTCTAATTTTTGGCTCTCTAGTATTATTTTTTGTTGTCCGTCAATTGTATTGTAAATGCAGTATGTCTTATTTCCAGATTTATATGATTTTATCAACCCCATGCCCATTGGACCCGAAAATGTTTTTTCATCTGTTATTTTCATTTTACTTGAATCATCTTTTTTAAAGTGAAGAAAGCAATAAGTGATAATTCCTGATAAGCTAAGATAGTAAATAGTTGGAATTAAAGTAATCCTTAAAACATTACCCTCTCTTCCAAATAAACCAACTGTAGCTGAAGCTGCTACAACATTATGTATAGCTATCATATTTCCAGCTGCTGCTCCAACACTTTGTGCAGCAACCATCAACACCCCTGAAATGTTCAAAAGATTTGCAGTTTCATATTGAAATTGACTAAGCATCAGGTTACTAACAGTATTAGAGCCAGCTAGAAATGCTCCAATAGCACCGACAGTTGGTGCAAATAAAGGATATATTTGTCCCATCAGATTCGATACACCTTGAGCCATAGAAATTGGCATACTAGCAATATCATTATAATTAACACCAGAGTTAATCATTATTCTTACCAGCGGAACTGTAAATATCAAAACAAAGCCTGCACTTAAAATAGTCTTTGAGGAATCAATTATTGACGAGCTAATTTCCTTAGAAGTCATTCTATGTAGAAAAAAAGTGATAAAACAAATAAAAATTAAAATTCCTCCAGGAAGATATAATAATTGAAAACTTGCACTTATATTTTCTTCATTAAAAATATTTTCAAACTTAATATTTACAGATTGAAGGAATTTTTTTAACGGTTCAAAAGTTCTTGAAAATACAAGTAGCAGAGCGAGTAATAAATAAGGAAGCCACGCCATTAAACTTCCTATATTTCTTTTATTTTCTATAACTTCTTTATTTTGAGGGTTACAAATCCAGTTTAATGGCCAATTTTTTGAAGGTTGAAAGTCCCATTCATCTTTTGGAATAAGAAATTTTCTTTTTGTAGCAATTGTAACTATAAATAATCCAGTTAATCCCCCTATTATAGATGGAAATTCTGGGCCAAGAAAGATACCTGTTAATAAATATGGTATTGTGAAGCTCAATGATGCAAAGATTGCAAAAGGAAATATTGATAAACCTTCAAACCAAGATTTTTTTTTACCAAAAAATCTAGTCATGATGACTACTAGTAAAATTGGCATAAGTAGTCCACAAATTGAGTGAATTATTGCAACTTTAATGACAATAGAATCAAAGAATGAATTCCATTCCAATCCATTTTCCAATAACTTATTTGAAATGCTTATTTTGTCTAATCCACCCTGAACACCGACCAATAAAGGCGTTCCCACTGCACCAAAAGAAACAGGTGTGGATTGTATCATCATACCAAAAACTACTGCAGCAATTGGAGGAAAACCAACAGCAACCATCAATGGTGCAGCTACTGCAGCAGGAGTACCAAAACCTGAAGCTCCTTCAATAAAACACCCAAACAACCACGCGATTATAATAACTTGAACTCTTCTATCTTTACTTATGTCAGAAAATCCAGATCTTATAGTGTTTATTGCACCTGAATATTTTAGTGTATTTAATAACAAAATAGCTCCGAAAATAATCCATAAAATACTTATACTAATAATTAGACCCTGAAGAGTTGAGGCTAAAATCCTGGCTTCACTCATTCCCCAAATAAAATAAGAAATAATGCTGGTAAATATAAAAACTAGTGGCATTGCAATTTTAGCTGCAATTCTAAAAACAATCAAAAGAATTCCAGCTAAGAAGATTGGAGAAAAAGCTAAAATGGGAAAAAAAATCTCTTTCATTAAGTTAATATTTATTAAAATTTATTTTTTAAAAAAACACTGTTTATAATATAATTTTTAAAATAATCTTATAATACATTATGATAAAATCATAAGTTCTTTATTTATTTCTAATAATTACCAAATAATCAATATGATTAAAAAATTATTAACTTTTGTCTTTACAATTTTCGTAGTTTCCTGCTCTACTAATAAGCTTTCGCATGAATATTTCTCCGAATGTGAAGAATTAAACAACACATTTTCCGCAATTTCAAAATGTGGACTAAATAAAGTTAATGAATCTTGCATAAACACAAACGATTGTCATTTATCAAAAGATAGATTTGTTAATATTATTGAACAATTAAACCTGATGGTAACAAAAAAGGAAATTTCAGAGGATGAAGCTTTTTTTAGATACCTAAACATCATCAATAGTTTTGAAAATGATAAACAAAAAATGTTAAATAAAATGAATACTTTTAGAAACGATTACAATTATATTGGTCTAGGCAACCCATTAAATTTAAATTGTAATGTAAGGTTTTTAAATGTCTGTATGTGAGTAAAACAATGGCTTATGTAAAACTTAAAAATCTTTTTGAAGAACAAAGTCTACTAAATGATATTAATGGTATCTTAAATTGGGATATGGCCACATATATGCCTCAAAATTCAAGAAATCAGCGTGTTAGACAAATACAAAAAATTCTTGATTACAAAAAAAGCATTTTTGACCTAATTAAAAAAAATGAATTATTTAAAAAGATCAATGATTCCAGCCTGAGTCCGGAAGATAAATTAAACCTTAATTTAATGAGAGATAAGTTTGAATACTTTGATATCGTTCCATATGAATATATAAAAAAAAAAACTTCACTTGCAATTTTGTGTGAGGGTGAATGGAGAAAAGCTAAACTAAAATCAAATTTTAATTTAGTTAAAAAATCATTTAAAAAGCTTGTTGATGTAATAAAGATTGAGTCTGAAATACTATCTCAAAAAAAGGATAAAACAAAATACGATTGTTTATTATCTAAATACGACAGATCATTGACCTCTTCAAGCATTACAAAAATCTTTTCTAGGATAGAATCGTTTTTAAAAAAGAATATCCCATTAATTTTAGAAAAACAAAGAAGCTATAAATCAATTTCTTTTACCGAAAATCTTTCTGAGTCAGAACAATTTGAACTATCAAAAGATTTTATGAAAAAACTTGGCTTTGATTTTTCTCGCGGGAGAATTGACAAAAGTTCACATCCTTTTTGCGGTGGGAGTTCTGAAGATATTAGAATTACTACAAGATATAATGATTCAGACTCATTCTCATGCTTTGATGCTCTAATGCACGAGACAGGTCACGCTATTTATGAACAAGGACTACCTAAAAAATGGTTGCATCAGCCATTAGGTTCATCTGGAGGAATGTCACTTCATGAAAGCCAATCACTTTTTATTGAAATGCAAATTATTAAATCACTTCAAGTAAGTCATTTAATCGAAAAAATAATCAAGAAAAATTTTGGGAAGAAAAATCCTGCTTGGAATCAAGAAAATATTTATAGAAACAGAAAGCAGGTAAAAAAGAATTACATAAGAGTAGATGCAGACGAAGTCCATTATCCTCTTCATATAATGCATAGGTTCAAAATTGAAAAAAAGATTATTGAAGAAGACTTTGATGTAATGTTTCTTCCGGAACTGTGGAATCAAGAATTTTATAATATATTCAATATAAAAGTTGATAGTGACCAAAACGGTTGTTTGCAAGATATTCATTGGTTTGGTGGAGATTTTGGTTATTTTCCTACTTATAGTATTGGGGCATTCATTGCAGCTCAGATTTTTGATTGTATAAAAAAACAAAATCCTAAATTAGAAAGCGATTTAAAAAAAGGAAATTTTTTACCAATCATCAATTGGTTGAAAAAAAATATTCATAGCCACGGTAATTATTATAAAATTGACGAACTTTTATTAAATGTGACAGGTGAAAAGCTGAATTTAAAATACTTCGAAAAACACATTACAGACAGATACTTAAAAGAAAAAAAATAACGAAAATTCTCCATTGTAATTTAAGAAATTGAAAAATAATTTTGTTTTTTAATAAAATAGTGTAAGCTAAAATTATGTGGAGATTTGTATGGATGATTATTCCATAAAAAAACATTTTGGTGGTTGCCCTCACGACTGCCCCGATACGTGTGCAATGATTTATGAAGTTGCAGACAACAAACTTCTTAGCGTTAAAGGTAACCCTGATCACCCTATGACTGATGGTGTACTTTGTGTCAAGCTCAAAGACTACGAAAAAAGACACTATCATCCAGATCGTTTATTATATCCTCATAAACGTGTTGGAAAAAAAGGAAAAAAAGAATTTGAAAGAATCACTTGGGATGAAGCACTAGAAACAATCACATCAAAATGGAGGTCTCTAATTAATGAGTATGGGCCTGAATCAATTATTCCCTATAGTTATTTGGGAAATCAAGGTTTAGTTCATGGTTTAAATGGAGGTGATTCTTTCTTTAATGCCCTTGGCGCGACTGTTTGTGAGAGAACTTTTTGCGGGGAAGGTTCATGTACAGCTTGGTTAACCACTATAGGTCCAACAGCTGGATTAGATCCTGAGAGTTACATTCATAGTAAATACATTGTTATTTGGGCTTGTAACAGTGTAAGTACCAATCTTCATCATTGGACAATTATTCAAGAAGCTAAAAAAAGAGGAGCCAAAGTTGTAGTAATTGATTCATATAAATCTAGAACTGCTAAACAAGCTGATTGGCATATCGAACCTATCCCTGGTTCAGACGGAGCCTTGGCAGTAGCCATGATAAATCATATTATTTATAACGATCTAACAGACATGGATTATATAAATAATCACACAAATGGATTTGAAGAGTTAAAAGAGCATGTTAAAGATAAAGATCCTAAATGGGCGTCTAAAATAACTGGAATTAGTGAAGAAGATATTAAAAAATTGGCCCAAGAAATTGCTACAGTTCAACCAGTTGGAATAAGAATTGGAGTTGCACTCGAGAGACATTATGGAGGTGGGCAGACAATAAGAGCTGTTACCTGTATACCAGCATTAACTGGTGCATGGAAATATGTTGGTGGAGGAATCACTCAATTTCCAGTGTGGGAACATCCGTACAAATTTGATGTTATATGCAGACCAGATTTGATCCCTAAAGGTACAAGAGTTGTAAACGCTCTTCAGATTGGAAGAGCCTTACTAGGGGAAAATATAGAAAAGGACAAACCAATTATGTCCATGATGTGCTGGAACGCTAACCCTGTTACTCAAGCAGCCGAAACGGAGAAAATAATTAAAGGTTTAAAGAGAGAAGATTTATTCTTAGTTTCTGCTGAACATTTTATTTCTGACACAGCATCTTACGCAGACATTCTTCTACCCGCCACAATGGGTGCAGAACATGAAGATATGATATTATCTTGGGGTCACTTATACCTTACATACAATGAGAAATGTGTTGATGCTCCTGGAGAAGCTTTACCAAACTACGAAATATTCAGGAGGTTAGCAAAAAAGATGGATTTAAAGCAAGATCAATTCAGTTGGAGTGATGAAAAATGTTTAGAAAACTATGTGGATTGGTCAGCACCTGCATGTGAAGGAATCACTCCTGAAAAATTGAAGGAAAAAGGCTTTGCAAGATTAAATGTTGGTTGCAAAGATACACGAGCACCCCACAAAGATGGTAAGTTCCCTACAGAATCAGGTAAATGTGAGTTTATTCTAAAAGATGTGAAAAATTTTGTTGCCGGTCCGTTCAGACAAATGTACGAGGATTATCAACCAGGTCAAGACCTCCCTCCTCTTCCGGATTATGTTCCTCAACTTGAGTCAAAACAAACTAACCCGCAACTTGCCAAAAAATATCCTTTAAACGTAATAACTCCAAAAAGTCATGCATTTTTAAATTCGTGTTATGCAAACATGACGGACAAGCAGAGGGTTCAAGGAGACCAATTTGTTCTTATAAGCGAAATTGATTCAAAACAAAGAAATATTAAAGATGGTGATAATGTCAAAGTATTTAATGACAGAGGTTCCTATAAAGGTGTTGCTAAAATAACATCTGATGTTTCGTCAGGTATTGTCGTTTCAACGCTCGGATATTGGAGGCAACTTAACGATGGAACAGTTAACAGTATAAGCTCAGCTAATTTAGCAGATATGGGAAACGCTCCAACTTTCTCAGATAATCTAGTTGAAGTAATAAAAATATAAAAAATTTATTTTTAAATCTCATATTATAAATTAATTTTTTGCAAATCTCTTACGTTTGTTTTTTTGTTTCTTTAATTTCTCACCATAAAATTTACCCCACCCTTTTGGGGCTTTTTCATTACATACCCAACTGGGTTTGTTTATGTTAGGACCTATCACGCATTTAAATCTAGATAATAAATTTAAATAAACAGATTCATTATTAGTTTTATAAATTTCATTTGATGCTAGTTGAGATGATATAAAGCTGGTGGTTAAAATGGTTATCAAAGTTTTTTTCATATTTCTCCTTATTTTTTAGCCTATTAAAAGTTATTATTATGTATTTGTAAAATTTATTTTAAAAACAGACTTTATTCATAAAAATAATATCAGTATTAAGGTTTTATATAAAAGAATTGAATAATATATTTAAAATAATAAATTTATGCTTATGAAAACTAAAACTTACGTTGCAATGAATAGATTTAAAATCGTCAGAGGCAAAGAGGACATCTTTGAAAAAATCTGGAAAAATAGAGATTCAAAACTAAGTGAAGTCAAAGGATTTATAAATTTTAATTTAATAAAAGGAAAAGAAAACGATGAATTCACAATTTACGCTTCACATAGTACATGGTCATCCGAAGTAGACTTTATCAATTGGACTAAATCGGAATCATTTCGAGAGGCCCACAAAAACGCCGGACAAAGCAAAGAAATATATATTGGGCACCCTGAGTTCGAGGGATTTAGCGTAGTTTTGTAAAGAGTGTTTACAATTGCAAACACTCTTAATATTACAAATTATTTTTCAAGATCGAATCTGTCTGCATTCATTACCTTATTCCAAGCTTGAATAAAATCGTTAATGAATAATTCTTTGGAATCATCGCATGCATAGACTTCTGAAATCGCCCTTAATTGAGAGTTTGATCCAAAGATTAAATCTACGCGTGTTGCATATTTACTATTTTCTCCTGTTTTACGATCATAACCACTAAAGGATTTATTGTTTTTACCTGGTTTCCATTCTGTTGACATATCTAATAGATTAACGAAGAAATCATTAGATAAGTTATTAACATCATTAGTAAAAATTCCATTTTTTTCTGAGGTTATTCCCAAAGATCTAAAACCTCCAACTAAAACTGTCATTTCTGGGGCTGTTAATCCTAACAATTGAGATTTATCTAATAGCATTTCTTCTGGACTAACTTTGAAATCTTGTTTTTCATAGTTTCTGAAACCATCACTTAATGGTTCTAAGACGGAAAATGAATCTACATCTGTCATTTCCTGAGTTGCATCACCTCTTCCAGGTGTAAATGGAACCTCAACTCCGCAGGCCTTTTCTATGGCAACGTTTCCACCTAGAACAATTATATCTGCAATTGATGCTTTTGCTTTGTCAGCAATTTGGTTGTATACATTTAATACTTTTGTTAATTGTGCAGGTTTATTGACCTCCCAGTCTTTTTGGGGTGAAAGACGAATTCTTGAACCATTAGCTCCTCCTCTCATATCGGTATGACGATATGTCGATGCGCTTGCCCATGCTGTTTCTACCATTTCTTGAATTGACAATCCACACTCAGAAAGTTCTTTTTTAGCAGCTTCTAGGTTAAAATCAGCATTACCGTTAGGGACAGGATCTTGCCAAATTAAATCTTCTTCTGGAATTTCAGGTCCCAAGTATCTTGTTTTTGGCCCCATGTCTCTGTGTAAGAGCTTGAACCATGCTCTTGCAAAAGTATCTGCAAAATGATCAGGATTTTCTAAAAAGTTCCTTGAAACTTTATTGTAAGCTGGATCTTCTTTCATTGCCATGTCAGCAGTTGTCATAATAGTCGTAACAAATTTAGAGGGATCTGCTGAGTCTGGAGCTAGATCTTCTTTATCAGGGTTGATAGGATGCCATTGAAAAGCACCAGCTGGACTTTTAACTAGTTCCCAATCATATTTAAAAAGTAATTCAAAATATCCATTATCCCATTTAGTAGGATTGGCTGTCCATGGACCTTCAATTCCGCTGGTAATGGCATCACCACCTTTGCCGACTCCGTGAACATTTTTCCAACCAAAACCCATTTGTTCAATTGGCGCACCTTCCGGTTCAGGACCAACATTATCCTCTGAGGCTGCTCCGTGAGCTTTACCAAAAGTATGTCCACCTGCTGTAAGTGCTACAGTTTCTTCGTCATTCATGGCCATTCGTGCAAATGTTTCTCTGATATCATGAGCACTTGCTAATGGGTCGGGTTTGCCGTCTGGACCTTGTGGATTGACATAAATTAACCCCATTTGAACGGCTCCAAGAGGGGTCTCTAGTATTCTTTCACCAGTATATCTTTCGTTCTTCAGCCATTCATTTTCTTTTCCCCAGTAAATGTCTTCTGGAGGAGTCCAAATATCAGGTCTACCGCCACTATAACCAAATGTTTTACCGCCCATTGATTCTATTGCGACATTCCCAGCTAATATGAATAAATCAGCCCAACTTATTTTACTTCCATACTTTTGTTTCACAGGCCAAAGAAGTCTTCTTGCTTTATCAAGATTTCCATTGTCTGGCCAACTGTTTAGAGGAGCGAATCTTTGGTCACCAGTACCACCTCCGCCGCGGCCGTCCCATGTTCTGTAAGTACCGGCTGCATGCCAGGTCAATCTAATAAAAAAAGGACCATAATGACCGTAATCTGCTGGCCACCAGTCTTTTGAGTCGGTCATTAAGTCAGTCAAATCTTTTTTTAGTGCTTTGAAATCTAATTTTTTAAATTCGCTTCTATAATCAAAGTTCGGACTCATTGGATTGGATCTTTTGTCATGTTGATGAAGAATATTGATATTTAATTGATTAGGCCACCAATCTTTGTTTGAAGTACTTAGACCTTTATTATTAGTTGCTGAGCCGTGCATTACGGGGCATTTACTAGCATCATCCATTCGAAATCCTTTCTAAAAAAATTTAATTAGTGGAAAGGTGCAACCAACTTTGTACCATCTCTATTCTCCACAATTTAAATATGCTAAAAAAAATAAAAATTTCAACAAAATTATACTATTTATTAAAGCTGAATTTAATATTAATAAAATTCTATTTTTTGTTATAAAGGTTATATCTGATACTTTCTTCTAAAATTAAAATTCTAACTTTAAAATATCACCATTCAGATTAATTTTATTTTTAAATTCAATAAATTCGTTAGTAAAATTTTGTATTTACTTTCATTTTGACTTAAAGAAAACCAATTTGAACAATTATAATAATACACATGAATAAAAATTTTTGGACGAGATAATTTATTATATTTAAGTAACCTCATCTGGATCAGAAATATTATCAGTATTAATAACTGTATTACTTAAAGAAGTATTTTCGTTTAAAGGGGCTCTTTCTATTTTATTTGATTGATCTCCCATGTCGGCTTCCATTTTGTCTAAATTTTTTTCATCTTCAGAAATAATAATATCATTTGCATTATCAACGTTTTTATAATCTGCAACATTGGGTGGTCCGTAAAGTTCCTCTGCAGATTGATTTATTTTATTATTTGCAAACTTAATAGCCTCCTCAGTTGACATGCCCTTAGATATTGCTTCATCAATGAGAATGGACATTTCATTAGACATCGAGCTTGCAAAACTTAAATCATAACCACTGTTTTCAGTAGTTAATTTTTCAACTGAAGCATCAGTTGATAAATTTGAATTTATGATGTCAGACAAAGATTCAAATGTTTCTTTAATAGAATTTTCTGGAGTCAAACCGCTTTGGACAAGTGAATTAAATTTTGTTGATAAAGATGATGTAACTTCATCAATGATATTTGCTTTAATTCCTAACTTTTCCATACAAACGGAAATATCTGTTAAAATATTATCAAAATTATGGTGAGAGATCTCTTGATCTGAATTCAGATTTTTTTCAGCAATATTTAGAATTTCACTATGAATATGATCTGTAAATTTAGTCATTATTTGTAAACTCAATTATTTTTACAATACTTTAATAAAGTTATTATCTAATATTTCAATTAAACACCAAATATTTTTGCCTTTTCATATAGTCTATCCGTTTCTGAAATATAAACTCCTTTACTTATATATCCCCCGACATACAACTCTCTGATAGCTGTCATTTCTTCCTCTATAGCAACAAGAACATCTACAAATTCGTTATCATCAGAAACTTTAATATCTCTTTTATCAATAATGTCGTCTAAATTTGGTTGTTTTCTTGTAACATCTTTATTTTTCTTAATTGCATTTTTCTTTGCAAAAATAGTGATTAATATAAAAATAACTAAAAAAATAGCGCAAAAAATAATTACCAAATATTTGGTATCACCGATATATGGTAAAAGATTATAAAGTATTTCTAAATTAAATGTGTCTGTTATATTATCCATAAATAATCAATATATAGTATTTACTTCGCCCAAATTATACATTATATTGTAATAATGGGTATCTTTAATATATATAATAAAGCAAAAAATCATATTAACAAAACATATTTTAGTGAAAAAAGAGTTATATCATTTGAAGCATACAATTTGCTAAAAAAATACGTTGTAAATGGTTTATCTCAACCAAACAGTTTAGATACTGCCTATCCAAAAAATCTTAAAATGAACGTTTTAAAAAATGTTTCCCAGCGCTCAATGAAAACTTTTTACAAATTATCTGATCATTATAAAAAAAATAAAAAAGGAGTTCTTTGTCAATCTAATGAGTTTGATGTTGGAAAGAAATTATCTAGAAATGCAAAAAAACTTTTAAAAGAAATTAGGGATGATAGACCTAGGTATCAAGAAATTGATAAACTAATTGAAAAAATTAAATCAAATTGATTTTTTTTTCCTGTACATACCTAATTTGACTTTTTCAGCTATACTAATTAGAAACTCAGAAACTTTTTCGTCTGAATTTACTTGTGATAACTCTCTTATTGTTTCGTCGATAAAGGCACCTACTGCAATATAAGGGTCTATTCTCTTTGCTCTGCATTCTTCTCTTGCTTTCAACACAATTGCTGAAGCAAGTTTTTTTTGGTCTTTTTGATCCATTTTTAAACTTTCACTATTGGTATATCACACCAACTTGTAGTATAGCAAGGTGAACGATAATTGGATTTCATCTGCCAAGCTGAATTTTGATCTTTTCTGTTGTTTTCTTTGGAAAAAAAATTCTTATTACAATCTGATGATAATCTTAATTTACCATATCCAAACCTATTATTAACATTGTCAATTAATTCCATTAGTACTGTTTCATTGTTCTTCACTTCTAGATTATATTTACTTTTTATCAACGATTGTTGTATAGATTTTGCATCATGAAATTCAGATAGTATAATTCCAACCTTGCTATATAAATGACCGTTTTTGTATATGCTTTTTAATAAATTTTCTGCAGTTTTCCAAATAACTCTTAAATCAATTGTCGGTTCAATTAAAGTGTATGTTTTGCTATTTGCATAAAAATTTTTTTGATACCTAGAGGTTTTTAAGAATACAGTTATAACTCTGCAAAATAAATTATTTACTCTTACTTTAGAGGCCGCTTTTTGTGTATAAACGATCAATGCGCTTCTTATGGAATCGTAACTAATCAATTTATTGCCGAATGACCTCGAAACACAAATCGATTTTTTAATAGGTACAGTGATTTGAATATAATTACATTTTGTACCTCTCAACTCGAGAACAGTTCTTTGTAGTACAACACCTTTCTGTTTTCTAATAAAATTCTCATCGCACTCTTTTAAGTCATGGGCATTATTAATATTATTTTTCTTTAAAAATATTGATAATTTTTTACCAACTCCCCAGACATCCTCAACTTCTGTATTTTTTAATATATACAATAAATCATTACTTTTATTTACCTCTAAGACATTACTATAATTAAAACTTATGTTCTTATATCGCTTCTTTTTTTTAATTACTCTATTAGTTATTTTTGCTAGGGTTTTTGTTTCAGCTATTCCGATACTGACTGGAATTCCAGTCCATTTTAATATTTTATTAGCAAGATCAATACACTTATCTTCTCTATTTTGGATTTTTTTCAAATTAAAGAATGCCTCGTCTATTGAATAAACTTCAACCTCCGAGAGATCTTCTTTTAAAATATTCATAATTCTATTTGAAATATCTCCATAGAATGAATAATTGGAAGATCGTACTGTTACTCTATTATTTAATAAGATACTTCTAATTTTAAAAAATGGTTCTCCCATTTTTATTCCAATTTCTTTAGCTTCATCAGAGCGAGAAATAATACAACCATCATTATTTGAAAGAACCACAACAGGCTTTCCAATTAATCTTGGATTAAATAGTCTTTCACA
This sequence comes from uncultured Alphaproteobacteria bacterium, assembly GCA_902536655.1. Classification (GTDB taxonomy): domain Bacteria; phylum Pseudomonadota; class Alphaproteobacteria; order Methylaequorales; family Methylaequoraceae; genus Methylaequor. Next base: position 120,963 of record CACAYF010000002.1, on the reverse strand, counting down.
AGACACATAGAAGTTATTGCAATCTAATAGAGCTATCACAATTTTAACTTAAACTGTGTATCACATAGGTAACGACGCCCCATATAATAGTATCTCTGTTTGAATTTAACTTTATATTTGGATAATTACTATTTTCAGATTTTAAGTAATAGTTTTTTGATTGATCTTTCATCAGCTTTTTTATTACTAACTCTCCATCTATCGACACTATAACTATTGATTGTCTTTTGGGGTCTAGTGATCTATCTACAATCAATATGTCATTATCAAAGATACCTACATTAATCATAGAGTCACCAGATACTCTTACAAAGAAAGAAGATTCTTTGTTTTTAATTAAATAACTATTTAAATTTAATTTTTCCTCAACATAATTTTCTGCGGGCGAAGGAAAACCTGCTGACGCACTAATCAATTTTACTTTGTTTTTCACTAAATTTTTCCTCATATTTCATTATAAGAACAAAAGTAGAACTTTCAAGTTAATTAATTAAGTCTTTTATGTATTTTAATGAACAAACCTGAGATATTGGTTTATCCCAACGAATTCTTGAAAATCTAGGAAACCTCAAAGCCACCCCTGATTTGTGTCTTGATGAATAATTAATATTGTCAAAGGATACTTCAACTACTAATCCAGGCTTTAAGGATCTAACAGGACCAAATCTTTCAACTGTGTTGTTTCTAACCCAACGATCTAAACTTTTGAGCTCATCATTTGTATACCCTGAATATGCTTTTCCAACTGGAACAAGTTTGGTAAATTGTTCGTCAACCCAGCAACCAAAAGTAAAGTCTGAGTAAAATGAAGATCTTTTACCGTGACCACGCTGTGCATACATAATAATAAAATCAACAGAAAAAGGATTTCTTTTCCATTTATACCAACCGTCAACAACTCTACCTTTTTTATATAGGCTAGTCTTTTTTTTAATTATCACACCTTCAATATGGTTATTAAGGGAAGTTTCTTTGATATTTTGTAATTGATCCCAACTTGAAAATTTAATTAAGGATGATGTCGAAATATTGCTAAATTTACAAATATTAATAAATCTATTGAGATATTTTTTTCTTTCAATTAAATCTAACGCTCTACAATCAACACTAGTATAAAATAGTATATCATATGCAATGAAATGTATTGGATAATCTTCAATAAGTTTTTTAGAAGGATTTTTCCTACCAATTCTTTTTTGAAGATGATTGAAAGATAAAACTTTGTTATTTTTTTTTACAACTATTTCTCCATCAACAACAAAATAACCTTTAATAAATGTGTTAATATCGCAGAATGAATTAGTAATGTCTTCTCCATTCCTTGAGAAAATTTTCCCATCTTCTGAAAATATTATTTGGGCTCGAATACCGTCCCATTTAAACTCTGCAATATAGTCATCTGTTTTACAACTTTTAAATTCATTAGAATTGTAATTATTTGCTAACATAAAAGAATTAAATAATTTTTTTCTATTGATGTATTTTGGAAGTTTTTTTCCGTCTAACCATTCAAATAAGTCAGTACATGGTAATTTAAAACCGTGCCAGAACTCTTCTATTTCAGATTTCTTTCTAACACCAGACAATTTTAACGCTTCTTTAATCAATCCATTTGAAACACCTACTCTTAAACCTCCGGTTAAAATTTTAATAATGGTATATCTTTGATTTTCAGATGACCGATCTAGAAAATATTTAAGTTTAGTCTTAAACTTATTTTTGTGATCAAAATTTGAAAAAATTTCCATGAATTCATGAAGATTTATTTTTGTATTCTTTTCATTGTTACTTTCCCAAAGCAAGGAGATCGTTTCAGCAAGATCACCCACATAGTCATAGGAAAATCTAAATAAATCTTCATCATAATTTTCAATGATCAATTCTTTTAATTCTTTAACACTTACAAATTTTCTGTCCATTCGATTTGTTAAAATGCAAAAAGCCCAACCTTTGTCTTTAAGATTTGACTTGCAAAAAAAAATTTTTAACAAGTCTATTTTTTTTTTTCTAGATGGACTCAAGATTAAGTCATTCAATAATTCCACAAAGTCATTCATTCTCGTCTTCGAATCCAATTAAATTTAAAGCACTACTTTTAAAATTTTTTTTTGTTAAATAATGAACTAAAGCTTCTTCTCTTCCATGAGTCACTAATACTTCATTGGGATTAACGTCATTTACTGTTTTTAAGATTTCACCCCAATCAGCATGATCAGATAATATTAATGGAAGTTCTATATTTTTTTGCTTAACTCTTTGTCGTATTCTCATCCATCCAGAAGCATAACCTTTTACAACATTTTTAAATTTTTGCGACCATTTATCGTTTAATGAAGAAGGAGGACAAAGAACTAACTTATTGGCGTATTCAGATCTTGAACAATCAGAGATATTAGAAATTTTCCCTAATTTAATATTATTCTTTGAATAAAAGTCTGATATTTTAGTTAAAGCACCATGTAAATAAATTGTCTCATCGTAACCAAGATTCCTCAATAAAGTTATTAGTCTTTGGCATTTACCTAGAGCATATACTCCAATTAGATGAGTTTTATTTACGTTAGCTTTAATTGATTTAATTAATTTTTTAACTTCACTTTCATCATTTGGATGATTAAAAATTGGAAGTCCAAAAGTCGCTTCGGTAATAAATGTATCACATTCTACAGGTTCATAGCTTAAACAAGTTTTATCTTTTGTCCTTTTATAATCTCCGCTAATCAAAAGTCTATAACCTTTATAATTTATTAAAAACTGAATACTACCAAGAATATGACCAGCTGGAAGAATTTGAACAGTTACATCGTTAATTTTAATTTTCTCATCAAAACTTGCAATTTGAAAGTCTGAACAATAACTTTCTCCATACCTTAAATGCATTAATTCTATAGTTTCCTTAGAGGAAAAAATGGATTTATTATTTGGTCTTGCGTGGTCTGTATGAGCATGAGTAATTAATGCTTTCTCAACAGGAAAAACAGGATCAATGAAAAAGTTTCCCGGAACACAATAAAGGCCTTCTCTTTTTTTTTTTAACCAATTAATATTTGTTTTTCTCATACCATATTATAGTTATTACTTTATTAAATGAATAAAATTAATTTACCAGATAAGTTTAATTTCTTTTTAAAAAAAAGAGGTTGGACTTTATTTAATTATCAAAAAGATTTTATAGAAGAAGTTCAAAATAATGTTTTTAAAAGATATCTTATATCTTCTGATACAGGGACCGGAAAAACAATTACATTATTTCTTCCTTTACTAATTGATCAACTCAAAAAAAAAAAATCCAGAATAATTTATATTTCTCCACTTAAGTCAATAATTTCAGATTTGTTTGAAAATTTAAACAAAATTGTCTCAGATCTGAACATTGAAATAAGAGTTGGTAAACGAACTGGGGATGATTCTTATATTTACAAAAAAAAACAAATTGAAAAACCTGAGGAAATTCTTCTTACAACACCTGAATCACTTGCATTAATGCTTACAAGAAAAGAGGTTGATCAAATTTTTCAAAACACGACATACCTTGCAATAGACGAATTAAACGAAATAATAAATACTAAGCGTGGAGATCAACTTGCTTTAGCTATTTCTCAAATAATCAATGTCAATAAAAAAATAAGAATTTTTGCGTCCTCAACAAATATTCAAAATTTTAAATACCTATCGAATTGGGTTTCATTTAAAAAAAAAACAAAGATTATTACCAATAAATTCTTAAAGAAAATAAAAGTAGATATTCTTGTTTTAAAGAATATGCCAGACTATGGACATTCTGTGGATCATGCCTTAGGTGAAATTTACGATATTATAAAAAATAAAAAAACAATAATTTTCGTAAATACAAGAGCTCAATGCGAAATACTTTATAAAAATCTTTTCTTAGCTTATCCAGATTTAAAAATAGGAATTTATCATGGTTCACTTTCTAAAAATATAAGAATGGAAACCGAAAAGAAATTTAAAGTTAGTGATATTAACTGTGTTGTTAGTACTTCATCATTAGAAATGGGCATAGATTGGAAAAATATAGATAAAATAATAAATATCGGTGCACCAAAAAGCGTTAATAAAATAATACAAAGAACAGGGAGATCAAATCACCAATATAACTCAATTTCTGAGTCATTATTAATTCCAACTAACAAATTTGAATATTTAGAGTGTGTGGCACTAAAACAATTAATTTTTTCCAAGAAATATGACCGTATCTTAGAGAAAAACGGAGCAAAGGATGTTCTATGTCAACACCTACTCCTAATATCTTGTCATTCAAGTTTTTCAGAGGATAAAATTTTTGAAATAGTTAAGAGCACATTTCCTTATAAAAATTTATCTAAAAAGAATTTTAATGAAATTTTGTCATTTGTTCATCATGGTGGCTACGCTCTTCAAAATTGCAAAGATATTAAAAAACTAAAGAAACTAAATAATGGTAAATTTGTAATTAAGGACGAGCATAGTAAGAGAAATATTCTTATGAATGCAGGAACAATTATTGATTCCAGCAACATAAAAATAAAAACATTAAAAGGCAAAGTCCTTGGGACAGTCGAGGAATCATTTTTAAATTCGATTAAAGAAAAGGATACTTTTATTTTTGCAGGTTTAACTTTGGTGTGTTTAAAAATTAAAAATGATGAGATAATAGTTATTTCAAAAACAAAAAAATCGAAAAAAGTCCCTGTTTACTGGGGGGGAAGCATGCCATTAAAATCAAATTTGTCTGAAGAAATTTTAAGAATTCTTCAAGATAAACAATTCTCTAAATTTCCCCATGAAATCAGAAAGTTTTTACTAAAACAAAAAAAAATGTCTGAAATTCCAACAAAAAATAAAATTTTGATTGAAAAATTTCCTTATCAATCTGGAGAATATATTTTCTTCCATACATTTTTAGGGAGAGAAACAAACCAAACTTTAACAAACTTTTTAATAGATTACTTGAATGAAAAAAAAATTTTTACAATTAATTATATATTAAATGATTATTCCTTTGGTTTGTTTTTTAAAGAAAAAATAAATATTCAAAAAGAAGATTTAATTTTTTTTTTTAAAAAAGAATTTAATAATGTTAATTTTTTAAACACTGCATTAGCTAAAAGAATTTTTAAAGAAATTGCTTTGATTAGCGGTTTAGTGCTGAAAAATAATATTTATACCAAAACAAGAAAAAACTTCATCAATTGTGATTTGATATTTGATACTTTGATGAAATATGAACCAAATCACATAATTCTAAAAATAACAGCTGAGGAAATTAATAATTATTTTATACAATCAAGTCAGATTTATAAGATTAAAAATTTAAAATTCTTTTTTAAAAATCTCTCTGAAGTGTCTGAATTTTCAAAATCATTAATAATGGAAAAAGAAAAAACCAAAGCGAATGAAATTTTATAATGCAAAATAATTTAAAAAAAAAAATTTTAAATTATGATATTTATTTTGACAAAACAGGTGTTCTATTTATCGAGCAAACTAAAACGATAGTTTTAGCTGATCTTCATTTTGGTAAAGCTAAATCTTTTAATATAAGCGGGTTCCAAATTCCACCATATGATATTAAAGAGACTTTGTATAAATTAAAGAAAGTTATTGAAATTTATAAACCAAGCAGAATTATAACTTTGGGCGATAATTTTCATGATAAATTTTCAATTTTAAATATGAATAACCAAGAAATAATAGAGTTAAACAAAATTACTGAAACAGTTGATTTTAAATGGGTTACAGGAAATCACGATAAAAAACTTTTTAATAAAGACAAGATTGGAGGTAAATTTTTTAATAGTTTTCAGGACAATGATTTAAGTTTTAAGCACATTAAAAGCAAAAATAATTCAAAGGATTTTTTTGAATTTTCTGGACATTTTCATCCCAAAACAATTATAAAAATTAACAACTCTTCATATTCATACAAGTGTTTTGTAGTTTCAAGAGATTTTTGTATTCTACCCTCTTTCGGTCATTTCACTGGAGGAATAGATGTTAAATCGAAAGTTTTTTCTGATATTATCGATAAAAATACCTTTTTAATAATACTCGGTAAAACCAAAATAGCACAACAGAAAGTTATATAGTGATACCTTTAAAAGACGACAATCCAACAAAAAATAAAACACACATAAGGTCTCTAATATTAATTTTATGTTCAATTGTATTTTTTATTCAATTGTCTTTAGAGAATTCAAATTATTTTACCTATTATTTTGGTTTTAAGCCAAAATCTTTCTTTTTAGGTTCAGATTTACCTTTTCTTTTACCTACATTTACCCTAATTACCTCTATTTTTATGCATGGTAGTTGGATGCATTTTTTAGGTAATATGCTCTATCTTTGGATTTTTGCAGATAATGTTGAAGATAAAATGGGTTCCAAAAAATTTATATTGTTTTATATCTTGTCCGGTGTTGTTGCTTCTATAAGTCATGGATTATTGGACATAACCTCGAATATTCCATTAATAGGAGCTTCCGGAGCAATCGCTGGAGTTCTCGGTGCTTATCTTCATTTATTTCCAAAAGCAAAGGTTCTTGTTTTAATCCCTTTTTTTATTTTTTTTACGATTAGAGTCCCAGCTTTTATACTTTTGATTTTTTGGTTTTTATTTCAATTTCTTAATCTTGGTAATCAAGAATCCAATGTTGCATGGGTTGCTCATATTGGTGGTTTTGTATTTGGATTGCTTTATTCATATATTTTCAATAATAAAATTAAAAAAACTATCACTAAAAAAGGAAAATCAGTTTTTTTAAAAAGAGGACCTTGGGATTAATTTATTCCAAAGAATTTTAAAATTTCGTTTCTATGCTCATCTAAATTTGGTGCTAACTTTATTTGTGGCTTATTTTTAACAAAATCAAAATTGAATGGAGTGCGAGTAACCTTTAATTTCCCGAGTTTCTCGGGGTAGTCAGAAATCATTTTTCTATGAAGTATTTGTTTATTACGCGTTATCTCGCTGACTGAATTAATTTTTGCACATGGTATTTTATTGATTGTTAATTTCTTGATCCAAAATGACGTTTTATTTTTCTTAAAAATTAACTCTAATTCCTTTTTAAAATTATTAAGATTATCATTTCTTTTTTTATTAGTAGAATATTTCTCAGCCAATTTTTTATTTTTTAAAACATTACAAAATTTTTCAAATAATCTATCATTTCCAATTGCTAGAACTAATAGTCCATCTTTTGTTTTAAAAGCACCAAATGGTGAAATTGATGGGTGATCAGTTCCTAATGGTTTAGGATTTCTACCTTCGATTGAATATCTTGCAACTGCATTTTCTAAAATTGAAACCTGACAATCTAACATACTTAAATCTAATTTAGAGCCAGAATTTGTTTTATTTCGTCTAATTAATTGACTTAATATTCCAATAACTGCAAATAAACTAGCAGTAATATCACCGATAGAAGTCCCAACTCTTACTAAATTTTCTTCATCCTTGCCAGTAATACTCATTAACCCTCCCATGGCTTGAACAATTATATCATAAGCTGGAAGGTCTTTAAGTGGGCCCGTTTCTCCAAATCCAGAAATTTTACTGTAAATTAATCTTGGATATTTCTTGGACAAATATTTCCAAGAAAAACCAAGTTTTTTAAGAGTTTCAGGCTTAAAGTTATCTATGAGAACATCTGATTTAGATAGAATTTTCTCAAAAATTTGTTTTTCCTTTTTTTTTTTTAAATCTAAACAAATACTTTTTTTCCCTCTGTTTAACGAAATAAAGTATCCAGATTTTCCATTTGCAAAAGGGCCATAACCTCTTGAATCGTCCCCACCAGGTTTTTCTATTTTGATTACCTTAGCTCCCAAATCAGACAATATTAAGGTAGCAAACGGACCTGATAAAACATTTGTTAAGTCCAATACTAATATTCCATCTAAGGGTAAGTTATTTTTTTTTTTTTCCAATAAAGTTCTTGAGATTTTGATTTAATATCATCAAAATAAATCATGAATTTTGATCAATTCAACGATAAAAGTAAATTATTAATTAATCAAGCACAAAATAAAGCGGTATCACTAAACAATCAACAAATCTTAGTTGAACATTTAGTTTTTAGTATTTTTAATGATTCTGATAGGTTTATCGAGGACATAATTGAAAATTACCAATTAGAAAAATCGAATCTTACAAATTTAGTTGAAAGAGAAATTGCTAATATACCTAAAGTTCTTGGAAGGAATATTAATGTTTTTCTTTCAGATGAACTAGTTAAGGTTTTAGAATTATCAAAAACAACAAAAGATGAATTTAATGATTCGTTTATTTCTCCTGAAATTTTATTGTATACTATTTTATGTTTAGAAGATCTAAAGATTACACAATTACTGAATACCAATAAATTAAATAAGAATACACTTAAATCAGTCATTTTAAAACTACGGAAAGGCCAAACTATTAACGAAAAAAATTCAAATTCTAGTTCTGATGAACTATCAAAGTATTCTGTAGATCTTACAGAATTGGCAAAATTAGGAAAATTAGATCCAGTAATTGGAAGAGAAGAGGAAATAAGAAGAAGTATTCAGGTTCTATCAAGAAGAACAAAAAATAATCCAGTACTGATAGGGGAACCTGGTGTAGGTAAAACGGCTATTGTTGAAGGATTAGCATTAAGAATTATTAATAATGATATTCCAGACTCATTAAAAAAAAAGAAAGTTATTTCTCTAGATTTAGGTTCATTAGTTGCAGGAGCCAAATTTCGCGGAGATTTTGAAGAGAGATTAAAAAAAATTCTTAAGAACATCGAAAATAATAAACATTCAACTATTTTATTTATAGATGAAATACATACTTTGGTAGGTGCTGGTAAAACTGATGGAGCAATGGACGCATCAAACTTATTAAAGCCAGCCTTAGCTAGGGGAGAACTTCATTGTATTGGAGCAACTACACTAAATGAATATAGAGAACATATTGAAAAAGACGCCGCTCTAGCTCGAAGATTTCAGCAAATATTGGTCGAGGAACCAAGCTTGGATGACTCAATATCTATTTTAAGAGGATTAAAAGAAAAATATGAAGTTCATCATGGAGTAAAAATTTTAGATTCAGCAATAGTCTCTGCAGTTGAGTTATCTCAAAGATATATTAATGACAGATTTTTACCCGATAAAGCAATTGATCTTATGGATGAAGCAGCATCACGTATAAGATTACAAATTGATTCAAAACCGGAAAAGCTAGATAAAATTGAGAGAAAACTTTTACAAAATAAAATTGAATATGAAAGCTTAAAAAAAGAAAACGATAAAAAGTCTGTAGACAGGACAAATGACCTTAAAGAAGAAATTAAAAAATTAGAGAAAGAATTTGAAGATTTTAATAATAATTGGAATAGAGAAAAGAATGTAATTAACGATATCCAAAAACTCAAATCTACAATTGAATTCAGTAGAAATAAGTTAAACATACTACAAAGAGAGGGAGAATTGTCAAAAGCAGGGGAATTGGCTTACAGTGAGATTCCCGAATTAGAAAATAAACTTAAAATGCTAGAATCCAAGAAAGAACAGAAAATTTTGAGAAAGTTCGTATCTCCAGATGAAATTGCAGAAGTAATATCTAAATCAACCGGGGTCCCAGTAGAGAGAATGCTAGAGGGAGAAAAAGAAAAAATAATCAACATGGAGAATGAACTTCAAAAAAAAGTCATTGGACAAAGTGAAGCAATTCAAAAAATATCTAGATGCGTACTAAGAGCAAGAGCAGGAATTCAAGACCCTAACAGACCAATAGGTATTTTTTTATTCCTAGGGCCTACAGGTGTAGGAAAAACGGAATTGACAAAAATTCTTTCAGAATTTCTTTTTAATGATAAAAAATCATTATTTAGATTGGACATGTCTGAATTTATGGAAAAACATTCAGTTTCAAAATTAATTGGTTCGCCACCAGGTTACATTGGGTTCGAGGAAGGCGGCATTTTAACAGAATCTATTAGAAGAAAACCATATCAACTAGTTCTGCTTGACGAGATTGAAAAGGCTCATCCAGATGTTTATAATTTATTATTACAAGTCTTTGATGATGGAAGGTTAACCGACTCCAAAGGCAGATTTGTAAACTTTAAAAATACAATTATTATTATGACTTCAAATTTAGGTGCTGAATTAATAGAGTTTTCTGACGATCAAAAGAATCAGGTGGAGATTTTTACAAAAGAAAAAATAATGGAAAAAGTTAGAAAGCATTTTAAACCTGAATTTTTAAATAGAATTGATGAATCTATAATATTTAATAGGCTTACAAAAAAAGAAATAAAAAAAATCGTTGATATTCAGTTGGATTTTCTAAAAGAAATTTTGAAACCTAAAAAAATTTCAGCAAAATTTGATGAAAAATCAAAGAATTGGATTGTAAGTGAAGGGTTTTCTAACTTATATGGAGCAAGACCATTAAAAAGACTTATACAAAAAGAGATTATAGATAAAATGGCACATCTCATTTTAAGTAATAATATTAAGGAAGGTTCACAAGTTAGTGTAACTATAAATGAAAATAATGAATTAATTATAGATTATGATTAAAAACGTTGGATTTATTGGTCTTGGCGTAATGGGGTACAATATTGCACTTCATATAATTAATGCTAAGAGAAACATTCATATAATTAATAGAAGTTCAGCAAATACATATAAATTTATAAAAAAATTTAGAAACTCAAGACGACTTTTTACATATGATCAATACGACGACTTATCAAATCAATGTGATTTTATAATATCCTGTGTTGGCAAAGATTTAGATTTGAAAGATGTATACCTATCAAAAAATGGAATATTGAAAGGTTTACGTCCAAAAACATTGATCGTTGACCATACCACTGCGTCATACGATATATCAAAGTTATTGTATGAGAAAATTTTAGGTAAGAAATGCTATTTTTTTGATGCTCCAATTAGTGGTGGAGAAGTTGGTGCAATAAGTGGAACATTGTCAATAATGGTTGGAGGAAAAAAGTCAAAATTCAAAGATTTAAAGGAAATTTTAGATTTGTACTCTAAGTCATTAATTTATATGGGTTTATCTGGTTCCGGACAACTTACTAAAATGGTTAACCAAATATGTGTTGCAACTATTATTCAAGGGTTAGCTGAGGGTTTAAATTTTGCTAAAAAAAAAAAACTAAACATTGATAGCCTTATTAAAGTGTTAAAAAATGGAGCAGGTCAATCATGGCAATTAGAGAACAGGGCAAAAACAATGTGGAAATCGGAGTTCGACTTTGGATTTATGAATAAATTGATGCTGAAAGACCTCGACATCATTATCAAGGAAATAAATCAATCTGATATTAGACTTCCAGTAACAAAGATAATTAAAAACAATTATCAAAAACTTATTAAACTTGGTTTTGAAAAAGAAGATACTTCAAACTTGATAAGACTGTTGATGTAAAAATTTCATTAAATTGTACTTGCTTAAATTTTTAATAATAACGTTTTTTAATTCACTAATACCACTTCCGTTAACTGCAGAAATCATTACAGATTTCTCACTCATCGAATTGTGGTGATTTATTTTATCTTTCACCAAATCAGTTTTATTTATTACTTCTATTATTCTTTCATCATCTTTTTCGACCCCAATTTCTTCAAGTATTCTTAAAACCTCATTTTTTTGATCAAGATACTCGGAATCAGAAATATCTCTGACATGAAGTATCAAATCAGAGTTTATAATTTCATTAAGTGTTGATTTAAACGAATCGATTAAGGTTGTTGGCAAATCTCTAATAAAACCTACTGTGTCAATAAAATTTAAATTAAAACCATTGATGTAACCATTTCTAATAGTTGAATCCAAAGATGCAAATAGCATGTTTTTTGATAATACTTTAGATTTTGTAATTAGATTAAATAACGTTGATTTCCCAGAGTTTGTATAACCTACCAATGAAATAATAGGTATTTTATTTTTTATTCTTCTATATCTTTGAATATTTCTAATTTTATCAATTTTATTGATTTTAATTTTTAGTCTGTTTATCCTCTCCGTTAATTGACGTCTATCTGATTCAATTTGTTTTTCACCTGGACCTCCCATAAATCCAGCTCCACCTCTTTGTCTTTCTAGATGAGTCCAGGATCTTACAAGTCTACTCTTTTGGAATTTTAAACTAGCTAATAATACGCTAAGTTTCCCCTCATTTGATTTGGCTCGAGAACCAAATATTTCTATAATTAACCCAGTTCTATCTATAATTTTACAGTTTGTTGCTTTTTCTAAGTTTCTTTGTTGTATAGGAGACAGATTTGTATTTAAAAATATCAATTCAGCATTAAGATCAATTACTTTTTGTTTCAAAAAAACAACATAACCGGATTGAAGATAAGTTTTTGGATTTATACTGTCTATTCCAACAAGCGACGAATCAATACAATTTAAATTTATTGCTTGAACCAATTTTATTGCTTCTTCTAGAAGAGTTTCTTTTGAGACTCGTGATCTTTTAATATAAGGATGTATTACTATTGTTTGTGTGTTATTCATGAATTTGACATTTTACGTGTTCATTGTACTTTTTAATTAATACTTGAGTCATTTCTCCTGGCTTTCCATTACCTATAGTTTTTTCATTAATTTTTACAACTGGAAGAATTTTTGCAGTTGTACTTGTTAAGAAAGCTTCTTTACTTGAAAATAAATCACTCGAAGAAAACGCCTTTTCGATAACTTTTATCTTATTTTTTTTTGCAATCTCAATAAGTGTATCACGTGTCACTCCACCTAAAATAAAATTATTAGCTGGATGTGTTTGAATAAAACCATTTCTATTTATTATGAAGGCATTTGATGTAGATCCCTCTGTAATTAAGTTATTTCTTTTTTGCCATGATTCGTACATGCCCTCTTCAAAAGCATTTTGTTTTTCTAAAACATTTGGTAATAAAGAAATGGACTTAATGTCACATCTCTTCCATCTAAGATCTTCAGTTAACCGAACTTTTACTCCACTCAGGATAAATTTTTTATCTAATTTTGCGGTAAAAGTGAAAATGACTATATTAGGCTTAGATAATTTTGGAAAAAGATGATTTCTAGAGCAACTTCCTCTTGTAATTTGAAGATATATAAAACCTTTATCTAATTTATTTTCCTTTATCAGTTTCTTTAATATTAATTCTAGACTTTTATAATTGGACAATGGTTTTTTTATTCTTAGACTGTCCAGTGACTTTGATAGTCTTTTTAAATGTTTGTCAAAATTGACAACATGATTCCCAAAGAAAGGCATAACCTCATATACACCGTCAGAAAAGTTAAAACCTCTATCTTGAATTGATATCACTGCTGAAGTTTTTTCTTCATATGAACCGTTTACATAACAAATTGACATTAAAAAAACTCTATATTTACCTCTGAATATTTTTCTATTTCTTTGATAGATGATGGTTTTGAAAAAATTATTAATTTATCATCTGCATATATAGTTGTGTTCTCATCTGGAAAAATCAATTTCTTATTTCTAACAATTCCACCAATCACCACTCCTTCTGGCATATCTAAATCTATTATTTTTTTATCTGTAAATTTTGTAGTTGGTAGAATCTCTATTTCCATAATTTCACCTCTATCATTGCCAAAATCGTGAACCTCTTTTACTTTTCCTCTTCTTACATACTGCAGAATTGCTGAAGTAGTAATATTACCTGGATTGATAAGAACATCTAAGTCAAGTTTCTTTGACAAATTTCTATAATTTGTGTTGTTAACAATTGCCATTGTTCTTTTGCATCCTAGATCTTTAGCCAATAGAGAAGAAAAAATATTAGTCTCATCGTCATCAGTCACAGTTATTATTGCTTCAGAGTCAGATGCACCAGCATCTCTCAATAGATCGGAATCAATAGCATCTCCACATAAGATAGTACTCTGCTTTGATAGCTGGGAAGAAATATTTTTAGTTCTTTCTAAATCATTATCAATAATTTTACAATTGATATCGGGATAATCTTTCTCTAAAATTTTCAAAATATTCAAACCGATGTTACCAGCTCCGACAACAATTAATTTTCTATTTTCCTGAGGTTTTATTCCAAAGACCCTCAACGCTCTTAAGATATCATCATTTTTGATACAGATATAGATATCATCACCTGGATAAAGCTCTACTTTTCCAGTAGGAATTATTATCTCATCTTTTCTAAAAATTGATAAAATCTTTACTTCCAAACCTGAAAAAATTCCTGGAAGCATTCTTAATGGCGTATTTATAATTGGGCACTTATCATTTATCGATATACCAATTATTCTTGCTATTTTATCTCCTAAATAAAATGAGTCGAAAGCACCTGGAGTGTTTAATTTTCTTATAATATCTTTTGCAACCTCTAATTCTGGTGAAATTATTGCATCCACGTCAATTTTTCCTGGAGAGAAAATTTTATTTGCATAGTTTGAATTTAAATATTCAGATTCTTTAATTCTTGCTACTTTTAACGGTATTTTAAATAGATGATTTGCAAGTTCACAAGAAATAATATTAAGTTCGTCACTTTCTGTTACTGCTATAATCATGTCAGCTTCATCGGCACCTGCTTTTTCAAGAATTTCTGGGTGAGTTGTTTTTCCACAGACACTTTTCAAATCCACAGATTTATTTAACATCCTTAAACGTGACTCTGATTTGTCTATAATTGTTACATCATTGTCTTCATAAACAAGTTGTTTAGCTATATTAGAACCAATTTCACCTGCGCCGCAAACAATAATTTTCATTTTTCTAAATCCATCTTGATATTTAGAAGTTTAAGCTTTCTGTATATCGCGGTTCGTTCCATTCCTATTTCATGGGCCATTTTAGATACATTATATTTATATTTTTCTAAATTAAATAGGAGATATTTTTTTTCAAAATCTTCTCTTGCGCTTTTAATATTCATATTCATCGAATCATCAGATAGAACATTTTTTTTTTCGACGAGATTTATACCCAAACCAATAACATCATTTAAATTTATTTCATCATTATCTATGTTATTCAACATAACAATAATCCATTCTACAAACTTTTTAAGCTGAAAAATATTTCTAAAATAATCTAAATCAATTAAGTATGAAATAACTTCAGAAGAAAATTTTTTTTTTCTTAGACCTTTTTCAATAAATATTTCAGATGAAAAAATTTCTATTAATGATCCTACGTCACTTTTTCTATTGGATAGATTTGGTATTTCTATAATTGTAAAATTTAATTTTTTTAACAGGTCTTTTCTTAGATTTCCTATTAAATGTTTATTTGACGAAGCAACAACTCTTAAATCCAAAACATTAGGGTTTAATGCATCAATTCTATAATATTTTTTTTCATCAAGAATTCGTAATATTTTTCCTTGCAATTTATCTGCTAACGATGTGATATTCTTTAAATATATGGTTCCTCTATTTACTTCGTCTAATATACCTAATTCTTTGATTACTTGATTATCTTCAGATCCAAATAATTGTTCCTCAAATTTATTTTTATCTAATTTACAATCTATTGACTTAAAATTCTTTTTTGCTCTATGAGAACTGTCATGTATTTTTGAAGCAACGAATTCTTTCCCACTTCCCTCATCACCAATAAGAACAATATTAGAGTCGGTTTTACTGACCTCTTTAATCTTTTTTTCAAGGAGTTTAGAAGACTTTGAAATTGCAACAATTTCTGAATCTAAATCTTTCCTTGAAAATTTTTCAATTTTCTTTTTTAAAATATAATTCTCTATTGCTTTCTTAATTTTAAAAACAAGTAATTCACTATCAAACGGTTTCTCTACAAAATCGTATGCTCCTTTTTTAATTGAATTTACTGCAGTTTCAATATTACCATGACCACTAATCATAATAACTGGAATACTTTGATCAATTCCTTGGAGCTTTTCCAAAGCTTGAAAACCATCGAATTTTGAGTTGTTCAACCAAATATCCAGAAGAACAAGAGAAAATGATTTTTGTTTAAAAATTTCCAAACCTTTTTCTGAGGTATTTGCTTTATCACATGAATACCCAATATCATTTAAAAGCTCACAAAGTTGGTTGCAAATATCTGGTTCATCATCAATGATTAATATTTTGCTATCTTTAAAATTCATACCCTTACAAAAAAATTAAACTCTTATTAATTTTAACCTCACACAAGCTCCTCCAAATTTGCTGCTATCAAGCAGGTTAATCTCTCCTCCATGATCTTCAATAATTTTTTTACATATTGCAAGTCCTAAACCTGTACCATTAACTTTATTTGTTATATAGGGTTCAAATAATTTATCTCTATTTTCAGGAAAACCAATACCATTATCTTCGATATCTATTAGAACTAATTTTTTTTCTTTATTAATTTTGACAGAAATTACTTTTTTCTTTTTTTGTGACGACTCATATGAATTTTTTAAAATATTAAGAAATACTCTTCCAATTTGATTTTCATCACAATTAATTTTTAATTCTTTAAAAGTATTGTTGTAATTAAATTTAATTTTACTGTCTAAAATTTTGATTGTTTTAATTTGAGTCTCTATTATTTTGCTTAATTTTACTTCCTTAAAAATACTTTCTGGCATTCTTGCAAAGTTTGAAAAGTCTGAAACTAATGTCTGAATATTGTTTACTTGTCTTTTTATCGTATCAGTATAATCAAGAAAAGACTTCTTATAGACTTTATTTTCTAAGAATGTTTTCTCCAACCTTTGAGCAGACAACTTAATTGGAGTTAAAGGATTTCTTATTTCATGAGCCATATATCTCGCAACATTTGACCAAGCAGCATGTTTTTGAGCTGATACTAGTTCAGAAACATCATCAATACTTAAAATAAAGCCTTTAATCGAGTTTTTTTCAATGATTTCTGAAATTTTAATGTTTAAGAATTTTAATTTATAATTTGCCAGGTACTTTATTTGAATTTCGTTATTTTTTATTTTTCCAAGTTTAAATTTTTTGATTATATCTTGAATGTTACTATGATTTTCCAAAAAATCTCTAGTAACTTTTTTATCGAATATCTCTTGGGAATTTTTATTACTTAAAAGCACTTTGCCATTCAAGTCAACATAAATTATTCCTGTATTGATATTATTTATAATATTTTCTGTAAATTTTCTTCTTAGATTTATTATTTCTTTAGCTTTTAAAAGCTTATTTTTTTGATTGTTTAAAATATCAAGCATTTTATTTAAAACATTTGATAAAATATTAAATTCATTATTGCCTTTAAATACTCTGATTCTCGTCGAAAAATCCTCTTTTATTATTTTTTCTGAATCAAGAATTATTTGCATAATTGGCTCTATAATTCTATTTGAAAATCTAAGACCAAACCATATTGATAGAAGAATCATTAAAAAATTAATTGCAATAAAAAGCTGAACAAATTGGGATTGAAAGTTGTCTAATTTCTTTGTAATATTTAAATATTCACTTGCAGCATTATCAACTGACTCCACCCTACTCAAAACGTTTGAATCTACATCTTTTCCAATAAATAGATATGTAGGAATTGCTCTTTGTATCCGGATTAATGCTCTAACTTTTGTTTTTTCGCTATTTGGAAAAACAGCAATATCACCGTCATCAGCAATTAAAAAAGACCATAATGGAGGTGCAGTTTCAGACTCGATCAAAAAACTACCAACTTTTGCAAGCAACTGTCCAGTGCCTTCAAAAATTATGGCTTCTTCAAGATCTTTTATTTCTGCGAAATAACTTAAAAATTCTGTAAGTCTCTCCCTGTCAGTAAAAAAAACAATTTTTTCATTATTTATTTCACTTTGTAAAAATAAAACATCATTTTTAATGTTACTTATATGCTCACTAAAATAGGACTCAGAGATATTTTTGGAACCATTAATTACTTGTTTAATTTTGTCGTTAAACCAAATTTTTATACCTTGATCAAAAAAAATTAAAGAAAATATAGTAATTAAAGTTGAGGGTATTAAAGAAATAAAAATGAATAACAATGTGAAATGAACTTTAAATTTAGATCTAAACTTTTTTTGATCAATGTTCTCCTTTATTTTTCCAACAGAAATTAAAATAAGAATAACAATAATAGCAAAATTTATGGAAATTAAACTTGAAACCTTATCAATTTCTTCAAGATTAGAAAGGTTACCTGTCAATGTTAGAAAAATTAATAAACTTAGAATGAAAGACAACGAAAACAGTATTAAGAAAGTTATATTTGTTGAATCATTTTTTTCAACAAACTCAAATAGTCTTTCTCTAATCATTTTTTTCCATATTTCGAGGATATATTTAGTTTTTTTAATTTTGATCTCAAAGTGTTTCTATTTATACCTAATATTTGTGAGGTTTTAATTTGATTACCCTTACAGAACTCTAGTGATTTTAATATTAATGGTCTTTCAAATTCATCCATAAATTTTTCATGTAATTCCATCTTTTGATCATTCCTATCTAAACTATCAAAAAAGTTTTTTAAAAAATTTTCAAGATAAGAACGAAGATTTTCTTTTTCATTACGCACATTTGTAATTTCTTTTTTTTGTAATGGTTCAAATTTATCATAATCTATATAATCCTGAAGAATTGAAGAACTAATAATCGTATCAGATGTTAATACAGATACTCTCTTCAATAAGTTTTCTAACTCCCTGACATTTCCTGGCCACAAGTGAGATTTTAAGAAATTAATAGCAGAGCTATCAAATTGTTTTTTTCCATCAGAATAAAGATTAAGATAGTGTCTTCCTAGTGAAATGATATCATTTTCCCTTTCTCGAAGAGGTGGAAGGAAAATATTTATAACATTTAATCTGTAAAATAAATCTTCTCTAAACTCTCCCTCCTCAATTAAAGATTTAATATTTTTATTTGTTGCTGAAATTATTCTAACATCAGTTTTGATAACCTCCCTTCCACCTACTCTTGTAAATTCTCCAAATTGAAGAACCCTAAGTAACCTAGATTGAATATCATATGGCATATCACCAATTTCATCTAAAAAAAGTGTTCCACCAGACGATTTTTCAAAAAAACCTGAGGTTTTCCGATCAGCACCAGTAAATGCACCCTTTTCATATCCAAATAATTCACTTTCAATTAAATTTTTTGGTAATGAAGCCATATTTATTGCAGTGTAAGGTTTGTCTGATCTATCACTAAAATTATGAATAGTTTTCGCAACAAGTTCCTTTCCTGTACCTGACTCACCATTTATAAAAACTGAGAAATTTGTTTTAGTAATTTTGGCAATATTTTTATAAACAACTTGCATAACTGATGACGTACCTATCATTGGAAGATTTTCTTCGAATTTAATTTCTTTGTTTTTTTCTGAATTTTTTTTTAAAGATCTATCCACAGATATTATCAAATCATTTAAATCAATTGGTTTTGGTATATATTCAAAAACATCTAGTTGATCTGCCTTTATTGCAGTTAAAATATTATTCTGAGCACTTATAATAATAAATTCCAAATGATCGAATTTTTTCTTAAGCTTTTTTACTAACTCAAGCCCATCACCATCTGGAAGAATAACGTCACAAATCACTAAATCAAAATCTTCTTTTTCAAGTAAATACCAACCTTCAGAAATAGTTGACGCAGTTTTAATAGCAATTTTTGAGGTTCGTAATGCTTTTAGCATCACTGTTCTCAATGAGTAATCGTCGTCAATAATAAGAATTTTTTTTTGCATGTTGTAAAACTTAAAATGGTAGAATAATTTGTGCTATTGTAACTCCTTCTTGTGATTCTATAGCTACGGTGCCTTCATGATCATCAATAATTCTTTTTACCAAAAATAATCCTATTCCTGAACCTCTTTTTTTTGTTGAATAAAATGGTAGAAATATCTTTTCTATTGATTCTTTTGGAATTCCTTTCCCGTTGTCACAAATACTAATTTTTAAAGAATTCTTTTTTATGGAATTTTTTAGGTTTGGTATTGATATACTCTCTCCAACAACAAATCTCGTTTGAATCTTTAAATAGGAATTTTTATTAAATAAGGAAGATTCGTATGCATTAATTAAAATATTGTCAAGAACTTGCATCATCAAATCTCTATTAATTTTGATTAAAGGAAGAGATGGATCAAATTCTTCAGTAATATTTAATTTATTAGGCAT
Organism: uncultured Alphaproteobacteria bacterium; assembly: GCA_902536655.1. Lineage (GTDB taxonomy): Bacteria > Pseudomonadota > Alphaproteobacteria > Methylaequorales > Methylaequoraceae > Methylaequor. The sequence goes on along the minus strand of CACAYF010000002.1, from coordinate 100,848 downwards.
TTGTTTTATTTTAAATAAACTTAGTCTGATTAATTCATGAATATTCTCATTAGTTTTTAATGAAATACTTCTTGAATCTCTAAAATTAATATTTTGAAAAAGTCTAGTTATTCTTGATGATTCTGATTTGATAATTTTTATAAGTTCATCATCAACATGTGAATAATTTTTTTTTATTAAATCAATAGCAAGTTTAATTGATGAAATTGGGTTGTTAACTTCATGCGACAAAACAGAAAATATTTCATCAAGATAGTTCATTTCGACTGAAGACCTGTTTTCTTGAATAACTTTATTTAAAATAATAAAAAAAAAATTATTAAGTTCTTCAGAGATGATACAGTTAATTTCAAAGAATGAATCTTTAAATCTAATTTTATCTTTTATGAGAAAAACTCCATTTTTTTTTTTTATTTCCAAAATATGAGCAATTAAAATTAGATCATCTGCGAATATATCTTTAAGTAAGACACCTTTTAAAGATTCATTACTTTTTCCTAATAAATTTTGTGTTTCAAAGTTACAATATTCAATTCTTAAGTTTTTCTTGTTTAAAAGAAAGATTGGTTGAGGAAAAAGCTCAAATATTGTTTTAAATAAAAATAAAGAAGGGTTTTCAGACATAAAATGTTTTAAAAGAAATCATTAATTAAATTTTTTAAAATAATTTCGTCTGTACATTGGTTTATTTTGAATCTAAATTCATTAGAGTTATTTATTGACTTTGAATACCAACCTAGATGTTTTCTAAATGATTTTAAGCCAACATCTTTTCCATAATGATCTAAACTGAGTTGGAGATGATTAAGAATAATTTGCTTTTTTAATTCATCATCTATTTTAAAGTTATTTTTATTTGAACTGAACTCTTCGAATATCCAAGGTTTTCCATAAGAACCTCTTCCAATCATTACACCATCAGCTTGAGATTCTTTTAATGCTTGTTTTAAATTTTTATTATTTGTTATATCTCCATTTACAAGAACCGGTATTTTAACGTTACTTTTCACATTTTTAACGAACTTCCAATCTGACTTACCTTTATACATTTGACATCTTGTTCTGCCATGAATGGTAATCATCTTAATACCACAGTCCTCGGCAATCTTTGCAATCTTAGGCGCATTTAAAGAATTATCATCCCAACCTTTACGCATTTTCAATGTAACTGGAACTTTTACAGAGTTAGAAACAGATTCTAATATTTTAGTTGCTAATATTTCATCTTTCATTAATGCAGAACCTGCGTAGCCATTAACCACTTTTTTCACAGGACAACCCATGTTGATATCTATTATGTCTGCTCCATTATCTTCGCAAATTTTTGAAGCTTCTGCCATAACTTCTGGATCACAACCTGCAATTTGAACTGCTGAAAGATAATTATCAGTTTTTTTAATCATTTTCATTGTTTTGGAATTTTTAGCAAGTAGTGCTCTACTGGCAATCATCTCTGAAAATACCAATCCTGGTTTAAATTTTTTTACTATTTCTCTGAATGGATAGTCAGTTACACCTGACATTGGTGCTAGCAGAAAATTAGAATTTATTTGTAATCCACCAACATTTAACATTAGTTTAACAATCTAACTCCGAAATAAGAAAAACTAATTAATAGATAACTCAGTAAAACCATCTTAAAAACCATATTCCCTGATATACCTCTAAATATTCTTACGATAATTATTGTTAAAGTAAGCGATAATGAAATTAAACTAAAAATAACTTTTTCGTTAAAAAAATAAATTAATTTATTCCCAGTTTCAATAAAATAATACAGTCCAGATACCAAAGAAATAATTAAAAAAATAATTGTTAAGTATAAAAACCTAATCGCTAGGATTTCACTTTCATACATAGAAGGAAGGAAATTATTTATAATTCTATTATACTTCATTTTTTTAATATTAGAATCTTGAATAAAAATACAAAAAGATGTCACAAGGCTTATTGTTATTAGTGAATATGATAACAATGATGTAATAATATGAAGAACTAAATATTGACTTTCAAATAGTTGTACATTATTAGTTTCACCGAGTGATGATATACAAATAAGAAACCTAAAAATAATTATTACTAAAAAGAAAGGAATAAAGAGAACGCGTAATCTGATAAATTGAAACGAAAATATAGATAAGATAAAAAAAATTGAAAAGAATATCACAATTAAAAGAGAGGCAACAAGTGCAAGCTTATTTGAAAGAAAGTTCAAAACAAAAAAATAATAAATAATCCCTACAAACGCTTGAAAAAATAAAGAGAATAAGTAAGAAATTTTATTTATATCTGTATTATTTTCTATCCTTGTAAAACATAACAGAGAAAATAGAATAAAGCTTAAGATAGAGATGGCTTCAATTGACGTGTAAACATTCATATAATATTTATACTATAATATTTAATGCAAAAAAATAATCTAGCAATAATACTTAGTGGAGGAACTGGCAAAAGATTTGATATATCTAAACCAAAACAGTTTTATAAATTAAATAAAAAAACAATTATAGAAACTAGCGTTGAAAAATTTATTAGTTCAAATTTATTTAGTTACATTATAGTTGTTAGTCATAAAGATTTTTTTAAATCGACTAAAAAATTATTTAACAATAAATATATTAAAGTAGTTCTTGGTGGGGATAACAGGCAAAAGTCAGTTTTTAATGGTTTGAACGCAGCAAAATCTTTGAACCCTAAATATGTAGTAATTCATGATGCAGTGAGACCTTTCTTTAGCGTGAGTTTATTAAAAAAAGTATTAAAAAAACTTGAGAACGAAATAAGCGTTATACCATCTATAAAAGTTTATGATTCAGCTAGATATTTTAAAAATAAGAAATACACAAATATACCAAGGGATAACTTAAAACTAATACAAACACCACAAGGTTACTGTTTTAATTCAATTTATGAAGCTCACAAAAAAAATAAAGAATCTATTCATACTGACGATTCTATGATTTTATATGAATTAAGAAATAAAATTAAGTTAATTAAAGGGGAAAAAATAAACTTTAAAATAACTACCAAAGAAGACTATAAAATAGGTAAATTGATAGTTAAAAATAGAAATAATGATATGAACGACATAAGAGTGGGAACTGGCTTTGATGTACATAAATTTAAAAAGGGGAATAAACTTACAATATTTGGAATCACGATTCCATTTGATAAAAGTTTAGATGGACATTCAGACGCAGACGTTGGTTTTCATTCAATTGTTGACGCTATTTTAGGAGGTTTGTGCCTAGGTGATATAGGAAATCACTTCCCCCCAACTGAAAAGAAGTGGAAAAATAGACAATCAATTTTTTTTATGAAATATGCAAAAAAATTACTTCAAAGTGAAAAGTTTAAAATAAATAATCTAGATGTTACTTTAATTTGTGAGAAACCAAAAGTTTCAAAATACCAAAAAAAATTCACAAAAAGTGTTGCAAAAGCTCTCGACATTGATTTTAAAAAAATTAACATTAAAGGAACAACAACAGAAACACTTGGGTTTCTCGGCAGAGAGGAAGGTATTGCTTGTCAAGTTTCAGTAACATTATCAAAAGATGATTAAAAACTTTCCCCTTTTTTTTTGTTCTGGGTTTGGAGTTGGATTTTTTCCTTTTTTTCCTGGAACAATTGCATCTCTCATTGTTCTACCAGTTGTATGGTTTGTAAAAATAAACGTCACATTAGAAATATTAATTCTTTGTATCACCACTTATTATTTTTTTTCATTACTTTTATTAAAAATCTTACTATTAAATAATAAAGATAAAGATCCAAAATATGTCGTTTGTGATGAATATATAGGACAAACCATAGCCTTGATTTTTTGTAATGAAAAAATTATAGATTATTTTTTGGCTTTCTTCCTTTTTAGAATTCTTGATATCAGCAAACCATTCCCAATAAGTTATTTTGATAATCAAAAGAGCATTTCTAGTGTGCTTATTGATGACGTTATTGCTGGTTTGATTGTAGCAATTATTTTTTTCATTTATTATGAAATATGAGAGTAAAACAAAAAGATTAATACATATTTTACGGAAAAAGAATATAAAACTTTGTGCCGCAGAATCCATAACAGGTGGAAGATTTGCATTTGAGATAATAAAAAATAAAGATGCTTCTAAAATTTTTAACTATAGTCTCGTTACATACACAAACGAGTCTAAATCAAAGATTTTAGGACTTAAAAAAAAAATAGATAAAACGAATGTAGTTAGTAAAGAAATGTCAAAGTATATGGTAAACGAAGTAATTAAATTTTCAAATTCCAGAAAAACACTTGCTATTTCTTGTACCGGTCAAGCAGGACCGGCGATTTTAAATAAAAATTTCCCAATTGGAACAGTTTTCATCGGAGTAAATTATAAGGAAAAGACTTTTTCTTTTAAAAAGTGTTTTAATCTAAAGGATCGTAAATCCATTATCAACTCAACAGTAAAAGAAATGATTAATATTTGTCTAAATATTGTTGAAAATTAATCATATAAAAAGATTTTTTCATCCTTTTCTTTATAGAATAGTTTGTCTTTTATGACAATTTTTTTAAATTCATCTGAACTCTTAAAATTATCTAAAAAATTTTCAAGTGCCTCAAACTTTTTTTTTTTATTTATTAAAGTAGTTTGATATTCGTTTATCAAATCAAAATTATTAAGAAATTTGAATATATTTTTTTCACTAAATAATATTTCAAATAATAAAAAGAAAGAAATTGAAAAATTTATAAAAATTATAAATTTTGTTTTAATCACACTCATAAATATTTATTGAAGGGATCAACACCAGAAAATTTCAAGTTTTCCTCTCTATCTTCTATTCTTAACAGTTGATTATATTTAGAAATTCTCTCAGATCTACAGAGAGAACCGGTTTTTATCTGACCTGATGACATTCCTACTGAAAAATCTGAAATAAAAGTTTCCTCTGTTTCTCCTGATCTGTGCGAAATTATTGTATTAAAATTATTTTGTTTAGCTAATACTATTGTATTAATAGTTTCAGTTACTGTGCCAATCTGATTAAGTTTTATTAAAACGGAATTACCGCAATCACTATCAATCCCTTTTTTTAATCTTTCTGTTGATGTTACAAATAGATCGTCACCAACAAGTTGACATTTATCACCTATTTCAGAGGTAAGTGCTCTCCACCCATCCCAATCATTTTCGTCAAGTCCGTCTTCAATTGAAATGATTGGGTAGTTTTTAATTAAATTATCATAGTATCTTATAAGACCTTCACTATTTACTTTCAGTGATTCACCAGAAAGCGTATACATTTGTTTATTAAAAAATTCTGATGCTGCAACATCTAGTGCGATATAAATTTCTTTTCCAGGTTTATAACCTGCTTTATCTATTGCATTAATAATTAAATCAAGACATTCTCTATTTGATGAAATATCTGGTGCAAACCCTCCCTCGTCTCCAACTGATGTTGAAAGATTTTTAGAAATTAGTAATTGCTTTAAATAATAAAATACCTCACAACCAGCTCTTAACGATTCTTTAAATGATTTAAAATGTGCAGGAATTATCATGAATTCTTGGAAATCTAATGCGTTGTTCGAATGGCATCCTCCGTTGATAATATTCATCATTGGTGTTGGAATAGTATTTTGTATTCCTCCAATATATTTGTATAAAGGTGTGTTTAAAAATGTTGAAGCTGCTTTTGCACACGCAAGTGATACTGCCAAAATTGAATTTGCTCCAAGCCTTTTTTTGTTTTTGGTTCCATCCAGCTCTATTAAAATAGTATCAATTTCTTTTTGATTCATTACATCAAGCCCTAAAATTGTTTCTTTGACCTCAGAGTTGATCAAATTAATCGCGTTCTTGACACCTTTTGAAAAAAATCGATTTTTATCTCCATCTCTTAATTCATAAGCTTCAAAAGTTCCTGTTGAAGCTCCAGAGGGAACAGAGGCAATACTTCTATGATTAGATGTTAACTCTATTTCAACTTCAACAGTTGGGACTCCTCTGCTATCAATTATCTCTCTCGCAAAGAGTGATTTGATTTTTGACATTAATTTAGCCTCTCGTTCTTGGATAGATTATCATACAGAATTATTGAATGAATTAAATTACCTAATTCCTTCAGTGATACCATATTTGAGCCGTCTGATGGAGCTTTTTTTGGATTGTCGTGGGTTTCAATAAATATTCCAGAAATTCCAGTTGTTACTGCAGCTTTTGATAAAACTGATACAAATTCAGATTGACCACCTGAAGAATGACCTTTTAAACCAGGAAGTTGTACGGAATGTGTTGCATCAAATATTACTGGATAACCAGTTTTTTTCATTATTGGAAGTGATCGCATATCTGAAACGAGATTATTATACCCAAACATTGTACCTCTTTCAGTAAGAAGCAATTTTTTATTTCCCGTTGAAACTACTTTTTGAATGACATTGGAGATATCCCACGGCGATAGAAATTGACCTTTTTTAATATTAATTGGTAATTTTGTTCTTCCGGCTGCTATTAAAATGTCCGTTTGTCTGCACAAAAAAGCAGGAATTTGAATAACATCTAATGATTCTTTTACAATCTTACATTGTGACGATTCATGAACGTCTGAAATAACTGGACACCCAAATTTTTCTCGTATTTGAGTTAAAATATCTAGACCTTTTTTTATTCCAATACCTCGTTTGCTCTTGTGACTAGTTCTATTAGCTTTATCAAAAGAGCTCTTAAAAATGTATTTAAATTTTAATTTTTTTGATAATCTTTCAATTTCATGACAGACATCAAAAGCGTGTTGCTTACTTTCGATTTGGCATGGACCAAGAATGAATTTAATTTCTGAATTGTTTGAGAAATAAAAGTCCTCAAATATTTTTATTTTTTTCATAATAACCGTTTATGCAGCAATGCCTTGATAAATGAATTAAAAATAGGATGAGGTTTAAAAGGGGTTGATTTCAGTTCTGGATGAAATTGAACACCAATAAACCATGGATGATCATCTCTCTCCATAATCTCTACTAAATTTCCATCAGGTGACATTCCAGACAGTACAACCCCGCTTCTCTCAATTTGTTTTTTGTAATTGTAATTTACTTCATAACGATGTCTATGTCTTTCATTGATTTTGTTTTTTCTATAAATGGAATAAATCCTGGAACCTTTTAATAAAATTGAAGTGTAAGACCCTAGTCTCATACTACCTCCAAGATTTCTCAGATCAGGCTTAATTATTTTTTTATTTCTTATCCATTCATGAATCATTGATATTACAGGTAGAGAAGTTTTTCCAAATTCGGTTGATGAAGCGTTTTCATAGCCCTTAAGATGACTAATTGATTCCAAAATTGCTAATTGCATTCCAAAGCATATACCTAAGTATGGTATTTTTAATTTTTTTGAAACCTTTATAGCATTAATCTTACCAGCTGTTCCATCTTTTCCAAAACCACCAGGTACAAGTATCCCATCACAGTTATTTAAAACTTGTTCACATTTAGAAATATTTTCAATTTTTTTTGAATCCACCCATTTAATTTCTACTCTTGTATTATTGAATATTCCACTGTGAAAAAGTGCTTCATTGAGAGATTTATAGGATTCAGAAAGATTAGTATATTTTCCAACAATGGCAACAGATACAAAATTTTTTAATTTATAGAATTTATCTAGAAAATCCTCCCATAACTTTAAATTAATATTTCTATTTTGATTTATATTAAGATGAGTAAAAACTTGTTTTAATATACCCTGCTTGTATAATTTTAAAGGAATTTCATAAATTGTTTTTGCATTTTCAACTAAAATTACAGAATCCAATAAAGTATTACAAAATAAAGAAATCTTTTCCTTTGCTTTCTTGTCAAATTTTCTTTCAGTTCTACATAATAGTAAATCAGGTTGGATACCCAAACCCAAAAGTTCTTTCACTGAATGCTGAGTTGGCTTTGTTTTGAATTCATTGGATGACGATAAAAATGGAACTAAAGTTAAATGAATGAATAATGTTTTACTTTTCCCAAGGTCGTTTCTTAATTGACGAATTGCTTCTAAAAAAGGAAGACTTTCAATATCACCTACTGTTCCTCCAATTTCACAGATAACAAAATCTTCATTATTTAAATCTTTTTTTATAAACTTTTTAATTTCATCAGTTACGTGAGGTATTACTTGCACAGTCGATCCAAGGTAATCGCCCCTTCTTTCTTTTTTTAAAACTTCAGAATAGATTTTACCAGTTGTTATATTATCACTTTTTTTAGACATTATACCTGTAAATCTCTCATAATGTCCCAAATCCATGTCGGTTTCAGCACCATCATCAGTAACAAAAACTTCACCATGTTGAGAAGGATTCATTGTTCCAGGATCAATATTCAAATATGGATCTAATTTTCTTATTCTTACCTTGTATTTACAAAGTGTGAGTAAAGAAGCTATTGATGATGATACTATACCTTTTCCCAGAGATGATACTACACCTCCGGTTATAAAGATAAATTTAGTCATTTATAGAAAGGTTTGAGTAAGAGGATTTACCTTCCTTATTCAACAGGGACACTCACATCATTATTTTGATCTTCAACGTCAAATTCTTCTGGTATCAAATCTAGTCTATCAATAATTGAGTCTTCACCTGAATCAATGATAGATTCTTTTTTATAGTTTTTGTTTGCAATAATTACAAGAGAGATACTTGTTAGAAAAAAACAAAATGCTAAAAATGAAGTTGTTTTTGTTAATATATTAGATGTACTTCTGGTAGATAGAAAATCACCCAACCCACCGCTATTTGATTGCCCAATTCCAAGGCCTCCGCCTTCAGATTTTTGAAGTAGAACAAAAAAAACTAGAAAAACACATATTAATATATGAACTGAAAGAACTACGGAAAACATAACATTACAATAATTTAAAAAATTAAAAAATCAACCAAATGTGAGAATTTTATTAATCTCTTCAAATTTTAAACTTGATCCACCAATCAAAGCTCCATTCACATCTGAAAGTTTAAATATTTCAAAAATGTTCTTTGAATTTACAGAGCCACCATAAAGAAAAAAAATTTTTGATATTTCTTTTGATTGAGAAACAAAATCGCAGGTAAAATTTTTTATTTCCTTAATTTCATCTACTGTTGGAACCAAACCAGTTCCAATTGACCAGATTGGTTCATATGCGATAATAATTTCATCTACATTATTTGGTATACAGATTTTAAGTTGTTCTTCTAAGATTTTTTTGTATTTATTTTTTTTTCTTTCTTCTAAAGTTTCACCGATGCAAATTATTGGCTTTAATTTTTCTGATATTACCAATTCAGCTTTCTCTCTGATAATATCGTTTGTTTCACCTTTATACTCTCTTCTCTCAGAATGACCAATAATGATATATTTACATCCAATTTCTTTTATCAATTCTATACTCGTATCACCTGTGTATGCTCCAAACTTTTTATAATGACAGTCTTGGGCACCCAATAGTATATTACTGTTCTTAACAATATTAGAAATTATTGGAAGTAAAATAAATTGTGGACAAATTATATTTTTTATTACATTTCTTTTAATCTTAATTTTCTTAAGCTTATTTGTCAAAATTCGTGCTTGACTTATATTAAGATTCATCTTCCAATTTGAAACAATTAATTTAACTTGGCTCATAATTATGATATAGATTTAACAATTATTTTAAATTATGCTTACAACTTTAAGAAACAGTTCAAAAAACTCAATACTAAAAATAATATTTGGTACTTTATTAACTATTTTAATTATTAGCTTTGGAATGTGGGGAACAGAAGATTTAGTTGGTGTTACACAAAAACAATCAACTGTTGCAACTGTAGGGAAAATTGATGTTTCTGCACAGGAATTTTATTCATTGTACTCGAGACAAACTGAAGAAATAAGAAAACTACTTGGATCTTCATTGGATATTAAAAAATCAAGAGAGTTTGGATATGTTGATAGAGCATTAAGTTCATTAATTAATAGAGCATTGTTTAATAATGAAGCCTTACAACTAGGATTATCCGTCAGTGATATTAATGTAAGAGATAAGATATTGCGTGATGATGCATTTAAAGACGATCTTGGACAATTTAGCGAATTAGTGTTTAGACAGTTGATATCTGAATCCGGTTACACCGAAGATTCCTATGTTGAGGGAACGCGCCAAGATCTTGCTAGAGAGCAGATGGTGGAGACAATCAGTACTAGCTTGATTATTCCAAATATTATGAAAAATAGCTTGAGTAAATATAATTTAGAGGAGAGAACGGTAGATTATCTTACTATCATGGTTGAAGAAGAAGAGTTTGCTAAACCTTCAAATGAAAAAATTAGAAAATATTATGAAGAAAATAAATCAGACTTTATGTCTAAAGAGTTTAGAAGTGCTGAAACACTTTTATTAGACGCCAAAGAATATGCAAAAAAATCAACTGTTACTGATGAAGAAATTAAATTACTTTATGAAGAAAGAAAAGAATTATTAGTTGAGCCTGCACAAAAATATCTACACCAAATCATTGTAGACTCAAAATCTGATGTAGAATCAATAAGAAAGAAAGTAAATTTTAATAATTTTACTTCTACAGCAAAAACAATGGCTAATCTTACTGAAGATGATATTGATTTAGGATGGAATACAAAAAATGATCTACCCGACGAGATAATCGAAGCAACTTTTAGTTTAAAGAAAGGTGAAATATCAAAACCAATTGAGAGTTCATTCGGTTGGCATATTTTAAAAATAATAGATTCCAAAGAAAGAAAAGAGGTTTCATACGAAGAAGTAAAAAAGCAATTTGAAAATGAGCTACTTCTTGAAAAAGGGAAAGAAGCTGTATTTGATCTTCAAGATGAACTTGAAGATTTATTGGCATCTGGAAATACTTTTGCAGAAATATCAAAGATTTTAGAGGTAAAAATGATTGTTGCTAACAAAATTGATAATGAAGGTATTAAGCAAAATAAACAAGTAAATAACGAGTTTCAAGACGAAAGAATTCTCAGAACGATCTTCAATCAAAAAATAAATGAAGAGGGAAATATAATTGATATTGACAAAGATGAAGGTTTAGCAATCAGTTTAGTTACTGATATAATAAAACCGAGACAGTTAACCCTTGATGAATCAAAAGAGTTAGTCAGAAAAAAACTTATTTTTGATTTAAAATTAAAAAATGCGCAAGATAAAGCTGAGAAAATTAAAAATGAAATTTCTAATGGTAAGAGTTTTAAGGATGTTGCAAATAAGTACAAACTTGAAATTAAAGGAGTCAAACCATTTACCAGAGTTCTTCCTGATAGTAGTGAGTTACCAATACCCTTAATCAGCAAGATATTTGATTCAAATCTTGGTGATATAAATATCGAAAAAAGGGGTAATAGTGAAATTATAATAGCCAAAAACGCGGAAATTTTAAATAATTTGAGTAATGATGAAAAAGAAATCAAAGAATTCACAAAGAAAATAAAAGATGATCTTACAATTGATTTACTTGCTCAATTTTCTGAAGCATTAAGAAAAAAATATAAGATTACAATAAATGATGATGTCATCGATCAACTAAATTAAAATGGATATCAATCAGCCTGAGTTAGAACTTTTTAAAAAAAATTATATTGCAGGTAAAAATCAACTTTTATTCCATACATTTGCTGCAGACGTTCACACTCCTGTTTCTGCTCTAATTAAATTAAAGGAGGAGGATTACACATTTTTGTTTGAATCAGTTGAAAAGGGAAGCCAAAAAGGTAGGTATTCAGTAATTGGGCTAAAGCCTGATCTAATATGGGAGTGTAAAAATAATATTTGTAAAATCAAAGATTTAAATATTTCTTCTAAAAGTAAAATTCTAAAAACGGATCCATTAGATAGTTTAAAAAACTTATTTAATAGTAATAATCTTAAACTTCCAAATATAATACCATCAATATCTTCAGGTTTTTTTGGTTACATGGGTTATGAAATGATAAGATATTTTGAAAACGTAAATTTAAAAAAATTAAATAGTCTTGATCTTCCAGATTCAATTTTTATTAGGCCATCCATCACTTTAGTTTTTGATAACGTAAATGATAAGCTAATCGTAACTAAACTCGTATGTAAAAGTAAATTAAAGGCAAAAGATTCTTTTGAAAAAGCAAAAAAAGAAATTTATAGTGTCATAAAAAAAATTAACAGACCGATATCGAAAGAAAGTTTTAGTTCATCGAATACAAAAAAGAACGTTAATGTTTTTAAAAATGTAAAATCGAATACTAACTATCAAGAGTTTAAAAACATGGTTAATAAAGCTAAAAAATACATATATGAAGGTGAAATATTCCAAGTTGTTATATCAAGAATCTTTAAGAAAAAAATTAAAACAAATTCTCTTTCAGTATACAGAGCACTTCGATATCTTAATCCTTCTCCATATTTATTTTATATGAATTTCAAAAACTTTTCCATAGTTGGTTCAAGTCCAGAGATCTTGATAAAATTAGACAAAAAAAAAGTAACTATAAGGCCAATAGCAGGAACCAGAAAACGCGGCAAAACTGATACAGAGGACCAAAGTTTAAAAAATGACTTGCTTAACGATCCAAAAGAAATATCAGAACACCTCATGCTTTTGGATTTAGGAAGAAATGATTTAAGTAGAGTAACACAGCCAGGCTCAGTAAATGTTACTGATAAGATGTATATAGAATATTTTTCACATGTAATGCATATTGTATCAAATATAGAAGGAATAATAGATAAAAACAAAAAGAAGACAGATGTTCTATTCAGTGGATTTCCTGCTGGAACCGTTACAGGAGCTCCGAAAATTAGAGCCATTCAAATTATAGAAGAACTAGAAAAAAATAGAAGAAATGTCTATGCTGGATCTGTAGGGTATATTTCAGCAGATGGTAACATTGATACTTGCATTGCATTAAGAACTGCAGTTATAAAAGATAAATATATTTATATCCAATCTGGTGCTGGAATAGTTGCAGATAGCAAGCCTATCAATGAGTTTAAAGAAACAGAAAACAAGGCTCTTGCTCTTCTTACCGCGTGTGAACAAGCAAAAAATTTTAGATAATGTTAATATTAATAGATAATTACGATAGCTTTACTTATAATTTAGTACATTATTTTCAAGAAATTGGGGAAAAAGTAAAAGTTTTCAGAAACGATGAAATTTCATCTGACGAAGTATTAAAATTAAATCCAACATCTTTGGTTATATCCCCTGGTCCCAGTACTCCAACAAACGCAGGAATTTGCATGGATCTAATAAAGTTAAACTCAACTAGAAAAAAACCTATCCCAACATTAGGTGTCTGTCTAGGACATCAAGTCATAGCCGAATGTTTTGATGCAAAGGTAGTTCAAAGTGGGGAGCCGGTTCATGGTAAAGTTAGCAAAATTTTCTATAACAAATCAAAATTATTTAAGGGTATAGATAATCCGTTTAATGCAACAAGGTATCATTCCCTGATTGTTGATCAAAAAACTGTTAAATCTAACCTTTTAATCACAGCTAAAACTGAACATAATGTTATAATGGCTATTGAACATAAAAGATTACCATTTTTTGGTGTTCAATTTCATCCTGAAAGCATTGCAACAGATCACGGTCACCTTTTGCTAAAAAATTTTTTAAAAAATACAAAAACGTAGTTTTTTTAATATACAGTTTAAATATGAGCAACAATAAAAATTTAACAGACAAAATTATAAATGGATCAGTTTTAAACGAATTTGAATCTAATTTGTTAGCAGAAAATATCATTAACAGAAAAATCAACGATTATGAAATTGTTAGCCTTTTATCATTTTTATTTCAAAATGGTGAAAAATACGAAGAAATTTTTGCATTCATTAAAATTTTAAGAAAAAAAATGAATAAAATTTCCTTAACTGGTTCAATCATGGATACATGCGGTACAGGTGGTGACAATAAAAATAGTTTTAATTTTTCAACAGCAACATCGATTGTTTTATCTGCTTGCGATGTAAAGATTGCAAAACACGGAAATAGATCCGTTACTTCAAAGTCTGGAAGTTTTGATTTATTAGAATCATTAGGAATTAAAATAGATTTAAATAAAAATGAAACTATAAAATATTTTAAAAAAAATAACATCTGCTTTCTATTTGCACCTCATTATCATTCCGTATTAAAAAGTTTTGCCGAAATAAGAAGATCTCTCCCATTTAGAACAATTTTCAATCTTCTAGGGCCTTTACTAAATCCGGTAAAACTTGACTATCAACTACTTGGTGTCAGCGACGAAAAAAATTTAGAAACACATGCAAAATGTATTTCAAAACTTAATTTAAAAAAGGCATGGGTGGTATTTAATCTTAATGGCTATGATGAACTAACTACAACTTCAAAAAATTTATTTATTGAAGTCAAAAATGGAAAAGTTGGTAAGAAAAAAGTATTAGATCCAAGTGAGATTGGATTTAAAATAAGAAAAGATCATGAATTAAAAGGTGGATCAGCTCAAGAAAATTCTTTTTTAATGAAAAGAGTATTTGAGGGTGAAACTGGGGCAATAAGAGATAACATCATTTTGAATGCAGCAGCAGGTTTACTTATAAGTGATAAAGTAAAAACAATTAAACAAGGAATAAATACTGTTGAAGATAAAATTAATAATGGATTAATATTAAATAAACTTAAGACATTGATAAAAAGTTAAAATGAATATTCTCCAAGAAATTTGTCAAAAAAAAATTTACGAAATAAATAAGTTAAAAACTAATATTAACTACAAAAATAAAATTGTAATATCTGAAAGAAGAAATTTTTTAAAGAAACTTACTAATGAAGACTGCAACAAATTTAATTTAATAGCGGAAATCAAAAAATCTTCTCCAAGCAAAGGAGAAATATGTAGAATATTTAATTTAAACCAAATTGCACAAGATTATGAAAAAGCAGGAGCATCATGTTTATCAGTTCTCACGGAAAAAAATTATTTTCAAGGTGACATAAATTATATAAATCAAGTAAAAAGAATTGTTGATATACCAATCTTAAGAAAAGATTTTATTTTAGATGAATGGCAAATATATGAAAGCTACTTTTATGGCGCAGATTGTATTCTTCTTATATTAGCCATCTTAGAAGATAATGAGGCAAAAAGATTCTATGAAATATCTAAGGAACTTAATTTGGACGTAATCGTAGAAGTACATGACGAAACTGAACTTAAAAGAGCTATCAATTTAAATGTTGAATGTATCGGTATAAATAACAGAAACCTAAAAACACTTAAGATTGATCTAGAAACTTTTGAAAGACTATCAAAAAAAATTCCAAAAGGAATAATAAAAATATGCGAAAGTGGATTAAAATCGAATGAACAATTGAGATATTTTACAAAAATGGGAGCAGATGGTTTTTTAATTGGAGAATATTTAATGGCTTCTAATAACCTAAAGAAAAAAACTATTGAGATAATAAAAAAATGAGTTTTAGTCATTTAAAAAACAAGAAAGAAGTTCAAATGGTAGACATTTCAAAAAAGAAATCAACATCTCGTGAAGCTCGTGCCGTTGCCATTGTAAAGTTTAGTTCCAAAACTTTCAAAAAAATTGTTTCAGATGATAGTCCTAAAGGCTCAATATTTAATACTGCAATTTTAGCTGGAACATTAGCTGCAAAAAAAACACACGAACTAATTCCTTTATGTCATAACATTAACCTAGGCTCAGTTAACATAAACTTTAAAATTGACAAAAGAAATTCCTCTGTTGAAGTTATTGCTATTGTCAAAAGTACTTACATGACCGGAGTTGAAATGGAAGCACTAACTTCTTGTTCAATTGCATGTTTAACAATTTATGATATGTGCAAAAGTTTTGATAAAGAAATTATTATAAATAACGTTAGGTTGATATATAAAAGCGGTGGAAAATCTGGCAAATATAAAAATGATAAAATATACAAAAGCGCTTAAATTAATTTCACAAAATGTTATTAGATCAAAAAAACTTGAATCAATTCACACAGAAAAATCAAATAACAGAATTCTTGGAAAAGATTATTATTCTAAAATTAACCTTCCTAAAACTAATTTATCCGCAATGGATGGGGCAGTAATTTTAAAGAAAGAAAACAAATTAAAACTGAAAATAATTGGTGAGTCAAAAGCTGGAGATAAAAAAGGTAAAAATTTTAAAAATGGAGAATGTTATTTAGTTTACACCGGTGCTCCAATATTTGGTGACGATAAACATGTTATACCGAAAGAAAACTTTGAAATAAAAAATAATTATTTGATTATCAGTTCACTTTCAAAAGAATTTTTTATTAGGAGAAAGTCCTCAGATTTAACTAAAAATAAAAAATATCTTTTCAGCAATGACGTCATGAATATAAGATCAATAGCTTTGGCTAAATCTATGAGGTTAAATTATTTAAAAGTTCTAATGAAACCCAGAGTTTTTGTAATATGCACCGGAGACGAGTTGATAATTGATAATAGTAAATCAAGCTTAGTTGTCTCAACTAACAATATTTTTATCAAACATTTTGTTGAACTATTTGGAGGAGAAGTTGTTTCTATTCAATTTTCTAAAGACAATAAAATTGAATTTCTAAAAAAATTTAAATCATTAAAGGATTTTGATTTATTGATTACTAGTGGTGGAATATCTAAAGGAAAGTACGATATAGTCAAAGAATCATTAAAAGAATTTGGATTAAAAATTTTATTTGAGAGAGTAGCAATTAAACCAGGCAAGCCGACAACATTTGGAAGATTAGATAAAAATAAGTTTTTTTTAGGATTACCAGGTAATCCAGTTTCATGTTTTATGTCTTTAATAAATTTTCTTCCAATATACATTAATTCTTTTTACGGTAAAAAATTTGTAAATTTGAAGTTTATTGAATTCTTATCAAAATCTTTTATTGAGAAGAATAAAAATTTGACATTATTTCAAAGAGTGATCATCAAAAACAAAAAATTTGAAATTATTAAAAATCAAGATAGCTCTTTAATCAATATGTTGAAAGTTTCAAATGGTATTTTAATAAGACCTCCTTACTCTAAATCTGTTAAACCAAATGAAAAAATTAAAATCCTTGTCTTTGAAGAAATAGATAATCAAAAACCCTTGACATATTAGTAGAACGCATGTAGAACATTTATTATGCTGACAATTAAACAAAAAAAACTTTTGGACTATATTAAATCGTATTATCACGCTAAAGATTTATTTCCTACTTTCGAAGAAATGAAGGATAATTTAAGTATTAAGTCCAAATCTGGAATATATAAGTTACTATCAAGCCTTGAAGATAAAGGTTACATAAAAAAAATACCACACAAAGCAAGAGCATTAAAATTAAATGATTTAAAAAAAAATAGTATTCAAACTGATAAAACAAAATTACCTTTTTTGGGTAGAATAGCTGCAGGTAACCCCATAGAGGCAATTACTGGAAGTTTTGAACAAATTTCAGTACCAAACTACCTAATTAACAATAAAGAAGAGCATTATACACTAGAAGTTAATGGAGACTCCATGATAGACGAAGGGATCTTCGATGGTGATATTGTTATAATATGTAAAACAAATTTTGCACAGACTGGTGATATAGTCGTAGCGTTAATTGATGAAAACGAAGTTACATTAAAAAAATTTAGATCTTTTAAAAATTCTATAGCTCTCGAACCATCCAATAAAAATTTTAAAACAAGAATTTTTGGAGAAGGTAGAGTCAAAATACAAGGTAAATTAGTAGGACTAATTAGAAAATTTTAGTAAATTTTAATTCATAAATTTAAATGACAGTTATTACTAGATTTGCCCCTTCTCCAACAGGTGCACTGCATCTGGGTGGAGCAAGAACAGCTTTATTTAATTATCTTCATGCTAAAAGAAATAATGGAAAATTTAGACTGAGAATTGAGGATACTGACAGAAATAGGAATTCTGAAGAGTCCACAAAGGTTATAACTAAAAGTCTTGAATGGTTAGGTCTTGAAGTGGACGACGATATAATTTACCAGAGTAATAATCAAACTGAACACACTTTAATAGCAGAATCATTATTGTCAAAAGGGTTAGCTTATAAATGTTATCACGATAAAGAATACATTCAACAATTCAGCAATTCAAAACAAAAATTTTATAGTGAATGGAGAGATAAACAAAATCTACTACCAACAAAAAAAGATTTTTGTATAAGAATTAAGTCTCCTTTAAACCGTGATCATATTATCAAAGATAGGATACAAGGTAATGTTAAAGTAAGCGCAAATGAAATCGATGATTATATAATTATTAGAAGTGACGGAACACCAACCTTTTTATTGTCATCTGCTGCTGATGATTTCAAAATGAAAATAACAGATATAATTAGAGGAGATGATCATTTGACCAATAGCTTTAGACAGAAAATTATCTTTGATTTTTTGAATTATAAACCAAATTTTGCTCATATTTCGTTAATTCACAATAAAGATAATCAAAAAATGTCTAAAAGGGATAACTCAACTTCATTAATTGATTACAAAATGAAGGGATATCTTCCAGAAGCCATTATAAATTATTTAGCACGTCTGGGTTGGTCATATGGAAACCAAGAGACCTTCTCTTTTGATTTCTTGAAGAAAAATTTTGAATTAGATAGTTTAGGTAAATCACCAGCAAGGTATGACGAAAAAAAATTAAATTTTCTTAATAACTTTTATATTAAGAAAATGTCAAATAAAGGGATATTTGATTATATTAAAAATAATGATGAACAATTAAAAAATATTGACTTTTTCAATCAAAAAGAGTTAATTGAGCTTATTAGTATTTTTAAAGATAGATCGTCATCTTTAAATGAAATCGCTTCCAATGTTTTACAAATGACTTCTGTGAAAAAAAATTTTACAAATGAAGAAAAACTTATTCTTGAAAATTTTGAAAAATACAAGTCATTAATTTGTGATAAGTTTTCAAACATTATTGAATGGAATGAGTTAAATATAGAAAATGAAATAAAAGAAGTGATTAAGTATTACCAAATAGATTTTAAGTCGATAGGACAACCGCTAAGATTATTAATTACAGGAAGTTTATTTGGTCCATCTTTATCGAAAATTATTAAAGTCTTGGGATTACAAAAAACAATTAAAAGAATCAATAGATAATTTTTAATAATGACAAAAAAAACATTAACAATTAAAGATAATAGAAACGGAAAGGTTTATGAGTTTGATGTGAAAGATGGATCTTGTGGACCCGCGGTTGCAGATCTTTCATCTTTCTACGAGAAAACAGGTATGTTTGTATATGATCCTGGCTTTAAGTCTACAGCTAGTTGCGAGTCAAAAATCACATTTATTGACGGCGAAAAAGGAATTCTGTTACATAGGGGTTATAAAATAGAGGATCTTGCTGAAAATTCAGACTATCCAGAAGTTTGCTATCTTTTACTTAATGGTGATCTTCCAAGTAAAGAAAATAAAACGAAGTTTATCAATATTTTAACGCATCATACAATGTTACATGAACAGATATTGCGTTTTTACAGCGGATTTAGACGGGATTCTCACCCAATGGCCGTCATGGTAGGGATTGTAGGAGCATTATCCTCGTTTTATCCAGAAAAAAAATATGACTTCTCGACTAATAAGGGCAAATGGGTTGCTGTTAGCCGCCTTCTTGCGAAGCTTCCAACAATGGCAGCAATGGCATATAAATACTCATTAGGACAGCCTTTTATATATCCTAAAAATGAGTTATCTTACAGTGAAAATTTTCTTCACATGCTTTTTTCTACACCATGTGGCGAATACAAGCCCACTAAAGCAAGTGTAGATGCTTTAGATAAACTATTAATCTTGCATGCTGACCATGAACAAAATGCATCGACATCCACGGTTAAAATTGCTGGATCCTCAGGAGCAAACCCTTTCGCTTGCGTAGCAGCAGGAGTTGCATCTTTGTGGGGACCTGCCCATGGTGGAGCGAATGAATCAGTTATTAGAATGTTAAAAACAATTGGTAAAGAAGGAAATATTGATAAATATATAAAAAAGGCTAAAGATATAAATGATCCCTTTAGACTTATGGGCTTTGGGCATAGAGTTTATAAAAATCATGACCCAAGAGCAACCGTATTAAGAAAATACTGTCATAATCTCTTAAATGAAGTAGACAATTTCAATATATCTCTATTTAAACTGGCTACTAAACTTGAAAAAATTGCGCTCAATGATGAATATTTTATTAAAAGAAAGCTTTATCCAAATGTTGACTTTTACTCAGGAATTATTCTTAAAGCTTTGGGTTTACCAGAATCTATGTTTACTGTTATTTTTGCAGTTGCTAGAACAGTTGGGTGGATTTCGCAGTGGAAGGAAATGACTGAAAGCGAAAACAGAATTAGTAGACCACGGCAACTTTACAACGGAAATGACAACAGAGAATTTGTAAAAATTAATGACAGAAAAAATATCCAGAAAATGTTCCCTTTACAAGTGGATTAAAAATAAATTTTTAACTTATTAACAATCAAAGCAGATGGATTCCTATTATTAAAAAGCATTTTTTTTTGGAAATTATCAAAATGTTTAATTTGATTTGACCTAAGATCTTTTTTCTTAATGAAATCTTTCATAGTACCAACTATATTTTGTGAGTTAAACTTGTTAAATAAAAATTCAGGTATAATTTCCTTTTTGTAGACAATATTTATCAAAGAAGCATATTTTACTTTAACAAATAATTTAAGTATAAATTTTGTCAACCAATGTGTTTCATAAAAAACAATTGTTGGTACTTTATACTTTATCAATTCCAAAGTCACAGAACCAGAAGCAGCTACCGCCAAATATGTCTGCCTCATAATTTGATGTTTTTTTTTATAATCAGAAATAATTTTAATTTTTTCTGATTTTATAATTTTTTTTATATATTTAGCTTGTTCGTTGAGAGTTAATATAAATATATCAAATTCAGAAAAAATCTTCTCAGACTCGGCAATTATCTCTTGAAGTTTCTTCATATTATTTTTAATTTCAATCGTCCTGGAGCCTGGAAAAAAAGAAATGTATTTTTTTTTTTTTTTTATTACTTTTTTATCGAAAAAAATTTGGTGGCCCACAAAATCAGTTTGAAGCCCTAATTTCCTAAAATATTTTGGTTCAAAATCAAATAATGTAAACATTTGGTCATATAGTTTGGAAAATATCCTAGCTCTATAAGATTTCCAGGCCCAGACGGTGGGGGCAACGTAATGAATAAATTTAGTTTTATTTCTCAAACTTTGAAGTCTCTTAACAATCCTATAACTAAAACTTGGTGAATCAATTGTGATTAAAATATCAGGGTTAAAATCTAAAATTTTTCTTTGTATAAGTTTGAAAAGTTTTAAAAATTTGAAAATTCTTATTAATACTTCAAAAATTCCAATTGCATTAAACTCGTTGATTTGAACCCACGATTGTAAACCTGCTACTTTCATTTGTTCTCCACCAACACCTGAAATTACTACTTTTTTATGCTTTTCGAGATTTTTGATTAATTTAGCACCTAAAAAATCACCTGAGGGCTCAGTAGCCAAAATTATAATTCTCACGCCTTACACACCATATAAAAAAATATTATTTTGTTTACAATATTTCACAATCTCCTGTGTATTAATAAACAACGTTTTATTTGCTGAATAAGCAATGCCTGAAATACCAGATTTATAACAATTCTTGATTGTTTTAACTCCAATTGTTGGTAAATCTGCCTTTAAATTTTGTTTCACTTTAGCAAGCTTTACTAAAATTGATTTTTCATTTTTATTTAAATAATTATATGAATCTTTTATAAGCTTGTCTGTTCCCTGAGCAGCTTCAATTCCAATAACATTTCCAGATTGTATTACGAGTGATTGTCCAATATCAAATTTAGAGATACAATCAAGAATTTTTTTTCCTTTCTGAATATCATCTATTATTATCTTTGATAAATTAATTTTAGTAATATTTCCAGAACTTAAGAAATTTTCAGGAATTATTTTTCGAAGATCTAAAACCTTAAACCCAATATTATTTAAATAATTAATACAAAAATCTAAAAGATTGTTATCACCACCTTTTAACAAAATCTTAACAAACTTTGGGATAATCTTAGCAGAGTTTAAATCTGGCTTTACGTCGCTTATTCTTGGTCTTTTTAAGTTTCCAACTAAAGCAACATGATTGAAACCCAAACTTTTCAGTTCCAATAACTCTGATATTATTTTACCAAAATTTATTAATTTATGATTTTTTTTTAAAATAATTTTAGAAACAGGATTTTTCTCAAATATCAAACAAAAAAAAGTAATTTTCATGTTTATCAATTTTCTTATGACTTCTATAGGAAGATCCCCTCCTCCGGTTAACAAAACAATTTTTTTCATTTATCTTATGGCATAGTAAACGAACGTTTGGATTTTGATTCAAGAAAGTTTAGAATTGAATCAACAGTATAAAGATTTAGTTTTTTTTTTTTTATCTCAAGAATTCTATCATTTAACGTTTTATTTTTGCTGAAAAAAATATATTTAAATACTTTTCTTAATTCAGTTATCTCGCTTTTATCAAAATTATTTCTTTTTAATCCAATAAGATTTAAACCGCTGAGTTTAGCCCTGTTGCCCATAACAGTCGAAAAAGGGATGACATCAGCTGTCACACCAGACATTCCACCAATCATAGCACCTTCTCCAATCCGACTAAATTGATGAATTGCACTTAGAGCGCCTACAACAACATTGTTTTCAATAATAACATGCCCAGCAAGTGTAGAATGATTTGCAAATATAATGTCATTACCAACTATACAATCGTGGGCAATGTGAGTTCCGACCATTAATAAACAATTTTTACCAATTTTTGTTATTCCTCCACCCCCTTTTGTTCCCAGATTAATGGTAACAAATTCTCTAATTTTGCAATTTTCATCAATAAATATTTTTGTTTTTTCTCCTCTATATTTTAAGTCTTGAGGAATAGAGCCAATTGAGACAAAAGGAAAAATTTCAACGTTATTTTTGATTCTTACATTTCCCTCGATTACAACATTATTATGAACAATGCAATTATCATCTATTGACACATTAGCTCCTATCGTACAAAAAGAACCTATTTTTACATTTTTTCCAATTTGGCTATCTCTATGAATGACAGAATTACTAGTCATAATATTTTATAGATTAATACGGTGAATGTCACAAATAATAAATAATTACAAATTATTACAAGGAATTAATTTACAGGGTTGATAATTGCAGAAACTTCGGCTTCTGCGACTAATTTTTCATTGACAAAAGATGTACATTTAAATTTCCAGATATTTTTGACATTTTGTTTTTTTACCACTCTGTGAAATAGAGTGTCTCCTGGACATACGGGCTTTCTAAATTTAGCTTTATCAACGGTTAGTAAATATACTGAAATATTTTCTTGATTTTTTTTAAGACTATGCATAACAAGTGTGCCAGCAGATTGAGCCATAGATTCAATAATAAGTGCACCAGGCATAACAGACATTGATTCAAAATGACCTTGAAAAAAATTTTCGTTAAAAGTTACATTTTTGACGCCTACCGCACTTTCTTTTGGAATTATATCTATTAGTTTATCAATAAGAAGAAATGGATATCTATGAGGTATTAATTTTTTTATTTCCTCAATATTAAGTTCATTTTTTTTTGTCATTTTGTCTTAAGTTTTTTAAAATAATTGTATTCCTATGCCAGTCAAATATTTTTTCAGATGGATAACCAGCAATTACATCATTATCATCAATATTTTTCATAATTCCGGTTTTTGCAGCAATCTTTACATTGTTTCCAATTTTTAGATGTCCACTTATGCCAACTTGTCCACCTATCATAACATTATTTCCAATTGTTGTACTCCCAGAAATTCCAGTCATTGCAGCTATTATACATTTTTGACCTAGCTTCACATTGTGTCCTAAATGAACAATGTTATCAATCATACAAAAATCGTTTATTTCTGTGTCACCAATTGAACCTCTGTCAATAGTCGAATTAGCCCCTATCTCAACATTATTACCGATAATTACTCTACCAAGCTGAGGGATTTTTTTAAAAGAATTTTCTTTCATAATGAATCCAAATCCTTCGCTACCTATTTTTACACCTTGATAAATTTTAACGTTTTCTCCAATTATTGAAAAATAAATTGATACATTATCACCTATTAAACAGTTTTCACCTATCTTGACGCCGGGCCCAATAATTGAATTACAACCGATTTCTGTGTTGTCCCCTATCTTAGCAGTCTTATGAATAAAAACATTGGGTGATAATTTTATTGATTTATCTAACTCTTGGATATGATCTTTCCTACTAAAACTAAATTTCGGGTAATCTGCTTCCGGATAAAATAATGTTGCAACCTTTGCCATATCAAAATGAGGATTCTCAGAAAAAATAATATTTTTATCAGTTTTAAGCTTTTCACTATCTTTAATTATAAAAGCCCCAGCTTCTGATTTATTAAAGTTATCTTTATATTTATCAGAGACAAAGCAGATTTCATCTTGATGTGCATTATCAACGGGTGCAATGTCAAAGATTATTTTTTCTTTATTACCTGAATATTTTGAATTAAGAAATTCTGATATTTTGCTTAAAGTGAATGGCCCAGCATTTTTATAAAACGTTTTATCAACCAATTGGTTTAATCCATATATTATTTATCTAGTGAGATTTTTGGTAAAACCTTATTTAATTCTTTAATTGCATCGTCTGTTAAATCAATATCTTTGCCAACAAGAATAACCTGACTTTTAGCAAGGACTAAATTCAATTGTTTCTTATTTGCTATTATGGATAAGACATCAACAAGAGCACCTTGGATTTTACCAGTAGATCTTTCAAATGCAGTTTCAAACTTCTGCGCTTCTGAGGCCTGTTTTCCCTTTAGTTCATTGATTTTTTTACCTAAAACTTTAACTTTCTCAGCGTAAGCTTCTTTTGAAAGAATGTTTTTTTGTTTCAAAAGATCACTTTCTTCGTCCCTTATTATATCTTCTTGCTTAGTAAATGTATTTCTGTGCTTTCTTCTAACATCCTCAAATTGGTCAACCAAACTTTGATATGCTTTTGACTGAGCAAGAATTTTTTTCATGTCAACAACTCCAATAGCTGAATTTATATTTTCAACTGCTGCTTTTTTTGTTTCATTTTTTTCTTGCGCATTTAAATTTATACCAAAAAAAATAAAACCAATTAAAATTACATATTTTTTCATATTGCTCCTTAATTTATAATTAATATGTTGTACCAAAACTAAATCTAAAAATCTCTTTTTTATCATAATTTTCTTTTAAAATTGCTTTTGATAGGAAAAATTTGACTGGACCAAAAGGAGAAATCCATGTTAATCCAATTCCCGCCGAAGCCCTCAATCTATTTTCATCCTTGATTAAACTACTCGAAGAATTTGTGTTGTAAATACTACCAACATCAACAAATACTAAACCACTTAGTCCCAGGTCATCTGGTAGGCCAAGAGGAAAATTTAATTCATTTCTCACAAGATAATATATTTCTCCACCCAAGGCATCACCGGTTGACGTATCTCTTGGTCCAATCCCTAAATTTTTAAATCCTCTTAATCTATCTCCATTTAGAAAAAATCTGTCATTTATCTTCACATCTTTGATAGAAGCAATGAATCCGCCCTCCAAAAAAGATCCTAAATACAATCCGCCACCATCAGACATTCTGTAGAAATTGGCTATCTTCAATTCACTTAGAAAATGTTCAGAATCTCCTATCAAACCATAAAAGTCTAAATCAAGTCTAATCCTGTATCCATCAGTTGGGTTTAGCCTATCATTCAGTTTATCATACTGAAAAGCTTGACCGATTATTGAATTGGTTCTTTTACCTTCTTGTTCTCTTATAAAAATTGAAGTATTATTATCAATGTCATGAATTTTATCTCTTTTAAAAGTATAACTAGAAATATGCCTAAAATCATCAATCAGTTCGTAACCTGCTCTTAATTTAAATCCTAATATATTATGTTTATACCCACTGTATGTTTTATTATTTCTTCTTACATTAAAAACGTCTATACCAGCTGCAATATCAGAATCTAAAAAATAAGGGTCCGTATAACTCAGATCGATAGATGACCTTCTAGTTGAAAGACCCAGTTGTAAATCCAGCTCTTTAGCTTGACCAAAAACATTTGATTCTTTTATACCAATATTTCCTAGAGCACCATCTAAAGATGAAAATCCTGCACCAACAGAAAATTCACCTGTCGAACGTTCGGTAACTTCAACATCAATAGCTGACTTGTTAGTTCCAGACAACTCATCAACTTTAAACTCCACATTTTCAAAAAGTCCAGTTGATCTTACATTTTTCTCACTCTGTCTTAACTTTAACGAATTAAAGGGATCACCTTCTACTAATTCCATTTCTCGTCTAATTACTTTATCTTCAGTTTTAACATTTCCCTTAATATTGATTCGATCCACATAAATCCTATAACCTTGGTCGATACTGAAAGTTATATTTACTTTACTTGTATTTCTTAATTTACTAATTCTAGGTATTACTTCTACAAAAGCATAACCTAATTCAGATGTTTTCTCATTTATGTTTTGGATAGTTTTGTCTATTTTGTCGGTATCATACCAATCTCCTGCTTCAATTTCTAATAATAAAGAGAGTTTTTTATTTGATAATTTTCTAATTGAAGAATCAACTTGAACATTATTGATTTTATACCTGTTACCCTCTGACAAATTAAAATTTACAATAAAGTCCTTTTTATTTTTAACCAAGCTTGAGTTTGCAGAAATAACTTTAAAGTCTATATATCCATTTTTAAAATAATATTCTTTTAACAAATCTTTATCGTAATTAACTCTATCTCTGTCAAATCTGTCGTTTGAACCCCAAAATTCATACCATCTATATTCGGTTGAAGAAACTACATCTCTTAATGTCGAATCTGAGAAGACGTTATTGTTTAAAAAATTAATTTTTTTGATTGTTGCCTCTTTTCCTTCAAAAACCTCAAAAACTAAATTTACTCTATTTTGGTCAAGCTTAATATATTTTGGTTCAACAAAGGTTGAAAAATAACCTGATCTTTTATAAATAGTTTGAATTTTCTTTACATCATTTTTTATTAAATCCGTTGAAAAAACATTTCTAGATTTTGATTCAAGCTCAGCTAAAATAATTTCGTCTGAAATTTCTGTATTTCCTTCTACAGATATTTTATCGATGAGAGGGTTTTCTTTGACGATTATAAAAACTATATTCTCGTTTTTGTATATATTTACGTTTTCATAGTATCCTGTTTTGTAAAGATTTTTAATAGCTATACTCAGATCTTTCTGACTTGTTTTATTCTGATTAATTAGAGAGTCCCTAATTATTACTGACGAATCCAAACGATTGTTACCCTGAACAACTATTCCAACATTTTTAGGAATGATAATTGGCTTGTTCTCTATTAGTTTTTCATCTTTACTAAAATATTCATTGTTATAACTTGATGAGGGACTTGCTGGAGAATTATCTTGAGAATAAGAATTATTTTTTAAAAAGACAAAAATTAATGAAGTAAAAAAAAGAATTTTTTTATTAACACTCACATTTACCTACTTAAAAAATCTCAGAATATCGTTGTATGTGGCAAATATCATCAGTGAAATAAGAAGAAAAAAACCAAGTGTATGTGCAATTTCAAGATATTTCTTTTTTAAAGGACCACCATTTATAAATTCAATAAAATTTAATAACAAGTGACCACCATCTAACATTGGAATTGGAAACAAATTAATTAATCCAAGATTAAGAGATATTATCATCATGAACCATAGAGTACTATGCAGCCCTTTACTCCAAAAATCTCCAGATAACTCAGCGATTCTAATTGGACCTCCAAGCTCGTCAGTTCCTCTATTTCCAGTTATTATTTCGTATATTCCAACTAGTGTTAGTTTAGTGAAATTATATATCTGTAATGAAGATTCTTTTAATGATTCAATAAAATTTAATTTTTTATTCTCTATTTTTCCTTTTATTCCAATTATGTTATTAATTACGTTGACCTTGACTTCGGATATTTTTCCATCTCTACTGAATAATATATTCACAGACTCATTATTGTTTATGTATCTTTTTATTTCTGTAAATTTTTCTATTTTATTTCCATTAATTTCAAGAATTAGATCACCTTCTTTTAACCCTGAATTGTATGCAGGCATGTCTTTTTCAACATAGCTTATTTCAGGTTTGTCTATTGACATCCCGAAAAATATATTGATAAAGATTAACAAGATAAATGAAAAAATGAAGTTAGCTGCAGGCCCTGCAACAAGAATCATTGACCTTTGATATACTGTTTTTTCATGGAATGATTGCTCAGCTATTACTTTATTAGATTCATTTTTTTTTGTACTCGCTTCATCTAAATCTCCATGCATTTTGACATATCCGCCTAGTGGAATTAAGGAAAATTTCCATCTAGTTTTATTTTTATCAGTAAATCCGAATAATTCTTTTCCAAAACCAATTGAAAAAACTTCAACTTTTACTCCATTTTTAAGAGCGATCAAATAGTGACCCAATTCATGAACAAAAACTAGTATTGTTAAAATTATTATAAAAGGTATTAAATTGTTTAAAATTATATCAATCATTGTAAAATTTAAAAAGATCCTGACTTTATAATACTATTTGTTAAATCTCTAGATTCTTTATCTATTTCAATTACATCTTTTATACTATTGATACTACATGTAGAAGAATTTTTTAAAGTTTTTTCGACAACCTTTGCTATTGAAAGAAATTTAATCTTCTTTTCTAAGAATCTTTGAACTGCAACCTCATTTGCTGCATTAAGAATGGTCGGGGCACTTTTTCCGATTTCAAGAGAATTATAGGCAAGTTGTAGACAAGGATATTTATTCAAATCGGGCTCGAAAAAAGTAAGTTTTTTAATTTCTGATAGATTTAGTCTTCGAACATTTGTTTTTATTCTCTCAGGATATGCCAAGGTAAAAGATATTGGTGTTCTCATATCTGGCGTTCCCATTTGCGCTAACATTGAGCCATCCATGTATTCAACACAAGAATGAATAATAGATTCAGGGTGAATTACCACATCTATATTTTTTTGATGAATATCGAATAGATAACATGCTTCAATTAATTCTAAACCTTTATTCATCATTGTTGCTGAATCAATAGAAATTTTTTTTCCCATAGACCAGTTTGGATGCTTGATTGCCTCTTTAGGAGTAATATGTTTAAGTTCAGAAATTTCTTTTTTAAAAAAGGGGCCACCGGAAGCAGTTAATATAAGTCTTGAAATTTTTGATTTATTTTTAGAATCTAAAACTTGGTAAATCGCGTTATGTTCAGAATCAACTGGAAGGATTTTAGCATTATTACTTTTGGCGAGTGAAGTAACCAAAGATCCAGAACAAACCAAACTCTCTTTATTTGCTAATGCAATTGACAAGCCTTTCTTTAAAGCAGAGACAACTGGAAGTAATCCAGCTGAGCCAGTTATTGCCGCCATAACTAGATCCGTATTAAAATCAAGTATTTCTTCGTATGAGTTTGAACCATTAAGTATTTTTAAATTTTTGTTTACATTTAAATCGATAAATTTTTTATATGAAGCATTATCATTAATAGAAACAATTTTTGGTTTAAACAAGTCAACTTGTTTAAGTAACCTTAAGTAATTTTTATTAGCTGTAAGTGCGATTACTTCATATTTATCACGATTATGTTTTATTATATCAAGAGTAGATTGTCCAATTGAACCAGTTGAGCCAAAAATTGTAATTTTTTTTTTCATAAACAAATTATACTATAAAAAAAAAATTATAATCTAATAACTTAATTATTGAAACAAATATGATTAGTGCAAGTATGCTATCAAATCTGTCTAATAATCCGCCATGACCAGGAATTATACTGCTACTATCCTTTACACAACAATATCTTTTAAATCCTGATTCAATCAAATCACCAATTTGAGAGATAAAAGAAAATAGAAATGAGAGATAAATAATATTTAAAATATTTGAATTTTTAAAAAAAATTATTGTACAAAAAAAAATTGGAATCACTAAACCTCCAATACATCCGGCAACTGTTTTATTAGGACTAACTTTGGGCATAATTTTTGGTCCACCAATTATAGAACCAATAAAATATGCAGAAACATCAACAAGCATTGTGAAAAAAACAATAAAAACAATGAAACTTATAAATTCACTATTTTGACTCAATTTATTTAAAAAAATAAATGAAGAAATAACATATAATAAAGAAATGACTTTCACTATTGAAAAATCTGTTAATTTAAATAGGCAAATAGAAATAAGGATAAAACAAAAAATTTGAGAAGCATGGAATGGGAAATTTAATAGAAAAACAAATAAATTAATTAAAATAATTAAAATTAAATCGTATTGTCTAATTTGGCATCTGGATAATAAAAAATTATTTCTGTCTATATTTTTATTTGCAAAACTTTTGAATTGCAACATCCGTAAAATCTCCCAACATGTTAAAAATAATAAAAATTGGGAAAAGATTAAAAAAATCAAATTTTCAGAATGAACTATAACAAAAAAAATTGTTAACATCACAAAAGATGATAATATTCTTAGAAATAAAGAGTTTTTTTCAATCACCACCAAACCTTCTTTTCCTATTAATATAATTTTTAAGTGCTAAAACATATTTTTGAGTATTAAATTCTGGCCATAACGTTTTAGTGAAATAAAGTTCAGAATATGCGACTTGCCAAAGCAAAAAATTGGACAATCTCATTTCACCAGATGTTCTTATAACCAAATCTGGATCAGGAATATCTCTTGTCATCAAACTTTTTGCAATATCTGCTTCGGTCAGTAAACTTAAATTTTTATTTATTTTTTTAATAGAATTTACAATTTCCCTTCTTGAACCATAACTTAATGCCAAAGTAAAATAAAGTTTGTTAAAGGAACTCGTAAGCAATTGTAAATTTTTAAGCTTTGATTTTATTTTATCGTCGAATTTATCTATTTCTCCAATAAACGAGAATTTAATTTTTTTTTTAATAAAATGTTCTTCTTCAGAATCTAAATAAAAACTTAATAAAGTCTGTAAATTTAATATTTCATCCTTACTACGGCTCCAGTTTTCTGTTGAAAAACTGAAAAAAGTTAAATACTTGATATTAAATTCGAGAGACTTTTTTACAATTTTTTTTACAATTTCTGAACCCTTCTTATGACCATCTATTGTTTTTAGTTTTTTCTTCCTCGCCCATCTTCTGTTACCATCCATAATAAACGCTACATGATTTGGTAATTGCTTCTGTAAATTTGAATCAAAGGACATTAAACTTGCAAAATATCCTTTTCCTTATCTTGAAAAGTATTTTCGATTTTTTCAATATATTTATCAGTGAGTTTCTGAATTTTTTCTGAAAATTGGAAACTATCATCCTTTGAAATTTTTTTTTGTTTTTCTTCTTCTTTTATTTTGTCCATTGCATCTCTTCTTATATTTCTAACTGTAATTTTTGCGTCTTCAGAATACTTAGATGCAACTTTAACAATTTCAATTCTTCTCTCTTGAGACAATTCAGGTATAGGAACTCTTATATTATTACCCTCAATCATAGGGTTTAAGCCTAGTTCTGAATTTCTGATAGCTTTCTCAACTGATTGAATTAAGCTTTCGTCCCATACTTGAACTGTTATGAGTCGAGATTCAGGAACACTAATATTACCAACTTGGTTTATCGGAACTTTAGCACCATACGCATCAACAGAAACAGGTTCAAGCAAAGAGGCTGAGGCTCTCCCTGTTCTTAAACCCAAATATTCTTTTCTAAGATTATTTAAAGTTTTATCCATTTTTTCTTCGTATAAGTTAAATTCCATTGTCATCACTGAATAAGAGTAAAATTACCTTTGCCGTTAACAATTTCTTTAAGTGAATTATATTCTTGAATTGAAAAGACTAGAATCGGAATTTGATTTTCCTTCGCTAGTGAAATTGATGAAGTATCCATAATTTTTAAATCATTATTAATAACATAATCATAACTCAGGTTGTATAACTTTTTAGCGTTTTTATTTTTTTTTGGATCTGAATCATAAATACCATCCACTTTTGTTGCTTTTAAGAGAATATCACATTTAATCTCAGAGGCTCTTAATGCTGCTGCAGTGTCTGTAGTAAAATATGGATTTCCAGTCCCAGCAGCAAAAATAACAATTCTATTTTTTTCGATGTGTCTCATTGCCCTTCTTCGTATATATGATTCACAAACGTTCTCAATCTTTAAAGCTGATTGAACCCTGGTATCAATTCCTTTTTGTTCAATAGAGTTTTGTAAGATTAAAGAATTCATTACTGTTGCCATCATACCTGTGTAATCAGCAGAAGAACGATCCATTCCCTTTGACGATGCAGATATGCCTCTAAATATATTGCCTCCACCTACAACTATGGACACTTTAATTCCTTTTTTAAAAACATAAATAATTTGATCTGTAATTGAATTTATGGTGTTCAAATCTATTCCAAAATCTTGATCCCCCATCAATGCTTCGCCGGAAAGTTTAAGCATAATGTGTTTGTAATCAAATTTTTTCAAAACAATACTATTCTTGACCTAGTTTAAATATAACATAATCATTAATTTCAAAAATTTCGTTATGGTCTTTATTAAATTTAGAGATACACTCATTAACTTTTATCTTACCATCCATAACAAAAGTTTGTTCTAAAAGACAAACTTCTTGATAAAATTTTTTGATTTTTCCATCAACAATCTTTTCAATTATTTCATCGGACTTTTTAGAAGACTTTAGTTGTTCAATATAAATTGACCTCTCTTTGTCTACAAAATTATTATCAAGACTCTCAATATTAATCGATTTTGGATCTGAGGCAGCAATATGCATACATATATTTTTAGAAAAATCAGTAACATTTTCATTTCTTTGATTTGATTTAAAAGAGAGTAAGACACCAATCTTACCAGAATTAAGATTGATAGAATTATGAAGATATTTTTCCAAAGAACCTGACTTTACGTTTATGAATTCAAGTCTACGAATAACAATATTTTCTCCTAATTTTGAAATTAAATTCGTAAGATTTTCCTGGACAGTTTGATTTGAACCTAGAAATTTACAATTTAGCAAACTTTCAACACTTTCGACATCATTTTTTAAACCAGTAAGTGCAAGTTCATCACAAAATTTTTGAAAGTTTTCGTTCCTTGCGACAAAATCTGTTTCAG
The DNA here is from genome assembly GCA_902536655.1 of uncultured Alphaproteobacteria bacterium. Lineage (GTDB taxonomy): Bacteria > Pseudomonadota > Alphaproteobacteria > Methylaequorales > Methylaequoraceae > Methylaequor. Next base: position 67,553 of record CACAYF010000002.1, on the reverse strand, counting down.
CATTTACCTCGATAATGATACCTTTATCTTCATCTATTTTTACTGTTATAAGACCATCAGAGGCTGATCTTGAAGATTTTTTTTGAGCGGTGTTGATTCCTTTTTTTCTCAACCATTCAATTGCTTTTTCAACGTCCCCTCCAGATTCGTCTAATGCTTTTTTGCAATCCATCATTCCGGCACCAGATTTTTCTCTTAATTCTTTTATAATTGCAGGTGAAAGATTCATTTTATCAACTAACTTTTGGATTCAAGCTTTTCTTGTTCATTTTCGTTTTTTGCATTTTTAATTGCTACAGAAACTGCACTACAATAGTACTCGATTGACCTTATTGCGTCGTCATTACCAGGTATTGGGTAATCAATACCCTCAGGGTTTGAGTTTGAATCAACCACAGCCACAATTGGAATACCTATTTTATTAGCTTCCTTAACTGCTAAAACTTCTTTATTAGTGTCAATTATAAACAATAGGTCTGGTTTACCAGACATATTTTTAATTCCTCCTAATGCTTTATTAAGTTTTTCTACGGAATTTTCGAACATCAAAAGCTCTTTTTTTGTGTATGAATTGCTTTTATTCAAAAGAATTTCTTCTAAGTCTTTTAGTTTTTTTATTGAGTTCTGAATGGTGTCCCAATTTGTTAACATACCACCGAGCCATCTTTTGTTGATAAAAAACTGTTTACAATCAATAGCATATCTTTCAATTATATCAGAAGCTTGCCTTTTGGTACCAATAAATAGAATGTTTTTTCCTTCTTTAGCAAAATTCTCTACAATTTTTAAAGCATTTTTTAGGAAAGTTAAGGTTTGTTGTAAATCGATGATGTGAATGCCATTACGATGACCAAAAATGAAATCTGACATTTTGGGGTTCCACCTATTAGTTCTATGACCAAAATGGATACCCGCGTCTAAAAGATCTTTTATAGAAATGTTTTTCATAATAACCTCCGGTTAAACTCGCATGCGACAGGAAAACACCAGAGTTGTCACATGTTTGAAATTTAAAGTATTCTTACAACTTACAACAGGAAAATTCAACAATAAATTTAATTAAATTGCTGAACATCAATTATTCCATTGATTGAATTAATTTTATCCATGAAATTTAAATCAACATTAAAATTTTCTAAACTTTTAATTTTTATTTTTTTATTATTATGAATTAAGAAAAAAGAAATTTTATTTCTTCCATTTACACTATTTTTTATTAGATTTTCAAATTTTTTTAGATCCAATTTATTTGAATCAAAAAAAACATTATACTTAAAACTATTATTTTCTAACTTATTGGTTTTTTTTATATCACTTACAACACACCTTAATGTATCTCTCATTAATTGCTGCGTAATCTTAAAGAAATACATTTCACCAACCTTTAATTCAAAATCTAATTTTTGAAGAACTTCAGAAAAACAAATTACATCAAAATTACAAGAATCGTCACCAATGTTAAAAAAACAAAATTTTTTACCCATTTTTGTTATTCTTTCATTTATAGAATTTAAGATAACAACAAATCTTTTTGTAGCACCTGAATAATTTTCTACATTATTAGAGTTAAGAAAATCTAAATCAAAAATTTCATTTTTACTAAATATTTTTTTATAAATTTTAGTTGGATGTTCAGATAAATAAAAACCGAAAGCATCAATTTCCTTTTCTAATTTTTTATTTAGATCCCAATCTTTATTATTTTTAATTAATATTTGATGTGAATCGTCAGATTCAGGAAAAAGAATTGATTGGTTTTCATGAAAGTTTTTATGAAAATTTGAATTGTACATTATAATTTTATCAATGCTATCACAAAGTGACTTTTGATTATTTTCTATTGACCTAAGAGAATTTGAGAATATCAAAGCTTCTAATACTTTTCTATTAAGAACAGTGTTTGATACTCTTTTGAGTAAATCAATTAGATTTTTAAAAGGACCGTTATTTTTTCTTTCATTAACTAATTCATCAATTGATGCACCACCAACATTTTTGATAGCCGCCAAGCCGAATTTAATAGACTTTGGGTTATTAAAATTATCGTAGTTTACCGTAAAATTTGTTTCCGAGGAGTTAACATCTGGTCTAATAATTTCAAAACCTAATTTTTTTACTTCATTACAATATACTGAAAGTTTATCAAAATTATTGATATCACAATTCATCAACGCACATAAGAATTCAAGAGGATAGTTTGATTTAAGAAATGCAGTTTGATACGCAATCATTGCATAAGCTGCAGCATGACTCTTATTAAAACCATATCCAGCAAATTTCGCTATTTCGTCAAATAATTCTGAAGCTTTATCTGAATCAATCATATTTTTTTTTGTTCCACTTATGAACGCTTCTCTCTGAGCAGCCATCTCAGATTTAATTTTTTTCCCCATAGCTCGTCGTAATAAATCAGCTTTTGCCAAACTAAATCCGGCCAGTTTTTGTGCGATTAACATAACTTGTTCTTGATAAACCATTATTCCATAGGTCTCATCTAAAATTTCATTTAAATCATCATGAATATAACTATAACTCTCTTTTTTTTGTTTTCGGTTTATATAAGTTGGAATATTATCCATCGGACCAGGACGGTAAAGTGAAACAATAGCAATTAAATCCTCAAAACGATCCGGTTGTATTTTAATTATCGTGTCGCGCATTCCTTGTCCTTCCAACTGAAAAACACCAGTTGTAAAACCATCTTTTAACATTTTATAAGTTTTTGCATCATTTAGATTTATATTGCCAATATCAATATTAATTGATCTTTTTTTTCTTAATATTTTTAATGTTTCATCAATTACTGTTAATGTTTTTAAACCTAAAAAATCAAATTTTATCAACCCAATCTTTTCTACATATTTCATTGAAAATTGTGTAACTGGAATTTCTGATTTTGGATCTTTATACAATGGGATTTGATTGTCCAAAGGATTTTCTGCAATAACAATCCCTGCAGCATGTGTTGATGCATGTCTAAACAAACCCTCTAGATTAGAAGATATTTCAAATAATATTCGTAATTTTTTATCAGTATTTATCATTTTTTTTATTTGATTATCATCTTTAACTAACTGTTTTAGACTAACAGGGTTTGCAGGATTGTATGGGATTAGTTTGCATATATTATCAACTTGAGTCAAAGGAAGTTGCATTACCCGTCCAACATCTCTCAAGGCTGCACGTGCTTGAAAAGAGCCAAAAGTTATAATCTGAGCAACATTTAACTCACCGTATTTTTTTTGAACATATCTAATTACTTCATCCCTTTTTTCCATACAAAAATCAATATCAAAATCTGGTAAAGATATTCTTTCTGGATTTAAAAATCTCTCAAAAATAAGACCAAATTTTATTGGATCAAGATCTGTAATTTGAAGACACCAAGCAACTAGGGATCCAGCTCCAGATCCTCTTCCAGGTCCAACTGGAATATTATTTTGTTTTGCCCATTTGATAAAATCAGAAACTATTAGGAAATAGCTTGAGTAGCCCATCTTTGTTATCACATCAATTTCAAAATTTAGTCTATCAAGGTATTTTTTTTTTATGGTTTCAGCTTTTCCTATTTTTTTTTGTAATCCGCTTATCGATTCTTTTTTTAATAATGTGTTTTCGTCAATATTTTTTAACTTAATTTTGGGTAAAGAAGGTGGTCTTTCCTCTAAATAAAATGAACACTTCTTAGAAAAAATAACACTATTTTCAAGAGCATAAGGCATATCATGAAAAAGTTTATTCATTTCATCAACACTTTTAAGATAAAATTCATCATTACTTTTTAATCTATCTTCGCTCTCAATGTATTTCTGTTGAGCAATACTAAGTAATGCATCATGTGTATTAAAATAACTCTTATCTAAATAAAAATTCTCATTTGTAGCAACAATTGGTATTTCTTTATTTAAAGATTTTGTAATCAAATAATTTTCGTGATCTTGAATGTTCAAATTTTTATATCTTTGAATTTCTAAAAAAAAGTTATCTGAGAAATTATCTTTAAATATTTCAATTAATAGATCAGATAAACTATGGTTTTCTTCAAAATTCTTAGTTATGATTCCATTAACACCACCAGCTAAACAAATTAAACCGTCCTTACGATTTAAAATTTGAGGCAGTGATGTAACTGGAATATTTGACTTAGAGTTGTTTAAATGAGCTTTTGTTACCAAATTAACTAAGTTCCTATAACCCCTTTCATTTTTACAAAATAATAAAATATTTCCATCTTTAAATCCATTTGCTCTTACTGATAAGTTAAGCCCTATGATTGGTTGAATCCCCGATTTTTTACATTCAATACAAAATTCAAGGGAGCCAAAAAGGTTGTTAAAGTCAGTTATTGCAGCAGCTGGAATATTTTCCTTTTTACAAAAATCTATTAATTGGTTTATTCTTAATGCTCCCATAGACAAAGAATATTGAGTGTAATTTCTTAAATGAATGAATCTATTTATTTTTGAAATCAATTAATCTGCCTCCTTCCATCAAAAAGCATTTATCTAATAGCTTAACTAAATTTAGATTGTGCGTTGCAAAAACAGTTATGATTTTATTTTCTTTAGACAATTTTCTAATAAAATTAAAAACAATTTTTGTATTTTCGTTATCCAGACTTCCTGTAGGTTCATCAGCCAGCAAAATTTTTGGGTTTTTAATTAAAGCCCTCGCTATTGCAACCCTTTGCTGTTCGCCTCCAGATAATAATCCAGGTTTAAACTTATTTCTATCCTCAATTCCGAGAAGGTGCAAATAATCATTAGCTTTAGAAATTGAACTTCTAAATGAATTTCCATTCATTAGAAGCGGCAAAGCTACGTTTTCTTCAACGTTAAAATCTTCTAAAAGTTGGTTATTTTGAAAAATATAACCTATATTTTCTTTTCTAAAAATTACTTTTTCTTCATTTTTTAAATTATTAAAATCAACATTACAAATTTTAATATCACCTGATGATGGCTGCTCCAAAAGTCCAATTAAGTTTAATAAGGTAGTTTTTCCTGAACCTGAGGGACCAATTATACCAACGTTTTCCTTATTGTTAACAATTAGACTAAGCTTATTTAAGACTTTTACATTGGTTTCTCCTTGTAAATATTCTTTATCTATGTTGTTTAGTGATATCAACTTAATCCCATTTAATTAAATTTATTGGTTCTACTTTCGTTGCTTTTATAGAAGGATAAATTGTTGCTACAAAAGATAAAAATAAAGAAATACTACATATTTTTATTATCTGTGAACTATTTATAATTATTGGTAGATTTGAAAAAAAATAAATTTCTTCAGAGAATAAGTTTGATCCAGTAAAAAATTCAATAAAACTTTTTATTTCATTTATATTTAAACAAAATGACAATCCTATTAAAACACCGAGAATAGTTCCAAGAAAACCGATTAGAAAACCATTTAAAATAAAAATTCTTAAAAGCTGAAAGTTTGAAATACCTAATACTCTCAAGACTCCAATATCTTTTTTTTTATTAGAAACTAAGATCATCATTGAAGAAATTAAATTAAATGCAGCAACAAGGATTATTAATAAAAGTATCAAAAACATAACATTTCTCTCTACTTCTATTGCATTAAATAAAGAAGGATTTAATTCACGCCAGTCTACAATTCTTAGATAATCTGGAATGATTTGTTCTAAATTTGTTTTAATTAATTCCACGTCGCTAAAATTATCAATAACAATTTCGTAATGATCAATTCTTTTATTATTATCTAAAAACTTTTGAAGTAAATTAATTGGCATAAGAACTAAGGACATATCATATTCATACATACCAATATTAAAAAAACCGATAATCTTAAAATTTGCTGACCTTGGAAGATTCCCGAAAATAGTTTCATAACTTTGTGATGATAAAATTGTCAAATAATCTCCAATATTAAGACCAAGTTTTTTTTTTAACTTCTCTCCTACGAAAATTCCTCTATTATTCTTGAAATCATTTATAGATTCGCTTGAAATTGATTTTGTAAAAATATTTCTTTCTAGGAAAAAGTTTTCTGTTACCCCTTTAATTAACACTCCGCTTGAATATTTATTAAAATTCAATAACCCCTGACTTTCTACAACTTTATGTATGAGCAAACTTTTATTGGATTCGGCTATTTTTTGTGGCAATTGCGAATCAATTTTTAACCCACCACTGAACGTTGCCTTTATCTTTAAATGGCCATTAATACCCAAAACTTTAGATGTAAGTTCCTCTCTAAAGCCATTCATTACAGACATTACTATAATCAAGGTAGCAACCCCCAATGAAATTCCTAGAAAAGAAAAGAGTGTTACAACTGAGAAGAATTTTTCTTTTGTTTTTGGAAAAAGATATTTTAAGGAAATCCATATCTCAAAAATAGAAATCATTCATTCCATCCAATCATCTCAATAATTTTTTTTATTGCTTTTCCAACACCAATATCAATTTGATCTTTATTTGACCTTTTTAAGATACTTAGCTCACGGCACTTTTTAAAAGAATTGCCGCAAATAACCTGTAATGGAATTCCAATTAAATCAGCGTCAGAAAACTTTTTTCCAGGTCTTTCATTTCTATCGTCATAAAGTATATCGATATCTCTTGACTTAATTTCTTTGTAAAATTTTTCGCAAAACTCTGAACACTCAGTATCGTCAACATTTAAATTAATCAGATGCACTGAAAACGGTGATATTGCTTTAGGCCATATGATACCGTCATTGTCATTTGAAAGTTCTATAACCGCGGCCGGTATTCTTGAAATTCCAATTCCATATGAACCCATAAACGGCATAAATTTTCCATTTTCAGAATCAACATTGAAGTTAAACGAGCTTGAGTATTTAGTTCCAAATAAAAAAATATGTCCTAGTTCAATACTTTTAAATTTTTCAAGATTTTTCTTATTTTCTATTTCTTTAAAATAGTCGTCTGTATATGAATTTAAACTTAAGATTTGATCTAATTCAAAATTCTCACAACTTTGATCTAAAAGTTTACTGTCTAAAAAAATTTCTGATTCACCTGTGCGAACAACTAAATGAAATTCATGGGATAAGTTGCCACCGATTTCTCCACTTGGAGCTCTAACTGGTATAACCGGAATGCCAAGTTGACTAAAAATCTTTAAATAAAGTTTAAAAAAATCGCAATAAGTATTCTCTCCATTAACTTCGTCAATATCAAAGCTGTATGCATCTTTCATTAAAAATTCTCTTGCTCTCATTACACCATATCTAGGCCTAATCTCGTCTCTAAATTTTGTCTGGATATGATAAAATCTTCTAGGAAGGTTTTTGTAACTTTTAATATATTGCTTCCCTATTGCTGTAATCATTTCCTCATTGGTAGGCCCATATAGAAGGTCTTTGTTATTTCTGTCAATAATTCTCAACATTTCTTTTCCATAGGTATCATAGCGATTACTTATCCTCCAGATATCTGAACTCTGAATTGTAGGCATTAAAATTTGATTAATTCCTTTTTCATCATGTAAAAATTCAATTTTATCGATAATTTTTTTTAATACTCTAAATCCTAAAGGCATCCAACTATATATTCCTGATGTTTCTTGCCTTATCATTCCTGACCTTATCATTAAATCATGAGAACGCATTTTCACATCACTGGATGATTCTTTGAGTGTCGGTATAAAAAAATTAGAGAATTTCATTTTTTATAAAAGATACTATAATGGATAAGAAAAATGAAATAATTGATGTTAGAATTATTTTTTTTTTTAACATCGGATTTTTTGGAGCACCTGGATCATTCCCCCCTAATATTTTATCCTCTTTTTGAATACCTAAAGGAAGAATAGTAAATAATACTAACCACCAGATCACAACAAATATTACTATTATTTCAAGACCGAACAAACCTACTCCTGTTCAAGCTCTATTAATGTACCATAGAAGTCTTTTGGGTGTAAGAAAATTACTGGTTTGTTGTGAGCTCCGTTTTTAGGTGTTTCATCACCTAATATTCTTATTCTATATTTCTTGAGTTTCTCAACTGATTTTTTGATGTCCTTTACTTCAATACATATATGATGAATTGATCCGTTTTTGTTATTTTCTAAAAACTTACTAATTGGAGATTTATTTCCATAAGGATGCATAAGTTCAATTTTTGTATTTTCTAATTCTACAAATACAACACTCACGCCATGCTCAACATAATTAGAAATTTTAGAAACTTTAGCACCTAACACTTCTTTATATTTTTTTTTTGCAGCATTTAAGTCTGGAACAACTATAGCAACGTGGTTAAATTTTGTAATCATTGGAGTATTATAATCTAAATCCTAACAATCTCAACACAGGTTAGAGGTTTTAATCCAATTTTATCTTTTAAGTACCCTCTTATTTGAATTTTAATTTCATTACATAAAACCTCGTCATCGATAGACTTGTTAGATAAACTCTTAATAGAATCGGATAGAATTTGGCTAAGTTCATTTTTATTACTTTCCTCCAACAATATTGATTTACTATAAATTACTGGATCAGCTAACAGTCTATCCTGAATACTCATTATCAAATTAACAAACACCTCGCCGTTACTGGAAATAAAATCTAAATCTTTTAATAACTTGTGATCAATTGGAATAATTCTGTTACCCTTTAAAACATTTCTACCACTTTGCACTTTGCTCACAATACACTTCGTTGAATGTTTACTTAATTTAACAAGATCTCCATTTTCAACTAGCATTTGATTTTTAATTCCACAACTTTTTGCAAATTTTATATGCTCACTTAGATGTCTGTATTCTCCATGAATTGGAATCAACATATCTGGAAGAACCAAGTCGTACATTTTTTTTAGTTCACCCCTTGATGGATGACCAGAAACATGAACTTCAGCATTAGAGTCGTCTAGAAGAGTACAACCATTCCTTGAAACAACTGATTTGATCTGATTTATTCTTTTTTCATTACCTGGAATTTCTCTAGAAGAAAAAATTACAGTATCATTTTTTTCTAGTTTAAAATACCTATGCCTCCCCTCAACAAGTCTACTCAATGCAGCTCTATTTTCTCCTTGACTACCTGTACAAATGACAACTAAATCGTCTTCTGAAATCATTTCTGCTTCTTTTTCTGTTAAAATATTATTAAATCCTAACAAAAGATTGTTCTCTTTTGCTGACTCAACTATTTTTTGTAAAGATCTACCTAGAAATAAACAACATTTGTTTGAGTTTTTTGATACTTTTAGAATAGTTTCAACTCTTGCAACATTTGATGCAAAACAGGTTATGATAATTTTTCCCCTTTTTTTTTCAGAAAATATTTTTTGTAGATTCTCTCTTACGTCTGCTTCACTTCCTGAAGAGTTAACTTCAAATACGTTTGTTGAATCACAAACCATGACATCGACTCCTTCATTTATAAGATTTTTGAGATTTTTTTCATCTAATGGTTTTCCAATCAAAGGACGAGGATCAAGTTTCCAATCACCTGAATGAAAGATAGTCCCTTGTTTGGTTTTTATCATTATTGCGTTAGATTCTGGTATCGAATGAGTCATACAAAAAATTTCTAAAATAAAGTCATCGATAAGTATTTCCTTCCCATATTTCATTAAATTAATTTGATAATCTGTAAAACCAACTGACTCAAATTTTCTTTTTAATACAGATGCGGTAAATGAAGTTGCATATATTGGAACATTATTTAGTTTTTTTATTAAGTAAGGTACTGCTCCAATATGATCCTCATGAGCGTGTGTAAGTATAAGTGCTGAAAGTTTATCGATCCTATCGAGAATAAAATCTATATTGGGCATTATTAAATCATAATTATTTGAATCGTTATCACTAAAAGTAACACCTAAATCAACCATGATCCATCTGTCTTCATAGTGATATAAATTACAGTTCATTCCAATTTCGCCAGATCCACCTAAGGGCAAATATAAAAGATCTTTTTTTGTATAATTCATAACTTTTTAAAATAGGTATTAGTAAGATAATTTAAACCTTTTGAGTTAAAATATTCGTCAATTTTAATAACATTTTCAAAGCACCCCTCAAAGAATTTAGCATTACCTCCAGTAAGTATAATTTTAAACTTAGTTTTCTTCTCTTTTTGTATTTTTTGAATTAGTCCTTGTACCATAGACACATAACCCCAAAAAAAACCAGATTGAATAGCCTCTTTAGTACTTCTACCCACGATTGAATTTGTTTTTTTAAAAGTTACAAGAGGAAGTTTAGCTGTTCCCATTTGTAAAGATTTAAGAGAAAGATCAATTCCAGGAGTAATTACACCACCGTCATATACACCATGTTTGTCCAAAACGTCAATTGTGGTAGCAGTACCAAAATCAATTATGACTTTCGATATTGCATATAAATGTTTAGCGTATATGATATTGATTAATCTATCGTTACCTATGGAACTTTTATTCCTAATATTTGTTTTTAAATTACAGATTCTCAATAAATTTTTTATTTGAAAAAAATCAACTTTTAATGTGTCAAATATTTCAAAAAATTTTTCTGAAATCCCTGGTACAACTGAAGAAATAAGTACGTTTAATATTTTATATTTCAAAAAAAGTTTTTTAAAAAAATTGTATTGTTTTTTTGTTGAGAAATTTATTACATTTACTTTATTACATTTAATAATTTGATTATTTTTAAAAATACAAATCATCACATTTGTATTCCCAATATCGATTGTGAGGTTCATTAAACGATCTCACCATAGGTTATAATTAATTTTTTATTGTTACTTTTAATAATCAATTCGCCCAAAGACCCAATTTCTGAAAAAAATCCAACACTTTTATTTTTTCCATTGTAAACGTTTATTAATGACTTTTTATCAAAAAAACAGTCTGACAATTTTTTACTTAGAAGCAAAAACTCAATTTTTGAGTAATTTTCAATGAAGAAATATAATCTTTTAATAATACAAAAAAATAGTTTATGTGCTTCTATCTTCAATCCGTTTTCAAATAGGGAGGTTGAGGAATGATTTAAATCATTTGACCATGATTTTATGTTTACTCCAATACCTATTACAAGTTGAGTAACAGCATTATTTGAAACACTTGTTTCAACCAAAATTCCAGCAACTTTTCTTTTATTGATTATGATATCATTTGGCCATTTAAATTTAACCGTGTCTATACCTAAATCTTTAAATATATTAATAAGTATTGAAACAATTATAATATTTATTCTTCCAACTTCAGAGATATCTAATTTTTTTTTTATTAAAATTGAACATGTAAGATCACCTTCTTTACTTTTCCAAACTCTACCTTTTCTGCCTCTTCCTTTCTTCTGATTTAAACATAAAAGTGCTAAATTTTTATTATCATTATTCTTAACAACCTCTTTAATTTTATCATTTGAATTTTCAAGATTTTTAAAAAAGTAAAGATCAAAAAACCTCGTATCCATATCACTTTACCGCAAAAAGAGACAAAGTTACCGAGGCACACAAATTTAAAAAAAATTGAGGATAAAAAACTACGGTTAAATTAAAGAACGCAAAACCACACAACATATATTTTGAATGATCACTACCTATATTATCTAACTCCTCTAAAGGATCATCAAAAAAAATAGACTTAATTAATCTGATATAATAAAAAGCTGCAATCACTGAGGTAATAACTGCAATTACAGCCAAGAAAAACAGATTATTGTCAATAACGATATTAAGTATGATAAGCTTACCTATAAAACCTGCCATTGGTGGAATACCTGCCATTGAAAATAATATTACTGAAATACATCCTGCTGTTAGTGGTTGTGAGCGATATAATCCTGAAAGATCTTTTATAGATGTGACACTGACTTGATCTCTTTGCATATTTAAAATAAATAAGAAAATACCCAAATTCATTGTGATGTAAAATATCAAATATATGCAAATAGATGTAATTCCATCCTCTGACCCAGGTATTAAACCCATCAAAATGAAACCAATATGATTAATAGTACTATAGGCCATTAATCTTTTTAAATCAGTTTGTCTTAATGCACCTAAAGATCCAATTAGCATTGAAGATATCGAAAGGATGATTAAGATTTTGCCCCAATCAACTATTATTTCTCCAAAGGGATATACTAGCAATCTAATCAATACTCCAAAGGCGGCAATTTTTGGAAGGGTAGAAAGTAATGTTGTTATTATTGAGGGAGCACCTTGATAAACATCAGGCGTCCACATATGAAATGGAGCAGCAGAAATTTTAAGGGACAATGAAACAAGAATAAAAATTAAACCAACTATTAACATTGTTGGAGTTGAGTAAAGGTTAGACATAAACACGCTTATTTCGTTAAAACTTGTAGAACCCACCAAACCATATACAAGACTGGTTCCAAATAAAAATATACATGTAGATAAACTTCCAATTATAAAATATTTCACACCAGCTTCTGAAGATGTAAAATCATCCCTACTAAACGAAACTAAAATGTATAGAGAAAGACTTTGAAGCTCCATTGACATAAAAAGAGATAACAGATCATTTGATGAAATCATCAAAAGCATACCAACAATTGATATTAAAAGAATAATTGCAAACTCAGGTCTTTTAAGTGATTTTGGGTTATTAACAGTGAGATAAAAGTAAAATATTAAACCAGCTCCTATTAATATTAGTGATTTAAGAAAAGAACCAAAGGAATCAACAATGAAGAAACCATTAAAAATTATCTCTGAATAAAATATATCTTTTAAAATTAAGAATTGTGATAACAAAATCACTAAAAGACTTAAATATGAAATGGTCAAATAACTATTTTTTTTTAAAAAAGGAGTTATGAATAAAATAACAACTGCGCAAATAGCTAAAAATATTTCTGGTATTACAAACAAGTTCTTCTCTTTAAAAAATTGAAATAGGGTATAACTGTATTATTCTTTCTAATGATGAGGTAGTGTAACTTAAAATCAAACCGGGTTTAACACCAATAATGAAAATGAGTAACACTAAAACAATATATAAACATAACTCGTAGATATTAATATCATCATTTTTATTATCTAAATTCTTACTTAAACCACCAAGAAAAACTCTTTTATAAAGCTTAAGCATATATGAAGCTGAGAGTATTACACCTATAGTAGAAATAAAAGCCACGATAGTGTTTTTACTGTAAACCGCTAATAGTGTTAAATATTCACCAACAAAACCTGATGTTCCAGGTAAACCTATTGAGCCAAGAGTAAAAATAAGAAAGACTACTGAAAATTTGGGTAACTTTAAATTTAACCCCCCAAAAAAATCTATTCTTTTAGTTTTATATCTATTATATATGCTTCCAATAGAAAAAAATAATGCCGCTGAAATAATACCATGTGATATCATTTGAATTATTGCTCCGTGAAGTCCCTGAATATTTGCTGAAAAAATACCAAGGGTTACAAACCCCATGTGTGCAACTGACGAATATGCAATTAATTTTTTCATATCCTCCTGAACAAGAGCGATATATGAAGTATAAATAATTGCTACAATTGATAAAAAGTAAATAAAAGGTGTGAAAAATATAGACGCATCTGGAAGTATTGATAAATTAAATCTTATAAAGCCATATCCACCAAGTTTTAAAAGAATTCCAGCTAGAATTACTGATCCCTCTGTTGGAGCTTCAACATGAGCATCTGGAAGCCAGGTATGAAAAGGCCACATAGGTATTTTTATAGCAAATGATGAAAAGAAGGCAATCCACAACCATATTTGAATATAAAACGGAAGTGTATAGTCTAAAAGTTTTGGGATACTAATGGTACCAAACTCTTGATAAAGGAATATTATGGCAATTAGCATTAATACTGACCCTAAAAGAGTATAAAGAAAAAATTTATATGCAGAATAAACTCTTCTTTCTCCACCCCAAAAGCCTATTATTAAATACATTGGGATTAAAATAGATTCAAAAAAAATGTAAAAGGAAAACAAATCTAGTGCACTGAAGGTTCCTATCAAAAATGATTCTAGAACTAAGAAAGAAGCAAGATACATCTTCATATTTTTCTTAGCTTGCGGCAAAATAAAAATAATACATGCTAAAATTAAAAAAGTAGATAAAACTATGAAAGGCATTGATAATCCGTCAACACCAAGAGAAAACCTTAGACTATCGTTATTAAACCATGAGAAAGAATTAACAAATTGAAAATGGGGGATAGATTTATCAAAGTTTATTGGAAGATAAAGAGATAAAAAGAAATTGCTTGTACTAGTCCAAAGAGCAGATTTTTTTGATTGTTCTGCTTTTTCATCATTTTCTGATGATAAAAAAATAAAGACTAAACCAATTAATGGAAGTGCAATTAAAATTGGAAGTATTGGAAGGCTTATCATTAAAAAATATAAATATATATGCTAATAAATAAAGTTAAACCTATAACAACTGATAACACATAGTGATAAAGATAACCTGACTGAAGCTTAGAAACTTTGATTCCAAGGGAACTTACAAATCTTGAAATGCCATTTGGCCCCAGATTGTCTATTAAGTCGTTATCAATTGATTTCCAAAAACCTCTTCCTAAGTAATAGCTTGGTTTAATTATTATTATTTCATACAATTCATCGATATAGCATTTGTTATGAAAAAACTTTACAAAGAATCTTAACTTTTCTTTTAACATTTGCATAGTTCGTGAAAATTTAAAATAAAATAATAATACTACAGTTACGCTAAAAAAAATCATTATTAGAGGAAGCTTTTTTATTAATTTCGGAACGCTTCCAATAGAATATGCTTGATGTATTTCAGAATCAACAAACATAAATTTTGACCATATTGTTTCTATCGAAGGACCAGCAAAAAAATTATGAAAAATCATCCCAAAGAAAATAGAAAAAAAAGCTAAAATAACTACAGGTACTAACATTATCATCGGAGATTCATGAATGTGAGCATAAACTTTTTCATCAGAATTATTTTCTCCATGAAAAACCCTGATTAACAATCTTGACGAGTAAAGAGATGTCAGAAAGACCCCAAAAATACCAATCCCGAATGCAAAAATTTTAAAATCACTATCTGATAAATAAATAAACTCTAAAATCAAATCTTTTGAAAAATATCCACTTAAAAAAGGCAGTCCCATCAATGCAAGAGATCCAATTAACACTGAAGTATAAGTCAATGGAATTCTATTATAAATTCCACCCATTTTTTTTATATCTTGCTCATCGGACATGCTATGAATAACTGAGCCTGCCCCCAAAAACAAGAGAGCCTTAAAGAAGGCATGGGAAAGGAGATGAAAATACGCCACCGAATAAGCGGAAACACCAATAGCCATAAACATGTAACCCAGCTGACTGCAAGTTGAATAAGCAATAATGCGTTTTATATCATTTTGGAAAATTGCAACACAAGAAGCAAATAAACATGTTATTGTGCCTACTAACAGAATTAAATTTTGAGAAAACTTGGAGGTTTCAATTAGAGGAGACATAAGAATTAGGAGAAAAACACCGGCTGTTACCATTGTTGCTGCATGAATAAGTGCCGAAACTGGTGTTGGACCTTCCATGGCATCTGGAAGCCATACATGTAGTCCAAATTGAGCAGACTTTCCCATGCAACCAACAAACATTGTGACAACAATAAGGGTTATGGAGTGAACTTGAAATCCAAAAAAATTGAAATAGGATTGACTATGAGAATTCACCAATAGTAAAATTTCATTTATATTTATTGTCCCAAAGACAATAAAAATTGTAAATAGAGAAATTAACAACCCAAAATCGCCAACTCTATTCGCAACGAAAGCTTTTAAAGATGCCTTATTAGCTTCATCCTTATGGCTCCAAAAACCAATTAGTAAATAAGAGGTCAATCCAACGCCTTCCCATCCAACAAAAAGCTGAATTAAATTTGAGGAAGAAACAAGAAAAAGCATAAAAAAAGTGAACAAACCAAGATATCCCATAAATATTATTCTACGAGGATCTTTTGACATATAACCAACGGAGTAAACGTGAATCATTGTAGAGACAAAATTTACCATTATTATCATTGTTGCTGTCAAAAGATTTAAATTTAATGACCAATCAACGTTCAAACTTCCTGAAGAAATCCAGTTCGTTATTACTAAACTTTTTTCACCATTTAAATAGAAAAAAATAAATGCCAAAATTGAACAAATAGTAGATAAAACCATTAATCCGCATGAAACAAAATTTAAGGTTTTATCTTTAACAAGTTTGTTTAAAAAAATACAAACAAAATAACTTAATAATGGAAGAAATATTGACAATAAAAACAAATATTTATCCTTTTAATTTATTTATTGTGTCAATACTTATCGACCCAGATTTTTTAAAAAAAATTGTTAATATGGCCAGGCCGATCGCTGCCTCAGCGGCAGCAACTACCAGGACAAACAAAGCAAATATTTGTCCAAACAAGTCGTCTAGAGTATTTGAAAATCCAACAAAATTTATATTTGTAGCTAAAAGCATAAGTTCTATTGACATTAAAATTGATATTATATTTTTTCTATTTATGAAAATTCCAAGAAAGCCAATTGAAAATATTATTGAAGATAAGATTAGATAATTTGCAGATGTCATTAAATTACTTTAGTTTGATTATATCATCTTTCTTTACTTGTTTTTGCTTTAAAATACTTTGTGATTTTACGCTTAATTGATTATCATATGCAAGAACAATAGCTCCTATCATGGCAACTAATAATAAATAACCAGAGATCTGAAAAATAATGAAAAAATCAGTATATAAAAAAAGTCCTATGGATTTTGTGTTCTCTTGACCTTGATCCAATAAATTACTAATGCTTATCCCTGAGTTATTACCTCTAATAAACTCTAAATCTTTAAAAACTACAATCAACTCCGTTAAAAAAACAGACATTAGAAGTAACCCGAGAGGAAAATATTTTAAAAAACCCTCTTTAACTAAGACTTCATTAATATTTAGCATCATTACTACAAATAAAAAGAGAACAGCAACTGCTCCAACGTAGACAATGACCAATGTCATAGCTATAAATTCAGCATCAGAAAGCAAAAAAATTACTGCCACATTAAAAAAGGAAAAGATTAAAAAAAGAACTGAATGAACTGGATTTGAAGAAAAAACTACAAAGAAACTTGATAAGATAGTTACAGTCGAAAAGATATAAAATAATGTTGTAGTCATAAGTATTTAGATTCTTTTTCTAAGTTCCTCGCAATTTCCACCTCCCATTTGTCACCATTTTCTAATAATTTTTCTTTATCATAAATTAATTCTTCGCGTGTTTCAGTCGCAAATTCGTAATTAGGGCCTTCGACAATAGCGTCTACAGGACATGATTCTTGACAGTAACCACAATAAATACATTTTGTCATATCGATATCATATCTTGTTGTTCGTCTAGATCCGTCTTCTCTCGGTTCAGCTTCTATTATTATGGCCTGTGCTGGACAAACTGCTTCGCAAAGTTTACATGCAATACATCTTTCTTCTCCTGACTCATATCTTCTTAAAACATGCTCGCCTCTAAATCGTGAACTCAAAGCTCCTTTTTCAAATGGATAATTGATTGTAACTTTTGGTTTAAAGAAATACTTTAAGGTTAAGAATAATCCTGATAAAATTTCAATAAGTAGAAATTCTTTAATTATAAATATAATTTTTCTAAATTTTGACATATTCCACAAAAAACATAAATGATGATGTTATTATAATCCATAGAAGCGACAAAGGAAGAAATAACTTCCAGCCCAATGTCATTAATTGATCGTATCTATATCTTGGTAAAGTAGCTCTAACCCATAAGAAGACAAATAATAATGAAACAACTTTAACTAAAAACCATATATATCCTGGAATTAAATCGAGGTATTGAGATTCAAAAGGAGGCAACCAACCACCAAGAAAAAGTATAGTTGACATTGAACTCATCAAAATCATATTTCCATACTCTCCTAAGAAAAACAGACCAAACGACATTGAAGAATATTCGACATTATAACCCGCAACAAGCTCTGATTCAGCTTCGGGTAGATCAAATGGAGCCCTATTGGTTTCAGCAAGAGTTGATATAAAGAAAATAATAAACATTGGAAAATGAGGAATCACATACCACATCTCCTGCTGGCCCATCACAATGTCAGTTAGATTTAAACTACCTGATGACAATAAAACTGAAATAATTATTAAACCAATTGAAACTTCATATGAAATCATTTGTGCTGCTGACCTTAAACTACCAAGAAAAGCATACCTTGAATTGCTTGACCAACCAGCAACAATAATTCCATAAATTCCAAGAGAAGATATGGCGAATATATACATTAATCCAACATTTATATCTGAAAGAACAACTTTATAATCAACAGGTATAACTGCCCATGCAAGAAGTGCGAGCGCAAAAGTTAAAACAGGAGATAAAATAAATAAAAATTTACTAGAATTGTCGGGAAAAATTGTTTCTTTAGTAAGTAATTTTATTCCGTCTGCGAGAGGTTGCATTAGTCCAAATGGGCCAACTACATTAGGACCTTTTCTTAACTGCATAGCACCAATAACTTTTCTCTCAAAATAAGTTAAGTAAGCAATAAATATCAGAAGTGGAACAATTATTAGAATGATTTTTAAAATTATTATTAATATATCGGCAATCATTTGATTAAAATTTTATATGTTATTAATCTCTAACGAACAAGAAGACATAGTAGGAGAATTTCTGCTTACAGAATCAGTCATGTAAAAGTTTGAAATATTTGATAAAATATCATTTTTACTAAAAGTTCTACTTTTGTTACTTACATTAAATATTTTCTCTGGTTTGCATTCATTTATATTCTTTAAATTTGGATATTGATTGAACATTAAATTTCTTAGATCATGAAAAGAATTGTATTCACTTTCAATACCCATTTCTGTTAATAGCTTGTTAAAAAAATCACAACTATGATCAACATTACTAATTGGCATTTTAACTTGTCTACTAATTTGTGCACGACCCTCAAGGTTGACATAAATGCCTTCTTTTTCTGTAAAGCAAGGCATTGGAATGATTACATCTGCTCTGCTTACTGCCTTATCACCATGATGACCTTGATAAATTACAAATGTATCTTTTGGAATTTTAGTAAAATCTATTTCGTCAGCATCGAATAAATACAAGACTTTGTACTTTCCATTGTAAATATCATTGATGTTATTTCTTTTAGTATTTTTTTTATTATAAAATTCTAGATCTAAAGCTCCTACTCTGCCTGAATAATTTTGAAGAACATTAAAACCATTCCAGGAACTTTTCTTAACAAAATTGTTATGAAGAGTTAGTAAATAATTAAAGATTTCCTCACCTTCGGGAGAGCAAAGGGGGCCTTGACCAATAATAAATAGAGGTTTTTTTGCTTTGGCTATTAATTTTTTATGAATATTTTTTTGTAGATTAAGAATTGAAGAATAACTATTTCCCAGTTCAATTGTATTTATTGAAAGATCGTATTTGTATCCTATTCTTATTACCGGGTAGTTTTTATCTTTCTCTAAAGACTTTTTTCTAAGTCTAGCTCCAATTATAGGGGCTTCCTTTCTAAGATCTGAACCTACGATAATGCATAAATCTGAATCGTCTATCCCAGAAATAGAACTATTAAAGAGATAAGAAGATCTTTTGTTAGGAATAAAGAAAGAGTTATCTTGTCTACAGTCAAAATTATTAGAATTAATCTTTTTCAGGAAAGATTTAAAAGAAAATATTGATTCACAATCTAATAGATTTCCACAAAGAGAGAAAATTTTCTTTTTATCTATTTCAGAAAGCTTTGACTTTAAAAGCTTAAGAATTGTTTCTTCAGAACTCTCCTGAATGTCACCATGAATGTCACGTAGGTAGAATCTGTCGATCCTTTGATGGTTCAAACCGTCGTAGGCAAATCTAGTTTTATCAGAAATCCATTCCTCATTGATTTCTTCATTAATTCTCGGAAGAACTCTTAATATTTTGTCGCCTTTGGAATCAAGTCTTATGTTACTTCCAACTGCATCGAAAACATCAATACTGTTTGTTTTTTTTAATTCCCAGGGTCTTGCAACAAAAGCATACGGTTTTGAGGTAAGCGCACCGACCGGACATAAATCAATAACATTTCCTGACAACTCAGAATCAATAGTTTTTTCTAAATAACTCGTTATTTCAGTATCTTCTCCTCTTCCAACAGTACCTAATTGATTGTTACCAGCCACCTCTTCTGAAAAACGAACACATCTTGTGCAGTGTATGCACCTCGTCATATGTGTTTTGATTAATGGGCCTAAATGTTTATCTTTTACAGCTCTTTTTTTTTCGACAAATCTGCTGAATCCTTTTCCATAGGCCATTGCTTGATCTTGCAAATCACATTCTCCACCTTGATCACAGATTGGACAATCTAGTGGATGATTAATAAGTAAGAATTCCATGACACCTTTTCTTGCCTTTTCAACCATTTCTGAATTTGTTTTTATATTCATTCCTTCTGCTACTGGCATCGCGCAAGATGCAACGGGTTTTGTCGAGTTTTCCATTTCAACAAGACACATTCTGCAGTTACCTGCAATTGATAATCTTTCATGATAACAAAAACGTGGGATCTCTATCCCTGCAATTTCACAAGCTTGAAGAACTGTTATACCTTCGTCTACCTCAATAGGTTTGTCATTTATAAAAATTTTTGGCATCTCATGCTACGTTTTTCTTTTGAATTCTCTTTAAAATATCCTTTTTAAAGTGTTTTAGTAAACCTTGAATTGGCCATGCAGCCGCGTCTCCAAGCGCACATATGGTATGTCCTTCAATTTGGTGGGTTACTTCTTCGAGCATCTCAACTTCTTCAAATGTGCATTCATTATTTTCTAACCTTTTCATTACTCTCATGAGCCATCCAGTTCCTTCCCTGCACGGTGTGCATTGACCACAGGACTCGTGTTTATAAAATTCTGCAAGTCTTGCAATTGCACCAATGACGTCGGTTTGTTTGTTCATGACAATTATGCCTCCAGTTCCTAGCCCGGAGCCAGCGTTTTTAAGTGAATCAAAGTCCATCAGGACATTTTCACATTCTGACTTTGGTAAAAGGGGTACTGAAGAACCACCAGGGATTATGGCCAATAGATTGTCCCAACCGCCTATAACATCTCCTGCATACTTTTGAACAAGATATTTTAAAGGAACTCCTAGTTCTTCTTCAACGTTACACGGTCTGTTTACATTCCCTGAAATACAAAAAATCTTAGAACCAGTATTATTTTTCCTTCCGAGATTGGAAAACCATTCAGGGCCCCTTCTGAGTATAGTTGGAACTACAGCAATTGTTTCAACATTGTTTACTGTTGTTGGTTTGCCAAAAACACCGACGTTTGCAGGAAAGGGAGGTTTTAGTCTGGGTTGACCTTTTTTTCCCTCAAGACTTTCGATTAGAGCAGTTTCTTCACCACAAACATAAGCTCCAGATCCATAGTGAATATAGATATCAAAATTAATTTTAAGTCCTAGAATATTTTTACCTAAAAAACCTCTTTCGTATGCATCATCAATTGCTTTTTGAAGAATTTTTGCTTCATTGTAAAACTCTCCTCTGATGTAGATGTAACATTTGTCAGCTCCGATTGCATAACCTGAAATCAAGCATCCTTCAACTAACTTGTGAGGTTCATTTCTAATTATATCTCTGTCTTTACAAGTTCCTGGTTCACCTTCATCAGCATTAATCACAAGATAGTGTTGTCTACCTGATATTTTTGGCATGAAGTCCCACTTCATTCCTGTAGAAAAGCCCGCACCTCCTCTACCTCTAAGACCAGAATCTTTTATTTTATTGATTATGTCTTGTTTATCCAATTTTAAAGTTTTACTTATGTCTTTCCAGTCACCTCTTTTAAGTGCGCCTTTAATTGATTCGTCATGTTTACCATAGAGATTTGAAAAGATGATGTTTTCTTTTTTCATAATTACCTAACCGGTTCCGACCCTTTTCTCTTAGATTGTGGACCTATTTTTACTTTTTTATTCATTTTGAGACTGTCAAGTAGCTTATTTAGGCTTTCAAAATCTAAGTCTTCATAATAATTCTCATTTATTTTTATTACGGGTGCATTAACACAAGCTCCAAGACATTCAACACGACCTAGGGAAAATACACCATCTTCAGTTATTTCACCAATTTCAAGTCCCAATTTTTTTTTACATAAATCAACCATAGAATCTGATCCTCTCAACATACAAGGTGTAGTCGTGCAAACTTCGATGTGAAATTTTCCGACTGGTGAAAGATTATACATAGAATAGAATGTTGCTATTTCAAGTACTTTGATCTCGGGAACTTCTATGAAATTAGATACATATTCAATAGCTTTTTTAGGAAGCCAACCATTGTTTTGTGATTGTGCTATTGATAAAAGAGGCATTATTGAACTTTCTTTGAAATTAGTGGGATACATTTTGATTATTTTTTTTGCTTTCGCAAGATTTTCACTATTAAAGTTGAATGCCAATGGTTGTGTTGTTTCTTCAGCAATAATTTTAAATTTACTTGTACTCATCTGTCAATTTCTCCAAAAACGATATCAAGGCTTCCAATAATTGCAACAAGATCAGATAACATGTGGCCTTTAGATAAAAACTCTGTGGCTTGAAGGAAAGCAAAGCCTGGAGCTCTTATTTTGCACCTATACGGTTTGTTGGTACCATCAGAAATTAGATAAACACCAAATTCGCCTTTTGGGGCCTCGACACAAGTGTAAGTTTCGCCTTTAGGAACATGAAACCCTTCAGTAAATAGCTTAAAGTGGTTAATCAAAGATTCCATTGAAGATTTCATTTGGTTTCTTTTTGGAGGGACTATTCTTGGGTCGTCAGAAATCGAAGGGCCATTTGGAAGTTTTTTTATACATTGTTTAATTATAATTATTGACTGTCTCATTTCTTCAATTCTTACTAGAAATCTCTCAAAACAGTCACCGTTGGTGCCCACAGGTATCTTAAAATCTAATTCAGAATAATAATCGTATGGCTGATTTCTTCTTAAATCCCATTCAACGCCAGAAGCTCTAAGGCAAGGTCCGGAAAAACCTTTATTTAGAGCTTCCTCCTTATTTATTTTTCCAATATCAACACTCCTTTGTCTAAAAATTCTGTTTGTTTCCAATAATTTTTCTAGATCATCAATTTTTTTTGGAAATCTATCACAAAAGCTCTCAATATCATCGACTAGACCATCAGGTAAATCTCTGTGGACACCTCCTGGACGAAAGTAAGCAGAATGTAGTCTTGAGCCAGAAACTCTCTCATAAAACTCCATCATTACTTCTCTTTCTTCAAATAACCATAAAAATGGTGTCATTGCTCCAACATCTAATGCAAATGTTGTTAAATTTAAGATATGATTAAGAATTCTGGTAACTTCAGAAAAAATTACTCGTATGAATTGTCCTCTAAGTGGAACTTCTATATCTAAAAGTTTTTCAATAGCTAAAGCGTAAGCATGTTCCTGACACATTGGTGAAACATAATCAAGTCTATCAAAGTATGGCAAGGCTTGGATGTAGGTTTTGTTTTCTATCAGCTTTTCTGTTCCTCTATGTAAGAGTCCAATATGGGGATCAGCTCTTTCCACAACCTCCCCATCGAGCTCTAAAACCAAACGAAGCACGCCATGAGCAGCTGGATGCTGAGGTCCAAAATTAAGTGAATAATTCTCTCTCTTAGTCATTTTTATGATCGGATTTCTCGTCTCCAGGAAGGTATTTTCCCATTCCTTCCCATGGACTTAGGTTATCAAAATTTCTGTAAGCTTGATCTAGCTTAACAGGTTCTGAGACTATTCTGCTAAGTTCATTGTCATATTTTACTTGAGTAAAACCAGTTAAAGGAAAATCCTTTCGTAATGGATGACCTTGAAAATCGTAATCTGTTAATAATCTTCTAAGATCTGGGTGATCCTTAAACCTGATACCAAATAAATCCCATATTTCTCTCTCACACCAATCAGCACAAGAGTAAATCTCGTTAATAGAGGGTAAAGCAGCGTCCTCTGATACATTAACTTTTACCTTCAAACGAAAGTTCTTCGAAACACTTAACAAACTATAAACGACCATAAATCTAATTGATCTTTCGGGAAAATCAACAGCAGCGATATCTGTGAGACATTCCATACCCAAGGATGGGTTATCTTTAAGAAATAAGAGAACTTTTGTTAAATCCTTAACTGAACAACTTAGATTTATTTCTCCCTTATTTATTGTGAGTTCATATTTACAAAATGTTAAAAGGCTTTTAATTAATTGATAAATTTCCTTTATATATTTTTCATTTAGATTCTTCATACTCTAATAATCTTATTATCTCGCATTATTTTCTTTTGTAATTGCAATATTCCGTAAAGTAAAGCTTCGGCGGTTGGAGGACACCCTGGAACATAAATATCCACAGGAACGATTTTATCGCAACCTCTAACTACAGAGTATGAGTAGTGATAATAGCCTCCACCATTTGCGCAGCTACCCATTGAAATGACCCACCTTGGTTCAGGCATTTGATCATAAACCTTTCTTAGAGCTGGAGCCATTTTATTTGTAAGTGTTCCAGCAACAATCATAACATCAGATTGTCTAGGGCTGGGTCTAAAAACAATACCAAATCTATCAAAATCATACCTACTAGCAGCTGACTGCATCATTTCAACAGCGCAGCAAGCTAACCCAAAGCTCATAGGCCATAAAGAGCCAGATCTTGCCCAATTTACGAGATCCTTGACTTTAGTGATTAGGAAGCCGTTGGAACTGACTTGGTTACTCAACTCATCAAAATTATTGGCGTTAACTTTTTTTAATTCCAATCTAATGCTCCTTCCATCCATTCATAGACAAATCCTATGGTTAAAACCAAAAGGAAAAACATCATTGAAGTGTAACCAAATAATCCCAACTCTTTGAAAGCGATTGCCCAAGGAAAGAGAAAAATTATTTCTAAGTCAAAAATAATAAATAAAATGGCAACAAGATAAAACTTAACTTCAAAACGGCTTCTTGAGTCATCAAATGGATCAAAACCGCATTCGTATGTTGAGTTTTTATCAGCATATGCGTTTTTCTCGCCAACAACTAGAGACGAAAATATTGCACCAATGGAAATCCCAAAGGCAAGAATTAAAAACACTAAAATAGGTAAATATTCTGTCATAATCATACTTTTTAATAATATAATAATAATAAAAAGTTTTCACAGTTAATTATTTTAAAATTTCATTAACTCTATCAATACTATATTTATATGTTCCATAATCATCGCTAAGTGTAAGTGTTTTTTGTCTTAATGACATTATTGCATTCGACAGAAAATCACAACCAGCTTTCTTTATTTTTCCTTTATAGTGATACCAAGAACCACCGTCACCTACTCGACAAAATGAATCGTTACTAATGTGAAGATGAGTAATTAATACTATTTTTGCGTTAAATCCTAATGATCTCATAACATTGAGGGCTAAAGGAATGTTTAGTAAAGGAACCTCATAAATTCGTCCACTTCCTGATATTACAATTGTCTCATTACTCCCTAGCAAACCTTTCTTTGATTTTGGGGCCACAATAAAAATTTCATAATTTTGAAATTTATCAATTTTCCCCCCCAACAATGAAAAAGCAAGTAATTTTGATTCTGCTACGTCAGCTATGCTTACAAGTGAATTTTCACCAAAAAATAAGTTTTTAACATCCTCTGGTAATAAAGATTCAATAATGTTCTGTTGATACCCGTAGTCGTCATATAATGATCTAATTGCTTCATCCAGAGACATTGGAGCAGGAACTAATTGAGTTCTAATAAAATCTTGTGCAATTTGATTATCTTTATTAACAGCATTGGCATATAACCTTAAAATATTATCAAATGTCATTGCATAAGAACCTATGATCTGATCTCCATAAAGAGAAAAAAACTTACATTCTGTAGGGTGTTTTAAAAAAACTTTTGATGATCTATCTATCAATGAGGTTAGAGGTCCTTTGCCAAGTGAAGTGAAAGTTTCAATCCTTATCTTTACGGGTTTTACATCTTTTAACTGTTCTGCATAAAATCTAATGGAATTAGTTGTTATTTCTTCTGCTGTAAGTTGATTTCCTCCACCTCTTACTTCACCCCCTCTTCTATCTTCAGGAATTGGATTGAACTTCTTTAATTTTACATTTAATAAATTTAGAAGTTCTGAATGCGGGGAAGTCTCGCATATATTATCTTCACCTTTATCAGCTTCAATGATTCCAGGCGAAGCAAAGTCAGTCTTATCTTCATCTTCGGAGTCAACAACCTCTTGAGAACAAATATCATTAATAGTTATCAACAAAAACAAGAATACATGTATAAAAAATTTAGTTTTTAACATTTAATAGATTATACATTTTTAAAATAAATCATTAAATAAATTTTTTTAAACAGGACGTTATATGGGTGGCGGGAGTGACGGGACTCGAACCCGCGGCCTCCTGCGTGACAGGCAGGCGTTCTAACCAACTGAACTACACCCCCAGACTGGTGGGCGGTGAGAGGATCGAACTCCCGACATCCACGGTGTAAACGTGGCGCTCTCCCAGCTGAGCTAACCGCCCATAATCAGTATGTTTATAAATTATTTTAATAAAATTTAAAACAATTAATTTTTAATACTGATTTAATTATAATTAAAATTAAAAATTAAGAAATCAATCATGTGTAAATCATTAAATTCACTAAATAAAAGAATTATCAAATGCGTAAAATGCCGAAGATTAGTAAATTTCAGAAAAAGTGTGGCACGTACAAAAACTAAACGGTTTATGAATGATAATTACTGGGGTAAACCTGTAATAGGATTTGGAGATCCTAATGCAAATATTATTATTGTTGGTCTTGCTCCAGCAGCTCACGGTGGCAACAGAACTGGAAGGGTTTTTACAGGTGATAAGTCCGCTGATTTTTTATTTAAGTGTCTTTATCAAGCGAAACTATGTAATCAACCTTACTCAATACATTCAAATGACGGACTAATTCTAAAAAATGTGTATATGACTCCTGCGCTAAAATGCGTACCTCCTCAAGATAAGCCGAATGCTGAAGAGTTAAAGACATGTTTTATTTATTTAAGTGAAGAAATTTCATATTTGGGAAATGCAAAAATTATCTTAGCATTAGGTAAAATTGCTTTCGACAGTTGTTTAAAGCTTTTTAACATTAAATCTTCGATTTATAAATTTATCCATGGCGCAGAATATACCATAAACAAAGAACTTAAAATATTGGCTTGTTATCATCCCAGCCCAAGAAATGTAAACACAGGCAGAATCAATGAGATGAAGATGATCGAGGTCTTAAAAACTGTAAATAAATGTTAAATCACATCTCATAAATTAAGATGTGATTTTATTGTTAGTTGAGTGATTCTTTTAAACTTTTTCCAGGTCTAAATTTTGGAACATTAGCAGCCGGAATATTGATAGAAGCTCCGGTTTGTGGATTTCTTCCAGTAGTTGCTTTTCTTTTTGACACCAAAAAAGTACCAAAACCTACAAGTCTGATATCTCCGCCACCCTTCAATTCAGATGTAATTGTATCAAAGACAGCATCCACAGCTTTTGCGCTATCAGTTTTACTTAAACCAGTATGGTCTGAAACTTTGTTAACTAGATCGTTTTTATTCACGCTAGACCCCCTTTTAAAATTTATAAAAGCATTAATTTTAATGCTTGAATCAATTCTAACTAAACTTTATACCTAGTCAAACACATTTTTTAATGTCTTAAAGTATTTTCCTTGGGATTTAAAGATTTTTCTGGTAATTCAATCTTATTTTTTGAGGGTTTGTAAGGAAGGATTTTTGATGTGAATGCTTTTTTTAATATTTCATTCGCACTATCAACAAAGTGAATTTCAATGTTATTTAATATTTCTTTTTCATCAATTTCAGCAAGATCTTTCTTATTTTCTTTAGGAATTAAAACTTCCTTTATTCCGCCCCTAACTGCTGCAAGAAGTTTTTCTTTAAGGCCTCCTATTGGGAGCACTCGTCCTCTTAGCGTTATTTCACCAGTCATTGCAATATTATTTTTAACTGGGATTCCGGTAAATGCAGAAATGATTGTTGTAAACATTGCAATTCCTGCTGATGGGCCATCTTTTGGAGTGGCACCTTCAGGAACATGAACGTGAATATCGTGTTTTTCAAAAAGGTTAGGAGAGATTCCGAATTTTGTTGCATTTGAATGGACATAGCTTTGGGCTGCTTGTACGGATTCTTTCATCACGTCTCCAAGCTTTCCAGTGTATATTGCCTTGCCTTTACCAGGCATTATAACTGCTTCAACTTGCAATAATTCTCCACCAACTTCTGTCCAGGCAAGTCCCGTACAAACGCCAACTAGATGTTTATTTTCGATTTCACCATGCTTGAATTTTTTGACCCCTAAAAATTTATCTATATTGTTTTTAGATACTGAAATTACTCTCTTATTGTTCATTATAATGGTCTTTAGACCTTTTCTTATTATTTTTGATAACTCTCTTTCTAAAGACCTCACTCCTGATTCTCTTGTAAAATATCTTATAATACTTTCAATAGCTGAATCAGAAATTTTAATTTCTTTTCCTTTAATACCATTTTCGTTTAACTGTTTTGGTAATAAGTATCTTGAAGCAATATTCATTTTTTCGTTTTCAGTGTAACCAGATATTCTTATTATTTCCATTCTATCAACAAGTGGTTGAGGTATATTCAAAGTATTAGCGGTAGTTACGAACATTACATTGGACAAGTCGAAGTCAACTTCAAGATAGTGGTCGTTAAAATTCTTGTTTTGCTCTGGATCAAGAACTTCTAATAATGCAGATGCTGGGTCACCGCGCCAATCAGCCCCGATTTTATCGACTTCATCTAGAAGAAACAGAGGGTTTGAATACTTGGATTTTTTCAAGCTTTGAATAATTTTACCAGGCATTGAACCAATGTAGGTTCTTCTATGCCCCCTAATTTCTGATTCATCTCTTATACCTCCTAACGAAACTTTAAGAAACGGTCTTCCCAAAGCTCTGGCCATTGATTTGCCTAAAGATGTTTTTCCAACTCCCGGTGGACCTACTAAACATAAAATCGGACCTCTTGGTTTATTAACTCTAGATTGGACAGCT
Organism: uncultured Alphaproteobacteria bacterium; assembly: GCA_902536655.1. Classification (GTDB taxonomy): domain Bacteria; phylum Pseudomonadota; class Alphaproteobacteria; order Methylaequorales; family Methylaequoraceae; genus Methylaequor. The sequence goes on along the minus strand of CACAYF010000002.1, from coordinate 38,407 downwards.
AGATATTCTATAATTCTATCCTTAACTTTTTTAAGACCATAGTGATCTTTGTCTAAAATTTTTAAGGCTTTATTAAGATTAATATCAGTTTCAATGTTAGTATTCCAAGGCAAAGAAATTATCCAATCTAGATAATTTCGAACAACAGTGGCTTCTGCTGACATAGGACCCATGCTTTTTAACTTTTTAATTTCTGATTTGACTTTATCTTTAGCTTCTTCAGACAAGTTGATTTTTTTTAATTTTTCTTCAATCTCTGATATTTCATCTTTACTATCATTTGATTCTCCCAGTTCTTTCTGTATAGCTTTCAGTTGCTCATTAAGGTAGTATTCCTTCTGTGTCTTGTCCATCTGCCTTTTTACACGACCCCTGATTTTCTTTTCGACTTGAAGAACACCAATTTCATCATCCATGAATTCAATTATTTTTGTTAGTCTATCTTTAATTGAAATTGTTTCGAGAAGCGCTTGCTTTTCAGATAATTTGTTATTTAAATGGGCTCCCATTGTATCAGCAAGTTTATTGAGATCAGTAATCTGATTAAGTGTAACTAAAATTTCAGGAGGTACTTTTCTGTTTAGCTTAACGTAGTTCTCGAATTGATTGATTGCAGTTCTGGATAAAGCATTAAGTTCTTTATCATTGAAATCGTTTGGTATGTTTATAGGATCCAGGTAGGATTCAAGAAATTCTTTGTTGTCTGAAAAATGTGATATTTTAGCTCTTTCAATTCCTTCCACTAAAACTTTAACTGTACCGTCTGGAAGTCTTAACAGCTGTAAAATAGTAGCTAAAGTACCATGGGTATAGATATCTTCCGAGAGAGGTTCATCTGTGTTTGCATCTTTTTGAGCAACTAAAAAGATTTCTTTTTCATACTTTTCGGCATAATCCAAAGCCTTTATAGATTTTTTTCTTCCAACAAAAAGTGGAACTATCATGTTCGGGAACACAACAATATCTCTTAGTGGGAGTACGCAAAAAGGATCTTTATAATTGGTCATTAAGCTTTTTTGTTAATTACTTTATTAGACTTGTCATAAATATATAGAGGTTTTGAATTATTTTCTATTACCTCGGTATTTACAACAATCTCATTTACACCTTCAACACCAGGCAAATTATACATGGTGTCTAATAATATATTTTCAAGTATTGACCTTAATCCTCTTGCACCAGTTGTTCTTTCTATAGCTTTTTTTGCGATTAAGTTTAAAGCATCGTCAGTAAATACTAACTTAACATTCTCAAAAGCAAATAGTTTCTGATACTGTTTAATTAGCGCATTTTTAGGTTTTGTGAGTATTTCAACCAAACTCTCTTCATTTAAATCATCTAGGGTTGCAATAACTGGAAGCCTTCCCACAAATTCCGGAATCAGACCAAACTTTAATAAATCTTCAGTTTCCAACTTTTTTAGGATGTGACCAATTTCTTTTTCAGATTTATCTTTTACTTCAGCTTCAAAACCAATACTTGATTTGTCTCCTCTGTTAGAAATAATTTTGTCTATACCAGCAAACGCTCCACCACAAATAAATAAAATATTTGTAGTATCAACTTGTAAAAAATCTTGTTGAGGATGTTTTCTTCCACCCTGAGGCGGAACAGAAGCGACTGTCCCTTCCATAATTTTAAGTAATGCTTGTTGTACTCCTTCTCCAGATACATCTCTAGTAATCGAGGGGTTATCAGACTTTCTGCTTATTTTATCAACTTCATCGATATAAACAATGCCTCTTTGAGCTCTTTCAACATTATAATCAGCAGCTTGAAGAAGCTTTAAAATTATATTTTCAACATCCTCTCCAACGTAACCAGCTTCAGTTAGAGTTGTTGCATCAGCCATTGTGAATGGTACATCAATTATTCTCGCGAGTGTTTGGGCTACGAGTGTCTTACCTGATCCTGTAGGACCGACCAGCAAAATATTTGATTTAGAAAGTTCAACGTCTGAATTAATTGTTGCGTTGTCGATTCTTTTGTAATGATTATGAACTGCGACTGAAAGAATCTTTTTTGCATCGTCTTGACCAACAACATAATCATTAAGCAAATTATAAAGTTCTTTGGGGGTCTCAACGTCACCAGTTTTTGGTGAAGTAACAACTTTATTTTCTTCTCTGATGATATCCATGCACAATTCTACGCACTCATCACAGATAAAAACCGTTGGACCGGCAATCAGCTTTCTAACTTCATGCTGACTTTTACCACAAAAACTACAAAACAATGTGTTTTTATTATTTTTTGAATCAACCATTAATTACTCTATCATTATAAAATATTTTAAATACTGCAACCTTTATTCCAAAATTAAATTTTTATTTTTTTTTTAAATCTGGTCTCTCTGACACAACTTTATCTACAATTCCAAACTTTTTTGCATCATCTGCATTCATAAAATTGTCTCTATCCATCATCTTTTCAATCGTACCAAGTTGTTGGCCAGTATGAATTTCATAAATTTTATTTAAACTTTTTTTTAAATTTACAATTTCTTTTGCATGAATTTCAATATCAGATGCTTGACCCTGAACACCTCCAGAAGGTTGATGTGTCATAATTCTAGAATGGGGTAAACAATATCTTTTTCCTTTAGTACCAGCAGTTAACAGAAGAGAACCCATACTAGCGGCTTGCCCTATACAAAGAGTAGATACGTCTGGTCTTATATACTGCATCGTATCATATATTGCTAAGCCAGAGGATACAACGCCACCTGGTGAGTTAATATACAAGAATATATCTTTCTTTGGATCTTCTGATTCTAGAAAAAGAAATTGAGCACAAATAACACTTGATACGGCATCATTAACCTCACCTGTAAGAAAAATTATTCTTTCTTTCAATAGTCTGGAAAAAATATCATATGACCTCTCTCCCCTATTTGTTTGCTCAACAACCATTGGAATTAATGAACTCATTATTTTTTCTCCTTTTTTTTATTTGATATCATTTTCTTCTCATTCTGCAAGAAATCAGATTTAAAGAGTTCATCAATAGTACAATGCTTTTCTTTTTTTTCACAACTATTAACGATGAACTTCATAACTTTTTCTTCCAAAGCAACACCTCTGAGGTTATTCATAAGTTTTGGATTGTTTTTATAAAATTCAACAACTTGTTTTTCCTGTCCAGGGTACTTACTTGCTTCACTGACAACCGCTTGAGTTAAGTCAGAGTCAGTTATCTTTATTTCATTTTTTTCAGCAACTGAATTTATTATTAAACCCAATTTTACTCTTCTGTTTGCAAGTTTTTTAATCTCAGAATCTTTTTGATCTTTTTTCTCAGCTTGAGACTTTAAAAAATTAAATTCTTCATCGATCATTTTCGAAGGAATTTGAAATTCAAAATTTCTAAGAATTTTTTCAGTAGCTTCTCTTCTCATTTTCAAAAGAGATAGATTTTCAAAATCTTTATTCATATTTTCTTCAATTTTTTTTTTTAATTCATCTAAATTTTTTTCTCCTAACTCCTCAGCTAGTTTATCATCAATTTCAATTTTTTTAACTCTTTCCTGGATATCCTTAATTTTAAGGGAAAATTCAGCTTTTTTTCCTGCAATTTTTTTTTCTCTGTAATCATCTGGGAAAACAACCTTAATAGTTTTGTGTTCTCCAATTCCTAAATTGACCATTTGATCCTCGTAACCGGGGATGTATTTATTTGATCCCAATACAACTGTTTCGTCTTTACCGGAACTTCCATTGAACTTTTTTTTGTCTATTTTTCCGTCGTAATCAAATAACACCAAATCGCCAGTTTTAGTTTTTCTCTTTGTTTTTAGAGGAGTAAATCGTTCATGTTTGTCGGCAATCTGAGAAAGGGAGTTATTAATATCTTCATCTGATATCTTTAACTTTGATTTTTCAACGATAATTTTTTTTAAATCAAAATCTGGAATATCTGGCATTAATTGAAAACTTGCACTAAATTGAAGATCATTCCCCTCCTCATATTTTTTTATCTCGACTTTTGGTTGAACAGATGGTTTAAGTTTTTTTTCTTTTACAGCATTAGTTAGAGTTTCATTTATAATTTTATCTAAAACCTCAGAAACAACATTCTGTCCAAATCTTTTTTTTATTATAGTTTTTGGAACTTTTCCAGGTCTGAAACCAGGCAAGTTTACTTTATTCATTAATTCAAAATATTTTTTATCTAGTTCAATATTAATTTTTGAAGAAGGTATTGTGACTAACCACTCAACTGAAAGCTTATCAGTATTTTTTAATTCTTTAATATCCATAACTTTTTGGTACGGGCGGAGGGACTTGAACCCACACGACATAAGTCACTAGAACCTAAATCTAGCGCGTCTACCAATTCCGCCACGCCCGCTTATAGCTCTAAATAAAAAACAACATTATTGAACGTAAATCAATTATTATTTTTTAAAGAATTTATAGCAATTGGAATTTCACTTATAAAATCCTCCACAACAACATTTTTTTTATTTTTTGAAATTTTACTTTGAATAAACAATGAAGCAGGCATAGCATCTTCTATTGTCATTTTTTGCGCTAGTAGTCCAGCAATAATTCCACATAAAACATCACCTGATCCAGCAGTTGCTAAATTTTGATTTGCCAAATTATTAATCCATATATTTTCATCTGGAAATGCAATAACAGTATCATTACCTTTCAATAATACACAATTACCGATCAGTTTTGATGCTTCAAGACAATTATTTAATTTTGATAATTTTTTAGAATAATTGAAGACTCTCTTAAATTCACCAGTGTGAGGAGTCAAAATAAAGTTTTTTTGTTTCAGTAAGAATTTTGAAAATTGTTTTTTTTTATTTTCAAATATACTTATCGCATCTGCATCTAAAATTTTGGGTCCGTGAAATAAATCTATAATTTCAAGTAATTTTTTTGTTTTGAAACTTTTTCCTAACCCTGGACCTATTACTAAGACATCCTTATTGATTAAATCAGATTTGTTAAAAATTTTGATGATTGTCCCAGGTTCAGTTTGTGAGTAAAATTTCAAATTCTTTTCTTCAACAGAAATTGTTGAAAGCCCGCATCCAGTTTTTCTTGAAGAATATGCAACTAGTCTTGAGGCACCAGCCATTTCTCCTCCTATAACCAAAACATGTCCTTTTTCGTATTTGTTAATGTTAGAATTATGAGAAGGAATATTATTAATATTTTTTTTATTAACGAGTTTAATATTTGGTTTAAAATTTGGAACAGGTAGCCCTAAATCAAGTAATTCTATTTTCCCTATAAATTCTTTGGCAGGATGCAAAAAATATCCTGGTTTTAGAAAACCCATTGCTAGTGTTGTGTCAGCTTCAATGCATGTGCCCATTCTTTCACCTGAGTCACCATGTAAACCACTAGGAATATCTACTGCAACAATCTTTTTATTTGATTTATTAATTAATTCTATGATTTTTTTGTTGTTTCCAGAGATTTTTTTATTTAATCCTATTCCAAAAATACAATCAAAAATTATTTCCGCATTGTTGATTAAGTTTTTAAATTTATTGAGGTTTATCTTACTATTTCTTTCAAATGTAAAAATACTTACATCATATTTTTCTTTAATTTTGTTATATGTTAACTTTCCATCTATTCCATTATTTCCTGGACCGCAAACAAATAAAATTTTTTTTTTTTTATAATTTTTTTTTATGAAAGTGATTATTTTTGTTGTTGCATTGTCAAATAACTTGTTTAATGAATTATTTTTTATATAAATATTTTCAGATTCTTTGATTTGGTTTATTGTGTATAAATTTGGCTGGTTCATATGAATAAATTTTGCTTAACTTTGGTAATTTCTGTATTTTCTTTTAAAATAGCATTAGCTTCAGTTAAAGTTAATTCAATTATCAAATTGGATAATAATGTTCCTGAAGAGTGTGGTTTAAGTTTCATTTTTGATCATAATGATTTTTTAACTGAAGCGATGGTCTATGTAAAAAAAACAGAAGGAAATAATACATTAACTCAATTCAAAATTGTTTCAAAAAATCAAGTCGAGAAAGCAAATATTATTACAGCTTCCTTAGAGCTAAGCAAAATTGTTACTCAAAAAATCAAGTCTGAGCCAAATTTTTTTATGTCTGGAGAAACAAATCAGGATTCGATGTCTTTCTTCTTTCAAGAAATTTTAATAGGTGGTGGAAATATTTTAATTGATCAATCTTCTTATCAAATTATAGGACCCATAGATTCGAAAGTAAGGTTAGAGTATCTTTTTTGTACTGGTGAAATGTTTCTTCCAAATTATGAATCAAATAAAAATGAATAAAATAACATCTGGGCAAATCAAAAATCTTTTTTCACTCCCTTTAAAAGACCTTATTTTTAAAGCACAAGAAATACATAAAGAGAACTTTGAACATGGAGATGTTCAACTAGCATCTTTGATTTCAATTAAAACAGGAAGTTGTCCTGAGGATTGTAAGTATTGTCCTCAGTCAGCTCACTATAATGTAAATTTAAAAAAAGAAAATCTTATAGATGTTCACGAAGTGATAAAAGCCGCGAGGTTAGCTAAGAAAAATGGAGCAAATAGATTTTGTATGGGGGCTGCATGGAAAAAGTTAAGAGACGGAAAAGATCTTGATACAGTTATAAAAATGATAAAGAAAGTCAAATCACTTGATCTTGAAGCATGTGTTACATTAGGCTCAATCACGAAAGATCAAGCAGAAAGGCTAAAAGATGCAGGACTTGATGCATATAATCACAATATTGATACTTCACCAGATTTTTATAAAAAAATTATTACAACACGAAAATTTGACGAAAGGTTAGAAACCATTCAGAATGCTCGTGATGCTGGTATTAATGTATGTTCAGGCGGTATAATTGGAATGGGTGAGTCATGGAATGATAGAGCTGAAATGCTTGAAGTGCTCGCAAATTTAAAACCTCAACCTGAAAGCGTTCCAATAAATGCATTAGTTCCTGTTGAAGGGACACCTCTACAAAATCAAAAAATTATTGAACCAGATGAAATGATAATTATGATTGCGACTGCAAGAATTATCATGCCAAAATCAAGAATAAGATTGTCAGCAGGAAGAAAATATCTATCAAATGAAACTCAAATGCTATGCCTTTTGTCTGGAGCTAACTCAATATTTTATGGTGACTCACTTCTTACTACAAAAAATAACGACATGGAGAGGGATAAAGAGCTAATAAAACAATTCAAACAAATAAACAAATCAAATTCAGAGGAACTTATTAAAAAATATTTGATAATATTTAGTGATAAAATATCTTCAACAGTTCATTATAAGTAAAAAATCCTATATAAATTAAAATTCTGGTCTAAAACTTGCAAAAACTTCATTGCAGTTAATTACAGAATAACTATTTATAGAACATGGCCAGAAACTTTAAATCAATTAACAAAAAAAGTATCCAACTTGACGTTTTCTATGGATGGGACGTTGATGTAAAACAATGGTTTATTGACATAAAAATGAAAGGTTTCACAGGAGGCAATCTTGTTCAATGGTTTAACTCTGAATCTAATTACAAAAAAGTTTTAAAAAACTTTTTAGTTTAAAACAACCCTTTATAAGTTAAATAATGAATTCATTTGGGGTTGTACTTTTTAATCCAGAAATTCCCCCTAATACAGTTAATATTATTAGACTTTGTGCAAATACTGGTTGTTGTCTTCACTTGATTGAACCAATGGGATTCAGTTTAAACGAAAAGTCTCTTAGAAGAGCTGGTATGGATTACATTAAAAATGTAAAAATATCTATTCATGAAAACATTTTTGATTTTTTGAAGAAAGATTTATTTAGTAGATATTTCATAGTCACAAAATATGGAAAAGAAGCTTATACAAAAAGAAAATACTTCAAAAATGATTGTTTTGTATTTGGTTCAGAATCAAAGGGTATTCCAAAAAATATTTTAAATGAATTTGAGAACTCAAAAAAAATATCAATTCCAATGATTTGTGGAAGTCGAAGTTTGAATCTTTCAAATTCAGTTTCTATAATCATCTATGAAGCTTTCAGACAAAATAAATTTCAATTTTTATAGATTAAAAAGTAAATATCTTTTGAAGATGCGAAGGTATAATACTTCTCAATTTTTATGAAGTTACGTTTAAGCAAACTGAACATATATTGAACATTAGTATAATAAATATTGTTTCTTATGTTTCTTTTTTGTTCAAATTGAAGATTGAAAGCTATGCCCAATCTACTTTTTTTAAGGCATTCTGAAAGATTGTGAATAACATAACTTTCCCATGATTCGATGTTATCCGTTACAGCATAATTATATGTACCAGACATTATAGAAACGTCACAATAATTTATTGGGGAATTATTCAAATAAAAATTGAAATTAAAGAATTTTTTTTTGCAGTAGTTTATCATCTGTTTATTAATGTCATAACCTTCATATTCAAACATTATATTTTTTTCAGTAAAATAATTAAGCAATTCTGCGTAACCACACCCAACATCAGCAATCTTAAGTCGAGTATTGAAGGAAAACTTTTTTAGTAAAGATGTTAAAAAATCAAAACGAATGTATTGTGATTTTTTGCTGTTCCAACATACTCCACAAGGGGTGAATCCATTATGCTTTAGTGTTCTGTTATATGTATCTTGTAATAAAAGATTATAATATTTGAAAAGTATTTTTTTTTTCATTAAAATTTGATAATAAAATTATCTAAAATTAGACTAAATTAATATACACAATATGGAGTAGGATTAGTATGAAATTAATTAACTTTGCAATAAAATCAGCCTTTGTTACAGGAGCATTGACTGCTGGAGCGTTCATAACAGGTGCAACAATTGGAATGCTAGTGAATAAAGAAAAAATTTTTGACAAATTTAAAAAGATGCAAATAAAAAAAAATAAATCAGCTTCAACAAAATAGCTTGATTTTGAGAAATTAACTACAAATTTATATTAAAAACGGAGATAAATATGAATAAATTTTTAATAGCATTATCTTTTTGTATTTCAACATTTCTTTTTTCTAACTATTCTGAAGCTGCACATTGCAGTGGAGGACATAAAGAAATTAAAGAAACAAGCGACGAAACTTCAGAAACTACAAAAGAAACCAAATCAAACTAAATTAAAAGGCAGTTTTATGCTGCCTTTTTTTAACATGATTCCTCCAAATTATCTATCAGCAAAATCAAAACTAGATGAATTCATCGAGTACGGGTTAAAAGATTATTCTAAATGTAGAAACTTTGACAATGGTCCTGAAAACAGGAGTAATGTATCCTGTTTGTCACCTTATATTAAAAGAAGAATCCTTCATGAAAGAGAAGTTATCACATCTTGTCTAAAAAAATACAATTTTCAATTAATTGAAAAATTTATTCAAGAAGTTTTCTGGAGAACTTACTGGAAAGGTTGGTTGGAAAGCAGACCTGAAGTTTGGAATGATTATATAGATAATTTAAATATCTTGAAAAAAGATCTGAATGGTTCAAATATTGAAAAAGATTATGAAAAAGCTGTAAACTCAAGAACAGGAATAGAGTGTTTTGATTTTTGGTCAAACGAATTAATTAAAACCGGATATCTTCATAATCATTCAAGGATGTGGTTTGCTAGTATATGGATCTTCACATTGAACCTTCCTTGGGAACTAGGAGCAGATTTTTTTTATAAAAATCTATTAGACGCAGATGCTGCTTCTAATACTTTGTCATGGAGATGGGTATCTGGTCTCCATACAAAAGACAAAGTTTATTTAGCAAGAGAAGAAAATATTGAAAAATTTTCAAAATTTCGCTTTAAAGATAAACAAACATTGGCAAAAAGATACAAAACAAAAGAATATAAATTTTATGAATATTGTGAGTTTTCTTTCTCCAATGAAAAATTTGATAATATTGATTATTACTTAATAAATCAAAATAACTTAATTTATGATGAATCTCTATTAAAAAAATTAGAGAAATCAAAATGTTTATATTTAAATTTACTTCAATATTCCGAAAATAGTAAAATTAAACAAGATTTTGAATCATCTGCAGTTAAGGAATACTTAAATTGGCTAAAAGAAAATAAAATAGAAGTTAAAATTATAAACGACGAAGATGAGTTAAATTCGTTAGTTAATGATTCTGAATTACTAACGGCATATCCGTCTATTGGTTATGAAAAAGACAAATTGATTGAACTAAAAAAACAAAATAAAATCAATCTCAAATATCATTATGATTCATATGATTTGTTATGCTGGCCACATGCTAAATCAGGTTTCTTTAAGTTTAAAAACAAAATAGGTGATTTTATAAAAGCAATCTAATAAATTTCGTTTTTTCAAGGTAAAACAGAACAAAAATTGTTGTGCCAACAATTATGTTATTAATTTTAACAGAAAAATAAGTTGTCAAAGAAAATCAAATAAACAAATTCTATCAAATACCTTTTATATAATGCTAATAAGATGTATTTTATTTACAGACATTTGCGATTTTATTAACAAATTAAATTTAAAATTTAAAAAAAAATTTATGTTTAAAGATGAAAAATAAAAGATTAATAATATTTGCCTCAATCATGTCATTTTGCACAAGCACTTTTGTTTCTGCTTTCATAGTATTTTTAAAAATAGGTTTACAAACAGATTTTCTTGCAAAATGGTTTGAGAGATTTTTAATAGCCTGGCCTGTGGTTTTTTTTTGTATAATAATTTTTGTTCCGTTAATAAATGCGTTTCTTGATAGGTATTTAAAAAATGAAAATTAATTTTTACATTTTAATTTATAGTCTAATTATCGTTATAGTTTCCTCTAAAACGTTGCAATCTTCAAATCTTGGCGACTTAACAAAACAAAAACCAATAGAAATAAATATTCAATTAAATAGTGAAATTGGTGAAATGCATTTTTTTTCACCAAATCTACTTATCTTTAAAACTGGAAAACTTTATAAATTAAAAATTATGAATACTAGTAAATCAAAACATTATTTTTCATCATCTAACTTTTCAAAATCTATCTTTACTAGAAAAATTCAAATTAATAAAAATGACAAAAAAGTGGCCGAGGTAAAAGGTAATATTTCCGAAATTGAAGTTTTTCCCAATAATGAAGTCGAATGGTGGTTTGTTCCAATAAAAACTGGAGAATTTGATGATTTAATATGTTCTGTAAAAGATTTACAAACTAATAAAAAACATTCAGAAATGGGAATGGTCGGAAAAATAATAATTGAGTAAAAAAATATAATACATATATAGAATCTAATAAAAATGTACTATAATAACTACCTTGGGAGGTATGTTTAAAGTGGATGAAAATTATTCCATTCAAGCAAAAAATCTTTTAGATAACCTAGTAGATGAGTATAAAAATTTAATAAAAGATATTCATAAAATTGATATTCTTCTCAAACAAATAAAATCAATAAGAGTCGAAGTAAATAGCAGAACAAGATGGATAAGTGAGGTTGCGAATATAACTAAAGAGGTAGCTAACAAAAAGGTCAAAATTTTAATTTATAATGATGATTATCTTTCAGCTATTGAAGATGAAGTTAAGCAGCTAAAGTTAAATTTTGAAATCAACGGACAATTTATTGAAGTCTTTCAACCTGATTTTTCATATAACGATTTGATGACTCTGGTTGATGAGATTGAAAGAAAAAAAAATAAAACGCTTTCAAAATGTAGTAAAGCTAAAATGGATCCAGTTATCAGATCTAAGAATGCAGTCGAAAATGAATTTATTGATCTTGCAATTGCAAGAAAAACTTCAAATAATTGCCAAAAAATGTTCGAGGATAATGAGGAAATCATAAGAAAGTTAACATTCGAAAAAATCAAAAGTATTCTTGGGCACGAATATTTTAAAAAGTTTGAAAAAGAAGGCTTATTTAATTAAAAAAAACTGTACTTACAATAACTACAATTTACATTTTAATTAAAATTAACAATAATTTTCAATCAAATACTACTCTCAAATTTTAGTCTACGATATATGATATTCACCACATTATGTCTAAAATAAATCTTATGTTTAAATATAATTTTTCTAAAGCCTAAGATAAATATTCATGATTTGTTAATATTAATTTAATTTATTATCAGCGTGAAAAATTATTATCATATTCTTGGCCTTTCTTTTGAATCATCTCCAGAAAAACAACTTATCGAGGCAGCATATAAAGCACTAGTTAAACTTTATCATCCAGACGTATATAAAGGAGACAAAAAAAGTTTAAGTCGCAAAATCCGAGAAATCAATGAGTCATATGAAACACTGAGTAATGAAGAAAAAAAAAAAGTTTATGATGAAAAACTGAAAAATTATCACATGAGTAAATCTTTTGATTATTCGGATCAAGAGTTCGAGGACAAAGATGTATTTAATAAAAAATATATTGATGACGATTGGGAAATAGCATTATTAGTTTATCCAGAACTTGAAAAAAAGAAAAAGCAATTATCAAAATATAGCCAGAAACTAAGTTTTCAATTCCAATTCTATTTGTTAGAAACAAAGGAATTTTATAAATTTGAAATAATTACGGAAAGGTTTATCAATGCATTTCTGGAGAGAAAGTTTGGTACCTCAACAAAAATAAAATTATTTTCAAAGATCCTTATAGAAAATGGATTTAGAAAGAATGCTATCTACTTAAATAAACTCATAAAAGTTTTAGGTTCAAAAAGTGAAGACAGAATAATCAAAACCTTTTTCAAACAATTTCCTGATTTACAAGATTATTTGTCAGAAGAAATGAAATTTTATAAAAAAATAATAAGAAGTGAAACCAATAATTCTGAAAGTAAAAAAATTCTAATTTTGTTTCTTGTAATTTTATTAATTTTATTCTTTGTAACTATTGTTAACAGTTAATGCATGATTTTGTTTAGATTTTTACTTAAAATCATGTATTTTATCCATATTAAGCTAATACTTAATTTTTTAATCGACGGAGATACAAATGGTGAACAATGTGAATGCTGAAAAAAAAAATAATCAAAAAAAAATATTTGGAATTGAATCTGATATTAACTCAAATAAAAAACTAATCTTAGAATCAAGACTCTTGATTGAGGAAAACAGGGCTATGATTTTAAACAATTATTCTGCGGCTTATGCAGGCAACACAAATTTGGCTATAACTAATACAAATGAAATTTACGAGAATAGAAAATCAATAATTTCAAAAATTAAAGTTGAGGGAGAATTACAAGAGGAATTTGTTGACGTTGAGATAGACAAAGCAAAACTTGACTTCATGAAGCATCAATCAAATGTTAATTCTGCAAATTTAGAAATCAGCAATGAAATGGCAGAAATAAATTCAAAACTAATAGAAATTAACACGAAAATTATGGAAACCAATCAATTGATCTACGAGTTTAATAAGTTGCAAATAAAAAGAAATAAGGAACTACTAGAGAAGAAAATTGATGAGTCAAAAATCACTTACGAATCAAATGAGTTAATAAGGAAGCAAAATAAAGAAACTATGCATATGCTTGAAAATAATGAAAAAAACAATAAAGATGCCATGTACAAACTTGTGGAAAAATCAAAAAATAATTCGCACGTGTTGGCTGAAAATAGACTGGAAATTCATAAAAGAAGAGATTCTATAATGTCAAATAACAACACAATTCAAATAAACAGATCAAAAATCTTTTTTAGCTCTTAATAAAACTTATGGATTGAGGTTTGCTTCTACTTCTTTCCTAGCTCCTTCAGACTCAACGTCTGATATGTCAAGTCTTCTCACCCATTTTCTTATTAACGTCATCTCGTTATCGTTAATCTCTGATTCGCTGGATAATATTTTTTCCCAAAGAAATTCAACTAACTCATACTTTTCTCTATAAACTTCAACTTGTTCAACCTTCTTTGTTATTGAATAATTTAATTTTTTTTCAATAACAGTAGTCATTACATTACTTGAAATATTAAATTGATCACTAAATATATTTTTCAATAAAGCTAGATCATCAGAAGAGATCTTTCCATCAATTCTTGAACACTCAGTTAACATTAAAGAAAGTAAGACTGTTTTTTCAAAAGCTTTTAATTTGTTATATGCAACCTTTCCAGCTTCAATAACACTAATAGCCTTTATAATTTTAGCTCTTTCATTTCCAATTTTTTTTGTATCATTAAGACTTTGTTTCTCTAATCCAAATTTTTCGGCACTATTTTCAATAAGATCAATCTCAAAGTCATCTTCCTCTCCAACTGATAAAATCTTTTCCCAGATAAATGTAAACATTTGAATTAAGTCACCTTCTAGAAACTTACTTTTTAATATTTCTAAAGCGTCGGGGACTTTTTCTTGCTCAAGTAATAAGATTGCATATTCTGAATCAATTTCAAATTTTTTAGTAAGTGTCTGAATTAATTTATCTTTAAAATTAGCATTATCCTGAAGACTACTTCTTGATGAGGATTTTAAAATTGATGCTGCCACGTATTTTCTATCCTCAATTGACAGAGTGCCAAAATAAATTTTATTGGCATCATTAATAAAATGTTCAACTTCTGATATATTTTTATCCAAAGACAAACTGTTTGCTTTTTGTTCGTCGTTAGAATTATTACTTAATTCAGTAATAATTTTACATGACTCAATTTCTCCAATAGGGCTTATTGTGCGTTTTAGCAAGGCGTCATCTATGTGAGACTCGTCTTTAATCTCAATTATTGCTTCGATCTTAATTTTTTTTACCATTCTTTTTTTATATCTCCTACTCAAGATATCAAAAGGTTAGAAATTATTCTTATTTATTTAATTTTTTGATACAAGAACAATAATTTATTTAGCTCAATCTTCTATAATTATACTTCCAAATAGTCACAAATAAAAAAATAGCAATTAAATTTATATTATCGCTACATTGTTTAGCTTTTTAGAACACTTGATGTTTCAAACTTTGAAAAAAACTGCAATTCCGCATTCTAAAGTAATAAAAACTTATAGTGAGATGGGATAATACAGAGATAGAGGAAAAAGATATAATAAAAAAAATATTCTTTTTAAACAACCGATATCAGAATCAATTAAAAGTATTAGACTAATTTGCACCTTTCATACTTAAAACCTCTTCCATTTTTTCCGACATTTCGGATTTACCTGTTCTGCTGTCACCTACTGTAGCAACCGTGATACTTATTTCATCGACTTTTTTTCTAAGTTTTCCCACTTTATCAATTGCTGTTGTTTTTATTAGATTAATCATATCTTTAGCAGCTCTTTCTGGCCCCTCGTGCTCTACTAACTCTCTGTTGTTAAAACCGCATTCAATGAGCCTTTTGTCCGTATTTTTTGCGTAAACGCCAGCCATAAGCATGCTATGCGCTACTCCAATTTTCATTTTTCCAGATTCAACTCTTTGTTTTATAATATCGAAAAACTTCTTCTCGATATCTGAGAATTTTTTTGATAAATCAATATGTTCAGGTAAGTCTACCCAGTTTTCGTCTTTCAACAATGGGAATGGGTTTGCCCAATAGCTAATTTCAATTTTTCCTCTATGCGTTTGAGTACTTCCTGCTGCAACCCTTGCTCCTTTTCTAAAATGTTCGAGAGCTTCTTCGACATTCATCTCAACATCCATGCATGATTTTCCAGGCTCTATTAAATCATAATTATTTAAATAAAGTAATATATCTAACTCTGACCCATTTGAAACTTCAGTATAATCAGTAACTGGAACAATTTGTCGAGCATTAGTTCCAGCGTGTTTATTATATCCTATTTCTCTGCCTTCCATCTGCATTTTTGTATGTTCGCTAAATCCATCCAAACATGCAAATGCTCCTGTTTCAGTACCAAAAAAATAAGGTACTCCTTCCTTAAAGTCTGATGAATTATTCTCTGATTTATTAAATAATGAAGCTCTTCCCATATCATCTGCTTTAATAAAAGAATCTGAAATATAAGGCTCATTAGTTTTGGAATCAAATTTGACTAAATAACGTGTGCAACCGCAATGAAGTGGTAAGTGATCGTTTAATATGCATAAAACGTTATGTAATGTCAAAATTGGTTTTTTTCCGTATCCAAAATACTTGCAGTCATCAATATTTGGTATCAACCCCACCAAAAGGTTATTATCCTTATCGTAATAATACCCCAAATCATCCATCGTAGAATGTGGGCAACCAAAAATGAAGATACCATCTGGTTTTTTATTAACCAGTTTTCTTACCTTTGAAAATGGAAATAGATTTAAAAGACCGGGTTCTAACTCAATGCAACCTCTAGATTTGTGAATGTATGCAATGATGTTCCAACCACCAACCTCGAAAGGAATTGCAACGTAATCTTTTGAATTAAATAAATTATCTTTATAAGGGTTTTTATTTAAGGCAAAAAACGGAAATGCCCTTTTGTTCGCATGTGTAGTATAGTGAACACCTGTTCTCATATCAGCATGAGTAGTTAAAGGAACCTTATTTAAATTTGTATAAGATTTGGGTAATTCAATATTATCTCCCGAAATCTCACCACATGTCACATTTGGTTGGCATTCTAGACCTTGACTTCTTCTCACACCAATTCCCATATCCACTTTAGATAAAAAAATTCTCCTAGTTTCTAAAATAAGATCATTTAATTCACTCGCTCTTTTACTAATTCTATCTTTTATTGATTCAGCACTCTCATTAGAAGATAATATTTCATTATGTTGCTTGATAAGTCTTGTGTAAGACTTTTTTCTAAAGTGATGAAATAATCCTTCTAAAAATCTTATGTACTCTTTGTAAATTGATAGTTTTGCATCAGAAATATTTTCAGATTTAAAGATTTCGATAAATATATCTGAATAGATTTGTTCAACAAAATTTTTCTTATGAAGGATTTCATCTTTTTGTTCGGACTGCTCTCGAGATTTGAGCTCAGATAAAAACTTTTGTTTATAAATATTTAAGTATTTATTAAATGTTTGACTTGTAAGAAGTTCTAATGGGGTCTGACAACCATCTCTGATTTCTAAAATTTCACTCATAAGTCTATTAATTTCAATTTTTTATATGAAACTTTATCAATAAATTCAAGTAATAATTAATGGGTGTGATAAACTCTTAATTAAAAAATTAAAAATATCTGCTTATTAGATTATCAATTGATTTAAAGTTATTTTCTTCAATTATTAAGTTACACTTATTTATTATTTCAATATCAAAAAAGGTATTTTCGAATTTGGAATTTATATATTTTTCATTTAAATTTGAATCATAACATATTGGATTTATATCTGATATGTTTGGTTTAGATGTTGTATTAAAAACAATAGGTGATAAATTTTTAATATTATCTGGTACTAATCCGAAAGGATACAGAAATCCAGTTTGATACAACTTTTCTCCAACAATACTTATTGAACCAGTAATTGCCAAAGTATTAAAATTGCCTATTGATTTATTAGTATTCATTTTCAAAGATTGATTATTATTATTGAAAAGAAGATTTTGTTCAAAAGAGTTTGATGTTGCAAAGCATTGACTCTCACATACAAAAAATAAAACTAAAAATTTTAATATAAACTTCATAACAAAATAGTATTAAAGAAAGTTTTATAATCAATCAGAAAATCATTTTTTGTATTATAATTTATTTTTATGAAGAAAGTAATTGTATTTCAACACGTTCATTACGAAGATTTGGAAAAAATCGAAGAATATTTATTAAAAAAAGATTTAGTTATTGAAAAAATTAAACTTTATGAGAATCAAGACATCCCAAAAGATTTATCCCAATTTTCTTTAATGATTTCTTTAGGAGGACCAATGGATACCTGGATGGTAAAACAATTCCCTTGGATCGTAAAAGAAAAAAATGCCATCAAAGAATTTGTAATTAATTTAGAGAAACCTTTTATAGGTATTTGTCTTGGTTGCCAATTGTTAGGAGAAGTTTTAGGTGGGAAAATCCAAAAGTCCAAATTTAGTGAAATCGGGTTTTTTAATTTAATTGCAAAAGAAACAATGAATAACGATAGAAATTTGAATTTTTTTCCTAAAAAAGTGCGAGTTTTTCAATGGCATAGTTACGAAGTATGTTCTTTAAGTAACTCAAAAACCGAAAATCTTGCCACTACGAGTTGTACAGAAAATCAATTTTTCAGATACAAAAGTCATGCATACGGATTACAATTTCATTTTGAGATAGATCTGAATACCATTGAAAAATGGCTTAAAGAGAAAACGTTTAGAATAACTTTAGAAAACATATTTGGATCAAATCCAATAAAAAATATAAAAAAAAGATATTTAAATGAAATTAATCAAATGAATCTTCTTTGTGAAAATTTTATTTTAAACTTAATAAAAAATTTAAATATTAATTAGATAATGAATAAAAAACAAAGAGTAGAATTCATAACACAGACTTTAGATTCACTTTACCCAAAAACCCCTGTTCCACTGAACCACAAAAATATTTTTCAATTGTTAATAGCTGTTTTGTTAAGCGCGCAATGTACAGACGCAAGAGTTAATAAAATTACTCCAGAATTATTTAAAAAAGCGAAAAATGCTTTTAGTATGGCAAAATTAAATACCGATTTGATTTATAATATCATCAGACCTTGCGGATTAGCTCCCAAAAAATCAAAGGCTATATCAGAGTTATCAAGGATACTAGTAAAAAATTTTCAAGGAAAAGTTCCAGAAAACATTGACGAATTAGAAAAACTGCCAGGCGTAGGGCACAAAACTGCAAGTGTTGTAATTTCTCAGGGATTTGGGCATCCAGCATTTCCAGTCGACACTCACATACACAGATTAGCACAAAGATGGGGGCTCACAAACGGAAGAAGTGTTAATCAAACAGAAAAAGATCTAAAGAGGCTTTTTCCTAAAAGTAACTGGAATAAACTTCACCTCCAAATAATATTTTATGGAAGAGAACACTGTACGGCTAGAGGTTGCAAAGGTCTTATTTGTGCAATCTGTAAAACGTGTTTTCCAAAAAGAATAAGACCTTTTAAAACTAAAAAATAATTAAATTTTTTTTGAAAGCTTTACAGCAAATGATGATCCTGAATCTACTATCCTTCCCCAGAGAACTTGTAGTGTAGAAAATTTTTTGGCAGAAAATCTTGCCTCGTTTTTATGAGAAACTTCGTCATCTTGTAGTTTTTTTATAAATCTTTTTATATGTGTGTACTTTTTTATTGAACCTAAAGATTTAATTTGTTGCTCGTAATGTTTTTCAACAAAACTTTCAACATAATATATAGTAGCAAATATAAAGTTTTTGCCAAAAAGAGCTGGTATAAAACCTGTCAAAAACCCTGCAATCTTCCACAAGGGAATTAATTTACTTCTGTATTTTTTTTCAAGGATTTCTTCGATCATTCTTAAATGTTCAGATTCTGTTTTAAGATGACTTTTAGAAAAATCTATGACTTCACTGTCTCGAGAAACCATTAAAATTGCTTTGTATATAAATACCGCACCCGTTTCACCAGCATGATTTGTTCTAAAAGAGGGTATTAAAAAATCTGGAATAGTTAATTTCATTTTGAAAATTCTTCTCTCTTGTTATTATCACATTTTTGTTTTTTAAAATTATTATCAACACTTTTTTGCAGAAAAAAGTTATAGAATTGCAAATACTCTTTAAGTTTGATACAAAATCACATTAGAATTTAATTTTTAAATATTGGAGAATTTATGAAGATATCTGAAAGACCAGAATTTAAGAGTAAAAAACCGCCAATTACATTTTTTGAAAATGATAAGGTTATCGATGCTGTAAAAGCGATGACAAAAGATAATTTTGGGTCTGTTGTTATAACAGATAAGCAAAGCAAAGTAAGGGGAATAGTGACCGAAAGAGACCTTATGAAAAAACTTTTATTCAAATCTATGAATCCCAAAACGACAAAGCTCAAAGATATAATGACTTCCCCTGTAAAAGTTGCTGACAAAGACGATGAAATGGTAATATGGTTGAGACAGATGTCAAACGAGAGATTTAGACATGTACCTGTTGTCGATAAATCTGGGAAACTCATTAATATCATGTCTCAAGGTGATTTTGTTTCTTATTCTTGGCCAAATTTAATGTATCAGGTAAAAGAAATGACAAAAGAAAATTACTTTAAGGCAAATCAAGTAGTTCTCATTATTTTAAGTCTACTGATGTATACTTTAGTAACTACAGTTCTTGCTATTAAATTGGTATAATAAATAAACACTTACAATTAGTTAAAGTTATAGTGTTTATAAGAGTTGTTAATATTAAGTTTTCTTCAAAGATTGAAGCAGATGCAATGAATGCACTGGCTAAACATGAATTAATCGATGTCTTACCAGGTATTTTGTCAATAGAAGTTGTTCGAATAACAGATCTTCACAGTATAGTAATAAATAAATTTGATTCCAAAGAATCAGCAGAAAAATCGAAAGAACTAGTAATAAATAAATTGAAATCAAATTCTAATATTAAAGTTGAGATTTTTGAAGGTAATAGATCTTTTATCATTGAAAAGTCGTAGAAGAGAATCCAAACTTATCATTATGAGTACATTAAAACCAACAAACCTTTTAAGGTTTTATTAAATGATCGCTATTGGTATTAAAAATTTAAATAAGTCCTATGAAAATGGATTAAAAGCTTTAAAAAATATAAACCTTTCTGTTAGAAGTGGTGAAATTTTTGCTTTATTAGGTCCAAATGGGGCAGGAAAATCAACATTAATAAACATAATTTGTGGTATTTCAAAAAAAACTAGTGGTAAGGTTACTATATTTGGAAAAGACAATATTCTTGATTACAAATTCACACGATCTAAAATTGGATTAGTTCCACAAGAGATAGCCACTGACTCATTTGAAAAAGTAATTAATACGCTTAAATTTAGTAGAGGTTTATTTAATAAAGTTCCTTCTGATGAATATTTAAGTTTTATCCTAAAAAGTTTAAATTTAGTTACAAAAAAAAACAATCAAATTAGAACTCTCTCTGGGGGCATGAAAAGAAGAGTTATGATTGCAAAGGCATTGTCACATGAACCAAAAATTCTTTTTTTAGACGAACCAACTGCAGGCGTAGACGTCAATCTTAGAAAAACTCTATGGAATTTTTTAAATAAACTAAAAAAAAATGGAGTGACCATTTTTCTTACAACCCATTATATTGAAGAAGCTGAAAATATTGCAGATAGAATTGGAATAATCAACAACGGAGAAATTGTAATAACTGAAAATAAAAAGAAATTGATAGATAAATTAGGTGAAAAAAAAATTATTATTACAATAAATAGCTCACACAATAAAATTTCGTACATTACAAAAAAATATCAGCTAAAGAAAAATAAAAATAAACTCAGTTATATTTATAACTCCAAAAAAAATGTTGATCTTTCCGCTAGTCTATTATCTGACTTAGTAAAATCTTCAGTTAAAATTGATGACATTGAAATTGAAAAAAGTAACCTTGAAGAGATTTTTTTAAATATGGTAGAAAAATGAATTTAAGAGGAATTTTTGCAATATACCATTTTGAAATGTCAAGGATGTTTAGAACGGTTTCTCAAAGTATAGCATCACCAGTTCTTTCAACTGCATTGTACTTTATTGTTTTTGGTTCTGCAATTGGTTCGAAAATTGGAAATATTGATGGAGTAAATTACACATCCTTTCTTGTCCCGGGTCTAATAATGTTAACAATATTAAATCAAAGTGTTTCAAATGCATCATTCGGAATTTACTTTCCAAAATTTAGTGGGACCATTTATGAAATATTATCTGCCCCAATTTCACCTATTGAGATAACATGTGGATATGTTTTAGCTGCAGCAAGCAAGTCAGTATTGGTAGGACTGATTATTTTAATAACTTCGGCCTTTTTTATAGAAATAACAATTCTACATCCGTTTTGGATGCTATTATTTCTTATTCTAATGAGCATAACATTCAGTTTGTTTGGATTTATAATTGGAATATGGGCAAACGACTTTCAAAAAATACAATTAATTCCGTCATTTATTTTGACACCATTAACTTTTCTTGGTGGAAGTTTTTATTCAATAGGTATGCTACCTGATTTTTGGCAGAAACTTTCTTACGTTAATCCAATTGTGTATTTAATAAGCTCTTTTAGATGGAGTTTTTACGGTAAATCTGATGTAAATGTTGTTGTTTCAATTTCAGCTACATTGTTTTTTCTAGTTTTGTGCATGGTTTTTGTCTCTTGGATTTTTAAAACTGGCTACAAAATCAAAACATAATAAAATGATTAAAATATAATGTCTAAAAATTTTTGGTTTTTAATCATCTTTATATTTTAAGATGTAAATAATTATTTTAGAATGATTCTTATTTAGATTATTGAATTCTTCATAGGAAACAGTATATTTAATATGTGCTATGAATGCAATTCTATCAGTAATCAGAAATAATAAGGCGATATTTGTTGCAAACGATGGTCGTTTGTTAAAAAAATGCCTGCTAGGTTTTTTGATTCTGTCATTTGCTTTTCAATCAAACGATTTAGGAGATATTGTCAGAAGTGTTTTAGTTGAAGCTTACTTACAAGTTTCTGTTTTTGTTGGTTTCACATTATTCATATTCATAGGAATTGATTCGTTAACAAAATTCAATGTTGAAAATTTCTTAAATAAAACAAAAACATTTCATGTTCCAATTGCTACAATTCTTGGAGCGCTACCAGGTTGTGGAGGAGCTATAATTGTAGTAACTCAATTTATTCAAGGAAGAATAAGCTTTGGTTCACTAGTAGCAGTATTAACTGCTACAATGGGTGATGCAGCTTTTCTTCTTCTTTCAAAGGAACCATCTACAGGAATTCTTGTTTTCGTAATAACATGTGGAACTGGAATAGTAACAGGCTATTTCGTAGATTTTTTTCACAACCATAAATTTCAGGAACTCAAGGAAAATTTCAAGATAGAATTTGAAAAAATTGGTAATACATTTGTTTCAAGATTTAATATTTTTTGGGTTATTATTTTTGTTCCAGGTTTTTGTGTAGGTTTACTAACCGCCTTTAGAGTCAATTTAGATAATTATTTTCTTGTTTCTAATTTCAATCTTGTAGAATCAATAGGTTCAATTGGTGCAATTATTTCTATCTTTATGTGGACATTGAATCCACTGAGTGATTTCCAATGTTCAACCGAAAAAACACGAAGTTTTCTTTCTAGAGTTATAGATACGACAAATTTTGTAACTACTTGGGTGGTCTGTGGTTTTCTTTTTTTTGAATTATTAATTTATTTTACTGATATAGATTTAATGGCATTTTTTAATGTTTGGATAGCTTTTGTTCCATTAATTGCAATTTTATTTGGTTTTATTCCTGGTTGTGGTCCTCAAATAATTGTGACAACCTTTTACTTAAATGGATATATACCATTATCAGCTGAACTTGGGAATGCAATTTCCAATGATGGAGATGCACTTTTTCCAGCTATCGCCTTAGCACCTAAGTCAGCAATTTTAGCAACTTTATATAGTGGGATCCCAGCAATTATCGTAGCTTATAGCTATATGTTATTGTTTGAAATATGATTAAAAATTAAAATTCACTTTTTCACGTTAGTTCGACAGTTATTTTTTATTGACATTCAACTTTCATTTTTATTTCTATAATTACAATTTCCATTAATTAAAAAATAAACTCCTAATATAAATAAAAATATCTGTTCACTTGTAAAAAGCTTTTGATTAAAAAACCAATCTTTGTGAGCAAAATAAAAAGCAAAAATCATAATAATTACAATCATCAATGCAGATATTCTGGTTAATAAACTTCCTAAAAATGAATTTATAAATCTAGACAAAATTATTAAAATACCCGCCAAAACTTCTGAAATTGCAACGAATGACGCTAGATGTGGACTAAATCCAAAATATTTTATCAACGTAGCTGGTGGTAAGGGAAATTTATTATAACCGTGTATAATAAATGCAATTCCTAAAAATATTCTTAATAAAAATTCTGAGTATATAAACAGACCTTCAGAAAAAGTATTTATTCCATTATCAATTTTTTTTATCAGATTAATTAATTTTTTTAACATAAAGCAATTAAAATAATTTGTTAGTTATCCATACACTTTGATAGGGTTGAAGAATTATCTCAGAATTAATATTTTTAATTTTTTTGTGTTTAAGTATGTCAAACCAATTATTCGTAGAAATTAAATTAATATCATGCAAGAAGAATTTTTTTCTTGATTTTGTCAAATTACTTACACAAAAAATACTTTGACTTCTGTCTATACTTTGCCTCCATATTCCAAAAAAGAAATCATCTAACTGTAATGTAAACTGAGTTGCGTTAGGATGAAAAGCAGGTTGCTTTTTTCTTAATACAATCAATCTTATCAGTGAAGAATACATTTTGCTATTTATTGAAGATGATTTTTCGAGTTTTTTTGAAAGTATATTGAAGTCCCAATTTTTTCTATTTATGGATCTAACTGATTTAGTTTTTTTAAACTTTGAAATATCATTATTTGAACCCACTAAATTTTGGAAATAAACTGCGGGTATACCTTCCATTGAAAATAAAATTTCGTGAGCTAATATAAATCTTTTAGTCTTAAACTTATCTTTACCGTGATAAGTGAGAGAAAATGCATCTAACAATGTTGTATTAACTTCATAAACATTTTCTTTATTATTGAATGATCTGTAAGAAAGAAATGCACCAGATTTTTGAAGAGTTGTAAAAAGTTTATTTTGTTCATCGTCTGGAATAATCCCCTCTAGCGGACGCATTCCAATTCCATCGTGAGTAGATAAAAAATTTAGGTAAGCGTTTCCTAACTGTGCAGGTGGCATACTTCGAGACCATTTCTTTAAATAAAAACTACTTCCTGAAATAATTGCGTGAATAAGGAGAGGTGCTAATGAAAAATTATAAATACAATGTGCTTCATTATTATTTCCAAAGTAACTTAGGTTTTCATGGCTTGGTATATTTGTTTCAGTAATAATTATTGAGTTTGGAGAGTAATTTTCTACTATAAGTCTGATTAACCTTATAATACTGTGTGTTTCAGGGAGATTTATGCAATTTGTCCCTTCTTTTTTCCATAAAAATGCAACTGCATCCAATCTTAAAACCGATACACCATTATCTATGTAAAATTTAATGATTTTAAGGAAGTAAATAAGAACTTTTGGATTTTTAAAATTTAAGTCTATTTGGTCATGACTAAAAGTGCACCATACATATCCTTTTTTACCTTCAATTTTTATTTCTTTTAAAAGATTAGATGTCCTTGGTCTTACAACTTTAGTTAAACCTTTAAACTTATTTTTACTATAAATAAAATAATCTAGTCCAGGTTCCGCATTTTTGAGAAAGTTAAGGAAAAGTTCATTAATAGAGGAACAATGGTTAATAACCAAATCAGCCATAATCTTAAAATTTTTTGATATTTTTCTAAAATCATTCCAATCACCATTTACTTCATCTATTTTTTTATAATCGATTACTGCAAAACCATCGTCAGAAGATGAAGGAAAAAAAGGAAGAATATGTAAGAAATTGAAAACTTTACAATATTTATTAAGAAAAGCATCTAACGTTTTAAAGTTTTTATTATTTTTTGTTCTTACTGAATCAGCATAAGTAATTAAGAAGCAATCATTTTCATTCCAAAGATCTTTATATATATTTTTTTTTAAACTATTGGGAAATATTTTTCTTATTTCACTGCATAAAAAATCAATTTGTTTGATATTCTTATCTTTATAAATTGAGCTTAAATGACTTTGAAGTATTTTTTGATCTAATTCTTTCATTAAAAGTAATTAAAGCTCGTTATCTTCCTTGACTGCTTTCTTAAGATTATTTAAAAAACTCGGAATTGCGGTGTCAACTCTACTCCATGTTGGTATATTTGGTGATTCCATCGGCGAATCTAAAAAAATTTTTCCAGCATGCATTATATTTTGAGCAAACAACTCAACTGCTGTTTCTTCTTCATGAACATCAATTTCATAATCATTCATTATAGCGTCTTTTTTATAAATTTGAACAAAATCAAGAGCTTCTCTATAGTATGTAGCTTTTAGAGACCTAAAAATTGACATCGAGAAGGTTTCTCCCTGTGAAGCTAATTTTCTAATGACCGCCTTAATTATATCAATAGACATTTTTGATAATCCTTTAGACATATCACGCAGAGATATATCTTGGTGTTTATGATCATAATTATCCGCAATATCAACTTGACACAATCTGTTTCCAGCGTAGTTTCTGTACATTTCAGATAAAACACCAATCTCAAGTCCCCAATCAAAAGGAATCCTTATATCTTTTAGAACTCTTCGCCTAAATGAAAATTCACCTGCAAGTGGATACCTAAAAGAATCTATAAATGAAATATATTCTTTGAAACCAATTGTCTTCTCCAACGCCCTTAATAGAGGTGTTACTAAAAGCCTTGCAACTCTTCCCCTTACTTTATTATCTGAAACTCTGGGATAATAGCCTTTACAAAAATCAAAATTAAAACGAGGATTTGCTACTGGATAAATAAGTCTGGCTAATAAATTTTTGTTGTATGTCAAGATATCACAATCATGTAATGCTATAGCTTCTGTATCGCCTAATGAAAGAATATATCCCATGCAATACCAAACATTTCTACCTTTTCCCATTTCTTGTGGGGCAAGATTCTGCTCAGCAAGCTGTTTATTGAGTTTCTTCAAGTTTGGGCCATCATTCCATAATATTTCGTGTCTTTGAGGCAATCTTGAAAAAAAATTTCTTGCAATCTTAAATTCTTTTTGATTTGCTTTGTCTAATCCAATAACTATATTTTGCAGAAACTTAACTTTTGATATTTCATCTATTATTTTTGGTAAAGCTTTACCTTCTATCTCAGTAAAAAGAGAAGGAAGTATCAAGGTAATCGGTCTAAATTTAGAATAATTTATTAGTTCTTTTTCTAATTCATTATAGGGCCTTTTAGAAAAATTGTGTAATGTAGCTACTATACCGTTTTGATAAAAATCAGAAATTTTTACTCTCCATTCTAATTACAAATTCCAAAGATTCTCTCCACCCATCAGGTGCTTCAGTTTTACTAAAATAAATATTATCTTTTTTTTTTAAAGAAATTTTATTTGCTTTTCTTTTAACAATACAACTATAATCAGTAGATTCAAGCATACAAATATCATTTTCACTATCTCCAAGAGAAACAGTCAAAAATCTATCATTTGAAATTGACTTAATTGTTTTTATAAAATTTTTTACAGCTTTTGCTTTATTGTAGTTATCGGAAATATGTAAAAATCTCCCACCTTTTAGAATTTTAAGACCTTTATTAATTTTCATTACATCGGATTTAAAATTTAACAATTTTTCATTTGTATCTTTCCAAAAAATTGGATTTGTAAATAATCTAATCTTACTATTTTCAGCTTCTCTCAATTTAAGTTTTGTCAATTTACAAAGACTCTCATTGCTTAATTCACTATAAAAACAAAATTTATATTTTTTTTTTAAATCTGAAAAACTGTTGATTAGATCATCAGATTTAAGATTAGACATTTTGTAACAATAATGATTATTATGTATAAAAAAATTTTCCCGTGTATTTCTAGTATGCTTTAAATAGCCAGGTGGGAAGAAAATACAAGCTCCATTTTCAGCAATGAACGGATGATTAATATTTAGTTTATTCTGTATTTCTAAGATTTCTTCAAATGTTTTACTGGTTACGAATATCAACTCAAACTCTAAATCAAGATTATTTATATAATTTTTTAGTGTTCCATAAGAATATGTATTATGATTTAAAAAGGTTCCATCAAGATCTGAGAAAATTAAAAACTTCACTTTTATTTTTTATAAATCAAAGCTGAAAATCATAGTTGATTTTGGCATTTTATTAATAATAGATAAAATAAGACAATTTTAATATCTCTTTTGTTTTTTTTATTTTAAGAAAAGTTATTTGAAAAAATTAACTATTGATATTTTGAATATAAATTATAAATTTTTTCTAAATTTATTAGCCTTTTCTTCGTAAAATATTCTAATACATATCAAAATTAAATTAAAAAACGTAAAGAAAATCAATGCAAGCAAGTCGTCAAAAAATAAACAAACTAATATTATTTCTAAAATTACAACAACATAATTCGGATGTTTTAAATATTTAAAAAGGAATGTCTTAACTAAGGGTTTGTTTATAACTATGATTCTTGTTGTCCAAAAAAAACCTAAATCAAAAATTATTTTATATCTTAGTAACTGTAAAACTAAAAAGGCATAAAGATATTCAATATTTACCTCTATTTCATTCATTGATTTTATAAGAAAGAAAAATACAAAGATGACATGAAAAACAACAATATACTTGTAATGATTTTTGTAATATTCAACGCCACCTTCTTTTAATAGTTTTGCAGTGTTTCTTTTACTTAATAAAAGTTCAAATAATCTGCATAAAATGATGTAAAGTATTAAGTAAGTATCAATCATTAGAACAAATTTCTAAGCCAGCCATACCTGCGGTAAAACCTGGTCCAAGAGCAGACATTAAAAAGATTCCATTACTTTTTTTCTTTATGATTTCTTTTAAAACAAGCAAAACTGACACTGACGAAACATTACCATATTCTGATAAAATTTTTTGAGAAACGTCAATAGTTGGGTCATTATTAAAAATTTTTTTGTAGGCGTTTATAATTTTCATACCACCTGAATGCAAAACGTAACCATCTAAATCCTTTAAAGGAAATTTATTGACAACTTCTGGAAGTTTTTTAGTTATAAATTCAGGAATGATTTTATCAAAAATAACTGACAACCCGTCATCTTCTACGCCCCAACCCATAAGATTTAAAGAATCTCTCCAAGTGTGCTCCATTGAATTTAATATTTTACAGTTTCCTCCTTCTGTAACTATGTAAGAAATTGATCCATCACCAAATAATGAAGAACTGACAATGTTTTCTTTACTAAATATTTGAGGTCTAAAGGTTAAGCTACATAATTCAACATTACAGACCAAAACTGGTTTTTTAATATTTTTATATACTTCAACTGCTCTATTTAGTCCCAAAACTCCTCCAGAACATCCATAACCAAAAAAAGGTAATCTTAATACTTCATTATTGAAATTGAATAAATTAAATATCTCAGCATCAATAGTTGGCGTAGATATACCTGTACTATTTATAAAAACTATGCCCCCGATTTCCTCAGGTCTAATGTTAGACTTCTCAAAAGTTTGAGAAATTGATTTTTTTGATAAAAAAATAGCATTCTTTTTAAATAAAGAATTTCTTTCAGACCAATTATGCTCATTTATATACCAATTCAAGTCGTTGGTAAGATATCTTACTTTTACTCCAGAGTTGTCATAAACCTTTTCCATTTTTTTAAAATTAGTTTTAGACGCAAAAATTTTTCTACCCAAAGCTTTAATATCCTCCTGAAACACTTTGTGCTTTGGAAATGTAGAACTTAAACCTTTAATACTAGTCATAATTATTAATTAGTATTTTAAACAACTAATAAAAGGCAAAACTTTAGACAAAAAATTATAAACGGAATAAAATTATGTCTTTTTGATTTTTTTTATTAAATTATACTATTAAATATGAAAAGAATCAGAAATGTAAAAGTTACTAATATATCTCAACTCTCGCCCAATATGAAAAGGATTACATTTCACAGTAAGGATCTTATTGATTTTCCGGAAAATGAAGATGGTGGATATGTTAAACTTTTATTTAAACAAGAATCATCAGGCAATACCTTTTTAAGACCATATACAATCAGAAGTTTTAGGAAAAATAGGCTAGAATTAGACATTGATTTTTCTAATCATATTGGAAATCAAGGCTATGCCACAAAATGGGCGTCACAAGCTAAGGTTGGTGACGAAATATTAATATCAGGACCAGGTTTGAAAAAATCAATAAATGATAATTCTGATTGGTTTTTTTTTGTAGGAGATATGACTGCCTTACCAGCGATAGCTTGTTATCTTGAAAGAATCCCAAAAAGTGCAGTAGGCTTTGCTGTTTTAGAAATAATATCAAAAGACGATAAAATAAAACTCGTCAAACCAAAAAATATCAAAATAAAATGGGTAGTGAAATCAAAAAAGAATCCCTCAATTTTAAAGAAGACTGTAGAAGAACTTAATTGGTTAAATGGAAAACCTTATGTATGGGTAGCTTGTGAATTTAACAAAATGAAAAGTTTAAGGAATTTTTTTCAAAAAGATAAAAAAATTAGTAAAAATGAAATGTATATTTCCAGCTACTGGAAATTAGGATTGGATCAGGAAGAACATAAGCTAGTAAAAAAAGAAGATTCAGTAAATTGGAACATCAATTAATTTAAACCACATTAATCAAAATTTAAATAAAGAATTTCACGTTTTTACCTCTTCATGCTCGCATGCTTCGAAACAATATTTTTTGAAATTTTTACGGCCTCAGGCTTCTTTCTTACAGACCAAATCATATCTTTCGCAAATTTAGTTCTCTGATTATTGTCGACAATTGGTTTATGGTAGTTTTTCCCCAACTTGAAATTATATTCCTTTTCCTCTAAAAAGTTTATTTTCCATGGCTCATGAATTAAGTGATTCGGTAACATTCCTATCTCTGGTACCCACTTTCTAATAAAGTCTCCATAGGGATCTTGATCATGTGATTGCTTAATAACATTATATATTCGAATTGTATTAATCCCTGTTGTACCTGATTGCATTTGTATCTGCGGATAATGAATACCTGGTTCATAATCTGTAAAATTATTTGCTAAGAATTTTGAAGTAATCCTCCAATCCAACCATAACTGATATGATGCAAATGAAGTAATCATTGCTCTCATTCTAAAATTTAACCAACCTTTGGTCTTTAAAAATCTCAAACATGCGTCTAAAAACGGGAAACCTGTAGCACCCTCTTTCCAACTCTTATAAAAAGAAAAATTAAAATTGTCAGATCTCAAATCATTATATAGCGGATGCAAATTTTCCGATTCAATTCTAGGCTCGTCGTATAGTTTTTGAATAAAATGACAGTGCCACGCCAATCTTTTTTTAAATGAATAAATAGATTTATTGTCTAAATAATTTTTATTAATATTTTCAATCTTACTTATAATTGATTTTATAGAAATTGTTCCGAAAGTTATATGTGGACTAAGTCTTGAGCATGAATACTCTGCTGTTATTGGACTTGACATTTTTTGAGAATAATCCTTATGTCTACTATTTAAAAATGTATTTAAACAACTTCGAGCTTCTTCTTCGCCCCCTTTTTGGACAGATGCTGAATTAGGAATAAAGTTTAATTCCATTGTGTCGTCTTTATTAAAATTATTATTTTCAATATTTGAAGTTATTGGACATGCCATAAATCTTTGCCAATCTTTAGACCATTTTCCTCGAATTCTATTTTTAAGTTGAATTCCAAATTGATTTTTTTGAGACCAGTTAATATCCTTTTGTTTTAAAAACGAATCAACATCTTTATCCAGTTGTGTGAAGTAACTTCCTTTAAATATTCTGTTTGAATAGATATTATTTATTTTAAACTTTACAATGAGATGATTTAATATTTCAATCGTTTTCCCCTGGTAGAGATTTAGTTTGGTGTTAAATTTTTTTTTTAGATTGTAATTTAAGTTTTCCAAGGAATCTTTTAAGAAGTTGAGATGAAACTCACTTGTAGTTTTAAGTTTTAAAAAACCAACATCAAGTATAAAAATTGGGAGACAGACTTGATTATTAAGTGCGGCACATAATGCCTCATTATCCTCAATTCTAAGGTCATATCTAAACCACATCAATGAATTTTTCATTTTATAAATCTTTTTATTATTTATTACAAATTCAATAAATTTTATATCATTTAGTTTTTGGTATTTTCCTATTGTAAAACTCTTAAAAACTTCAAATTAAAGTTTTAAATATTGTAATTAATTTTTATTCTTGTAGTTGAAGCTTAATTTTATTCAAGATATTTGGCTTAAACAAAATAAGATATTTATTTAAGACCACATTTTTGAAGATTTTTATTAATGTACCTCTGACCTTTTTCTTTTATTTTCAAATTATGTTCATCCAACTTTAATTGGGTAGCTTTTTCTGAAAAATGATTGTGTTTATACTTTCCTTGAAAACTTTTTTGTAATTTTTTTAGTTTTTCATATTTTATCATTTCACCAGCATTTTTGCTTTTTTCACTAGCTACTTTTAATAAAGTGATACATCCAAGGTCTTTGTCTTCAGGTGTTTTTGCTTTAAGAGTTATTTCGGCCTTTAATATGAAGGAAATTAAAAAGACAGGTAAGGTGAATAAAATACATTTCATTTTATAAATTTAAGAATTTGATAAGCAAAAGCAAATAAAATTTAAAAATAAAAGAAATCTACTGTGTTTAAAATTTCAGTATATGATTTAATTTCTTTAAGAATCTGCTCATTAATATTTAAATCAAAATGTTTTCACGATTTTTGACTAATAATTATAAAAGGTGCTCTTCATGGGTAAGAATCTCACTTTCCTGATAGAAAAAGCAATCTTTAAAAGTTTATAACTAACTTAGCATCAAAGCTATGAGCTGTGAAATCTTCAGTAAAATTATTAATTCCTGAATCAACATAATTAAAACCATAAGTAGCTTGTAGATAGGTTTGTTGCGTAAAAGAGTAATTAGCACCAGTCTTAAATTTTGCGGCAAAATCTGTAAAATCCTCATCATATGATAAACCAGTACTTCCACCTACGCTTTTAACTTCGTCGTTATAAGATGAGAAACCTATTCCACCACTAACTAAAAATTCTAGATTATTGCTTACATCAAAATCAAATGCGGGACCAAATATCATTGAGAAAGCAGAAATACTTCCATCTATATCATAAGATCTGCTAGCTGCTCCAGTAAATGTAACTCCTCCTGAAGTAGCTGTTCCACCAGCAGTTAAGTTAACTTTATCATAATCAAATTGAGTGAAACCTAATTCTGTTTCAAAGGACAAATAGTCGTTGAATCTATAACCCAACAAACCATTTATTTGATATCCGTTGTCAAACTCAAACTCACCATTAATATTGGCTGAATAAGTAACACCGCTTATAGTTCCAGCTTCAGACACATTGATATCTACATTGTTAGGACTAATTATACCAGCACCAAACCCTAAATATAGTTTGTCTGATACAGAATAAGTGTCAGCTTTTGATGTAAAGGGTAATGTGAGAAATGCAACAACAAATAGTAATCTTTTCATACCGAACTCCTCAAATATTTTAACCTGTGGATAACTTTTCCCTATTTTGCTAATTTTGTCAACATTTTAGGGATTTTTTATTAACAGTTTTCATATGGATAAAATTAGACTATATTATAAAATAGGCTTCAGCTTTATAAAGAATTATAAATTTATTTATTAACTGTACATTAAAGTTTTTCATGGGGTGGCTGAGGGGATTTGAAACGCCTACATCCTGTACCACAAACTAAATAACTGTTGCTTTAGCAAATGATTAGTTATAAGCTTTAAGAAACGTTCAACCATATGGTCGGAAGTAGGTTTGAAACCGAAGGAACGCATCCGTCTGTCTCTTTCCACTCCGATAATAATTGAAAGAGCATGTACAACGAAGTTTACAAAAATTCGAAAGTTAGAAAATTTTATAATCAAATTTATGATTGGGCTAAATCATTACCCGAAAATGTTGTTGTTAAAAAAAAAAATGAAGCTGAAAACCTCTTTAAAAAAATTGGAATTACGTTTTCTGTATACAATAACTTTGATTCTACTGAGCGCTTGATTCCATTTGATATGTTTCCAAGAATAATCTCTTCAACAGAATGGAAAAAAATTAAAAAAGGGGTTATTCAAAGAGCATTAGCCGTCAATGCCTTTCTAAATGATATTTATAACTCTGGTGAAATCATAAAGGCAAAATTGATACCAGAAAATTTAATTTATAAAAACCCTGCATATGAAATAAAAATGATTGGTTTTAAAGTTCCTAAAAGAATTTACAGTCCAATTATTGGATCTGACATTGTGAGAATTAACGAAAAAACTTTTAAAGTTTTGGAGGATAATTGTCGAACTCCATCTGGAGTTTCCTATATGATTGAAAATAGGGAAATAATGATGAGAATGTTTCCAGAATTATTTGAAAAATTAAAAATTGAAACTGTAGAAAACTATCCAAATTACTTGTTAGACGTGCTGAAAAGTCTAGCACCAAAAAAATGTAGTAAAGAACCAAAAGTTGTAATACTCACGCCAGGTTCTTTAAATAGTGCATATTATGAGCATAGTTTTCTTGCTGACCTTATGGGAGTTGAATTGGTTCAAGGAAATGATCTTTTCGTTCACGAATCTATAACCTATATGAAAACAACTAGGGGACCGGAAAAAGTTGATATAATTTATAGAAGAATTGATGATAAATTTATTGATCCAATCACTTTTGATAGTTCTTCACTTATTGGAATTCCTGGTTTATTTGATTCATATAAATCTGGCAATGTAAACATTTGTTCAGCTCCAGGTTCAGGCATTGCTGACGATAAAGCCATTTATTCTTACATACCTGAAATAATTAAATTTTATCTTGGAGAAGAACCAATACTAGAAAATGTAAAAACTTGGCGATGTTGTGAAGGTGATGCAAAAAAATATGTCCTAAACAATTTAAGTAAATTAGTTGTTAAAGAAGTTCATGGTTCTGGAGGTTATGGTTTATTAATTGGAAGTAAATCCTCAAAAAAAGAAATTGAAATTTTTCGAAAAAAAATCCTTTTAAACCCAGAAAACTATATAGCCCAACCAATACTTGAATTATCCTCTGTACCAATTTTTGATAAGAGAAAATTGTCCCCAAGACACGTTGATCTTAGGCCATTTTGTTTAGTTGGAGCAAATAAAACAAAATTAGTTGATGGTGGTTTAACACGTGTTGCTTTAAATCAGGGTTCATTAGTTGTTAATTCGTCTCAAGGTGGAGGAGTTAAAGATACATGGATACTTAATGAATAGTTAGTATGCTGAGTAGAACTGCAGAAAATTTATTTTGGTCAGCGAGATATATAGAACGAGCCGATTCTTTAGCTAGACTTTTAGAGGTTGGATACAGAATTTCTTTGATTCCTAATACTGAAAGAGGTTATACAAATGAATGGGAATCTATTTTAGAAACCTCGGGAATTAAAAATGAATATTTAAAAAAATATAAAACAATTTCTAAAGAGAAAATTATTTTCTTTCTTCTGTTTGATCCAGAAAACTCTTCTTCGGTTAAAAACTGTATAAAAACAGCAAGGGAAAATATTAGAATGGTTAGGACTGCTGTTACTTTAGAGGTTTGGAATGCAATTAACTCATCTTATCACGAACTAGATAAAAATTTGAAAGATACAAAAAATATCTTAAAAGAATTACCTGAAATTATTGAATGGGTAAAAAAACAAGTGAATTTAATTAGAGGTACAATACTTAACACCCAGCTAATTAATGATGGTTATGATTTTCTGATATTAGGAACTTATTTTGAGAGAGCAGATTTTACTGCAAGAATTATTAATGTAAAATACTTTATTTTACTTCCAAGTATAAACTATGTTGGAAGTGATATTGACAATTTTCAATGGAGTTTGATGTTAAGATCAATTTCATCATTCAGGGCATTTAAATGGGCGTATGGAGGACAAGAAATTACATATACTAAAATTATAGATTTTTTAATTCTAAATATGACTTGTCCAAGATCTCTAATTTTTTCAATAGAAAAAATTAATCATCATTTAGGAAGATTATCTAAATTCTATAAACAAACCTCTACTTCAAATAAAAAAATGACACTAATGTATAAAAAAATTAAAAATCTAAATGCTAATAAAATTACAGAAATTGGTTTACATGAATTTTTAAAATCCTTCATTGATGAAATAAATTTTGTATATAAAAAATTTGAACAAAAATACTTTTCCGGTTCAGAAACATGAAAATTAAGATCACTCATTCTACAACTTATAAATATAGTTCAACAGTGCCAAGGCTAATTCAATGTTTAAAACTTTATCCTTCAATTTGTGATAATCAAGAAATTTTAGAATGGAAAACTTTTTCTAGTAGTGGAAAAATACTAGAATCACACACTGATGCCTTAGGACATAGAATACAAAATATTTTTATCAATAATTTTCAAGGACAACTTAAAATAACTTCTAAAGGGATATTAAAAACAAAAGATTTGTCTGGTGTAGTAAAAGGGTTAAAAGAAAAAGTCAACCCCCTATGTTTTCTAAGAGTAACAGACTTGACAAAACCCTGCGAAAACATTGAGAAAATTTCCGAAAATGCAAAACAAAATAATAAAAACCAAATAGAATTTGCTCATAAGTTAAATTTAATAGTCTCAAACTCTATTAACTACGCAAGTGGCTCAACAACAACTTCTACCAGTTCAAAGGACGCTTTGAGACAAAAAAAGGGTGTATGTCAGGATTTTGCCCACATTCTTATAAGTGCAGCAAGGTTTAACCAACTCCCAGCCAGATATGTAAATGGCTTTTTACTTGAAGAAACAGTTTCAGGTGTGAATACCACACATGCATGGGTAGAAATTTTCATAAATAATTTAGGGTGGGTGGCATTTGATCCGTCTCATAAAAAATGTATTGATGACAAATACATAAGAATTAGTACTGGCTTTGATTTCGAAGATGCGTCAATCATAAAAGGTGTTAAAAATAATTATAATGGAGATGAATTTTTAGATACAAAAGTGAATATAGAAAGTTGTCAGTAGAATTTTTATTAATTAAGTTTAAATCAATGGGGTGGCTGAGGGGATTTGAACCCCCGACATCCGGTACCACAAACCGACGCTCTAACCAACTGAGCTACAGCCACCAATTATGGACTAAATTAATAATCTTTTAAAATTTTTACAACTTTAATTTCAGTTAATTTTTTAAAAAAAAGTAAATTTAGTTATTTCTGAATTCTGAATCTAACGCATCATTGACAAACTCTCCTGCTGCATCAAAAGCCTCCATTGGATCTGCATTTGTGTTCTTCTCAATAAATGATTTGTAACCATTTATTGCTGCATCGGCTAATAAATCACAAATATCTAGAGGACAACCAGAATCCATCATAACATTTTTAGCTGCCTCAATTGCTTTAGAGAACGCATAAGTCTGTTTTGACCCTTTATCAAGTTCAGCTCTGTAAATTTCTAATGCTACCTCGCCTGCATGCTCTGCCAAATCTTCTATAGACTTGGAGAAATCTTCCCCGATTGGTTGTATATTTTCTACCATACAAAATCCTTATGATGGTATTGATAAATACTTATATTTACTACTAATATTCAATTCTAACTTTTAAATTTAGTATTTCAAATTGTTTTAATAAATTTGGATTTTACCTTCTTGAAATCTAATGTAATTTGCATAAATTTAATAATCTATATATATTCTGATAATGGATGGACTAAATAAATCTATGTATGATATTGGAAGTGATAGCGCTTTTGCTATACTTGCAAGAAGTCAAGAGTTAGAAAAAAAAGGAAATTCTGTTATTAATCTTGGCATCGGTCAACCAGATTTTCCTACACCACAAAATATTGTAGAGGCAGCTATTAAAGCCCTTAAAGACGGGCATCATGGTTATACAGCATCCAATGGGATTAAAGAATTAAGAAAAGCAGTAGCAAATGATTTTTACAAGAGAAATAATGTGGAAATCAATCCGGACAATATACTAATAACACCAGGAGGTAAATCTATTATTTTTTATACACTCTTAATGTTTGGTGAACCAGGTGCAGAAATAATTACCCCAGACCCTGGGTTTATAGCATACAAATCTATGATAGATTACACTGGAGCAAAAGTTATTTCACTTCCACACAGAATGGAAAACGATTTTTCGTTTGATGCAGACGAACTTATTTCATTAATAAACGATAAAACAAAACTTATTATTTTAAATTCACCGGCAAACCCAACTGGTGGCGTAGTTTCTGAAATTGAACTAAAAAAATTAGCTGAGGGTTTATTAAGATTTCCAAAAGTTTATATACTTTCGGATGAAATTTACAGTAGAATTTTATTTGACAATCATAATCATCATTCACCTCTAAAATATAAAGAAATTAAAGATAGAATTATTGTACTCGATGGTTGGTCAAAAACTTATTCAATGACAGGTTGGAGACTTGGTTTTGGAATTTACCCAAAAAAAATATTTGGTTTTGCAGAAAAATTAGCAATAAATTCTCATTCTTGTGTAAATTCAGCAGCACAGTTTGCTGGGATCGAAGCATTAACTGGCGATCAAAAACCAGTTGATGATATGATAAAAGAATTTCAAATTAGAAGAAATTTTTTAGTTGGTGAATTAAACCAAATTGAAAATATTGAATGTAAAA
>CACAYF010000001.1:5000-200210 GCA_902536655.1 uncultured Alphaproteobacteria bacterium | reverse complement strand
AAGAACAAGAACTTCAACGTCAAGCAAAAGAAAAGAAAAAAAAAGAACAAGAACTTCTAAGAAAAGCTGAAGAGAAAAAAACAAAAGCTGAAGAAAAGTTAAAGGAAAAAAAAATAGAAGCAAAAAAACTTGAAAATAAAAGAAAAAAAGAATTAGAAGCAGCGAGAAAAAAAGAAAAAGAAAGACAGAGAAAAGAAATTGAAGAGGCAAGAAGGCTTCTTGAAATCAAAAAGAAAAAAGAAATAGAACGAAAACTTTCTATAGAGGAACAGAAACAAATTTTAAAAAAGAAAAAATTGGCTCAGGAACTTGAACAAAAAGAAAAAGAAAGAAAAAGAAAGAGGGAGATCGAAAAGCAAAAACTTGCACAACAAGAAAAAATAAAAGAAGAGAGGAAAAAAAGAAAAGCACTTGAAAAAAAGATAGAAGAAGAAAAGAGACTATTAGAAAAAAAAATACTAGTTGAGGAGAGGAAATTAAGAGAAAAACAAAAAGAAAGAAAAAAAGAATTTGAAAAACAACAAAAACTTAAAAAATTAGCAGAAAGAAAAAAACTTAAAGAAGACCTTGAAAAGAAAAAAGAATTAGATAGAGAACTTCAAGAAAAAAGAAAAATTTTGGCAAAACAGAACTTAGCTTCTCAAAGAAAAGAAAGAGAGAGATTAATTGAAGAGAGAAAAAAGTTAGAAAAAGAGAGAAAAAGAGTATTACAAAATACATTAAAGTCACAGAAAGAAATTGAAAAACAAGAAAATATTAATCGAATTAAGGAGAAAAGAGAACAAATAACAAATAAAAAAATTAAAGAACAAGAAGAAAAGGAAAAGATTATAAAAGCTAAGCAAACAGAAATAGACAAAAGTGAAAATCTAAAAGAATTGACTCAAATTACCGTTATAAACAAATCTGATATAGTTAAAGACATTAAAAGTAGTGAAAAAACTGATAAAGAAAAAGGTATGATTTTGAATAATATTAACGATAAAGTTATTAAAAAAGAATTAATGAGACAAAGACAAGAAGAAATACAAAAGAGAAAGTATTCTTATTTCAGTAGAAAAAATAATGACAAAGAAGAAGAAACAATTAAGGCTAAACAGTTTTTTGATGAGTCATCAATTAAAAAAACTTTTAAAAAAAATAATGATAAACTCGAACGAAATTCTGGTTATAAAAAAAAGTTAGAAAAAAGATCACATCAAAATGACTCATATGGAAAGCAAAAAGATAAGAAAGAGAATGAATTATTAGCTGCAATTATCAAAAAACCAAGCTCTATTGTTGAATTAAAAGAACAAGTAGTTAGCTCTAAAAGAGAAATATTAACGTTTGAAAGTCTTAAAGAAGAATTGGGAATTAAACAAAAAAAAAAGCTTAAGGAATTCGCAAATATAATCATAGACAAGCCCGTTAAAATAGTGATAAAGACCTTTTACTCAAGAAAAGATAATAATTTTGATAAATATAAAAGAATCTCCAAGTCACGATCACTTTATATAAGAGCTTTTTTAATTAATCAGGGCATATCGCACAACAGAATAAAAATTGAAACAAATGACAAAAATGTAACAAAAAACTGGAAGAATGAGGTAATATTAAACTTTATTGGTGTATAGATGAAGATTATTGGGAAATATTTAATTAGAATACTTTTTTTCCTATCCATAATCTCAGGCTTACTTTTTCTTAATTTTGAAAATCTTAAAAGCTTCTTTCTTACAAATCAAACTCTAAATTCAGTTATACTTGTTGTAATATTAACTGGTATAATTTTTATATTTAAGCAATTAATTAATATCAAAAATGAATTAAACTGGTTAAATAATGTTTTCAAGTTATCTTCAGGAAGCAAACTAAGCGTAAGATCTCCAAAACTGTTAAAATATCTAGATAATTATTTAAAAGAACGTTCAGGAAAATTTATCTTTTCACAATCTTCAATGAAGACTGTTATGGAAAGCATAGAGGGAAGACTTATAGAAAGTAGAGAAATATCAAGGTATATGATTGGTTTGACAATATTTTTAGGTTTGCTCGGAACATTTTGGGGTTTGCTTGAAACAATTAACTCAGTAAGCATAACAGTTAAAGGTTTAGATTTTTCTGAAAATACACAGAAATTGTTTCAAGTTTTAAAACAAGGTCTTGAACAACCTCTCAGTGGAATGGGCACAGCATTTAGTTCCTCTTTGTTTGGACTTGGTGGGTCACTAATTTTGGGGTTTCTAGATTTGCAATCAAATCAAGCCCAAAATAGATTTTATAATGAAGTAGAGGAAAAGTTATCTGAGCGAACTAAATTCTCTTTAATGAATATGGATGAAAATGATAAAAAGAATCTTGCCCCTGCTTATATTGAGTCATTGATAGAAGTTACAACTGAAAACTTAAAAAAGTCTACAGCAGTTATTGAAAAACAGAATCTCCATCAAGAATCAATCTCAAAATCAATCAACGAAATTAATAGGATTATTTCTGAAAATACTAATCTTAATAGAGACATTAAAGAAGAAATAAAAGTTTTATCAAAAACAATTGCCAATGTAAGTAAAAGATAGTGAGACAGAATAGAAAAAATATTTATGAAATAAATATTTGGCCTGGATTTGTTGATATTCTAGGAACTCTTCTTATTGTTACAATTTTCACTGTTTTAATTTCTACAATCACTCAAATCTATTTTAATGACCAACTTCAAATTAAAAGAGGACAAATATCTTCTCTAGACAACGAACTTAAAAGATTACTCAACGAATTAAACGAAATAAATGTAGAAAAGAAAAAAGTTGAAAAATCATATAAAGATCTTTCAACTTCTTTTAAGAATTCTGAAAAACAAAATAATGAACTCACTAAAAGAAATAAAAAAATCGAGGAACTTAAAAATAAATCTGATTATCTTTTAAAAATGAAAATCCAAGAATTAGAAGAGTTGGTAAATGAAAAAGGTAAATTACTTGATAGTCTTAAGTCTAGAAACCAAGATATAAAAAAACTCAATACAGAAAATAAAAAAATTTCACTCGAAGCTTTCGAATTAAAAAGAGATATCGATAAATTAAATAAACGGCTAACAGAATTGTCAAAAATCCTGATAGACTCTGAGGAAGAAGATAAAAAAAATAAAGAAATAATTAAAAATTTAGGAAAAAAATTAAATCAAGCACTTGCAGGAAAAGTATTAGAATTGAAAAAATATCAATCTGTTTTTTTTAAAAAAATAAAACAAGCTATTGGTGAAAGAGAAGACGTAGTAGTCGTAGGCGATAGATTTATTTTCCCTTCAGAAATATTCTTTGAATCAGGTTCTGATGTTATTCAGAAAAGTGGATATGAAAAACTGCTTAAAATTGTTTTGAGTCTCAAAGAAATTTCAGAGAAAATTCCTGATAAAATAGATTGGATATTGAGAGTTGATGGACATACTGATAAAATACCTATTAACAATGAAAAATTTAGTTCAAATTGGCACCTTTCAAGCTCTAGAGCTATAAATATCGTAAAATTTTTTATTGAAGAGGGAATCGAACCGCATAGGCTTGTTGCAGCTGGTTTTGGTGAAAACTATCCAATTGATAGTGGAAGTAGTGGATCTTCATTACAAAAAAATAGAAGGATAGAAATTAAACTAACTACGCGTTGATTTTATTAATTTCATCTTAATTAAGATTTTTTTTTCAATCTCCCAGAAATACCTAAACTGCCCAAATGATGCACCGACGACAATTAATAAAACTTGATAGATTGGAAAAATTAAAATCAAGCGTAAAAACCAATAATATTCGTTATTTAAGAAACTTTCTCCAAATATATTGATTAAGGCATATTTTCCTAAAACTACTGATAATGAACCAGTTATTCCAAAAACAATAAATATTATTATAAGTTGATAGAAATCTTTGACTTTAAATATTTTTATTAGCTTATTTTTCACTTATTTCGCTCCTAATTCTTTGATAATTAGTTGTTTTAGATTTATATTTGTATCTCTTGTACTGATCCATTCAACTGAATCAGTCGGATTGCTTTCGAAATGGTGAGCACCACTGATAGGAGAGGATAACCAAATCTGTGAAGTTGGTGAGTGAATGCTTACAATAAAAGTTCCTCCACCTTCTAACGAATCGATCCTAAGGTTTTCATCTTCATAATCAACTTCAAAATTGTCGAACTTTGACTCAACTAAATTGAATATTTCATCTAAAGTGTCTAAAGCTTTTTTTTTAAATTCTGTCATTATAAATTTGTTTAGTATTGCAAATGTAATCTAATAGTTATATAAGATGAGTCAAGAATTATGAAAAAAGATATTCATCCTAACTATCATAAAATTACTGTCAAATTGACAGATGGCTCAACTTTTGAAACCAGATCAACCTATGGAAAGGAGGGCGAGGTTCTCAAGTTAGATATTGACCCCGTATCTCACCCAGCATGGACTGGTGAGAGCTCCAAAATGCTGGATTCCGACGGTCAGGTAGCTAAATTTCAAAAAAGATTTCAAAATCTTAATTTTAAAAAATAAAATCGAATGAAAGCTGTATGCTTTGACACTCCAGGAACACCTGAAGTCATGAAAATTTCAAACTGTGAAATTCCAAAAATTAATGATGAACAAGTTCTTATTGAAGTAAAATACGCAGGAGTAAATAGACCGGATGTTATTCAACGTCAAGGACATTATCCCGCACCACCTAATCATTCAAAAATTCTTGGTTTAGAGGTATCAGGTTATGTTTATAAAATTGGAGCCAACGTTGAAAAATTTAAAAAGGGTGACAAAGTTGCAGCACTTGTAAACGGTGGTGGATACGCTCAATTTTGTTCTTCAGACGAAGAAACAACCTTCAAAATTCCCAAAAATATCTCTTTGAAAGAAGCCGCAACTATTCCTGAGTGTTTCTTTACGGTTTGGTCCAACTTAATTATGCGAGGAAAATTGAGAGAGAAACAAAAGGTTCTTGTTCATGGTGGAACAAGTGGAATTGGAGTATCTGCTATACAGTTACTAAAGCTATATAAGTCTGAGATTTTTACAACAGTTGGTACGAATAAAAAAAAACAATTTTGTGAAAATCTGGGAGTTCAAAATGTATTTAATTATAAAGAAACAGATTTCTATGATGAAATTAAGAGAAAGGAAAAGAAAGGATTAGATATTGTATTAGATTATATTGGCGGGGATTATATAAATAAAAATATCAATCTTTTAAAGTCTGATGGGAAATTAATAAGTATTGGTTTTTTAAATGGATCACAGGCGAATATTAATCTGATGAAAATAATGCTAAAAAGACTAACAATCACTGGATCAACTTTGAGAATCAGAGAAAAAAATTATAAGGCAAAAATATTAAGTGATCTAAGA
The DNA here is from genome assembly GCA_902536655.1 of uncultured Alphaproteobacteria bacterium. Taxonomy (GTDB): domain Bacteria; phylum Pseudomonadota; class Alphaproteobacteria; order Methylaequorales; family Methylaequoraceae; genus Methylaequor. The sequence continues at coordinate 194,842 of CACAYF010000001.1, read as the reverse complement.
AAAATTGTTTTTCCAAACTTTGAGAATGGTAAAATAAAATGTTATATTGATTCAGTATTTAAATTAAAAGATGTCGTATCCTCTCATAAGTATCTTGAGAAAGGTGGGCATATTGGAAAAATAGTATTAGAAATTTAGGAAAGTAAAAAGCAATATGAGAAAACCCTTAATGCCAAAAGCTACTGCAAGTTGGTTGATAGAAAATACCTCTTTATCCTTCCAACAAATTGGAAATTTTGTAGGTCTTCATGTTTTAGAAATTCAAGCTATTGCTGACGGGGAAGTTTCTAGTGGCATCTTACCCAGAAATCCGGTTGAAAATGGTGAACTTTCAAAAGAAGAAATTGTTAAATGCGAAGAAAATCAAAATCTAGATTTAAATATCAGAAATTCGGATATACCTGTTCCAGAAACTAAAACAAAAGGATCAAGATATACTCCACTTTCAAAACGTGCAGATAAACCAAATGGAATTTATTGGTTTATAAAAAATCTTCCAGAAATACCAGATTCGAAAATATGCAAGATTATTGGGACTACAAAAAAAACTGTCCAGTCAATTAGAGACAGATCTTACTGGAATATCCAAAATGTTCGTGCTCAAAACCCTTTTGAACTTGGTTTATGTGACAAAGAGGATATTGAAGCAATAATTGATAAATATAGAAACAAAGACTAAGAAGAGGCTATTTTTATTATTTTATCTTTAATCATCAATTTTTTTTTTTTTAAATCAATAATTTCTAAATCATCAATACTAATACTTTTTTTTCTTTTTTGAATTAGTGAATCGAAAAACTGATGTTTAGAAAGTAAAGATTTAATTTTTTTTTCTTTAGTAAAAATTCTTTCCATATTTTATATGTTAATATGATTTTTAATTAACGTCTACTTTTTTTTAAAATGACAAAGAATATTCTTGTTTCAATTGTAATGGGCAGTCAATCAGATTGGAAAATATTAAGTTCAACTTCGCAGATTCTTAAAGACTTTAATATTCAACACGAAAAAAAGATAGTTTCTGCCCATAGAACACCAGACAGACTTTATGATTTCGCAAAAAAGGTTAAAAAAAGAGAAGTAGAGGTTATTATTGCGGGTGCGGGTGGTGCTGCGCATTTACCAGGAATGATTTCAGCTTTGACTTCAATTCCTGTTATTGGTGTACCCATTGAAACAAAAACGCTCAAGGGTTTGGATAGTTTGCTTTCAATTGTTCAAATGCCTGCAGGAATACCTGTACCTACTGTCGCAATTGGAAAACCAGGTGCCATTAATGCAGCTTTAGCTGCTATTTCAATTTTAAGTAATAAATATCCAGAAATTGAGAAAAAATTAGAAAGTTTTAGAATCAAACAAACAAAATCTATAAAAAATATACCTGTTAATGAGTAATAAAACTCTTGGAATAATTGGAGGTGGTCAGCTTGGGATGTTCATTTGTATTGCAGCACGAAAAGTTGGCCTTAAAACTTTAGTTTATTCCCAAGAGGAAAATTTTAGCGCAAGAAAATTTTGTGATAAACACATAATTGGCAATATAAAAAGCAAAGAAAAAATAGAAGAATTTATTGAAGATTCTGATTTTTGTACTGTTGAAACAGAAAATATTCATAAAGATATTTTAAGGATGATAGAAAAAAGAAAAAATCTTTTTCCTTCAAGTAATATAATCGAAATTTCACAAAATAGATTATTAGAAAAAAATTTCTTAAATTCATTGGAAAATATTGAGACTACAAAATTTTTTGAAGTTAATAATTTTAAAGATTTAAAAGAGTCTGCAAAAAATTTAAACTATAATTGTATTCTTAAAACACAAGAATTTGGTTACGACGGCAAAGGACAATCTACCGTAAAAAAAGAAAATCTATGTCAATTTGAAAATCAGATTTTACAGAACTGTATTATAGAAGAAAAAGTTAATTTTAAATTAGAGATTTCAGTTATAGTTGCAAGAAACTCGTCTAATATGATTGTTTATCCGCCAGTAAAAAATATTCATAAAGAATCAATATTAAGAGAAACAATCTTTCCAGCAAAAATTGATAACCATTTGAAACAATCTGCGATAGAAAAAGCAATTTATATTTCTGAAAATCTAGATCTAAATGGAATTTTAGCAGTCGAAATGTTTATAACTAACGACGATCAAATTTTAATTAATGAACTCGCACCTAGACCTCACAATTCTGGTCATTGGACTATGGATGCATGTAAATTTAGTCAATTTGACAATTTGGTTTCTATTATAAATTGCAATGAAGTTTATGAACCTGAGCCATATAGAAATTGTAAAATGATTAACATAATAGGTGAAGAGTATATGTCTTTAAAAAAAATGAAAAACAACTACAAGACTTATGATTACTTTAAAAAAAATATCAAATCAAATAGAAAGATGGGACATTATGTTTTATTTGAATAAATGAAATTAAATAAGTTTGATTTAAGTTTACCAAATTTCAACACATAGCTGATTTGTTTATCAATAAAGTCTTTTGTTTTTGAATACTCCGTTGAGTTGTCTTTTAAAAAATAAAAAAATGACGCAGAATACACATTCATCAAAATCATCCTTTTAGTATAATAGTTGAAGTCAGTAGATGTATCACCTGATAAGTGCCAAATTTCATCACTAACATTAAAAAGCATAACACCTGCTTTACTTAAAGACTTTTGTTTAACAACTAATTTAAAAATTAATTTTCTGTCGAAAAATTTATCAATAATTTTAAGTCTACTAAGTATTAAAAATCTAATTTTTTCATTTACTCTGAGTTTTTTAAAATCTTTAGATATGAAAGTTTTCATTTCTTGATTAATGAAGAGATTAATGCAGATAATTAAAGAATTTATTCCGTCATATAAAACATTTGTATTTACCTCTTCTATTTTTTTTTGGTTTAATTTTAACTCTTTTGCTGTCATCTCTAAACTTTTTTTGGAATCAAAGCCTTCATTTAAAAACTTTATAATTGAATTGATTATTTTAAGTGAGTTAGTTTTATTATTCATTATTTTAAAAAGTTATTTACATTATCACATTATTTTATATAAAAGTAAGCACAATTAAAGGAGATATGTAATTATTAGAGTAAATGTAAGAGACAACAATCTTGAAAAAGCAATGAGAGCTATGAAAAAGAAACTCCAAAGAGAAGGCATTTTCAAAGAAATGAAGCAAAGAAGAGCATATGAGAAGCCATCTGAAAAAAAAGCAAGGCTGTTGAATGAGTGTACTAGACGTTATAAGAAGATGCTTAGAAAAAAAATAGAAATACAAGGCTATTAATCTTTTCGTCTCTAATCTAAGCTTTTAACAATATCTTCAACCATTTTTTTTGCATCTGAGAACAGCATCATTGTGTTATCTCTAAAAAATAATTCGTTGTCTACACCAGCATATCCTGAAGCCATAGACCTTTTTACGAAAAGTACTGTTCCAGAGTTTTCAACGTCCAAAATAGGCATGCCGTAAATAGGACTTGACTTATCTGTTTTTGCCGCTGGATTTGTGATGTCGTTTGCACCGATAACAAAAGCTGCATCTGTGTTAGAAAACTCACTGTTGATTTCTTCTAACTCAAACACCTCATCATAAGGAACGTTGGCCTCTGCGAGTAAAACATTCATATGCCCAGGCATTCTTCCAGCTACGGGGTGAATTGCGTATTTAATAGTAACTCCATTTTTCTTTAGTATGTCGCACATCTCTCTTAGAGCGTGTTGTGCCTGAGCTACTGCCATACCATAACCAGGAACAATTATTACACTACTGGCGTTAGACATAATGAAGGCAGCATCCTCTGGGCTCCCAGTTTTTACAGTTTTATTTTTATCTTTTTCAACTGAAGTACCCTCCTCAACTCCAAACCCTCCTAATATGACACTTATAAAGGATCTATTCATTCCTTTACACATTATATAACTTAAAATTGCTCCAGATGCTCCAACTAAGGAACCGACAATTATAAGAAGATGATTGGATAGTGTGAAACCTATTCCAGCTGCTGCCCATCCAGAGTAAGAATTCAACATCGATACTACAACTGGCATGTCGGCGCCACCAATAGGAATAATCAAAAGTATGCCAAGTAAAAGAGACAAACTTACAATCAACCAAAAAATATCTTTTGAGGATTCTAGTGTAAACATTACTGTTAAAACAATTAGTGAAACAAACAAAAATAGATTCAAAAAATGTTGTCCAAAAAAGGTTGTTGGTGCTCCACTAACTAAACCTTGTAACTTTAAAAATGCTATAATTGAACCGGTAAAGGTTATCGCTCCAATTGCCACACCAATTGACATTTCTACTAAACTTGAAGGATAAATCATACCGTTTTCGTCAACAATTCCATAACTGCCAGGTGTGTAAAAAGCGCTAGCTGCAACAAAAACAGCTGCCAAGCCGACTAATGAATGAAAAGCCGCAACTAACTGAGGTAAAGCTGTCATTTCAATCTTTAAAGCAATGAAGGTACCTATTGCGCCACCAATAATAATCCCTAAAATTATTAGAGCTAATGAATCTACATTAGGGTTATTTAACGTAGTTATTATGGCAATTGTCATACCAATTATACCCATTATGTTTCCATTTCTTGCGGATTCTGGGTTGGATAAACCTTTTAGTGCTAATATGAAAAAAATTGCCGAAATAAGATAGCAAATTGCTGTTAAATTTTCTGTCATTTATTTTTCTTCTTTTCTTTTTTTTTAAACATAGACAGCATTCTATGAGACACAACAAACCCCCCAAAAATATTGACTGAAGCAAGAATTATTGCCAAAAAACCCATTATTGAGGAAAAATTTATTTCTTCTGGTCCTGCTGCTATTATTGCTCCCACAATAATAACACTCGATATTGCATTTGTGACAGCCATTAAGGGAGAATGTAATGCTGACGTAACTCCCCATATTACATAATAACCTATAATACATGCTAGTATGAAGATCATTATTAAATTAATGATTGGATCAATATTTTCCATTATTTACTTTCCTTTTTAGGGTTTATTAGATTTTTAACAACACAAGTTTCTTTTACTACTTCATCTTCCCAATTAAAGCTTTTGAATTTTCCCGAATCGCAAGAGTTCATTAAGAAGTTAACAACATTCTTTGAATACAATCTTGATGAATCTTGTGCTACCGAAGACGCTAGATTCTTAGGGCCAATGATCTTTTTTGATTTGAAAATGACTTTTTCACCATGTTTAGTCAATTCACAATTACCTCCAAATTCCGATGCAAGGTCAATTATGATGCTCCCTACCTTCATTGATTCAACCATTTTCTTACTTAGAAGCACTGGAGCTTTTTTACCTGGAATAAGAGCAGTAGTAATAACAATATCCATTTTTTTCAATGTATCGGCTAAAATAGCATTTTGTTTCTTTCTGTAAGAAGCTGTCATTTCTTTAGCATATCCAGCAGCTGTTTCCCCAGAATCATTAGTTGCTACATCAACAAATTTGGCTCCAAGACTTTCGACCTGCTCTTTTGTTGAAGATCTAACATCAAAGGCAAATACAACAGACCCAAGTCTTTTAGCAGTTGCAATAGCCTGTAATCCAGCAACTCCCGCTCCTATTACTAGAACCTTAGCAGGAGCAACAGTACCTGCGGATGTCATCATTAATGGAAAAGCTTTATTGAACTCACTTGCTGCATCAATTACAGCTTTGTAACCGGATAGATTACTTTGTGAGGATAAAACATCCATGCTTTGAGCTCTTGAAATTCTGGGCATTTTTTCAAGTGCAAAAACATTAATTTTTAACTTTTTAAGCATGTTGAATTCGTTTTTAAATTTTTGTTCGTAGAGAAGTGTAAGTAACTCACAATTTTTGAGTAAATTATATTCATTTATCTTTTTTAACTTTATTGGTCTTTGTATTTTAACAACTAAATTTGCTTTACCATATAGTTCACTCAGTTTGGAGCATATCTTTGCACCACTCTTCTTATAATCATCGTCAGTGTAAGATGATGCAATTCCAGCATCTTTTTGAACAAAAACTTTGAATCCCATCTTGATTAAAGCTGGGATACAGTCGGGGGTTATACTTACTCTTGATTCACCCTGGGTAATTTCCATTGGAACAACTAATTTCATAATTTTATACGACCTAACTTATTTTTTCTAAATCATCTATTAAACTTTTAATCAAATCCATACCCATTTGCCAGAAATTTTTATTTTTTGGGTTCAAATCAAAACCTTTCAGAAGAGTTTGATAATTTTGAGATCCACCAGATTTCAATAGGTTTAGATATTTGTCATTGAAACCTTTCTGTGAAGATTCATATTTGGAGTACAGTGAATTAACTAAACAGTCCCCAAATGCGTATGCATAAACATAAAAGGGTGAGTGAATAAAGTGAGGAATGTAAGCCCAAAAATAACTGTAGTCTTCTGAAAGGATTATACTGTCACCCAAACTTTCTTTTTGACTATTCATCCACAATTCTGATATGTCCTCATCAGATAGCTCGCCCTTTGCTCTCATATCATGAAGTTTACGCTCAAATAAAAAAAATGAAACCTGCCTAAATACAGTGTTTAACATGTCTTCAATTTTTGATCTCAAGAGATAAATCTTTTCGCTCTTACTCTTAGAATTTTTTAATAGTGATTTAAACGTTAACATTTCGCCAAAAACACTTGCTGTCTCAGCTAATGTTAGAGGTGTGTCAGCTAAAAACAAACCTTTCTTATTTGAAAGGTATTGGTGTACACCATGGCCAAGTTCGTGTGCTAAAGTCATTACATCTCTAATTTTTCCTTGAAAATTTAATAATATGTATGGGTGACAAGACGGAACAGTGGGATGAGAGAATGCTCCTGAAGTTTTGCCTTCTTGTGGTTTCGCGTGTATCCACGAATTTTCAAAGAATAAATTAGCAATATCACCGACTCTTTGATCAAATTCATAGTAAGAACTTAAAACAATATCTTTTGCTTGCTTCCATGATACCACGTAGTTCTTTGATCTGGGATATGGTGCATTTCTGTCCCAGTAATTCAACTTCTTTTTCCCAAAGTTCTTAGCTTTGTATCTATAATATCTATGTGAGATCGATTTATAGTTTGCTTGTACAGTCTTTACTAAAGAATCGACATCTTCTTTATCAATCTGATTCGACAAATGTCTTGATGATTCAGCATATTTGAAACCTCTTAATTTTTTATCAATATCGAGATCTTTGGAAATATTATTCATTACAAATGTGAAATAGAAGATATTTTGTCTTAACGTATTTCCGAAAGATTGGGCTGCATCTTTTCTCACTGATTCTTTAGGAGATGAAAATAGATTTAGAATTTCAGTTTCATTTAGAGTTTTATTTTTATAAGGAAACTTTAAACGCGTCATGTTTTGGTCAAAAAACTTTATCCATGCAGATGAACTTGTAAGTGATTTCTCCATTAAAAGCTTCTCGATTAATTCAGGTTGTTGATATTTTTTAAACTTATTAAGATTCTCAATCCAGCTTTTATATTTGCTGGATTTAATAGAATTAATTTTTTTTTTATCGAGGTTATTGATTTCTATACTGAAGAAAATTAAATTTTTCTCAACCTCTGATAATATTTCTTGAGTACTTTGGTAAAACTTGCTTTTGCTTTTGTTTAACTGATCTGTACAATAGGTTAAGAAGGAAAAACTTTTTATAAAATAAATTTTTTCTTCTATTCTTTCATAAAGTTTAATTGACTCAATCAATTTTTGAGAACTAAGATTTTTCAGTTTAGATTTGTACTTATTTGAAAACGAAATTGATTGCTTATTAATTTTATCTAAATCGTCCTTTATAAGTTTAGAGTTAAAGTTTGGATAAAAGTCGGCAAGATTCCAGATTGGTAAATTTGACATAGAAAAAAACAAGTATTTAATATTATAAAAATGAATAAAAAAATTAAATTTTCAAGTCTTTTAAAAAATGCTTCGAATTTAACAGATATTTTTGATTTTTATAAAAAAAATTTTCCTACAAAAAAATTTTTATTTTCTAAGGTCAAAGACACATGGAGTGGCAAAACTTTTCAAGAAATCGGAACAAATATTGATAAAATTATAAATTCTCTCACCAAATTAGGTTTAAAAAAAGGGGATAGAGTTTTTCTCTTATCGTCTAACAGAATTGAATGGGTTGAATTTGATATTGCAATAATGAGTGTTGGTGGAATTACCGTACCGGCATTTGTTACTAATAATTTAAACGATAATGCGTTCATTATTAAAAACTCATCTCCTAAGATAATTATTTTTGAAAATGATAATATTCTAAAAAAAAATCAGGCTATTTTGGAAAATTTTGATCTCAGTAAAATTATAACTATTGAAAAGCATGATAGTCATATAAATTATCTTTCAATTTCATCAGAAGAAAAAAAAAGAGTCAAAAGGCAAAATGTTTCTTTAAATGATATTTCAACTATTATCTACACCTCAGGAACTAGTGGAAAACCAAAAGGGGTGACTCTAAGTCATAAAGCTTTAATACATAATCTTTTTGCATCATTGAATATAATAAAAGATTTTGAAATTGATACAGAAAGGTTTATTTCTTTTTTACCATTATCTCATTCATATGAGAGAATGGCAGGACTTTATTTTCCTTTATTAATAGGGGGAGAAATTTACTTTTGCTCTTCTTTAGATAAGTTAATGAATGAAGTAAAAGAAATTAAACCTACAATATTTTCTGGAGTTCCTAGACTATTTGAAAACATTTTTAAAAAAATCAAAAGTCAGATAAACAAAGTAGGTTTTTTTAAACGTTTAATTTTAAATATTTGCTTCAATGGTCTTGAGGATAATGAACAAAATAAGTTGAGAAAATATTTAAGCCAAATATTTATTTTTCTATTTTTAAGAACTACAGTTAGAAAAATTTTTGGAGGAAAGATCAAAGCACTTATATCTGGAGGCGCAGCATTAAGCCCACAGATTGGTTTATTTTTTAATAAAATTGGTTTAACATTATTACAAGGTTATGGACAAACAGAGGCCGCACCTCTGATAAGTTGTAATACAAAAAAATTCAACAATCCAAATACAGTTGGTTTTCCTGTTAAAAACGTAGAAATAAAAATTGCAGTTGATGGAGAAATTCTTGTTAAGGGTTCCAATGTAATGAATGGTTATTGGAGAAGTAAAAAACTAACCTCGCAAACTATCAAAAAAGAATGGCTTTACACTGGTGATTTAGGATTTTTAGACAAAATGGGAAGGTTGGTAATAAATGGAAGAAAAAAAGATCTGATTGTTACATCTGGTGGAGATAATATATCTGTACAAAAAATTGAAACCAAATTGTCGGAACAAGTTGAAATTGAACAAGCTGTTGTTTTCGGAGATAACAAACCTTTTTTAATAGCTTTGCTCGTAGTTCAAGACTCAAGCAATAAAAGTAAGTATACAGAACTTATAAAAAAAATTAATACTTCTTTGAATTCTTTAGAGAGAATTAGGAAATTTTTACTGCTAAAAGAAAAATTTACATATGAAAATGGATTTCTTACCCAAACTCATAAAATAAAAAGAGAAAGAGTTTATTTAAGTTATAAAGACGAAATAGAAAAACTTTACAAATAAATTATTTAATTTTGTAGTATTGCTTGTACCATTCAATAAACTTTGGTACACCTTCGTCTATAGAAGTTTTTGGATTAAAATTTAATTCTCTCCTACTCTCATCTATATTCGCTGAAGTTTTAGCTACATCACCTGGTTGAATTGGTAAAAGATTTCTTTTTGCTTTAACTTTTAAGTTTTTTTCTATTATTGATATAAACTTTTTTAAATCTTCTGGTTTATTGTTACCTAAATTATAAATTTTATGTTTATAATCAGCTTTTAGATTAACTGCACCTTTTATACCTTTGACAATATCATCAATATAAGTAAAGTCTCTTTTCATATTACCGTAGTTAAATATATTAATTTTCTTATTTTCTAAAATTTTTTTTGTGAAAATAAAAGTAGCCATATCGGGTCTACCCCAAGGGCCGTAAACTGTAAAAAATCTTAACCCAATACACTTAATTTTAAATAAATGAGAATAACATTCAGCTAGCAGTTCTGTTGATTTTTTTGAAGCAGCATATAGCGAGATAGGTTTATCAACTCTATGTTTTACTGAGAATGGCATCTTCTCATTTCCTCCATAAACGGATGAGGAACTTGCGTAAATAAATTTCTTAATTTTTATTTTTTTCGCAAATTCTAACAAATTTATTTGTCCCAATATATTTGAATCAATGTATGAAAATGGATCTTTGAGTGAGTGTCTAACTCCTGCTTGAGCAGCAAGATTAATAATTATATCCAATTTTATTTTTTTAAATTTATTATGTAAATTTTTATTCTGAATATCTGTCTTTAAAAACTCAAAATCCTTATTCTTTTTAAGTATCTTCAATCTACTTTTCTTAAGATTAACATCATAATAATTATTTAAATTATCTAAGCCGTACACCTTATGTTTTGTTAGTAAGTAGAGGCATGTGTGAAAACCAATAAAACCAGCAGCTCCAGTAACTAAAATATTCATTTATTCAATCGGGGTCTGAAATTTTTTTTTCCACTCATTGTAATCCATCCCATATACTTCAGAACGAACGGTTTCATAATCTAAACTTATATTTATTTTTTTTGCTTCTTCTACCATCCACTTTGAAAGACAATTTCGACAAAAGCCTGCCAAATTCATTAAATCAATATTTTGTACTTGAGTATTTTTTTGAAGATGACCTATAAGTCTTCTAAACGCAGCAGCTTCTATACTTTCCATTTCACGGTTTTTTTTCATTGAGGAATTCCTTAAATATATTTGACATTAGTGATATGTATTTTTTAATTCCTTTTTGATCACAAATCAAATCGTTTCTAATTTCTATAGTAATATTTTCTAAGTAAAAATTCCTATATAGTCTGTCAATAGTATAATTATAATGAAAACCAGAATATGGATAATTTCTTCCAAAATGAATTTTTTTATCTTTTAGATTTCTTTGAATGGGAAGTAAAAGATCCATAGTTTTATTCCACAACAAACCAACTTCTATCCCCCTATTCACGTTTTTGGAATTTTTGGTAAAACTGTGAATTGAAACCAAAAAAACTTTTTTGTATTTATTAATTTTTTTTTTCACAAAATTCCCTAAATTTTTATGGTAGTAATTATAAAAAAAGTTAATTCTGTATTCCCTTTCTTGAGTTGAGATATGCAAATTCTCCGGTATTTCGACTCCAAATGACCTTACTTTTATTAATTCTGTATCAGTTTTTTTTCTGTTAGGGTCAATTAACAGTCTCGAAAAATTTGATAAAAAATAAGATTGTTTTAATTTTTTAGCTAGATTAATTGTTAGATTCTTTGCACCAATGTCAAAAGCAATGTGACTTTCTAAATCACTATCAGAGATTCCAAGTTTTCTATATTTTCGCGGAATATAATTTGAAGCATGATCACAAATAAAAACTATGTGATTACTAAAATTTTTATTTTCAAATTCCTTTGCAAAAAATACAGGTTCCATCTGGATTTAATTTTATATCAAATAGTTAATTAGTGTAGTATAAAGTAAATAAGAAATGTTAAGAAATAGAAATACAAAAATCATTGCGACTTTAGGTCCATCTACTTCGTCTCCAGTTAAAATTCATTCACTCTTCCAAGCTGGTGCAGATATTTTTAGATTAAATTTCAGTCACGGAACACATGAAGATCATCGCAGAAGAGTTTTTCATATAAGACAATACGAGAAAAGATTAGGTAGACCTATTGCAATTTTAGGAGATTTACAGGGGCCAAAATTTAGAATCGGGAGCTTTAAAAAAGGATCCGCTTTTTTAAAAAATTTTCAAAAGTTTTCATTAGATTTAAATGATAAATTAGGTGATGAGTCAAGGGTTTTACTTCCACACCCGGAGATCTTCAAATCCGTTAAAAGAAATAACAGGATTTTGATTGATGATGGAAAAATCATTCTTAATATCCAAAATGTTAGCTCAGAAAAAATCGAAACAGAGGTAATTAATGGTGGAAGAATTTCTAATAAAAAGGGAGTGAATATTCCAGAAGTTTTTATAAAGGTATCATCACTAAGCCAAAAAGACCTTGTAGATTTGGAATTATGTCTCAACCTCAGTCTTGATTATGTAGCGTTATCATTTGTACAAAAAACGAATGATTTACTGGAATTAAAAAAAATTACTGGTGACCAAACAGCAATCATGGCTAAATTTGAAAAACCACTTGCAATTAAAAGAATGGATGAAATATTAAAACATTGCGATGCTGCAATGGTTGCTCGAGGTGATTTAGGCGTTGAGATGCCACCAGAGGAGGTACCCATTATCCAAAAAAGACTTGTTGATGCCTGCAGAAATCACGGAAAGCCAATTGTTGTTGCAACTCAAATGCTTGATTCGATGGTCAGTTCACCATCACCAACAAGAGCTGAGGCTTCAGATGTTGCCACAGCTGTATTCGATTCAGTTGACTGCGTTATGCTTTCAGCTGAAACAGCATCAGGTAAGTTTCCCATAGAATCTGTTAAAATTATGGATAGAATTATTCGTGGTGTAGAAAATGATTTTTCTTACAGACAGCTTTTAGAAAGTAAAAAAATAAAACTTGAAGAGACTACCTCCGATGCAATAAGCTCAGCTGCATCTCAAGTTGTAAAGACTGTTTTAGCAAAAGCAATTTTTACCTACACCAGGTCTGGTGGAACGGCAAAAAGAGCAGCTAGAGAGAGACCAACAGTTCCCATTATAGGTTTGTCTCCGGAAAGACTCACAGCAAGGCAACTTGCTTTAATTTGGGGGGTCCACAACATTCATGCATTAGAGCCAAAAAGTTTTTCAGGCATGATTGAAAATGCTTGTGAATTGGCGAAAAAGGAAAAGATTGTTCGAAAAGGGGATTATGTTGTCATTACAGCTGGAGCACCTATTGGTGTATCTGGATCTACAAACAATTTGAGGATTGCTAAAATAAGTTAACCTTGTCGAGCCTTAAAGCGTGCATCTGTTTTATTAATTACGTAAAGTCTTCCTTTTCTTTTTACTACACGGCAATCTCTGTGCCTAGATTTGGCTGATTTAATTGATCTCAATACTTTCATAATTAATTTAAAATAATTAATTCTAAAAATTTGTCAATCAAAGAAAATGTATTACAATCAAACAGTGAAAAAATTCATATTAAAACTGACATCAAACAAAATTAATTTTTTTTTTGGAAAAATGTCTTCAATCCTCATATTGATTCTCATAACTTTGGTAAGCCTATCAGTTATTTTAAGGTATATTTTTTCGATTGGATTTACATGGTTGCAAGATCTTTATATTTGGACACACGCTTGTTTTATTTTGTTCGGTATTGCATACACCCTTAATAGGGACGGACATGTTAGAATTGACATTCTTTATAGAAATTTTAGTGAGATAAGGAAAAAAAAAATAAATTTAATTGGATCTATTATCTTTGGATTACCATTTTGTTTTTTTATAATTACAAAGGGCTATGACTATTTTCTAAGATCATTTTTAATTAGTGAGGATTCAAAAGAAACTGGCGGTCTTGCAAACATTTATATTTTAAAATTTTTTATATTCTTTTCAGGAATACTTTTATCAATCGAATTGATACAAAAAATCTTTGATTATTTCAAAAGAAAATGACTGAATTTCTTAATCAAGAGTTTTTCGCATTATTTTTATTCGTGACCTTAGCAATTTTTTTATTAATGGGCTATCCCGTCGCTTTGACTTTAGCTGGTACTTCCATTTTCGTTGGCATGATGGGTTTTCTTTTCGATTTATTTCCTCTTGTTCTAATAAGTGTGTTGCCAAATAGAATTTTTGGAATTTTGACTAATGAAACCTTAATTGCAGTTCCACTTTTTATTTTCATGGGAGTTATGCTTGAAAAGTCTGGTATAGCAAATGAATTACTGGAAAATATGAGTAAAATTTGGGGAAATAAGAAAGGTGGATTAGTTTATTCTATTTTAATCGTTGGTGTCCTAATGGCAGCATCTACTGGAATAGTCGGCGCAACAGTTGTAACAATGGGAATATTATCCCTTCCATTGATGATTAAGTGGAAATACAATAAAAAAATTTCTACTGGAGTTATCTGCGCAAGCGGTACTCTTGGTCAAATAATTCCACCATCGATTGTACTGGTACTTTTAGCTGATGTATTTCAAGGTGCAAATGAACAAGCGTCTGCTATTTCAGGTGAACTAGCTCCAGATCCCGTAAGCAGTGTTGAATTATTTGCTGGAGCTATTTTTCCTGGCTTACTCTTGGTAAGTTTTTATTTTCTTTGGATATTTTTATGTTCACTTTATAACCCCAACTTATTTCCAATTAATAACAACTTAAAAAAATCTTCATTTGATTTAGTAGAAATTACAAAAATAATATTACCACCTTTAAGTTTGATAATAATTGTCTTAGGATCTATTTTATTTGGAATTGCAACACCTACTGAATCAGCAGCATTAGGTGCTTTAGGCTCCATAATTTTGTCTATAAAAAAAAAAATTAAATTAGAATCTTTAATGATAGCTTGTGAAGAAACTTTAAAAATCTCATCGATGGTTTTTTTTATTCTTATTGGCGCATCTTTATTTTCTCTAGTTTTTCGTGGTTTTGGAGGTGACCTTATTGTTGAGAACTTTATAACTGGTGTTCCTGGGGGTGCAGTAACTTCGCTATTGATTGTAATGATTGTGATTTTTTTACTGGGATTCTTTTTAGATTTTTTTCAAATTGTTTTCGTAATCGTTCCGATTGTTGGGCCTTCATTAATTGCACTGGGTTATGATCCTGTCTGGTTAGCAATAATGTTCGCGATTAACCTTCAAACAAGTTTTCTCACACCACCTTTTGGTTTTGCTCTATTTTACTTAAGGGGAGTAAGTCCAACAGAAATAAAAACAAGTGACATTTATCAAGGTGTAATACCCTTTATAATCATCCAAATATTTTTATTAAGTATCTTGTTTAAATTTCCTTCAATTATAACCTGGCTTCCAAGACAAATTTAATTGTTTAGAATTCTTGCATTTAAATAATCTGCTTCAGAGTAATGTGACCAAAAGATAGCCAATTCTCTGAATGAGATTATGTTTTCAAAAAGTTGTTTTGATAAGTTATCTTTAGCTGCTATTTCTGATACAACCTCGTCTGATCTTCGCTTAAGCAGTTTAAGAACTTTGTCATTATACCTCATAAACGAAACGCTATATTGATCTTTCAATTTTTTAACTGCAAAGCAATTTCTTGCAAAGAATTCTGAAGCAATCATCGAATTAGATTTGGCACATGAAGCTTCTACTAATTTTTGTTGTCCTTTAGTAAGTTTATTCCAAGAATCAAGATTTATGAATGATTCGAGACAGGTACCCGGTTCATGCCATCCAGGATAATAATAATAATCACAAACTTTATGCAGGCCTTTCCCTAAATCAGCAGCGGGTCCAATCCATTCAGTACCATCTATTGTACCAGACGTTATTGCAGGAACAACTTCAGGTCCTGGAAGCAACACCACATTAGTTCCATAACTTTTTAACACTTCTCCACCTAAACCTGGCATTCTAAATTTAAGCCCTTTAAAATCAGTGACATTGTTAATTGATTTATTGAACCAGCCTCCCATCTGGTTTCCTGTATTTCCAGCTGGAAAGAATTTAAGATTTAATTCATTATAAACTTTATTTGCTAATTTTAATCCATCTCCATGATAAAACCAAGCGGCCATTTCCTGTTGATTAAAACCAAATGGAATTCCAGATAAAAATGATATTGCTGGAGACTTTCCTGCCCAGTAGTATGGAGACCCAAATCCCATCTGACAAGTTCCACTTTGAACTACATCAAATGATTCAAAAGCACCAACCAACTCATTTGCATGAAAAAGTCTAATGTTAAGTTCTCCATCAGAAATTCTGGTTATTTCTTCGCATAGCCTTGTAAAGGATCTTCCAAGAATGCCAGCTTTATCGAAGGCAGAAACTGCTACCCATGTATGTTTTTTTTTTGAGCTAACAATGTTTGGGAAAAACAAAGAACTTGCAACTGCCCCTCCTAATAAACTCGAGGAAATAGATTTTTTTATAAATTTTCTTCTCTTCATAAATAATTACTCTGGTGGGCGGAACAGGGTTCGAACCTGCGACCTATTGCGTGTCGAGCAATTGCTCTCCCAACTGAGCTATCCGCCCAATTAAATGAATATACAACTAAAAATTAAAACCAACAAGGAAAATGGCATACTATTTGCTAGAATCAATTATGTTTTCAATAATTCGAACTGGGTTAGATGCTGCAAACAGAGACTTAGCAGTCATTTCAAATAATATAGCAAATGCAGGGACTAATGGCTTCAAAAAAAGCGAGGCACAGTTTGAAGACCTTTATCATTCGCAACACAACAATTCTACGGAAAAAGCCACAGGAATGGGCGTTAAAACAATAAAACCTAGGCAAAGTTTTTCTCAAGGGTCATTACAAGCAACCAATGGTAGTTTAGACCTAGCAATAATGGGTGAAGGTTTCTTTGTTTTAGGGCAACCGCTTGGAAGAGGTTTAAATGTATCACCAGCAGAACGTGCTTTTACTAGAGATGGTTCTTTTCAGTTAGATAGAGTTGGTAATCTTGTTAATACTGATGGTTTACCACTTCTTGGAGAAGGTCAAGTGCCTATTAATATACCATTTCTCAGTGCAGGAACTGAAGAAAATGCTATTCCTGAATTGTTAACAGAAATATCTGTTGATAGTGAAGGTGAAATAAGCGCAACTTATGGTTTAGATAACACAGTAAAAGTAGGTCAAATTGAGTTAGCTGATTTTGTAAACGAGCATGGTTTAAAAAATATTGGAAATGCAAGATTTAATCAAACACCTGAAAGCGGTGATCCAACATTTGGTCGTCCAAAAGAAAGAACTATTGGAAAAATACAAGCTGGGTTTCTTGAAAAATCGAATACTGATATTACAGATGAAATTATTTTAATGTTAAGAACTCAACAAGCCTTCAATGGATGCGGTAAGATGCTTCAATCAGAAGTGGATGTAACAAAAAAGTTATCTTCTCGCTAATCTTAAATTAATGGAATATTCCAATTAATTTCATTTATTCTTATCTTAGTTTCACTATCAACATAAAGATCTCCTTTTTGATTTACCATCAGAGGATCTAAGGTTGAAATAGTTATCTTTATTTTTTTGGACGAATTTCTCTTTAATGAAACATGATGCAAAAGCTTCTCTATTTTTTTATCATTAAAAAAAACATTTACTTCCATTAAAGCCTTGTCACTATGAATGAATAGATTATCAATAGTTTTTTTATTTTTTTCTTTTACGAAAAGTTCACATCTTCCTCGAGATAAGTTTTCAAAACCACAAACAAAATTGATAGTCAAATCTTCATTATAAATGAGATTTACACTATCGACTCTCAAATCTATTTTATCAATTTCTTCCCATTTATTTTTGTCAAACTGAATTGATTTCATCTCTTAATTTTCCAATTATTGATTTTTTAATTTGAGAAATTCTGCCTGTACTTATTTCTAAAACTTCAGCAATTTCATAAACGTTTAATTCCTCTACATAATACAACTGTGCCACTAAAGCTTCTCTTTGATTTAAAACGCTCAATGCTTCTCTAATTTGATTTTTTAGTTCTTTGTTTTGTAAACTTGATTCTGGATCATCTTCCTTGCTTGCAAAAAGAATTGAGTATTCATTATAGGCTGTATCTAGACTCTGAACTACACTAGCTTCAAAAGCTTTTTTCCAATAATTAAACTCGTCATCTGAAACACCAAGAAATTCTATTAATTCTTGTTCTGTGGCCTTTCTATTTAATTTTTTTTCAAGATTTAATTTTGTTTTTTCAAACTCTTGTTTTTTTTTAATTGTTGTTCTGCATAAATTGGAATTCTTTCTTAAAAAGTCAATTATAGAACCTCTAATTCTAAGCTGAGCATATTGAGCAAAATTTACTCCCTCTTTGGGTGAATATTTTTGGGCTGCATGCACTAGACCCTCCATTCCTTGCTGAATAAGATCCTCTACTTCTACAATATTCTGGACCCTTCCATGCAATTGCCAGGCAATTTTCTTTACAAGATCAAGATTGTCTTGAATTAAATCATTTATCGAGGTTTGTGATTTGTCCAAGTAATATTTATTGTTCATAATTGATAGCTTAGGCCCTTTTTTGGACTTTTGAAAGAAAAGTTAATCCTCCCCACTCGTTTGATGGCGTTTCGTTTATATTTTTGGCAATTTTCAAAAATGACTGAGAAATTTCAGACTTTGGTTCACTAATACTAATAGGCTTTCTATCAACAATTGACTTCCTTATTTTCTGTGAACTTTTAACACATCCAACATAATGTAAATTTACATCTAAAAATTTTGCTGTAATTGATTGGAATTTTTCAAACAAATCTTTTCCATGACTATCATTATCCACTTGATTAGCTGCAATACAGTAATTTTTAAAAGATGATTTAGAATGTAATGCTTTAATCAAAGCATATGAGTCCACAAAACTTGTTGGTTCTCCAATAATTACAATTAATATTCTATCGCAAGCCAAGGAGAAAACAAGTGCATTATCTTCAGCACCAGCGGCAATATCAACCATTAATTTAACATTTTTAAAACCTTTTAGGTGATTATCAATTTCGTTTAAAATTGAATACCTCTTAACATTTTCAAGATTAAGTAGATTATTAGAAGCAGTTCCCCCGGAGATTAAATCAATTCCCTTCCTGTAATTTTCTATAATTTCTGATATTTGTTTTTCTCCAGAAATTATATCTGAAATACTAAATTCAGGATTTACTCCTAAAAGAACATGAGAATTAGCCATACCCATATCAGTATCTAGAAGAAAAACCTGGTCTGTAAACTTTCTTTGGGCAATTGATAGATTAACAGCAAAAGTCGTTTTACCAACCCCTCCTTTTCCACTTGTAATTGCAATTGAATCAGACACCTTTAAAATTCTCTTTCATATATTTTGTGAGTGAGTTTTCATTTGCTTCAATTATTGAATCAATTAACACCTTTGTTCCTGTAACAATACCAATTCTTGAATTATTCTTGGCTAAGGAAGAAAACTCTTCAGCGCCTACCC
This sequence comes from uncultured Alphaproteobacteria bacterium, assembly GCA_902536655.1. Lineage (GTDB taxonomy): Bacteria > Pseudomonadota > Alphaproteobacteria > Methylaequorales > Methylaequoraceae > Methylaequor. Next base: position 175,639 of record CACAYF010000001.1, on the reverse strand, counting down.
AACACTCATCCAATTTTGTAACTGCCACCATAGGTCTTATATTAGAGACTTTATCACTTAATCCGTCTATCATTTCAGAATTTGATCCACTTGGTAATGTTAATATAGAACAAAAATTGAAGGACGGAAATGAATTTTTTATCTCTTTGATTTTTTGTACTCCAAAATTAATATCCCCTGAAATATCAAAAATGTTTATAGAATCATCCTCAGTTTGTTTATTAAAATTAAAAAACTTATAATCTTTAACGGGAAAGCCTAGAACTCTACTATATGATCGTAATGTGTCTGAATTTCCAGTACAGGAATTTGTAATATCATAAAAATAAATATTTTTAGTGTTTTTCTTATCTGACAAAAACGATGCAATTTTAGCAGATAGAGTAGATTTTCCTGATCCAGAATTACCAAAAATAAAGATATTTTTAGAATTTAATAATCTAGGGAAATCGTCTGATGCTAATTTTTTAGATAACTCTCTAAAAAAAGATACTCTGCCTTCCTCCAGATTTTTTCCAATAAAAGAATAACTTAGTTTATTAATTATTTCGGGTAAAAATTTTTCTTGTCTTAATCTAATGGGTGTGAAGTAAGATAATTTATCAGAAATACCTGACTGATCAGTTATTATCATCTTATTCATATCATCTTTTAGTGATTCAAGTTGAATCTGAATTTTTTCAAGCATTCGAGGATCGATATTGTCATAAGTATTTTGATTTGATTCCCTCTTGCCAAAATAAGAAATATTGTCTTTTTTTGGCGGTTTTTCTTTAGTAGGTATATTTATTTCTTTATTAAATACTTTTGAAAAATTTTTCTTCTCTTCTACTTTCTTTTTATGAGTTTCAATAACGTCGTCATTGTCAGACGCTTCAACTTCAATAACACCATTATTTTTTTTTGTAGATAAAATAATGGCTTTTTCTCCATATTCATCATTGACTAAATTCATTGCTGTTTTCATGTCTCTAGCTTTAAATAGTTGCGTTTTCATTTTTTTGCTCCTTTTTATTTTCTGTTTTTATCTGTTCTCCTATTGTTGCTATAACTTTTACTCTTTTATTTTCAGGTAACTCAGTAAATGAAAGCACAACAATATCTTCTACATGTTGACGTAATAAAATTGACAAGTCCTTTCTAATAATTGGAGAGGTTACTACAACTAGAGAGTTTCCTGTTGCTGAAGATTTTTCTCCTACGTCAATTATCGATTTTATCATTTGTTTAGCTAATGATGGGTCAATTAAAAGCCCGTCTGAACCACTTTTTTTTGTCATAGATATCAACATTTGTTCAAATTCAGGATTGAAAGTAATTACGTCAAGTGGTTCATTCACATTTGAAATCTTCTGAATTAGTAGAGAAGAAATTGCCGGTCTTACTGCTTCAGATAATTCGTCTGGACTGAGTTTTTTATCAGATAAGTTAGACAAAGCTTCAAGTATTTTTTTTAAGTCGTTGATGGGTACTCTCTCAACTAATAAATTTCTTAAAATAATTGTTAGATAATGTAATGGGACAAGTTTCGGGATAACGGATTGAACTAGCTGCGGGTGTGTTTTTGACAAATTATCAAGAAGAGACTGTACATCGTCTTGACTTATTAATTCCCCTGCATACTTCAACAAAATTTGATTTAGATGTGTGCCTACAACTGCCTCAGGTTCAATAACCATGTAATGATTGGACTCGGCTTTAGCAACTAAATGCTGTTCTATCCAAACCGCGTCTAATCCAAAAGATGGATCCTTAACTTGTATTCCTTGAATTTTGATTTGCGTTTCATCACCAGGCATTGCAAGTTTTCTATCAACATAAATTTTATCCTCCGCAACAATTGTATGTCCGATCCTAATTTTATATGAATTTGCATCTAAAGATAAATCATCTTTTACTCTGACATTTGGAATTACAAAACCCAAATCTTTTGAAACTTGTTTTCTAATACTAGTAATTTTTGAAATTAAAGGTCCAGCTGATTTTTTATCAGTGGAATCAACTAATGATATTAAACCGTAACCCAGATCAAGAGATATTGAGGCATTGTCAGACACTTCATCAATTTCAATGTCTCCGATATTTTCTTCTTCATTTTTTTGTTCTGTTTGTTCTTCGCTTTGATTTAATCCATCACTTTTGGAGGTAAACCACGCTATTAATCCTGATAAAAATGCACCAATTAAAAATAATGTATTTGGCATACCTGGAACCAAACCAAAAAGCAGTAGAACAGCTGAAACTGGAACCCATGCTTTTGATAAGCCCATCTGTTTCGATATCTGTCCCGCCAAATCATTGTTATCAGATGATATTCTAGTCACGATAGTAGCCGTAGCCATTGCGAGTAGCAATGATGGAATTTGTGCAACAAGACCATCTCCTACCGTCAGAAGTATATATGTTTCAGCCGACTCACTTATAGTTAGATCGTGCATGACTGAACCTATTATAAGTCCGCCAATTATATTGATGACTAAAATTAATATTCCAGCTACAGCATCTCCTTTTACAAATTTTGCAGCCCCATCCATCGCACCATAAAACTCTCCTTCTTTTGCTATTTCATTTCTTCTACCCTTAGCTTCTTCACTTGTAATAATTCCTGCATTTAAATCAGCGTCGATAGCCATTTGTTTCCCAGGCATTGCATCTAGGGTAAATCTAGCTGCTACTTCAGAAACTCTTCCAGCTCCTTTTGTTATAACAATTAAATTGATAATAACTAAAATAGAAAAAACAAATAAACCAACTGCATAACTTCCAGACATTACAAACTCTCCAAAAGCTTCGATTATTGATCCTGCTGAATCTGTCCCATTATGACCAGATTTTAAAATTACACGGGTTGATGCAACATTAAGTCCCAATCTTAATACAGTTGCAAATAGTAAAACTGTTGGGAAACTTGAAAAATCGAGCGGCCTAAAAGTCTGCAAAGCTACCATCAAAACTAATAAAGAAACAAGAAGATTAGAAGTAAATAAAATATCTAACATCCATGGCTGTAACGGAATAACCATCATAGCAATTAAGATCATTATTCCAATTGGGATACTGAAAGTTCTGGCAAAACTCAAAAAGTTCTCTTTTTGGAATGTTTTTAGCACTAGATCCATTAATAAATCCTTAGTGTCAAAATTCTGACCAAAAAAAGTCTAGAAAAGCTGGTTTTTTTATGTTTAAAAATCATACAAAAATAGATGCAAGAGACATGCCATATACACTTTGCGAGGATTTCAATCTAATAATACAAAATGGCATAATTTATGCAAACATTGAGACATTAATTTTAGAAGGATTTAACAATGAAGAAATTTTTATTACCTATTTTAGCCATTTTTTTACAGTCTTGTAATGGTAACATGATGAGTGGATTTACAAATTCAAATATGTCAAATGAAACTCAAGAGAATTACGAAGAATATTCAAAACCAACTAGTCAACTTAATAAAACAAGAGAGTTATTGGACGGAGCTTCGATTAATTTTCCTACTCTTACTGCTACGGGGTATGCTGTAGTTTCAACTCAACCCGGACAAAATGTTGAGCAAAAAAGATTAATGGCTATCAGATCCGCCAGAATGGCTGCAATGAGAGAACTTGCAGAACAAATACATGGGTTGAAAGTTGATAGTAATACTACTGTTATTGATTTAATGGTACAAAATGACACTTTCAGAGGTATTGTGTCAGGCGTTATCAGAGGTGCTAGAACAGTAAGAATAAATCCAACCGGAAGTGATACTTACGAAACAGTTTTAGAAATAGATCAAGACATGGTTGCTTACCTGTTTAGATCAGCACAATCAATGTAAAAAAGGAAGTAAATTGAGAAAAATCCAATATAATTCTTTTGACGTAATTTTGAGGCAACTTGCTTATTTTTTTACGTGTCTTTTTGTAATTCTTCTAGGATCCACCTATTTATTAGCTAATGAGATTAGTTACAAAGAAGTTTTTTCTAAAGGCAGAGCTGTGATAATAGATAACAATGTTAATCTTGCCAAAAAAAGAGCGCTTGAGGATGCACTTTATCTTGCTAGTCTGCAAGGGGGAGCAAAGGTTGATGGATATTCTAGTGTGGACACAAACACGAACCTTAATGAAAACGTTTTGATCAGACCGTCTTCAACTATTAAGGATTTTGTAATTATTGAAGAAAATCAAGACAAAACTCATTACAACGTTTCTATCAAAGCTTATCTTGTAAACATAAATATTAACAACATGCTTAATTGTACAAATAGAGATTTCGTAAATCTGTCATATTTAGCACCACATTATTCAATTTCAAGCAAACTTCCTGCGTGGACCGATAAACTTCCAATAAAAATTTCTGGAGAGATTTTTAATAATTTAAATAATATTGATTTTATTAATTTAAAAGATTCTTCAAGAATTGCATTTAATCCAAGCAAAGTTGTCAAAAAATCAATATCACTTGATTATAACAATTTAGTGGAGGGTAGAAGAAATGCATTAAACCAAGGGGAGTTTGCTTTACATCCAATAATTAAACTTAACCACGCCAAAGGAAGACTAACAAGAGTATCAAAAGAGCTTATGGTAGACATTACTTTGAATATTTATGAAGGTCCATATTACAGAGTATTGGATTCTTTGAATTACAAATTTTCTTTATGGATTGGAAACAAAACAGGCTATCCACATATAGATGCATTTCTTCGAGTGTCTGAGGATAAATTAATTGAATTTGTAGATAAGAGTATTTCTAAAATTCAATATAGAATTTTAGATAATCTAAAATGCCAACCTCTAAGAGCTGAAATTGAACTTGTAAATAATGAATTGATAATTCCAATTGGTTTGAATCAAGGGTTAAAAAAAGGTACTGTAGGATTTATATCTGATTCTGAGGATATCACTATGAGCGAATGGATTGTTCTTACGGTAAGCGACTCAAGAGGAAATACTGCCACTGTTGAGCCCTTGAACCCTTTAAATAAAAAAGAAGAAATTAAAGGAAAAATTATTAAATTTATGAATTAGGTACAAAAATGAAATATATAATCACAATAATTAGTCTTTTTCTTTTATTTGGACAAGTTGAATCAAATGAGCCCTTTGTAGTTTTAGAATACAAAGGAATGCCCGGTGTTGGATCAGGTTTAAATAAAGAAAATATCTTTATAAAAAACCAAAATCATTCTGTTGTTCATAAAGTCCAAAGTGGAGAATCTCTTAGTAGTATTTTAGACAAATATTACGGAAAGAGCGGACTTAATATGAAGGTAATTGAAATTTCAATTATCGAAATGAATAAACATGCATTCGTTAGAAACAATCCTCACTTCTTATATGCAGGCAAAAAACTAAAAATTCCTTCTTTAAATGAAATAATGAATTTAGTCAAAAATGAAAAAAATGTAACTAATCATAATAGTTCATCTAAAACTAATCACATATACTTTTATGGCAATTAATTTAAATTTAAAAATCGTTTTAAAAGCTTTAATTATAACCTTTTTGATTGTGAAAGATTCTTTAGCTTCAACAATCTCAGGTTACGAAATCAAGTCTTTAATTGAAAAGTGGTTAGAAAAACAAGGTGAAGAAGCAAATGTTAATATCCTAGAAAGTTTGAAATATCCAGCTTGTGAACCAAATAATATAATAATCAATGATATATCTGGTAACTCCAAGCTGATAAAGGTTAATTGTATTGGAAAAAATCCTTGGCAATTCATAGTCCGAAATAAAGTTAATAAACAGAAATCAGAAATAAAAAATGAACAATTATCAAATTTTTATGCACTTAAAAACTTTAAAGAGAAAGGGACAATTATTAAAGAAAAAGATCTAATAGTTATCAAAAAAAAAAAAAGTCACGAAAACGTCTTTATTAATGATAAATCAGCCATTGTAGGGAAAAAATTAAAAAAAAATGTGAATTCAAATCAATTATTAAAGCGCTCAAACCTTCAAAAAGACTGGCTAATTAAAAAGAATTCACTGGTTACAATTATTAATAATAAAAGCTTTGTCACAATTAAAGAAGAGGGTTTAGCCATGAATGATGCTAATTATATGGATATGATAAAGGTTAAAAACGTAAAGAGTGGGAAAATAATTGTTGGATATGCAAAAAATGAAAAAAAAGTTATACTAAACTCTAAACAATATTAAAAGTTAGTCGTATATATATTTAAGGATAAAGATATGATAGATCAGATTAAAAATAAAACATTGAATTCTAGCGTAACTAATACAAAAAAAGAGTCGCAGAATACGAATGTACACAAATCTGTAGTTAACAAGGTTGACAATACTACCAAAAAAGATGTGAGCAATGATAATGGAAAGGTTTCACAGTTTATAACTAAGGAAAAGATTAAGAATATGTCCAAGGAACCTCCAATTGATAAAGTTGCAACAACTAGAATTAAAGAAGCTATTAAAAATGGTGACTACCCAGTTGATTTGTCAAAGGTTGCCGATGCTTTGTTCGATGCTTATAAAGAGATGAAATAATCACCATTAGTTAATGGAAAAAGAATTAGATTCTATTCTTCAAATTTTGGAAAAAGCTTCCACAACTGAAAATGTAAGGGAACTTGACCAAATAGAAGAACAACTTCAAAATTTAATTAGAATAATCAATGACAAGCTTAGCTCCGACAACTTATCATCGCAAAAAAAAGAAATTTCCAATCGATTAGAAAAGCTTAAAGAACTAATTAATAAGTTGGATTCGAATAAAAATTTTAATAATAATCTTTTTCTGGAGTTTAAACAATTTATTGAGAGTAGAAAATTTAAATAAGTTGTTGTTCAAGAAATTTAGTAATACTATGTATAAATGGATTTTCTTAGAGATTATATAGAAAAAGATCCTTCGGGCAGTGTATCCTCTATAATTATAATCTTGACAATCCTTCTTTTAATTTTTGTAGTTTCAGCTTTTATATTTGATTACTTAAAAAACGATCAAAATACAAAAAGAATTAATATGCTCGAAAGAACCATTAAAGACCTAATAGAAGAATTCAGATCATTAGAGATGAATTTATCAGAACAAAAAAAAATTCTCAATGATTACAAGTATACATTAGAAAAGTTAGACCTTGAAATTTCTAGACTTGCAGATTCTAACAAAGGTGATTCGAACATTACAAAAGCTATTCAGATGGCTAATCAAGGAAGAGGATTAGAAGAAATATCCTCTTCTACAGGACTGAGTAAAGAAGAAATTGAACCAATTTTAAAATATCATGGTAAAGGATAAATTATTACATTTTAAAAATATTTTTTTTGCACTTTAAATTTTTTATAATATTCTTTTGCCTTACTTCAACTTTTTCAGAATGCTTATGAATTCCAACCTCCAGATCTAATATCTCATTTCCTAAAAAAATCCACTCTGCATTATTCTTTATAATTTTAATTTTATGATAATAATCTCCAAATTGAACATCTGCAAAATATCCAGCTTTATCATTTTTAATTGAAATTTTTTTTAAATTAAAACTGTTTTCCTGACATTCTATTGTTTGGTACTTAAACCTTAAGAACATATCTTTGCATGAACTTAAAAAAATTAAGAAGATTAATAATGAAAATCTTACCATATAAATATTGATTTTTTATGCATTAAGTATTTAAAGAATTTTCAATTTTTTGGTTTACTATTGATTTATAAGTTTTACGAATTAACTATTTCCTTTTTCAACATCCTTATTTTTATCACCCTCTTTTTCGGAAGAATCGTCTGTAGCTTCAATTTTATTTTCACTTTCCTTTTTGTCTGGTTTTAATTCAGTTTCTTGATTGTCAGCGTGATCAGTTTTTTTTTCAATTTTTGAAGCTTTCTGTTGTTTTTCGTTTTCGTCTGATATTGATTCTTTTTCTTTTGCGTTAGTTGCTGAGGCATTATCTGAGGTATTTGTTTCAGGTTTTTTCTCTATATTTTCACTTTTAACTTCACCTGAATTATCTGTTTTTTTTAAATCAACTTCTTCATTATTATCATCTTCTTGAACTGCGTCTTCATGTTTCTCCAGAAGATTTTTTGATTTAGAGTTTTCTTCTGAATCTTCTTTTACTTGTTTTGTTTCTTTATTTAAATTTGAGTCTTGTTCAGTATTCGAATCTTGTTTTAATGGTGAGTTGCTTTTTTCGTTTGTTTCTGAACCCTCTTTTTTATCATTATTTATTTCTTGTTCCTTTTTAGGATCTTCAGACTTCTGCATAGGTGAAGCCCCTTCAGAAATTTCCTCAACAACTTCAGCTTTTTTTGATTCTACAAGTTTTTTTCCATCCTCTTCTTTAACATCCAGTATAACACCCTTGTCAATTTGTTTTCCATTCACCTCTCCTGCTACTAACATTTTTATCCTAATCCATTTTTCCTCTGACTTTTTGGGTTTTTCCTCATTTTTTTCTTCCTCGGTTTTCTTTTCTTGCTTCTTCGGCTTTATTTCAACCTTTCTTTCGTATAAAAGATCTATTTTTGATCTTATAATCTTCAATCTTGCAGCTAAAGCCCCTAATCTAGTGACTTCATCCATACTCTCATTTAATAATTTCTTAATTATGGAATTCACTTCTTCAAGAGGTTTGTCTCCAATTTTGGTAATTATTTTATCTCTGACCTTTATTACTTCAGGATCTAAGTCTGTATTAAATGCGTTTTTTTCATCCATAATTTTAAAACCTTTCTTTTGGCATTTAATTTGCAAATTCCAAACCAAAATAGAAAAATTATTAAATGGTAGATAATATTAAACAACAATTAAATGTGTTGAGCAATGCATTAAGGGTAAGAAATCAAAAACAAGAAATTCTTGCCTCAAATATTGCAAACGCAGCAACACCGAACTACAAAGCAAGAGATGTTGAATTTGAAGTAGAATTAGCGAGATCACTTAATGTTGGTCCTTTAAAAACATCTAACAAAAGTCATATAGCCGTTACTTCAAACAATCTTCCAGGAAAAGTTCAATTCAGACAATCGGTTAATCCATCTGTTGACGGAAATACAGTTGAACTTGCTGTTGAGCAAATGGAATTTGCTGAGAATGCAGTAAGATATCAAACAACTTTAGATTTTATAAATTCTAAAGTTAGAGGTTTAATGGGGGCAATAAGGGGCGAATAATGGATATTAAAAATATTTACCACATAGCACAAAGAGCAATGGGAGCTCAATTAGTAAGATTAAATGCTACTGCAAGTAACTTAGCTAATGCTGATAATATTGCATCAAATCCTCAGGATGCTTATAAACCAGTTAAGCCAATCTTTGAAACAAAGTATTTTGATCTTATAAGAAAAAGAGGAATTTCAACTGTTGATGCAGTAACTGTTCAAAAAATGGATATTGATCCAATAAAAGAATTTAAACCTGGTCACCCAATGGCAGACCAAGATGGTTTTATCTACAGAGCACCTGTTAACATCGAAGAGGAATACGTCGACATGCTTGAGGCATCAAGACAATATCAGAATAATGTTGAGGTAATATCAACCGTTAGAGCATTAATGCTTAAAACCGCAAGTATGGGTAAATAGATAGGGGATAAAATGCCAGATATATCAAAAACATCGGAACAATCATTAAATAATATCTTAAACAAACTTGGTGTAAAAACCCAAGAAGAAGCTGCAAAGGGCAATAAAAAAACTGCTCTTGGACAAGAAGATTTCTTAAAGCTGATGACTACTCAATTGCAAAATCAAGACCCATTTGCTCCAATGGATAATGGTGATTTTATTGCGCAAATGGCTCAATTTTCTACAGTTACAGGTATTACGGAAATTAATAATAATTTAACAAGTCTTGGTTCAAAATTAGAACCCAACAGAGTTGCAACAGCAGCACAATTTCTTGGACATTCAGTGTTAATACCAGGACAAGTTGCAAGTCCTGACGAGAATGGAGAAATTCATGGTGTCGTAGATTTACCATTGTTCTCTAATGACGTTGGACTCACATTTGCAAACTCTAATGGTGAAATTATTCATTCAATGAGTTTAGGTTCACATGATAAAGGACTTGTGGGATTTAGTTGGACTGATATTCCAGAGGAAATAAAAAAGAATAAAACTCAATTAACAATTCAAGCGTATTCAGGAAATGCTGAGGGCTCAGATGGATTAAATACTGCAGTTTACAACAAAGTTATTGCAGCATCTGCTCCAAAAAATAGCGAGGACGTAATTTTAGAAACTAAAGATTACGGAGAAATTTCAGCAGCTGAAGCAATAAAATTTAAATCAAACAAATAAAATAACAATAGAGGAGAAATAATATGTCATTTTATACAGCACTTACCGGACTTAACGGAGCACAGTCAGACATTTCAGCAACGTCGAATAACATTGCTAACGTTAATACAACTGGTTTTAAAAGATCTAGAGCGGAATTTGGTGATATTTTTGCAACTTCACCGTTACAAAACGCTTCATCATCAATTGGTTCTGGTACAATTCTTAAAAGTGTTAAGCAGCAGTTTACTCAGGGTAACATTACCTCCTCTTTAAATGTTCTTGATATAGCAATTTCTGGTCAAGGTTTCTTCTCCCTTAAACCATCGCTTACATCAGGGCAAACAGTTTATACTCGTAACGGTTCATTTAATGTTAATAATGACAGATACGTGACTGACTCATCAGGTCAGTTCCTCCTCACGTTTCCAGTGAACGCCGATGGATCTGTAACGGCAAAAGATTTGACAAGTGCGGTTCCTTTGCAACTCCCAGTAACATCAGGAACACCAAAGGCTACAACCCAAATTGATTTGGGTGTTAACGTCTCCGCGACAAGTGATGTGATTACAGATAATGAGCAATTTGCAAGTGGTTATGTATTTAACCCGAATGATCCAACTACTTACAATAATTCAACTTCAATAACGATCTTTGATGATTTAGGTAATCCAACAATTGCTACAATCTTTTTTATAAGAACTCAAGCAGCTTCAGCAGCTGATCCTACAAATAAGTTTGAAACGCGATTAGTTATTAATGATACTGTAATTGAACCAGATCTTGTTAAGGCTGTTAATGATACAAAACAACCAATTTTTATTGATCGATTTGGTCAGCAAACAACTAAAGTTCCAGACGATAACTATTTCTTGGAGGGAAAAGGTTCGCCTTTATTTAAGCAAGATGATCTTCAGACTTTAGTTGACTCAACACCAGCAAAGGTTACTGGCGAATCTAGTGGATTTGATTTTGGTGAAGAAGGAGACAAAACTGTTACAATTGTTACTGACCCAGTTCAATTTAAATCAACTGTTGAAAGTGGTAATACAGGTTCAGGTATTTTTTGGGGAACCAACTTTATGACTGTTAACGTTGATAATGGAGACCAACCAGTAAATATTGATATTCGTCCAGGTTCTTACAATGCTGCGCAGCTTTCTACAGAAATCCAAAGAGCAATAAATGCAGCTTATGGAGATGATAAAAAAATACAGGTCGTACAGAACGTTGATGATACACTCACAATTGATTTGCTTAAGCTTAATGCAGATGGAACATCGACAGGTTTAACCACACCTATAAGTGTTGATCTTCTTACAGATTCCTATGTTTCGACTCTTGAGGGTATAACACTAACAGGTGCATCACCCGACTTTACGAGAGATCAGTTTTTAGCACATACACAGGCTAGATTGAATGACGCATTAAATAATTATGCAGTAACTGCATCAACTGACGTTGTAAGTAATGCTGCGTCAATAGGTGTTCAAAATAGCTTATTTGCAGAATATACTGGTGGAACAATGACAGGTATTTTAGAGCACAATCAGGCTTTTAAAATTACTAGAGCAAATGCAACCACAAATGATGCTGGGACTATAACTGCAATTACTGATGAAGAAAAATTTTTAACACATTCATATTTCGGAAAAAGTCCTCAACTTCATGTTTATGACGAAGCTGACACAATGGGAGCTGGAAATGATGGAAATATAGTTGAGTATGATCAATCAGAAAATACAGTAAAATTTTATTTTGGTGCATCTGACCCAGGTCTTACCGTCAATGAAAAAATAAGAGCATTAGGTTTGTTTGACGCATCCGCGACTGACACAACAAATTCTAATTTTTTCAATGGAAGAGAATTTACAGTTATCAGAGCAGCACAAGATTCAGGCAATAAATATTTTGTTGAGTGCAGTACTTCTGGAATGAATTTCCCTGATGCAGACTTTAACATTGCTGCTACGAATAATGATGGCAAGATATATAGTGAGCTCTCAACGAGTGTTGAAGCTTTCTTTCAAGGTGCAAACAATGTATTTAAGGGTGCAGATGTAAACTTTAGTAATAAAAAAGTTGTTTTGAGAGAAATAGGAACGGCTAACAAACATTCATATACTAACAAGATGGTTGATGATTCAACTGTTGCCAGAGCCCATGGAAGTGTTTCAGTTGGTGATCCAATATTTGGAATTCATAGTGCTGAATTTGATATTAATGGTTCTTCCGCATCTATAAATACCAGTCAGGTTTTGGGACTTGGAAGTGATGCAGGGTCTCTAGACTCAACAATTACAGGAGCCTCGAATATGGCAACTAACTGGGTTGATGTTCAAGATCCTCCTATTGAAGTTTCGTATGATGTTCTTAACCAAAGACTGCAATTCGAAATTGATAGAAATATTTTAGGAACTGGTACGAATAGTAACTTTAACAGTTTTAAAATTTTTGGAGCTTCTACCGCAACTTCTACCAATAATCTTGGTATCCCAACATCTGATGATACAACTGAAACATTAATAAGAGGTGGCGAAAAGTTTTCTGCTGCAACTTTTGTTGCAGATGGTGCAGAAATTCAGCTAAACGATAAACGTTTTGGAATTAAAGTAGGATATAACAGTGAATTAAAAGCATTTGAATTTAGTAGCGGAACAACTGGAGAAACAATAGCTGCAAATGGAGCAATTGGCGTAACAACTGCTCAAACAGCATCGGATATCGCAGTTGGGCGATATCTTCTTTCAACAACGGATGGTTCTATTACTGATGCAACAGATTTCTTTGGCGGAGATAATGGTCTGCTAGGTGTGGGTATAACCAAGACTAATGCGATAAAAACTGAAGCAAAAGGATTGGCGGCTCTTCCTGCAGTGGCTGTTGGAGCCTCTGCAACAGAAGATTTAACTCAAGTATTTAGATTGAGTAATCAGAATAACGAAAACATATTTAACGTCTCAGTCAATGGTGTACCAGGTATTATTGAAATACCTCAAGGTTTTTATGTCGGCACAACTTTAGCAGAAGCACTTCAAGAAAGAATGAACCAAATTGAAGGAACAACTGGTGTAGTTGGTGGTGGAATTACAGTATCATATAATTCGGACACTAATAATTTTACTTTTACAAACGGAACTACGGGCAGAGATTCTACAATCAAAGTTAGAGGAGCAGGTAAATTTGGCCTCGACAATGTTGATCTTGGTGTTGGAACTGTCCCACAGATTTTTAACTTAACACAAGCAACCAACTCAGAAGGTTTAGCTTTGTTTGTTGATGCGAATGGAAATAAAGTAACCACACCTCCTGCAAACGTTGTTGATGGATACTTCCCCCTTTTCATTGATGAAGGAGAACTTACTTTCGATAAATCAGGTAGAATTGTTAGTCCAAAACAAGGTGTTCATTATGAAAAGCAAGAAGCTGGATTCAGTATTGATCTTGATATTGACTTTACAAAGTCAACTCAGCTTGCTCAGCCGTTCTCTGTGAATACAGTTAATCAGGATGGTTTTACATCAGGAAGATTAGATGGTCTTGAAATCGATTCATCAGGTACTGTGAGAGCAAACTATACGAATGGTCAAAACAATCCGCTTGGTAAAATTGTTTTAGCAAACTTTAACAACCAAAACGGTCTAAAACAAATTGGTAACTCAACATATGTTGAAACTGCAGTATCGGGGACAGCAACAGTTGGTGAAGCTGGTGCTGAAGGTTTTGGAACAGTACTTTCAGGTTCTTTAGAGAGATCAAACGTTGATATTACTGAAGAGCTTGTGAACTTAATTACTGCACAAAGAAACTTCCAAGCAAATGCTAAATCAATTGAAACCACAGCTGCAACAACACAAGCAATTGTGAACATCAGAATGTAATCAAGATTATTAGGAGCTTTTTAAATGGATAGAATGGCACAAACAGCACTTAACAGCTTGAAAATGCTAATGGAGAATCAGACTGCAACATCACACAATCTCTCCAACCTAAGCACGCCCGGTTTTAGGCAGGACATTGTTACAGATTTTGGTTCTATTTATCTAAACAGACAAAATGGAGTTGAACCAAGAATCGTTTCATCAAGAAATGTTGGAGGATTTTCAATTCAACAAGGTACAATGGATTTTACGAAAAATCCTTTAGACGCTGCTATTGATGGCAATGGATATTTTGTTATTCAACCAAAAAACGGAGGAGCTCCGTCATTATCAAGACGCGGAGATTTTCAGACAAGCGAAAATGGAGAGCTTTTAGACGGAGCAGGTAATAAAATGCTCGATGGCGGTTTGCAACCTTTAGTTTTACCAGCATTTAGGGAAATTACAATTTCCCCCCAAGGAGAAATTTTTATAGTACCAATTGGTGCTGAACCTGATGCATTGCCTCAAAATGCTGGATTAATTGCAACATTTACCCCAGGAGAAAATGATAATTTAAAAAAAACACTAGACGGGCACATTAGGATAGAGTCTGAACCCAATGAAAATGGTGTAACTGAGGTAATTGACATTCAACCAAATCAACAAGCAAAAATAGTTGTAGGTTATTTAGAAAAAAGTAACGTTAATGCGGTTGAAGAAATGGTGAATACAATTGACCAACAAAGAAAATTTGAAATGCATGTGAAGTTTATTCAAATGGCTGAAGAATTAGATTCTGTGGGTGCCAGTTTGATGAGAATGCCAGGAATGTAAATCTTAAAGAAGTATCAGAAAAGATTTAAAATTATAAAATTCTCCCTCCTTTCAAAGACTTTTTTTACTTTTTTAGAAATCAAAATTACTAATTTATAAAAGTTTCAGCTCTTTGATATCATATCTTTATCTAAATTGTTTCCATAATCTTTTATTTTGGTATATTTAGGCTATTTTACTTTCATTGGTAAAAGAAAAAATCTAACCAAATATAAATAATACTTGAGATTTATTTTGTCGTCTTCTATCTTAATCTGCTTACTTTCAGGTTTTTTTTGGGCTCTATTTGATTTAACAAGAAAACTTTCGCTAAAATATGTTGATTCAAAAGTTTTACTATTGTCATTCACATTTGTTCAAATAATAATCTTTTTCATTTGGTGTTCAAAAGATAATTTTTACGTAAATATCTCTTCATATTTGATTCCAGGTACAGTTTTAATAATTTTAGGAATATTTTCAGCATTATTATTTCTCAAATCGATTAAAGAATCAGATCTTAGTCTTACAATACCCCTTCTCTCTTTTTCTCCTTTATTTAGTTCCATATTCTCATTTATTTTTTTAGATGAAGAATTATCTAAAACCCAATATTTCGGTGTTTTTTCTATAATCTTTGGAACATTATCATTGTATTCTAATGCATTTAATATAACTCAAATATTTAAAAGCGTAATTCACATTACAAGAAACCAAAGTGCTAAGTTAATGTTATTAGTAGCACTATGTTGGAGTGTTACTCCGGTTTTGGATAAAATGTGTTTGAAACACAGTTCAATTAATGTCCATGGTTTTATTCAAGCTTTTGCAACTTTTTTAATTTTGTTTTTAATTTCAATGAAACAACTTTTAATTTTACAAAAACTAAAAACCAAACATTTAAATCTAATTTTTTTTACAGTAATTATTGGTACATTTGCAACTATAACTCAGTTCTATGCTATTCTATTTAATTTTGTTCCTATAATGGAATCGATCAAAAGAGCAATTGGACAATTTAGTGCGATCTTATTTGGAAATTTATTTTTTGATGAGAATTTCTCATTGCAAAAATTAATTGGGATTATTTTTATCTCAAGCGGGGTATTTATTATTATTTAACTTTTATAATTATTTGGACTGATAAAAACTTTGAATATCTACAATTCGTCAATATTAAATATTTTTGGCTTTTTAAAAAAACCGTTAAAATCATTTTGCATTGTCAGACTGTAAGCGCCCATACTCAAAATTTCTATCCAATCTCCTTCATCAATGGAACTTGGTAAATTAAAAGGACCTCTAATAAAATCTCGTGAATCACAAGTTGGTCCATAAAAACTGAAGGACTGCAGTCTAGAACTTTTATCAATTCTGTTAAAAAGTCTAACAGGATATCTGAAATTTAAATAACCTGCATTGTTCAGAGTTCCGTGAATTCCGTCATTTAGAAAAAGTTTATTTTTTTTTCTCAAATTCACTCGAGTTACCAAAGACATACAATCTGCAACTATTGATCGTCCTGGTTCAGAAAATAAATTTTGAGGACAAAGATTAAATTCAGATAATTTAGAAAATTCGTCTTTTATTTGATTAAAATAATCAGATAGTAAAAAGTCTTCAACACCAAGACACGATGACGGAAATCCTCCACCAACATTTAGGAATTTAATTTTAACTTTACTGTTTTGCATTACTTTTTTCATAATTTTAATCCCTACTTTGAAAGCATGTGGATTTAAACATTGTGAGCCAACATGAAAGGTAAGACCAATTTCTCCTGTGTATTTTTTTATTTGGTTTAACAATTTTGGTGCTTCTCTATGATTGATTCCAAATTTAGAGGAAAGCTTTACGGTAGAAAAATCGTTTGGCACCGAAACTCTTAAATAAATAACTAGGTCATTCGCAGAATTTGTTTCTTCTATAATTTTTTTTAATTCGTCAATAGAGTCAATCGAAAAATTTCTTACATTGTATTTGAAATAAGATTCCCTGATTGAAGATCTAGACTTAACAGTATTCATAAAATAAATTTCAGAGTCCGATAGTTTTTTCCTTATTAACTTTACTTCTTTTAATGATGCTACATCAAAGGATCTGATTCCATTTTTAATTACTTGTTCAAGCACACAATCAGCTGGGTTGGCTTTGACAGCGTAAATTACTGTCCCTATAAATTCTTTTGAAAAATATTCCAGTATTCTTTTTATTTTTTCTGGATAAAAAATAAAAAAAGCATCTTGCTGATTTTCTAAAAATAGATTGTTTAATTTCCTAAGCATTAATTTTAATTGATTCAATGAGATCTAAATTATTGTAATTAAATAAAATATATCAATTTCTATTTCTTTTTTTTTTTTTTTTTATAAAATATTCAAATGTTAAGAATCAACGATATCGCTCCTAATTTTGATGCAGTTTCAACTGAAGGTCCAATAAATCTTCACCAGTATCTATCCGATTCGTGGGGAATATTATTTTCTCATCCAAAAGATTTTACTCCTGTTTGTACAACTGAGCTAGGTTACATGGCAAAAATCGAAAAAGAATTCAAATCAAGAAATTGTAAATTAATTGGACTCAGTGTTGATTCAGTTGAAGATCATCATAAATGGAAAAAGGATATCGAAGAAACTCAGGGTGTTAAAGTCAGTTATCCACTTATCGCTGATGAAAATCTTCAAATTGCAAAACTTTACAATATGTTACCATCCGATGAAGTGAATGATGGCAAAAGAACTGCTATGACTAATGCAACAGTTAGATCAATTTTTTTAATAGATCCAGATAAAAAAATCAGAATGACACTTACATACCCCATGACCACAGGTAGAAACTTTGATGAAATCATTAGAGTTCTTGATTCAGTCCAGCTCTCAACTAAAAAAAAGGTCGCCACACCAGCTCAGTGGAAACAAAATGATGATGTTATTATAGTTCCAGCAGTAACTGACGAGGAGGCAAAAGAATTATTTGGGGATTTTAAGAAAATCAAACCTTATCTAAGATATACTAAAGTTTAGAGCATTTTTTTGAACAAAATTTAACATTCTCCCAATTTCTTCGCCATTTTTTTCTCCATACAAACTGTTTTTTGCAACTTGCACATATTTTAGTTGGAAGTTGACTTTTTTTCATTTTTAAGGAGGTGTTTATTTTTTAAGTAAAGAAAAAAAGCTGCGATCTCATAAAAAATAAATAATATAATGTAAAATATTTTAAACTTAAATAAATGGTATAAAATCCTATACTTTGGAATTATCTTCCATATCTCCAAAAAAGCTTTGGCTCCTACAATAACTTTACCTTCTTTAAAAACATGAAGTCTTCTTATCAAATCTTTGTAAGACTTTGAAGTAGCTTTTTGAGCTTCCTTGTTATCTATAATATTAATAAAAGAAATTTTATTGTTAATAAGACTTTTGTAATGATCTATTTCAGTCTTACAAATATTACAAGACTTGTTATAAAAAACTTTAATTTTCATATGTGTTATTTTTTATAAATTCGTTTGCTGCATTAAAGATTTTATTTTTTCTTTCTTCATTCATCTTCTCTAAAATTCTTACCATCATTGATAATCTTGGGTTACTTAGAAAAAAATCTTTATGTTTATCGATAAATCTCCAATAAAGTCCATCCATAATATCACACCAACTTCCTTTTTTAAAATGCATCATTTTTAAGAAATACGATGAACCGCAAATGTAAGGCTTTGTGGCAAAAATTCCTCCGTCACTAAACAATCCCATCCCGTAAACATTTGGTGACATAACCCAGTCGGACGAATCAATAAACATCTCCATAAACCATTTGTAAACCTCTCTAGGATTTATTTCTGATAAATTCATGATATTACATAAAATCATTAATCTTTCAATATGATGAGTCCATCCGTATTCTAATGCGTTATTTATAGAGTAGTCTAGAGGGACAAGTCCAGTGGTACCAGTGTACCACGTTTCTTTCATTACTTTTTTATGATTAAAAAAATTGTTTTTTTCTAACTTTTCGTCAAAATTTTGATAAATTCCCCGAATGAACTCCCTCCATCCAATTAATTGTCTGATATAACCTTCATGAGAATTTATCTTAGAAATAGTTTTACTCTTAATTTTAGAAATTATTTCTTCAGGTGTTAATAAACCTAAATTTATTTGAGGACTAAGAGCAGAATGAAACAAAATATTGTCTCTTTGATCAACTGCATCTTCATAATCCCCAAAATTCTCAATCTTTTTGTCTAAAAAATAATCTAAGTAATTGTTTGTATCTTTTCTGTTTGTACAAGTCCAAAAGCTTTTTGTCTTTCCTGGATGATGAGAAAACGTTTTTTCTACAATTTCTTTCAAATCTTTAGTATGTTTAGTTTCTTTGAATGTAAATTTATCTGGCAAATCAATTTCTTTAGGAAGTTTCTTTCTATTTTCGTCATCAAAACTCCACTTACCACCAACCGGTTTATTATTTGAATCGACTAAAATGTTGTGATCAACTCTTTGTTTTTTATAAAAGTTTGCCATAAATGGTTTTTTGACTTGATTTAGATATTTTTTAAAATCATCTCTTGAACTTAAAAACATAGGAGATTTTAAATAGTTTAATTTAAATCCTTTAAAGTTGTCCAAAAGCTGTTTCTCAAAAAATTTATCTTCGACTTCGAACATAGATATCTCTTTTACATTCTCTTTTTCTATTTCTTTAAATAACTTATCAACATAGCTTTCTTTAAAATCCTTCTCTTCAATGGATTTATAAATTACTTCAAATTTTTTTTTTTTTAATTCGTCAGCAAAAGATCGCATTGCGGAAAGAAATAATAAAATTTTGTGTTTATGATGTTTTTGATAAGTACAAAGTTGAAAATCCTCACAAATAAAGAAAAGATGGTCATTTCTGAATTTTTCAAAGTAACTTGGATTAAAAAGTTGATTACCCAACACAATAAAGATTTTTTTCATAAGATTTTATTTTTTTAAGATTGAAAAGGCTTTAAGTGCTTTTGCCCTAGAAAGTTTGATGTCAACTACTGGAAATGGATAATCAACTCCAAGTTTTAAATTAATCTCGCTTAAAATTTCTGATGGGCATTCCCAAGGAGTGTAAAGATATTTGTGTGGTATACTTTTAAGTTCAGGAACATATTTTTTAATATATTCTCCCTCTGGATCAAATTTTTTTCCCTGCGTTATCGGATTAAATATCCTAAAGTAAGGTGCTGCGTCAGTTCCTGTACCAGCAACCCATTGCCAGCTTGCTGAATTACTTGCGTAATCAGCATCAAAAAGACAATCCCAAAACCATTTCTCACCATGCTGCCAATGCAACAAAAGATTTTTAACTAAGAAAGATCCTGTTATCATTCTTAATCTATTATGCATGTAACCAGTCTTCCATAGTTCTCGCATTCCAGCGTCGATAATAGGATAGCCAGTTAAACCTTTTTGCCATGATTTTAAAAATTCATCATTAGTATCCCATGGAAACTTATCAAATTTAATTTGTAAATTTTTACTCTGTATATTCGGAAAATGAAACATTAAGTTATAAAAAAACTCTCGCCAACCTAATTCACTTTTAAATATATCAATATTTATTGTTTCAACATCCTGCTGAAGTTTTTCAGCATTATACCAAAGTGTATTTGGAGAAATTTGTCCCCAATGAAGATATGGTGATATTCTTGATACATTAAGTTTATTTGGGAAATTTCTTCCGTGAGAATAATCTCCAAGACCTTCTTTTAGGAAATTATTCATTTGTTTTTCTGCAAATGATTCTCCTATCTTCCAGTTATTTATAACTTTATTCTCCCATGCCAAATTATCTAGTAAATTTAGATCATTTACGCTCAATGATTTAATTTTGTGGTCAAAAAAACTAAAATTGTTAGAGATTGGTTTTCTAGGAGGTTGTTTAGTGAGACATCCTCTTTGATAAAATGGTGTGAAAATTTTATAAGGTGTGGAATCAGCCTTTAGGACTTCCCATGGTTCCCATAAAAGTGAACCATTGAATGTTTTAACTTCAACATGTTTACTAAGTGTTTTTTTTAATAATTTATCTCGTTCAACTCTCCATGGCTCGTAACATCTATTCCATGATATTTCAGTTATTTTATTTTGTTTTATAAGGTCTAAAAATATAGACTCAGGATTACCTTTAAAAATTAACAAGTTGTTATCTAATTTATTATTTAAATACAACAGTGAATAGTGGAGCCATGTTTTACTAGCTGATCCAAGTTTTCTATTACAATTTACTTCATCATAAATAAACACACAAACTATTCTTTTATGCTTTTGCGATAAATAGTTAAGTGAAGGATTGTCACTTAGTCGTAAGTCTTGTCTAAACCAATGTAATGAAAATTCATTTGTCATTTTTTTTTTGAAATTGTAAGAATTGTGTTATGGATAATATGTACAATATTTTTTGGATTTTCAATGACAAGAACTATTTTTGAAATTATTTTTTTGATTGAGATAATATACTTAGCTTTTCACTATTATAAATTATTTAAAAGTGTAATGAAAATTCGAAGAGAAACAAAAATTTCTATTGGTCATAATAACAAAAAGTTAGAAAGAGCAGTGAGGGCGCATGGAAATTTTTATGAGACATCTCCTTTTATTATTATGCTAAATTTAATTCTTTATTTTAATAATCTTTTATTTTTTGCAGTTCTATCACTTCTTTTTTTAGCTGTGGGTAGAACAATACATTCTTTTGCTGTCTCAGATGTAAATGAGGATATTAATGACAGAAGAAAAGGTATGAAGTTCACAATATATTCTTTATTTATAGCAATAATTGGAATTATTTTTTATATTGTAAAATTAATTTTTTATTCGTTTCAAGCACACATAAATACCACACTTCTACCACAAAATTTTTATTTTACATAGGGATTTTGTGAGTTTTTTTTATAATATTCGCCCTTAATAAACATAATTATGGCGGAGAGGATGGGATTCGAACCCACGATAGATGTTGCCACCTATAACGGTTTAGCAAACCGTCGCCTTCAGCCACTCGGCCACCTCTCCATTTTTTTATTCTTTTAACCTCTTTACTAGCAATTCGTTAACAAGCTTTGGATTTGCTTTCCCTTTTGATATCTTCATTACTTGCCCAATAAAAAAACCAAATAATTTGTCCTTACCATTCTGATAATCATCAACCATTTTAGGGTTATCTGATAAAACCTTATCAATTATCTTATTAATTTCACTTTGATCAGACAACTGAACTAGTCCTTTTTTTTCAATAAAAGTAGTTGCATCATCATTAGATTTCATATACTCGTGAAAAACCTCTTTAGCCTGTCTGTTTGAAATCTTTTCATCAACTATTAAATCTATTAATGATCCGATTTTCTCTGGAGCAATTCCTGAATTTTTCATATCTTTATTTATTTTTTTTAAATATGAGAAAACTTCACCTGTAATCCAATTTGTAACAACTTTTGAATCTCTACCTTTAACGAGTTTTTCAAAAAAAAGAGCTGTATCCTTGTCATTAACAATTACCTCAGCATCGTAACTACTTAAGTTAAATTCTCTCATAAACCTATCCTTCTTTTCGTCAGGAAGTTCCGGTAATTTTTCTTTTAATGAGTTTACTTTTTCATCTGATATAATTAGTGGGGGAAGGTCTGGATCTGGAAAATATCGATAATCATGAGATTCCTCTTTACTTCTCATCGATCTAGTTTCACATTTATTCGGATCAAATAATCTTGTTTCTTGAATTATTTTTTCTCCATTTTCTATTATATTCACTTGACGTTTTGCTTCAAATTCAATTGCCTGCTGTATAAATTTGATCGAATTAACATTTTTAATTTCACATCTTGTTCCTAGTTTCTCTCCTTCACGTTTTACTGAAACATTTACATCTGCTCTTAAATTCCCCTTCTCCATGTTTCCGTCACAACTTCCAATGTATCTCAATATACTTCTTAATTTTTTAACATACTCTGCTGCTTCAATAGGACTATTTAAATCTGGTTCAGATACAATTTCCATTAATGCACAACCTGATCTGTTAAGGTCTATATATGAATTTTTGATGTCTTGGTCGTGAAGACTTTTTCCTGCATCTTGTTCAAGATGTAATCTAGTAATACCTATTTTTTTTACTTTTCCTTCGATTTCAATATTAATATGACCTTTTCCAACTATAGGGTGCTCAAACTGTGAAATTTGATAACCCTGAGGAAGATCCGGATAAAAATAGTTTTTTCTGTCAAAGATTGACAATTTTTTTATTTCAGCATTCAAACTTAAGCCAGTGAGAACCGCTTGATCAACACAATACTCATTTATAACTGGAAGTGCTCCAGGCATTCCACAATCAACAAGTTCTACTTGAGTATTAGGATCTGATCCCCAGTTAGTCGAGGCAACTGAAAATAGCTTTGACTTTGAACTAATTTGAGCATGAACTTCAAGCCCTAAAACAACTTGCCAACTATCTTTTTTACCTTCTATTACATAAGTCATTTAAAAACCTCTTGATTCCTCAATCACTGCTCCAGCTGCTAGAACTGAAATTTCGTCAAATGGTTTTCCAATTAATTGAAGACCAACTGGTAATTTTTCACTGTTAAAACCAGACGGTACTGACATTGCCGGTAAACCAGCCAAGCTTGCTGGAACTGTTAGTACATCATTTAAATACATCTCAATAGGGTTGGTTTGTTTTTCTCCAATCGGAAACGCGACATTTGGAGTTGTAGGCGTGAGAATTAAATCACATTTTTGAAAAGAGTCTTCAAAGTCTTGCGAAATAAGTTTTCTGACTTTAAGTGCTTTTAAATAATAAGCGTCATAATATCCTGCAGATAAAACGTAAGTTCCAATCATTAATCTTCTTTTAACTTCTTTTCCAAATCCTAACCCTCTAGTTTTTTGATATAAATCATTTAAATCATCTGCATTGTGTCTAAATCCATATCTTATTCCATCGTATCGTGCCAAATTTGCTGAAGCTTCAGCTGGAGCAATTATGTAATAAGTTGGCAGTGCAGATTTTGTATGAGGTAGAGATACTTCTAAAATTTCAGCACCTTCGCTTTTGAACCATGAAATTCCAGCATCCCAAATTTTTTTAATATCCGAATTTAAACCATCAATCATGTATTCTTTAGGTATACCAATTCTTTTGCCTTTAATTGAAAGTTTTTTAAAGTCAGAAAAATCTGGAATGCTTTGTCTCGAACTTGTTGAATCTTTTTTATCAAAACTTACCATGGCTTGAAGCATCAATGCAGAATCTTCGACTGTTTTTGTAATTGGCCCTGCCTGATCCAATGATGATGCAAATGCTATCATCCCAAACCTCGAACATCTGCCATAGGTCGGTTTTAGTCCTACGAGCCCACAAAATGAAGCTGGCTGCCTAATTGAACCGCCTGTGTCAGAACCCGTTGATCCCAGGCATAGCCCAGAGGAAACTGCAGATGCAGATCCTCCAGATGAACCTCCAGGAACAAGTTCTTTAACTTTTGAACCAAGTGGATTCTTAACATTTCCAAAAAAGCTTGTTGTATTTGCAGATCCCATTGCAAATTCATCCATGTTGGTTTTTCCTAACATTATTGCTCCTGAATTCCAAAGATTATTAGAAACTGTCGATTCATAAAAAGGAACAAAGTTTTCTAAAATTTTTGAACCAGCTGTTGTTCTCACCCCATTAGTACAAAAAAGATCCTTCATTCCTATGGGTATCCCTTCTAACGATCTTGTTTCGTTTTCTTTGATTTTTTGGTCTGAAATTTTTGCCATTTCAATTGCTTTATCAAATGTGGATGTAATAAAACAATTAAGATCTTTGTTTTTTTCGATCTTTTTTATAAAAAACTCGGTCAACTCAAGAGAGGTAAAATTTTTATTCGCCAGACCTTCTATAGCGGAAGAAATTGACAGGTTTTCAAAGTCATTCATTCTACAACCTTTGGAACTACAAAAAAGCCTGAATTACTCTCAGGAGAGTTATCAAGAATTTGACTATTATCGAAATTTGATTCCGCTTTATCCTCTCTCATCTGCATTGACTCATTAAAAACTGAAAGCATTGGTTCAACACTATCTGTATTCACTTGCTTCAATTCATCAACCCAGCCTAGGATATTATTTAGCTCAGTAATCAATGTAGTCTCTTCTTCTTCATTAATTTCAATTCTGGCTAATTTAGCAACTTTTTTTACTGTTGAATTATCAATAGACATAAATAACAAACTAGATTAATTTATAAATAACATCAGGTATGTTTGTTCGCAATATAAAAGAGTTTAAAAAAAAAACTAATAAAAAAAAAATTATTTGTTTGGATTGTGGTAAGAAAAAGGTGGGAATAGCCATATCTGATGAAAATCACAAAATAAGTATGCCAATGGAAACTTTAGTAAGAAACCTAGAATATTACAAAAAAATAATTAAAATCATTAATGACTACAATATCGGCGGCATTCTTGTGGGTTTACCTTTAGATGAAGAGAAAAAAATAAACAAAATGAGTCAATCTATTATTGATACTACAAAAAATTTAGATAATCACTTGAACAGATCCAAACTGAATATTCCGTTCTTCTTTTGGGACGAAAACTATACAAGTATCGAGGCTGAAGATGCAACATATGAATTTTTTAAAAATAAGAAAAAACAAAAAAAATTTTTAGATAAATTTGCAGCAAGCATTATTTTAAAAGATTTCTTTAATTCAAACCAAGAGACTAATGAATAAAAAAATAAAACAACCGCTTGAAGATATCAACATTCTTGATCTTACACGCGTATTAGCTGGACCAACATCAACACAAATTCTAGGCGATCTTGGAGCTAACATTATAAAAATTGAACGGCCTTTAAGCGGAGACGATTCTCGAAATTTAGGCCCTCCATACCTTGATAAAAATTTAAAGAAACCGATGGAAAGTTCATATTTTCTGAGTGTTAATCGAAATAAAAATTCAGTTGCACTCGACTTTACAAAAAAAGATGGGCAGGAATTAGCAAAAAAATTAATAAAAAAATGTGACGTACTCGTAGAAAACTTTAGAGCTGGAAATTTGAAGCAATACGGGCTTGATTATAAAAGCATAAAAAAAATTAATCCTGAAATAATATATTGTTCAATTACCGGGTTTGGTCAAAATGGACCATATTCAAAAAGAGGAGGTTACGACTATTTGGTCCAAGCCATGGGGGGTATCATGAGCATTACTGGTGAAAAAAAAGGGAATCCTACGAAAATTGGTGTTGGTGTTTCTGATATCATAACAGGGCTTTATTCTACTATAGGAATTTTGTCAGCATTAAGATTTAAAGAATTAACAGGAAAAGGACAACATCTTGATATTTCTTTGATGGACTCTCAGGTTTCTTGGTTAAGTTATGTGGCCCAAAATTATCTAATATCAGGAGAAATACCAAAACGTATTGGGAACGATCATCCCTCAATTGTTCCATACCAAACAGCTAAAGCAAAAGATGGACTTATGGTTTTAGCAATTGCAAATGACAGACAATTTAAAGAATTTTGTAAGTATGCAAAAATATCAAACATAATTAATGATCCTAAATTTAAGACTAATTCTTCAAGAGTTAAAAACAGACGCGATCTTAATGAAATAATTAATAAAATTATTAAAAAAAAGACCATAAAACAATGGGTTGACGGATTAGTAAAAGTTAATGTTCCGTGTGGACCGATAAACAACATCAAACAAGTTTTTGAGGATAAACAAGTTAAATCAAGAAAAATGGTTATTTCAATGAGACACTCAAAATCAAAAAACAAAAAAATAAAATTAATCGCAAATCCAATAAATTTCTCAGAGTCTAAAATTAAGTACAAAAAACCTCCTCCAAAGCTGGGACAAGATACAATAACAGTACTAAAAAAGTTCTTAAAACTTAACAGTAAAGATCTTTCAGATTTAAAGAAAAAAAAGATAATTTAAGAAGAGTATTGAACAATTAAATTTTAGCTATAATATTCAATTTTAATGATAGAGGAAAAAGTTTTCAAAAATTATCCTCATAAACATCTTCTGGGAATAGAGGGTCTTCTTCCAGACTCAATAAATTATTTAATTAATTTATCCAAAAAATATGCAAATTATCTTGAGGATAATAATCAAAAACTTGATGATCTAAAGAATAAAACATGCATAAATTTATTTTTTGAGAATTCAACAAGAACCAGAACTTCTTTTGAACTTGCTGGAAAAAAGCTTGGCGCAGACATGTTAAATATTTCAGTTGGCTCAAGCTCTATTAAAAAAGGTGAAACATTAATCGATACAGCAATGACATTAAATGCAATGCAACCAGATCTCATTGTTGTGAGGCATAACGATGCTGGAGCTGTGAAACTTCTTTCTGAAAAAGTTAACTGTGGTGTCATAAATGCTGGAGACGGTCCCCACGAGCACCCAACGCAAGCACTACTTGATTCTTTAACAATTTTGAGAAGAAAAAAGACAATTTCAGGGCTTAAAGTAGCAATCTGTGGTGATATTATGCACAGCAGAGTTGCAAGATCTAACATTCACCTCCTAAATACATTAGGAGCTGAAGTAAGAGTAATAGGTCCAGCAACTCTTATTCCTAAGCAAATTGAATCAATGGGTGTAAAAGTTTTTTATAAAATGAAAGAGGGGTTAAAAGATGTAGATGTTATTATAATGCTTAGACTTCAACTTGAAAGAATGTCAGGCTCTTTTGTTCCCTCAATTAGAGAATACTTTAGGTATTATGGTTTAAATAATGAAAAATTAACCTATGCACAATCTGATGCATTGGTTCTTCATCCTGGACCCATGAACAGAGGAGTTGAAATAGATTCTGAACTCGCTGATGATTTAGACAGGTCTGCAATCTTTGAACAAGTGCAGATGGGCGTTGCCGTAAGAATGGCTTGTTTAAAAGCCCTAGTTAAGGATAGATAAAAAAAATGAACCTAAAAATTCCTTTTAATAATTCAAAATTACCTATTAACTATTTATTGAAAAATGGTTCTGTAATTGATCCAGATAAAAATACAATAGAGAAAAAAGACGTTCTTATCGAAGGTAAAATAATCAAAGACTTAAAAAAAAATATTTCAGTTGATGAAAAGAAGTTTAAAATAATTGATTGCAATAATTTATTCATTTCACCGGGAATCGTTGACATGAGAGTCAACATTGGAGAACCTGGCTTTGAGCATAAAGAAACTATAAAAAGTGCATGTAAAGCTGCAGCAAGTGGAGGAGTGACGTCAATAGTTTGTATGCCAAACACTAACCCAGTAATTGATCAACCTGCAATAATCCAAAGTATTCAAAGAAAGGCAAGGGAAGTATCTCTGAGTAAGGTTTTTTGTACAGGTTGTATTACAAGGGGCGCAGAAGGAAATGAAATTTGTGAATTACAACTTATGAGAGAATTTGGCGCTCTAGGTTTTACAGACGGAAATAAAAGTGTATCTAATGCTAGAGTCATGAAAAGAGCACTTAACTATGCAAAATCTTTTGACGGTCTTATCATTCAACACCCTGAAGAGCCGGAGCTAAGTCAAGAGGGCATGGTGAATGAAGGAGAGTCTGCTACAAGAATGGGGCTCACAGGGATACCAACTTATTCAGAGGCTATGATTATTGAAAGAGACCTATGGCTAGTGCGAGACACAAAATGTAGATATCATGTCAGTCATATTTCAACTAAAGAATCAGTGGAAATAATAAGAAAAGCAAAAAAAGATGGTCTTCCAATTACGTGTGATACCGCTCCACCTTATTTTATATTAAATGAATTATCTCTAGAAAATTATAGAACTTTTGCAAAGCTTTCCCCGCCATTGAGAACAGAAGAGGACAGAAATTATATAATTGGTGGTATTTTAGACGGAACAATAGATGTAATCGTTTCAGATCATACTCCCCACGATCAAGATGCTAAAAGACTTCCTTTTAATCAAGCTGAATTTGGTGGCGTTGGATTAGAAACACTCCTACCAATGACACTAATTCTTGTAAAGAATTATAATTTAAGTTTAATTAAAGCTATATCATTAATTACGAAAAATCCCTCAGAAATTTTAGGTTTAGAAACAGGCACAATATCTCCAGATTCAGAAGCTGACTTAATAGTTTTTGATTTAGAAAAACCATGGAAAATTAAATCAGAAAATTTTCATAGCAAATCTAAAAATTCGCCATTTGATAACATATTGGTTCAAGGAAGGAACTTGATGACATTTGTAAGAGGTCGACTTGTATATAAATTTTGAAATTATTCTAATTTTATTAACCTGTTACCTCGTTGGATCAATACCTTTCGGATTAGTGTTATCAAAACTTTTAAATAAAAGTGATCCGAGATTAGTAGGCTCAAAAAATATTGGAGCAACAAACATAGTTAGAACGAGTGGATGGAAACTTGGATTATTAACATTAATGTTGGATGTGCTAAAAGGTTATATTCCAGTTCTTGTTTTAAAAAATTATCTTATTGATCAAAGTTTTGTCATCCTATTTATTTTTCTTGGTCATCTTTTTCCAATATGGATTAAATTTAAAGGAGGTAAAGGTATTGCTGTGATTATAGGGTGCTTATTTGGATATAATTTTTTTTATGGTTTAATATTCAGTCTTATTTGGCTATTTACTGCTTTGGTGAGCAAATATTCTTCCCTTTCAGCTTTAGTTGCTTCATTAAGCATTTTGATAATAATTTACGCTAAAAATGATAATTTTTTCTTAATACTATTTATAATTGTAACTATGATTTTTTTTAAACATGTCTCTAATATTAAAAGGTTATTTAAAGGAAATGAATTAAAAATTAATTTAAAAAAATAAAAATTATTTTTGACATTTACTTCTTATAATTATAGAAAACTTCATTATTATGAAACTTCTTATTGTTGAATCACCTGCTAAAGCTAAAACTATCAAAGGATATCTTGAAGATGAATTTGAAGTAGTTTCTAGTATTGGTCATTTCCGTGATTTACCTGAAAAAGGAATAGGAATTTCAGAAGACGAGAATTTTACGGTAAATGAATGGATAGTAGATAAGAAGAAAGCTGATCCAATCTT
Source organism: uncultured Alphaproteobacteria bacterium (assembly GCA_902536655.1). GTDB lineage: Bacteria > Pseudomonadota > Alphaproteobacteria > Methylaequorales > Methylaequoraceae > Methylaequor. The sequence continues at coordinate 145,639 of CACAYF010000001.1, read as the reverse complement.
AAAAGGTATAAAACAAGCTAAAGAAATTTTTTTAGCCTTGGATCCTGACAGAGAAGGTGAACTTATTGCATGGCACGTTGTTGAGTTGTGTAAAGAAAAGAAGCTGCATCAAAATAAAACTTTTAAAAGGATTGAATTTTCAGCAATAAGAAAACTAGATATCTTAGATGCTATAAAAAAACCTAGAAATATTAATCAAAATCTTGTTGATGCAGCGATTACAAGAAGATTTTTAGATAAATTCTTTGGATATAAAATTTCACCAATAACTACCAGAAGAACAATTTTTGGTAAGTCTGCTGGTCGTGTCCAATCTCCTACATTAAAAATACTTTGTGAAAGAGAACGAGAGATAGATCTATTTGTTCCAAAAGAATTTTGGGAAGTAATTATAGAAATTGAAGATGAAAATGGAAATAAAATGACTAGCAATATTTATTCTGAAAATGGTAAAAAAATTGAAAAACTGTCTATTGAAAGTGAAATTCAAGCCACAAACATAAAAGATAGACTATTAAAAAAGAATTTTTTAATTGAAGAGGTAGCAAAAAAAGAAAAAAAGAGAAGCCCTTATAGCCCTTTTTCAAATTCGCTTTTACTCCAGGATGCATCGTCAAAACTGGGATTTAGCCCAAAATATACAAATTCTTTAGCTCAACAACTTAAAGATGGCATAGGAAGTTTGGGTGCACTAATTACATATCATAGATCTGACTCCAATAAGATGAAACAAAATGAAGTTAATAATTTAAGACAAATCATAAATAAAGAGATTGGTAGCAATTTTTTATCTGAAGAAGAAATAATCTATAAAGAAAAGTCTAAATTTGTTCAACAAGGTCATGAAGCAGTAACACCAACTCAACTTAATAAAAAACCAGAAGATGTAAAACAAGAATTGAATGATGATCAATTTAAACTCTATGAGTTAATATGGAAAAGGACCGTAGCTTCTCAAATGTCTCAAAGCAAAAATCTTGAAACGTCTTATTACATTAAGGGGGAAGAATTTCTTTTAAAATCCTCTGGAAGTATTCAAATATTTGAGGGTTTTAAAAAAGTTTATAATTACTCAGAGAAAACTGATGACCCACAAAGGCTTCCAAATTTAAAAGAAGGAGATAAGGTTAAAATCTCTAGAATTGAAATTAAGCAAAATCACACAAAGCCACCTAATAGATATTCTGAGGCAGGTTTGATAAAAAAGTTAGAAGAGCTGGGGATAGGAAGACCTTCAACTTATGTCTCAATTTTCACAAAGCTTGAAAGCAATAATTATATTATAATCAAAAATAAATCTTTGATTCCAAGTTCTAGAGGTAAAGTGCTGTCAAAATTTCTTGACGGGTTTTTTTTTAAATTTGTAGATTATCAATTTACTGCTGATCTTGAAGAGCAACTTGATGAGATCACCCAATCAAAAAAAGATTGGAAAAATACACTCCACAATTTTCTTAAACTTTTAAACTCTGCTGTAGATGATGTTAAAGAAAAAAGTATTACTGAGGTTATAAACAAAATAAACGAATTGAGCCCAGAAATTCTTAAAAAAAAAAACTGTCCAAAATGTAATGATGGAGAATTAACTATTAAATTTGCCTCTTCAGGACCTTTTTTAGGTTGTACAAATTACAACAAAGATGACAAAAATGCGTGCAAGTATAGCTCAGCAATTGGTGATGACGAGGATAATACAGACCTAACCGGAGATGGAAAAAAAATTGGAGTTGAACCATCAACTGGAAATCAAATTTTTTTAAAAATTGGAAGATATGGTAGATATCTAGAAATGCAAAGAAATGATGATAAACCAAAAAGAGTAAGCATTCCTAAAAATGTAAGTAATGAAGAGGTCAATCTGGAAAAATCCCTTAAATATTTAAAATTGCCTAGATTTATCGGAATATTTCCAGAAACAAAAGAAGATATAATAGCTTCAATAGGACCATACGGACCTTATCTCAAGCATGGAAAAAAATTTATTTCTTTAAAAGAAGACGATGTCGCTGAAGTTGGTATAAATCGAGCAATTGAATTGATACAAAAAAATCTTGATGAAAAAAAGGAGATTATTATTGGACCTCACCCAGAAACAAAAAAAAATATTATCCAAAAAAAAGGAATAAAAGGACGATCTGACTATTTATCTTACGATAAAAAGAATTACTCCATATCAAATGATCTCGATCAAAGAGCTATTACATTAGAAAAAGCCCTTGAGATCATAGAAAAAAGTAAAAAAAGTAAAAATAAATAATTTATTTTTAGAAACCAAAATATCTTCAACTATGAAAAAAAAAATAGGGAAAAAAATTAAACTATGCGACATTATTGAGAATGAAATAAAAGATAATAGTTTGAGAAATGGTTTTCCAAAATCTTTCAACTCTCACATCAAAAAACTTAAATTAAAGAAAATAATAAATCATAAGGATTTTACAGATATCCCTTTTGTTACAATTGATGGACAAGATAGTAAAGATTTCGACGATGCAGTTTGGTCTGAAACAAAGAGAGGAATAACCAATATTATGATAGCAATTTCCGATGTGAGTTTTTTTATTGAAAAAAATGATCCATTGGATTTAGAAGCAAAAAAAAGAGGTAATTCATTTTATTTTCCTGACAGAGTTATTCCAATGTTTCCCAATGAAATTTCAAATGACATATGTTCGCTGATTCCAAATAAAGAAAGAGCATCGGTAGTCGTCGAAGTCAAAATCAAAAATTTTAAGGTAATTAGTTTCAAAATTCATAGAGCAAAAATAATTTCAGTTGCACGATTAACCTACAATGAAGTTGATAGAATATTTTTTTCTGATGAAAAGAAAAATAGATTTTATATTCAGGTAAAAAATTTATTTAAGTGCTACAAAGTTTTAAAAAAATTATCAGAGAAAAAAAATAAAATAAATTTTGTCACAGATGAATTCGAAATCATTGAAAAAAAAAATGAAAATTTTGTTTTTAAAAAGAAAAAATCTTTAGAGTCCTATAAACTTATTGAAGAGTTAATGGTCATTGCTAATGAGAATATAGCAAAGTTTATAAAAAATAATGATTTAAATTCTATCTTCAGAAATCACGAAAAACCAAAATTAGATAAAATCAATGAACTAAAAAAAATATTACGAGACAATAGTATAATTACAAATTCAAAATTTAAAAATCAAAAGGATTTTGTTAATATTTTAAGTTATATAAATAAAGATAACTTTTTTTTAAATGATGCATTACTTAAGACTCAATCAAAAGCATTTTATAGTTGCGAAAATTTTGGGCACTTTGGACTTGGACTTGATTACTATACACACTTTACTTCACCTATAAGAAGGTATTCAGATTTAAGAGTACATCGAGATGTTTTAGATTTTATCTTTGAGGGGAAAAAAAACTCTGTTGAAAAATCGCTTAATGACCATTTAACATCTCAAGAAAAAAAATCAGATAGTATTGAAAGAAAAATTTTAGAACGAGCTTGTAGTCTTTATATCAAATTCAAAAAAATTAAATATTTTTATGGTACTATCGATGCTATAGAAAGTTTTGGTATTTTTATAAGGGCTATTGATTTTCCATTCTCATGTTTAGTAAGAAATAAGAATAGATACTTAAGAAATTCTAAATTTAATTCTCAAGAAAATAGCTTTAAAATTGGTCAAAAAGTTTCATTTAAAATAAAAAAAAATAATGTATTTTCCGGGAAAATTTTAGGGGAGAATGTTAAGATAATAAATTAAGTCTATGAATAAATTAGAACATATGAAACGTGGATTTAATAAAAGGTGTCCCTGTTGTGGATTAACACCAATATTTAAAAGTTATGTAAAAACTTATAACAAATGTAAATGTTGTGGAATAAAATTATCAGATTACAAGTCAGATGATGGTCCAGCTTATATAACAATTTTTATAATTGGTCACATATTGATACCCTTAATTTTATTAACTGAAAAATACTTTAGTCCTTCTTTATATCTTCAAATGTTAATTTGGCCACTAATAACAGCTTTTTCTAGCTTATGGTTGTTACCAAGGGTTAAGGGAGCTTTTATTGGGGTACAAATTTTCTTAGATGACAAATCACGTAAGACTTGACAGGTTAAATAAAATTTATATAAATTTATCATGGCCAAATCTAATACGATACAAGTAAAAATGGTAAGTACAGCTAACACAGGCTACTTTTACGTCAAATTTAAAAATCCAAAATCAATGACTGAAAAGCTGGAAATGAAAAAATACGATCCAAAAGTTAGGAAACACGTAATTTTTAAAGAACAAAAGATCAAGTAGTCTTTCCGATTTTTTTCAAATTTAAACCCAATTCCTTTAAATGTTTTTCAGAAATCTTTGAAGGAGAGCCTAGCATTAGATCTTCGGCCTGTTGATTCATTGGGAAAGCAACAACTTCTCTAAGATTTTCTTCTCCAGACAAAAGCATAACAATTCTGTCAATTCCAGGTGCCGAACCACCATGCGGAGGGGCTCCAAATTTGAATGCATTAAAAAGGAAGCCAAACTTTTTCATCAAATCATCATGACTATATCCAGCAATTTCGAAGGCTTTAATCATTATATCTGTCTTGTGATTCCTTATTGCACCAGATGAAAGTTCAACACCATTGCACACAATATCAAATTGCCACGCTAAAATATCCAGCGGGTTTTTATTTAATAAAGAATCCATTCCGCCCTGTGGCATAGAAAAAGGGTTATGACTAAAATCAATTTTATTGGTTGTTTGATTAATTTCAAACATCGGATAGTCGACAATCCAACAAAATTGGAATGAATTTTTCTCTAGTAATTTTAATTGATTACATAATTCTGTTCTAACCACTGATGCAAACTTATTTGCATCCTCTTTTTTATCAGATATAAAAAAGACAGAATCACCACTTTCAAGCCCAACAATATTTATCAATTTGTCCAAATTTTCTTTTTTAATATTGCTTGCAATTGGACCTTTAAATTCTTCATTATAACAAATTATATAACCTAATCCCTTCTGTCCGTTATTTCTTGCCCAGGTATTTAATTTGTCGAACCAAGCTCTGGGCATATCTGCTGACTTAGGAGCCTTAATTCCTTTTATAACCATTCCCTTTTTTACATTTTCCTCAAAAATTTTGAATCCAGAATTTACAAAACAATCTGTTAAATCATTTATCAAAAGAGGATTTCTAAGGTCGGGTTTATCCGTACCGTAATTATTTATTGAATCTTTGTAAGTTATTCTTTTGAAGGGTAAGTTTGATACTTTTTTGTCAGAAAATTCTTTAAAGATTTCATAAATTACAGGTTCAATTTCGCTTAAAACATCATCCTGTTCAGCAAAGGCCATCTCGAAGTCTAGTTGATAAAATTCACCAGGGGATCTATCAGCTCTTGCATCTTCATCTCTAAAACAAGGTGCAATTTGAAAGTATTTATCAAAATTTGAGACCATTAAAAGTTGTTTAAAAATTTGCGGTGCTTGAGGTAATGCATAAAATCTTCCTTGATTCAGTCTACTTGGGACTAAAAAGTCTCTTGCTCCCTCGGGCGAGGATGCAGTTAAAATAGGAGTCTGAATTTCCAAGAAGTTTCTAGACAACATTTTTTCTCTTATTCTATTAATAACATTTGATCTAAGAATAATATTTTTGTGAATTTTATCTCTTCTTAAATCAAGGTATCTATATTTTAATCTTTGTTCTTCTCGGGAGTCATCATCAACTGCAATTTGAAATGGAATCTGATCTGATTGATTTAAAACTTTGAAATCCTCCACTGATATTTCAACTTCACCAGTTGGAAGATTTTTATTAATGGTTTCCTCATTCCTCTTTATAACTTTCCCTATGACTTTAAGAACGCTCTCTAGCTTCAAAGATTCAATTTTCTCAAAATTCTTAATGTTCGAATCAAAAACACATTGAGTTAATCCGTAATGATCCCTTAAATCAATAAATAATAGACCTCCGTGGTCTCTTTTTTTATTAATCCAACCGGAGATGTGTACAACTTCACCATCATTTTTTAATGATAATTCACCGCAATTATGTGATCTAAATTTATTCATACGATTTGAAGACAAGTTCTTTTAATGATAAAATTCAGCGAGTGTTACAAATAAATAAAAATCAATTAAAACAGTTCTACGAAAAATGTCAAAAAGATAAATTAATTGGTGTTGATACGGAATTTTATAGAGTTGATACCTATTATCCTAAACTATGTCTTATACAACTTGCTAACACTAGTGATTCAATTTTTCTTGATCCATTAACTCATGATTTGGATTACAAACTTTTAAAAAAATTACTTTTCAATACCAGAATAAAAAAAATCTTTCACGCAGCAAGACAAGATATCGAAATATTTTTTAATATTTACAAAAAAATTCCTTTGCCAATATATGACATTCAAATCTACTTAGGGCAACTTGGATACAATCACTCCATTAGTTATGCCAAAGCTTGCAAAGATTTACTTAACGTTGAAATTAATAAAAATAATCAATTTATTGATTGGAGAGTGAGACCACTTGATTCAAATAAAATTCAATATGCCTTAAATGATGTGAAATACTTAATTCCAATTTTTAATATACTTAAAAAAAAATTAAAAATTAAAAATTTAAAACAAATTAGATTTCTTCATCAAAAAATTATTAATATTAATATTTATGCAAAAAAGATAAATAATGCTTGGGAAAAATTTAAATTCAAACCCTGCAACAGAAATGAACTAAATAAACTTAAAAGGTATTCTAGATTGAGAGAGAAGATAGCAATAAAAAAGAATATTCCTGTTAAGCGAGTTGCATCTGATAAAGAGATAAAGTTGATATGCAAGCAAAATATTGATAAGGAATTAAAAAAAAAGATTATGCTTAAACTTAATATAAAAAAAGGTTATTAAATTTTTAAATTCGATTTAAGAAAATGAATTGATATATTTGATTTTGTTTCTAAAGATTTTAAATCAATCTTCTTAGCAATTTCTATAGCTGATTCATAGGATCTTTCAATTCTGTTAGCAATAAAATTTAATTTTTTTTGAGACAGATAAATATTTCTGTCATTTAAATATTTATTTATTATTTTAAGTAATAATTCTTGGTCTGGGTTTCTAACCTCCAAAACAATACATGATAGAAACCTTGATATTAAGTCATTTAAATCACAATCAATTTGTTTTGGAGATTTTTTCGCGGTCATTAATAAAAATGAATCTTTGCTGTCTTTAATAATATTTATAAGATTAAGGATTTTGTTAGAGTTTAAATTTTTATCCATTGCAATCAGATCATCTACATCATCAATAAGCCAATTATTACTTTTTATATATTCAATATTTAAATCGTCAGAAATAAAATCTTCAAAATTTTCACTTGACACATAAATTCCTTTAGAGACTTCTAACCACATTTGTGAAATTGTTGTCTTACCGCATTTTTCAGGACCATATAAATAGACCGAATGTTGCTGCCAATTGGGCCACATTTTAATAAAGTTGTAAGCAAACATATTTTTTTCAGTAACAAAAAAATCATTGCTTTTAAATTTAAAATTGAACTTTAAAATATTTTGTTTCATCAAAACGATCTTAATCTAAATAAATTTTTTTTCTCTTCTGATTTTTCCAATCTAAGGTTATCAATTTCTAGAGCTAAATTTAGTTGCTCAATATCATACTTTGTAATCACTTTATAAATGATTTCTTTATTATTAAACTCGTGAAGAATAAAACCTTTTTTTCCAAGAATCTCATTAATTCTTTTTTCTATAGATATATTTTTTTTTAAGTTCTTGGTTTGAAGTTTTATAAAATAAATATACTCATCAGAGTATTCGAAGTCGGGAGAATCAATTTTTTTTTTCCACCATTCATCTAGTTCCTTAATAATTATTTTAGATATTAATTTAGCATTTGATAGCTTGCTATTTTCTTTGTAACTATTATTTTCAAACAATTCTACGATCTCAAAGCCTTTGTCAGAAAATAATGTAGTTGAAACAGTTGAATTTATTTCATTAAATTCTAAATCGTATTTTTCTTCTAAATAAATTATCAAAGCCTTTTTTTTATTATTTTGGATTAAAAATTTTTTTATAGATTCATCATCTTGTTTTAAAATTTGCTTTGGTGAAATTTGAATTTTATTAATATGATTTTTTTTTGGAAAATACAGTTTTAGAAGTCCCAATTCATCATATTCATTTAAAAGATAGTCATACCAAACGTTATCATTTTCCCACAAGTAGAAAGTGTTAAACTTCTTTAAGATTGGCAAAACTAGGTATTCTTCAGACACTAACACCTTACTTTTGATTTTTAAACCATCAAAAAAGTTTAAGACTAAATCAGGGTTAAAATTTACCAAGATGTTAGCGCTATAGTTAATATCAGTTATTTTTTCTTTTACAATTTTGAAATCTTTTATTAAGCTAGAAACATCAACTCTTTCAAGTCTATCAAGTTTTCTTATTTCAGAGGGTTCTAAGATTTTTTTTGTTAAAATATTAAATGCATTATCAAACGCAAGCTTTTTAGCTTCTTCCCTTAACTTTAGAACATTTTGATCATTTTGTAGAAAAACTTGATTGTCTTTTACAGTATATATTGAGTCATCTGCTTTTACATTTAGATGAAAACAAATACTAATTATTAAAAATTTTAAGATTATATTTTTCAAAATTATATATTTTAATTTAATTTACCTTTATTAAAGAATTTTATAACATTAATTTTTTTTTAGAAATAATTAAAGTTTTTTTAGGAGTAAATTATTAGTATTACGTATAAATCTTCAGGTGTAGACACTGAGAAAGCAACCAAACTAGTTAAAAAATTAGAAAAAATTACTCAAGAAAACTATAGAAAAGAAATAATAAAAAATTCTGGCGGTTTTTGTTCTTTGTTAGACCTTAAAAAATTAAAATATAAGGATCCAATTCTTCTTAGTAGCACTGATGGTGTAGGAACAAAACTTAAGTTAGCAATTGAATATAAAATGCTAGATTATCTGGGAATTGATCTTGTTGCAATGTGCGTGAATGATATTCTAGCAAATGGAGGTGAACCGTTATTTTTTCTTGATTATTTTTCATCCTCTAAAATTTCTGGTTGTGACTTTCTTAAAATTATTAAAAGTATTAATAATGGATGTAAGCAGTCAGGTTGTTCTCTGATTGGTGGAGAAACAGCTGAAATGCCAGGAATGTATAGGGGCAACGACTTCGATCTTGCAGGATTTGCTGTTGGAGTTGTTGAAAGAAATCAACTTCTTAGTGTTAATAACGTTAAAAATGATGATATTTTAATAGGAATTAAGTCAAGTGGCGTTCATTCAAATGGTTTTTCATTAATTCGTAAAGCACTAAAGAAAAACCAAATAACAGTCGATTCTAAATTGCCGTTTAATTCAAGTAAGACAGTTGGTGGAGAATTATTAATTCCAACAAAAATATATGTCAATGACCTTTTACCATTAATTAAAAAAGATTTAATAAGTTCAATCGCACACATTACAGGTGGAGGGATTTTTGAAAATTTATCTAGAGCTATTCCCAATAATTTAAAAGGTGTTATTAAAACTAAAAGTTTCAAAATACCAAAAATTTTTCATTGGTTAAAAGAATTAGCAAATATTTCACCTCAAGAAATGCTAAGGACTTTTAATTGTGGCATAGGGGTTATAATAATAATAAAAAAGGTAAATTATAAAAGGGTTTTTAATCACTTAAAAAAAAATAAAGTTGGGTTTTGTTTACTTGGCAAAATTAAAAATAACAGTAAAAAACTATCTAAAGTAGAAATTAGGAAATTCGGAGAATGGTTTATAAATTAGGTATTCTTATTTCCGGGAATGGAAGCAATATGCTCAATATTATTGAAGCTTCAAGAAAAAAAATAATAAAATCGAAAGTTGCTACAGTTGTGTCTAACAATCCATTGGCATTGGGTATAAAAAAAGCATCAAAAAAAGGTATAGATGTCAAAATTATAAACGAAAATAAATATTCTCATATTAATGATTTTGAAAACTCTTTATCTAAATATCTTGTAAAAAAAAAAGTAGACTTGATATGTTTAGCAGGATTTATGAAAGTTTTAAGTAAAGATTTTGTAAAAAAATGGAACAATAAAATTATTAATATTCACCCATCACTTCTACCAGCTTTTAAAGGTCTAAATACGCATGAAAGAGCAATACGAGAAGGAGTAAGATTTTCAGGATGTACAGTCCATTTTGTGAATAAAAAAATAGATTCAGGAAAAATAATTGACCAAGAAATAGTTAAAGTATTTAAATCAGACAATGTAGGTTCTCTCCAAAAAAAAATATTGATGAAAGAGCATAAATTGTATATAAAAGTTCTGAAATACTTGGAAAGGAAAAATGGGGAAATTTGACAGTAAAGAGCATCAAGAATTTTTTGCAAAATTCATGAAAGTTTCTATCATAACTACTATATTAGTAATGATTTTGTTAGCTCTTCTTTGGTTTTTTCTAATCTATTAGAAATTAAAAATCTCTCTCTTTGAAAAGAAAAATTCTATTTCAATTTTCGAGTTGTCTTCACTATCCGATCCGTGAACAGAGTTCTCTTCCACTGAAACTCCAAAAAGCTTTCTTATTGTATTTTCATCAGCATTTTCAGGGTTGGTTGCGCCCATTAATTCCCTGTATTTTGAAATGACATATTTTCCTTCAAGAACTTGTACAATGATTGGACCAGATATCATGTAATTACACAAATCCATGAAAAAGGCCCTTTCCCTGTGAACATTGTAAAAATTTTGAGCATCTTCTATAGAAAGTTTTAACATTTTTTGAGCTACAATTTTAATACCATTCTTTTGAATCATAGAGTTGATCTCACCAGTAAGACTTCTTTTGACTGCATCAGGTTTAATTATTGATAAGGTTCTTTGCATAAACACACTCCGGTTTTAAATCTTTTTCCATTTAAATGGGCCAAGCTCTTCGTACCAATTTACTGTAAAATAATTTTTGCTTATACCATTTTTTATTTTTGCATTAAATAAGTTTTGCTTAGTGTAAGAAAAAATCAAAAATTTTTTAAATATTCTAAATTTTTTGATTTTTACACAAGGTGAAACTATAAGTGTATTAAATCTTTCAATTCTTTGTAACTTTCTGTAACAACCGTCAAATAAAATAATCTTATCTTTTTTGAAAATTTTTTCTCCATAAGTTTTATGAGGAAGAAAGTTATTTTTTTGACTTACCCACAGAAACTTATCAACGTCTTTCTTTGTATCTGATTTATCAAAATTAACGTATAAATTTTCTTCGGTTTTTACAATTTTGTTACAAAGTTTTAATAAAACATCATTAAAATTTGAAGAAATTGAATAAAAGTTCAAAGTAGTTTTATTTTCGTTAACCATAATTTTTCTTTACAAAGTTGTCTAATAGCCTAACACCAAATCCTGTGCCACCAGGTCTGGAGAGGCTTGTGCCTTTTTTCGACCAAGTAACTCCAGCTATATCAAGATGCGCCCATTCAATTTCGCCCACAAATCTCTTGAGAAATTGAGCTGCAGTTATGCTTCCTGCTCCTCGGGCTCCTGTTATATTTTTCATATCAGCAACCTGGCAGTTAAGAAGTTTATCAAAGTCGCTATCGAGTGGAAGTCTCCAAATCAGTTCTTGCGTTTCTTTTGATGAATTATAGAGCTTGTCGGCTAGATCGTTACTATTTGAAAACATTCCAGCATATCTGTCTCCAAGTGCGACAATTATAGCTCCAGTCAATGTGGCTAAGTCAACCATCAGTTTTGGTTTAAACTTTTCTTTCACATACCATAACACATCAGCAAGAACTAACCTACCTTCAGCATCAGTATTTAAAACTTCGATAGTTTGTCCTGACATTGACTTAACAATATCTCCTGGTCTTTGAGCGTTTCCATCAGGCATATTTTCAACGAGACCGACGGCACCTATAACGTTTGTCTTTGCTTTTCTCAAAGCTAGTGTATACATCAAGCCTGCAACAACACCAGCTCCTCCCATATCCCATTTCATGTCTTCCATTCCACCTGAGGGTTTGATTGAAATTCCACCTGTATCAAACGTCACGCCTTTACCAATAAAAGCAATTGGTTGTTTTTTATTGCTTGGATTTCCATTCCATTTCATAATCATAGTTTTCGCGGGTCGGACTGATCCTTGTGAAACACCTAAAAGCGCATTCATTCCCAGAGATTTCATTTTTTTTTCATCTAAAACCTCCATCGAAACTCCTATTTTTTTTAAAATTTTGCAAATATCCACAAATTTAGATGGATACAAAACATTTGCAGGCTCTGATACCAAATCTCTTGTCAAGAAAATACCTTTAACTCTTTTACCTGATGTTATTTCCATTTTGTCTTTATTATTGAATGTATTTTGATAATCTATGATCTTTAAAGTTTCTATAAATTGCTTTTCAATACTTTTAGTTTTATATTTATCGAATCTGTATGATTTAAGGTTCAATCCGGTAATAATTAATTTTTTTTCAGATAGATTAAATTCTTTATCTTCAAAAATTATTGCAGCATTAAGAATTTTTTTTTTCTCTAAATAAGATAATAATCTTCCACCAAAACTTTCGAGTCTAAAACTTTCTTCTTCTTTAGCTTCAGTATTTACTTTAGCTATTGTAAGAGAGTCAATTCCTGCTTTTGCGCTGTAATGAATGGTTTCAGTAAATTCTTTTCTCCCTTTAAAGGATAAATTTGAATTTTTTAGTAGATTTTTCTGTTCAGTATTAAGAGCTAGATGACCAAAACTTAGTTTATTTTTGTAAATAAATACTAAATGGTCTTTTTCTGTTTTTTTTTTTTCAAAAGTTATTTTCATTTATTGTATTAATTGTTGATAAAATTTGTAATAAATAATGTATATTGTTTTTTTTTCCATTATTCAATGAATTTAGTTGATAAATATATTCTACGACAACTATTCAATAATTCTATTCTAATATTGATTCTAATAATTTCTCTTTTTTGTCTCGCTAAAAGTGTTCAGTTGATAGAATTAGTGGTTGGTAGGGGGCTTCCGTTTTATATTTTCTCTAAACTTATTTTTTTATCATTACCTCAAATAATACCAATACTTCTCCCAATCATTGTCAGTCTTTCTATTTTTTTTGTTCTTTCGAGAATGCAGTCTGATAAGGAATTGGTGATTCTTCTATCGTCTAGCTTCTCAATATATAATATTATTAAGCCTACTTTGGTTTTTTCAATTCTGATGAGCTGTATTAGCTTTTTCTTTACTCTTTATCAATCACCTAAATCTAATGAAAATTTTAAAATTCTTTTGTATACATTAAAAAATGATTACTCTTCATCTCTTCTTCAAGAAGGAACATTTAATAACTTTGGCAAAGACTTTACAATATTTGTTAAAGAAAGAAAAAAAGATGGTCTTCATAATGTCTTTATTCACGATACAAGAGATGAGAAAAGAACATCCACCTTGATAGCAAAAAAAGGCAGATTAATAACACATCCAGATTCCACAAAAATTCTTTTACAAAACGGGTCTCAACATTTTCAGGGAAAAGATAAAAAACTTTCAGTTTTATATTTTGAAGAGTATCTTTTAGACGTAAATCAAAATGATCAAACAAACCTTCTAAATAGGTGGAAATCTCCCTCAGAGAGATCGTTGTATGAATTGAAAAACCCTGACTTAGAATCTCAAGATGATTTAAAAAACCTTCAAGCATTTAAAGCAGAGCTTACTCTTAGGTATTCAATGCCAATAAATATAATTGGATTTGGGGTAGTAATTTCATTTGTGATTATGTCTTTTAGTTATCAAAGAAAAGAGAGTGTTTTGAAACCAATTATTGTTTTTGGCACAATTATTTTACTTCAAATAATTTCTATAGTTTCTTCTAACATTTCAATAAAATATGCAGATTTTCAAGGTTCAAATTTTTTTCCTGTAATATTTTGTTTATTTTCAGTTCTTTTTTTCAGCAATAGGTTACAAAAAGTATAATGCTAAAAAGTAAAATAATTTTACGATATCTCATTAAGGAAAATTTTATATCATTTATAGTTATTTTTATATTTGCATGCCTTCTTTTTATTTCAATTGATTTGATTGAACTCATAAGAAGAGGTTCTAGTAAAAATATTGAATTTGGAATTCTATTGAAAATGTCGGTCCTACACATTCCATCACTTTTTCCAATAATGTTACCCACTGTATTTTTGTTGTCATCAATGAACACATACATGAAACTTAATAGAAATAATGAATTAAGCGTTCTTAGAGCATCAGGTTTTTCAGTTTGGTCATTAATATTTCCAGCATTAATCAATGTAACCTTAATAAGCGCAATCTTCATATTATTATTTAATCCAATTTTTGCACTTATGAATATAAAATTTAAAAATTACGAAAGCATTTATTTTAAAGGAAGTTCAGGTTTATATTCTATTTCACAAACTGGATTATGGTTAAGAGAAAGAAATCAGACTTTTGAATACGTAATAAATGCAAAACATTATTCCTCTCAGGAAAGACTACTTAAAGAGGTAAAAATATTTAAGTTTGATCTTAATAACGAATTTCTTGAGAGAATTGATACTGAAAATGTGCAAATGATTAATGATCAGTTATGGTTACTGATCAATGGATATAGGCTAGAATTAAACAAACCACCCCAAAAATTCGATCAAATGGATCTTGAAATTAATTTAGACGCAAATAAAATTGAAAAAAACTTTAGGCCTCCAGAAACAATAAGTTTTTGGGAATTAAAAAAATATATTAGGAATTTGGAGAATTCTGGATTTTCAGTCAGAAAGCATGTAATTTATAAAAATTATCTTTACTCTTTTCCCTTAGTATTAATGGCAATGGTTCTTTTAGGTTGTGTTTTATCTATTAAAAAAGAAAGAATAAAAAAAAATATCGCTAAAATAATACTTGGAATAATTATTGGAGTTTTGTTTCATTTTTTTTCTGATCTTGTGAAAACTCTTGGTCATACAGGAAATATTAATGTTTTCTTTGCAGTCTGGTCACCACCTATAATTTTAAATTTATTTTTACTAAGCACTCTCATACATTTTGAAGATGGTTAGATACTTAATTTTAACTTTTTTATTTTTTAATAACCTCGCATATTCAGATGAAGAACTCGAAATAACCGCAGAACAATTTACCTACGATAAAGATAACACGAGAATATATGCAACAGGCGATGTAAAAATAGTAGACGAAAAATTTAAATTAAGTGCGGATAAAGTTTTCTTAAATAATACATCAAATGTTTTATCAGCTAGAGATAATGTAACAATTTTTAATTCAGACGGTTCAATACTCAAAGCTGAGAAAATTGTTGCTGATCAAGAACTGAGAAATGCAATAATTGAAAAAAATTTTCTTTATTTGCCATCAAACCCTTTTAAAGATAAAAAAAATTACTTAAGGTTCGCTGCTGAAAGAGTCGAAAGAAGAGGAGAAAGTTGGGAAATGCTTCAAAATGGAGTATTTACTGCATGCGAAATATGTTTTAACAAAAAAACGGGGCGTTATGACGATCCTTTAGTACAATTAAGAGCAAAAAAAATCATACACGACAAAAAATCTCTAAATGTGAAATATTATGACACATTTGTTGATTTTAAAGGTAAAAGTGTATTTTACCTTCCCTATTTTTCTCATGCATCACCTCTTGTAAAAAGAAAAGCAGGATTTATTTCACCGAGTTTCATCCAAAATCATTATTTTGGATTCGCAGCGGATGTTCCGTATTATATTCCAATTGATGACTACCAGGACATAACTATAAAACCAAAATTTTCACAAAAAAAAAATCCAGTTTTATTTATTGAGCACAGGAAAAATTTCCTCAAAGGTGAAATTTTTTCAGAATTTAGCGGAACAATAGAAAATAACAAAAAGGAAAATGGTATAAAGGAGGATAAAAAAAGAGGTCATTTCAAATCAACAGGAAGTTTTGATTTGAATAAAAGTTCGTATGTTGACTTTCAGGTACATCGAACGGCTGATCGACACTATTTAAATACTTATAAATATGGATATCAAGATACACTTACATCCTTTTTAAAATTGAATTCCCACAGACATTCAAATTTTTATAGTTTAGAATCTTACTTATTTCAGGAACTAAGGCAGGACGTAAATAGAAAAATAATACCAAAAATTTTTCCAAGATTTCGCTTAAATCTTAATTCAGAAAAAAAAATGAACCTTTTAAATTTTGAGACCAATCTAGAAATAATTAATTTAAAAAGAAATGAAGGTAATGAAACAAAAAAGTTTTTTGTAAATCAAAATATTTTTTACCCAACAATATTTAGTGACGGCACTATGATTAATTTTGGAGCACATTTAAACGCAGGAATATTCCACATAAAAAAGTATCATAATCCGAAAACTGGAAAATTTAAACATAGTGAATTTAAATCAAACTTTTATCCTCAAATTTCTGTAGAATTAACAAAGCCATATGTTAAACACACAGAAAAATATAAAACAATCATAAAACCGAAGTTTATGTACCTTAAAACATCTCCAAAAGCATTCAATAGGGAAATTCCAGACGAAAGTAATGTTAACAACTTTTATTTAGATTATTTTGATTTATTTAATAGAAATAGATTATCAGGACTCTACAGAGCTGATAGTTTAGATAGATTTGATTATGGATTATCTTTTTTAAAACAAACAAATTCTACAAAAAAATTTAGTAGAATTGGATTAGCTCAAAGTTATCACTTTGATAATCATAAGTTTTTACCAACGAACTCAGGTATTAATGATAAATTTTCAGATTTTCTTGCAAACGTTGAAATATCACCAGTTGACTCTTTAAATCTTAGTTTCTATTTGTCTTTAGATAAAAATGATTTTTCGATTAAAAACGCTTACTCCACTCTTATGTTGAATATAGAAAAAACATTCTTAACTTTAAGAAATATTAATGCTCCGGCGGTATTAGATAATAGCGGGAAAAATCTTATTGAAGCAAAAAATCAATTTAATCTTTCAATAGAGCAAAAATTTTCAGAATACTGGAGCTTTACTACATCCTCAACATTTGATAAAAAAAATAAAATTAAATTTCATGATATTAATGCAAAAATTAAATACGAAGACGAATGTCTTGGATTTTCATTCAACTGGTCAAGACAATACACTCATATGCCAGAAAATCCAACATCGAATAGTTTCCAGTTTCTTTTCTCGCTCAAAGAAATTATGGAGAACGATATTTAATTCTTTAGTTTTTCTTACACTACTTTTCTTGTTTAAAATAACATTGGCAGAACAAAAGTTTGAGGGAATAATAGCATCTGTTGATTCTGAAGCAATAACAACATATGATCTGTCTGAGAGAATAAAGCTTGTTCTTAAATCACTTAAACTTGAAGATAATATCAAAAACAGGGATTCAGTTAGAGACCGTGTACTCGAACTATTAATAATAGAAAAACTTAAGAAAATTGAAGCTAAAAAAGCTGAAGTTACAGCTGGTAATGATGAAATAATTGAACTCGCTGCAGCAATCTATAACTTTCCAGTAGAGGAATTTGAAGAATTTAAATTATTTCTAGAAAATGAAAACATAGACGCTGAGGTAGTAGTTGAACAACTAAAAAATGAGTTATTATGGAAAAAACTTTCTCAGCAAATGTTTGCAACGAAAATTACTATTAATTCAGCTGATATAGATGCAATACTTAATAATTTCAAAAATAAAGTTGGTAAAATTGAATTTGATTTTTCTGAAATAATCTTTCTCAATCAAAAACTTAATGATTGGGAATCATCAAAGAAAAAGATGGAAACTGTTATGTTGCTTCTCGATTCTGGAACATCTTTTGAGCTTTTAGCAAATAAATTTAGTGATCTCAATCCACAAGGAAATAAACTTAAAACTGGATGGATATTTGAGGACAGTCTCGATTCTGAAACAAAAGAGATTCTTAATAATATGAATCCAGGTGATGTAAAAACAAATATAAAGATAAGTAATGGATTTAAAATTTTAAAACTTAATAAAAAAAGAAGGTTTGGGAATGATCAAATAAAGTTTTCTTTCATAAAGTTTTCCTCACTTGATAAAAAAAAGATCCAAAATTTGTACGAAAAAAATATAAGTTGTGAAAATATAAAAGAGTCAGAAATTGAAGAAGAAGTTAAATTTTTAAAAATAAAAGATATGGCTGCAAAAGATTTATCAAATATATTTCTTGATAAATTAGATATTTCAGAAGAGAAAAGTTTTACTGAAGTTTTTGAATTAGATGGAGAGCAAAATCTATTATACCTATGCGAGAGAAAAGTTTCAACATCAAACAATATTTCTAGAGAAGCAATAGAGAGACAGGCCTTCTCCAAAAAATTTAACCAATTGACTAATACCTACTTATCAAATATCAGAAAAAGTACAAATATTAAGTTTTTTAATAAATGAAATCTAACAAACCCATAATTGTCAGCATGGGGGAACCTTCTGGCATTTCATCTGAAATAATAATCAAAGTGTGGTTGAAGAGAAATTTATATAAAATTCCACCATTCATTCTGGTTGACGATTTAAAAAAATTAAATCAAGTAAATAATTTGTTTAATTTAAAAGCTAATTTTCAAACTATAACTAATGACAAAGACATTAATCAGATTTTTTCAAGATCGATACCAGTTATTGACCTTAAAGCAAATATAGATTTCTATCCAGGAAAACCTAACGCCAAAAATAGTAAATATGTTTTAAAATCTATTACTGAAGCTTTTGAGTTTGTATGTAAGAGAAAATCATCAGGAATGCTTACACTTCCTGTATGTAAGACAACGTTAAAAAAAGCAAAATTTAATTTTAATGGACAAACCGAGTATTTATCATACTTAGTGTCAAAAAAAAATAAAAAAAAATATTCAGAAATAATGATATTATCTACTACAAAGCCCGCTGATAAAGGGAAAAATCTAATTGTAGGTTTAATAACTACTCACATACCACTCAAAAAAATTCACAAATTTATAGAGCAGAAAATTATTTATGATAAAATTATCGCTTTTAGAAACTCTTTGAAAACAATTTGGAAAATTAAGTCTCCAAAAATTGCAATAACTAGTATAAATCCACATGCTGGTGAAGAGGGTCTTATTGGAACCGAAGAAATAGAAACTATAACCCCCCTGCTTAAGACATGCATAAAAAATAAAATTAAAATTTTTGGACCGCTTAGCAGTGACTCTTGTTTTCATAAATCAAAAAGAGAACAATTTGACGGCATTCTTTGCTTCTATCATGATCAAGGTTTAATTCCAGTTAAAACATTAGATTTCAATCATTCAATAAATATAACTGGGGGACTTCCTTTTCTGAGAGTCTCTCCAGACCACGGTCCGGCCTTTGATATAGCCAAAGAAAATATTGCTAATCTTGAGAGTTTAATAGCGTCATTTAATTTTTTAAAACAAAGATTTTAAATGCAACATTTTTTTAAGAAAAGCTTAGGTCAGCATTTCTTAGTAAACAAATCAATTTTAAAAAAAATAGTTTCTTTAGATGAAATAAAAAATAAAATTATTTTTGAAATAGGTCCAGGTCAAGGTGCACTGACAAAGGAAATTCTTCAAAACAACCCAAAAAGGCTGATTCTCATAGAAAAGGATAAGAATCTCAAAAAATACTTGTTTAAACTTCAGGAAAAATTTAAAGATACAATTTCTCTTATAGATGATGATGTTTTGAAAGTAAATTTAAAAGATTTTAATTATAAAAAAATTAAAATTATGTCTAACCTTCCTTATAATATTGCAAGCACTTTGATAATAAAGTTAATTAAAAACTATGATATAATAGAATCAATGGTATTGATGGTCCAAAAAGAAGTTGCCGAGAGATTAAGTGCAAGAGTTTCAACATCATTTTACAGCAGATTATCGGTATTAATTCAGCTTCACGCAGAGGTTGAAAAGGTGTTTGATGTCAAACCTGATAATTTTAACCCTAGACCAAAAGTTGAATCAACAGTAATAAAGATCATTCCATATAGGAAAAGAAAAATTCATTATGATAAATTAGATAACGTTCTTAAAATTTCATTCAAACAGAGAAGAAAAACAATCAAAAATAATTTAAAAGAATTCTTCATTGATTCTGAAAAAAAACTTTTAAAATGCGGTATTGACCCAAACTCTAGGCCGCAAGATTTGAAACCAATAGATTTTGTAAAACTTTCAAGAGTATTAATTTAACAATTTGGCAATAAAATCATATATAAATTTTTGTCTGTTTCTTTTTTTTCTTTCAGCGTTAAGAATGTTTAGAACCTCTACAGAACAATCCATTAGGTTATGATTTATTAAAACATAATCATATTCTATCCAATGACTTATTTCTGATCTAGCCTTACTCATTCTTTTACTAACAATTTCAACACTGTCTTCTGCTCTCTTTTTTAGTCTCTCATGAAGTTCTTTATTGCTTGGTGGTAAAATAAAAACAGATACAACATCATTTTTTGAAAAATCAGAGAGTTTCTGAGCTCCTTGCCAATCAATATCAAAAATAACATCTTCACCATTATTGAGATTATTCTCTATAAAATTTTTTGGAGTTCCGTACCAATGATCAAAAACGTTAGCAAATTCAATAAAAAAATTTTTTTTTTTTAGATCCTCAAATTTTTCCTTTGAAACAAAAAAATAATCCTTGCCATCTTTTTCACTCTTTCTTTTCGGTCTTGTCGTATAAGACACAGATAGAGAAATTTTTTTGTCCAAACTTATTACTTTTTTACATATTGACGTTTTACCCGCACCAGAGGGAGAAGATAAAACCAACATTAGTCCTTTTCTTAATATTTTGTTTTCATTCATCTTTGTCTTTTTTTTTCACTGACTTTATATTATCCAAATGATCTTTATATTTCTCAGAGAAAAGATGTCCTTCATTTTTCTTATTTTTAGAAACAAAATATAAAAAATTGCTTTTAAAAGGCCTAGAAGTTGCAACTAAAGATTCTATTCCTGGTATACAAATAGGTTCTGGTGGAAGCCCTTTATTAACATAGGTATTGAATTTTGATTTAATCTTGAGGTCTTTTCTAAGTAATTTTCTATCCATTTTTTTTTTTCCTAGAGTTATAGCATAAACTACTGTTGGATCCGATTGAAGTTTCATATTTTTTTTAAATCTATTATAGAATACACCTGCAATTATTGATTTTTCCTCTTTAATAAAAGTTTCTTTTTCAACAATAGAGGCAAGTATAAATAACTCATTAACATCATTAAGGGGGATATTCTGATCCCTCTCATTCCAAATTTTTTTAGAAATCTCATTACTTTTTTTTATTATGTTGTTTAAGATAATTTTTGGATTATCAGTGACTTTATAAAAATAGGTATCAGCTACCAATGAGTTTGGAATATCGTCAAGTTCTATACTTTTATATTTATCCAACTCATTTAAAATTTTAAATAAATCACTTTTAGATGAGCCCTCAATAATTGTTATTTTCCTATATACAGATTTTCCCTTCTTTAATTTTTCTAAAAGTATGTTTGCAGATATCTTTTTGCTAAAATAATATTCTCCGAATTTTAACTTCTTCTGAGAGTTATTGATTATTACCCAAGTTTTAAAAATATATTCATTATTAATTAATCTATTTTCTTTGAGTAGATGTGCTATTTGGTCTAGCTGCATCCCTGGTTTGATTATTATTTTAACTTCATTAATATTTTCTTGCTTAAAGAAGGTATAATAAAACAAATTTAGGCAAATAATTAAAAGAAAAATAAGATTTTTAATCACTTATTCAATTTTTTTGAAAATTAGGGATACATTTGTTCCACCAAATCCAAACGAATTGGATAAAACATGATTTATTTCTTTATCGATACTTTCTTTAGGGACTAAATTAATTCCAACGCAACCATCTGACAATTCCTCCAGATTTAAAGTCGGAGGTGCAACACCATCTTTGATAGATAATATGGAAAATATTGCTTCAACGGCTCCTGATGCACCAAGCAGATGACCTGTGGATGATTTTGTAGACGACATTAATAAATTATCAGTATTGTCTATAAATAGTTTTTTTACAGAATTAAATTCAATTTCATCACCAAGTGGTGTAGATGTGCCATGTGCATTTATATAATCAATATTTTCAGAATCTAGGTGAGCATTTTTTAAAGCCATTTTCATTGCCCTAAACCCACCATCACCATCTGATGCAGGCGCAGTGGGGTGATAAGCATCGCCAGATAAACCATAACCAATAATCTCAGCATATATATTCGCAGATCTTTTTTTTGCGTGTTCAAGTTCTTCAAGAACAATCATTCCTGATCCCTCAGAAAGTACAAATCCGTCTCTATTTTTATCCCACGGTCTTGATGCCTTTTCAGGAGAATCGTTAAAACTAGTTGAAAGAGCTCTCATTGCACAAAATCCTGCAATACCAAATCTTGTACATGCTGATTCCGTTCCGCCTGAAATCATAACATCTGCATCTCCCTGAGATATTATTCTAAATGAATCACCTATGGCATGTGCTCCGGAAGCACACGCTGTTACTACTGAATGATTTGGTCCTTTAAAATTATATTTAATTGAAATGTGTCCACTTGCTAAGTTTATAAGACAGGAGGGAATAAAGAAGGGGGAAATTTTTCTTGGGCTATTTTTTAAGTTTTCAGCACTTTTTCTGATACCATCTAGCCCACCAATACCTGAACCAACCATTACTCCGGTTCTTATTGACTGAGATTCATTGGATGGATTCCATCCAGAATCCAAAATGGCTTCTTTGGCTGCTATTAGCGCGTATTCAATAAATGGTTCAATTTTCTTTCTATCTTTTTGGTCAATGACTTGTTCTGGAAAAAGAGAAGAATCTCCTTCTAAAATTAATTGACCTCCAACTTTGGATTTTAGGTCATCAATTTCAAATCCGGAAAGTTTCCTAATCCCAGATTTGGAAGCAATGAGTTGTTCCCAACAGTGGTTATAACCAAACCCAAGTGGAGTACACATTCCAATTCCTGTAACCACCACTCTTCTCATTCTAGTTTTGGGAATTTTCTATATGCTCTATTGCTTCTTTTATTGTAGTTATTTTCTCTGCTATATCGTCTGGTATCTCAATATTAAATTCTTCTTCAAAAGCCATTACTAGTTCAACCGTATCCAAGCTATCTGCTCCTAGATCATCAACGAAACTCGCACTTTCGATCACTTTATCTTTTTCAACTCCTAAATGCTCCACTACTATTTTTTTAACTCTATCTGTTATATCGCTCATAACCATTCCTTTTAATTAAAGTTCAATCATATATTAATAAATGTTTTTTTTAAATCAAATACATTATAACATTGCGAGACCACCATTGACATGTAATGTTTGTCCTGTAACGTATTCTGATTTTTCAGATACTAAAAATTCAACGCAATTTGCTACATCTAAAGGTGACCCAATTTTCCCCATCGGTATTTTTTCAATTAACGATTTGCGTTGAGATTCAGATAGAACAGATGTCATTGATGTTTCAATGAATCCAGGTGCTATACAGTTTACAGTGATGTTTCTCTTCGCTAATTCTAGTGCTATAGATTTTGACATACCTACTATTCCTGCTTTTGAAGCACTATAATTTGATTGACCAAAGTTTCCAGTATGTCCTACTACCGACGTAATATTTATAATACGTCCCCATTTTTTTTTAATCATTTTTTTTGATAACGCACTTGTAAGTAAAAAGTTTGCTTTTAAATTTGTGTCAATTACCCTCTGCCACTTTTCTAAATCCATTCTTAAAAATAAGGCGTCATTAGTAATTCCAGCATTATTTATCAAAATATCAAAATCAATAGAATTTGTTTCGATTTCTTTAATTATTTGAGTTATTTGATTTTCGTTGTTTAAGTCGCAAATAAAACTGCCCTTAATAAATTTATATTTTGTACAAAGTTCTTTTATTTTAGATTTATTTCTTCCCAATACAAAAATTTCGTATCTATCTCCTAACAAATTACAAACTGCTTCTCCAATTCCACCGTTGGCTCCTGTAATGAGAAGTTTTTTCATAAAATTTCCTCAAACTGTTTCATAAATTTATCAACTTCATCTAAATTACACACACTGAAGAGGTTGTAATCTCTATTAATTCTTTTATTCATTCCACTTAGTATTTTTCCTGGTCCTATTTCAACTATAGAATTTATTTGTTTTGTTGATTTAATAATGCTTTCTCTCCATCTGACTCTACTTGAAACTTGTTTGATTAACAATTCTTTGATTTTTTCAGAATTTTTTTCAAAATTAGCTGTAACATTGCTTACAAAATTAGACTTTAGCTCCTTTAATGAAATTTCATACAAACAATCTTTCATCACATCTGATGCTTTATTCATCAGACTACAATGAAATGGAGCGCTAACTTTGAGATCTATAATATTTCTAGCACCATTATCTTTCAGAATTTTAGACATAAAGATTACCCCTTTTTCTGTTCCAGATAAAATTACTTGACCTGGACAATTATCATTTGCAATTTCACATATTTCTGATTTATCAATAATGTTTTCTTCGATAATTTTTTCAACTTTATTAATATCTAGTCCAATAACAGCGACCATCTTAGTTTTCAAATTTTTAACTGAATCTTGCATAGCTTTTCCTCTTTTTTTCAAAAGCAGAGTTGTATCTTTTAAGCTGAGACCATTTAGGCTACAAAGTGCTGAATATTCTCCCAATGAATGACCTAAAATCGTATCTGAAAATTCAAAAATTTTTTTTTTTGATTCATACTCAATTACTCTTACTAAAGCCATACTTACTGACATAATCGCAGGTTGGGTATTTTTGGTAAGAGTTAGTTCGTGTTCAGGTCCATCGAAAATGATTTTTGAAAGTTTTTGATTTAATGTATGATCAACTTCATCGAAAACTTGTTTGGCTATATGATGATTTTTAAATAAATCTCTTCCCATTCCAACGATTTGAGAACCTTGACCAGGAAAAACTACAATAATTTTATTCAGCATTTTTTTGTTGATTAAAAATTTATAATAATGTTATATACACAAAGATTTAACCTTGCTATTTAAATAATTTATTAATAGCTAAACTAATAAAGTTTATCCATAAGGAAATAAAATGTTGTACGAAAATGTTTTCATATTCAGTGGGCAATTATCAAAGAAATCTGCTGAAGACAAATTTAAAGAGTGTTTAGATGAAATTAAGAAAACTGGAGGAGAGGTTTTAAAAGAAGAAGCTTGGGGTTTAAGAGATCTTGCATACAAAATAAAGAAAAACTCTAAAGGATATTATTTTATGATTAATTGCCAATGTAACCCAAAAATTTTTGAATCTTTTAATATTAAAGTTAAACAAGATCTGAGTTTTTTGCGTTTAATGACAATTAAAATAAAAGAAGTTGAAAAAGAACCATCGCCTCTTGTAGAAAGTAAAGAAAGTTAAAGGTTTTTGTGAGAAATAAAGTTTTTGATAACACGTCATCTAAATTAGTTTTTTCAAAGTCCTGTCCCTTATCAGGAAAAGACGCACCATCTGTTGATTATAAAAATTTAAACCTTTTGAGAAAATACCTTACTGAAAAAGGAAAAATTTTACCAAGTAGAGTTACACAAGTATCAACAAAAAAACAAAAACAATTATCCTCAGCGATAAAAAGAGCAAGATACTTAGCTTTACTTCCATACGTATCTAGTTGATGGATGCTTTTCTATCAAAAAAACAAAGATCATTAATAATTTTTTATTCGACACTTTTCTTATTGGTCTTCCAACTTCTATTTTTTAAAATCTCTCCACAGATTTATTCAATTTTTAACCCTCTACCTTTTTTGATTATTGGACTAGCCATCAAATATTCAGATTTTTTTAAATCATGCTTATTGGCTTTAATAATTTTAGTTTTTTTAAATTTTTTAAATGAGAGTTTTTTTTCCAAACAAATTATTATTTTTCATTTTATAATTTCAATTGTGACACTATTCTTTTTGGGGTCTTATCATTTTTCGAAAAAAATAAACCTTGATTGTTCGAATTTTTTATCAGGAGTAATCATTTTTTTTTTGTTTTTTTTTGCTATTTTTTACATATTATTTTTTAATGATTTTGAATATGAGAAATTACGCTCTTTTTTACAAAAATCTATAGATCAAATTATTTCAAGTTATGAAATACAGAAAAGTAATGACATAGATAGAATTATCAAAGTTATAATGATGATTTTGCCATCAGTTAACTCTTTGATTTTTTTTACAACATTCAGTTTAAATCTAATTTTATCGAAATTTATTTTAAAAAAATTTGAGATAAGACAATCTACTACTTTAAATTTAACGGATTTTACAACTCCATTATGGTTTTCATTTATTTATTTAATAATACTTATTTTTGTACTAACACAGAACCCAAACTCAAAAATTTTCGTTTTAAATATTAATACTTTGATTTGTATGTCCTTTTGTTTTCTTTTAGAGGGATATATTTCATTTAATAGTTATTTTAAAAAAATTAAAATTAATACTTTCATAAAATTTATAATTATATTTTTACTTTTTTTTTTTTTAGGGTATCTTCTTCTATTTATATTATTATTTATAGGTTTATTTGAAAATATAAGTAAAAAAACGAATAAAAAGAGATAATTATGGAAGTCATTTTATTGGAATCATTTGATAGGCTAGGTCAAATTGGGGATATTGTAAAAGTTAAAAACGGATTTGCTCGCAATTATCTTATTCCCCAAAAAAAGGCGCTAAGAGCTAATAAAGAGAACAAAGACAAATTTTTAAAAATTAAAAATGATTTGCTCGAAAAAAATAAAAAAATTATAGAAGAGTCTAAACTCACCTTAAAAAAAATTGAGAAAAAAGAAATAATATTTATTAGAAATGCCAGTGACAATGGACAACTCTATGGATCTGTATCACCAAAAGATATAGCAAATTACTTCAATGAAAAAAAGATTAGCATCAAACCTTCAAATATTAATCTTCATTCATCTATAAAAAAAATTGGAATATACGATTTAAATATAAAGTTACATGCAGATGTAGGTTGTGATCTAAAAATTAATGTAGCAACATCTGAAGAAAACGCTAAGAAACAAAAAATTGATTTGGATAATTTAGTTAAAAAAACAATTGAGTCGACAAAGAACATTGATGGCAAACAGACAGATGGTGCGAACAAATCAAAAGTTAAAACTGAAGATAAAATATTTGAAAAAACCGATAAAACCAAAAAAATTAATAATGATTCTAATGGTGTTTCTCATGATGCAAATATTGAAAAGGAAGAAGAAATCAATACTTCTTCAATCGAAGAAAAAGAATAAATATTCCCAACCATCTTTCTGATTTCTTTTACGAAAAGGTCAGATAAAGATTTATAACCTTTTAAAAATAATATAAGATAAACTGAATCTAATTAACTAATCTAATAATAAAATGCTGTTAAGCATATTTACACTCATAACAGGACTTATACTTTTAGTAAAAGGAGCTGAAATATTAATATCTTGTGCAATTGCAGTTGGGAAAAAGCTTAAGATTTCAGAATTCTTTATCGGATTGATCGTTGTAGGGTTTGGAACATCAATTTGCGAACTGGTTGTCTCAATAGATGCAGTTTTAAAAGGGTCTCCAGATATTTCTGTAGGTAACGTTCTTGGTTCAAATATTGCAAATATCCTTTTAGTGACATTTGCAGCAGGACTGACTTCTGAATTAAAATCTATTAAAGTATCAAAGTTTGATCTTTCATTTCATCTTGGCACACACCTTATTTTTGCATTAATATTCGTATTTGCTTTTTTAAGTACTGAATATGGATTGCTCTTTATTTTTTTATTTTCATTTTATTTATTTAGAAGTTTTAAAAATTCTGATGCAAAAGGCAAAGAGGAAGTTATCTTAGAAAATGATTTTTTTTCAAAAATTTCATTTAAAAGTCCTTTACTTTATGGATTACCTATATCTGCGTTTGCTATAGGTATTATCCTTTTTGGCGCAGATATAACTGTCGACTCTGCCATATCTATCTCCATGATTCTTAATATTTCAGACTCATTTATAGGCTTGACTATTATTGCTCTTGGAACTTCTTTACCTGAGATAGCTACATCGATTACGGCCGCTAAAAAAGGAAAATCTAACATTATCGTTGGAAATATTATTGGGTCAAATATTTATAATCTACTACTTATTCTTGGGTTTACATCACTTTTTAACTCTTTTTCATACAACAAAAACATACTATTAGATGATGTTTATTTCCTCAGTCTTATAGCTATTATTTTCACCTTGTTTATTTTAAAAAGAATTCGAATTGGAAGAAAGGTTTCTATTTTATGTTTTTTAGTTTATTTAATGTACCTTGGAAACCTCTATTTAAGTAATTTTTAAAAGTTATACTCATTATCCACTTAATTAACAGGCAAAAAATAAATGCTTAATGAAACAGATTTGTTATTATACACTAATGACCACCTCAGAAAGTAACAAATTAACCAATATCTTATCATCCAAAAATTTAAATCTTATTAGAGAAGTCCCAGTAAATACTGGAGCAGAGCAAGCTCTTTTAGGAGCAATCCTATCCAATAATCTAGCTTATGAGAAAGTAGAGGAATTTTTGGAACCTGAGTATTTTTCGAGCAAAATTAATAGAATTATTTTTAAATCTATTAAAAAATTAATTAACAATGATCAAATTGCTGATTTAAATACAGTTAAGGTTCAACTTGATGGAAATGAAGAGTTTGGAGAAAATGGAGGGCTATCTTATCTTTTAAAACTTTGCGAAAACACAGTAAGTATTATAAATTCAAAACAGTACGGAGAATTAATTTATGACCTATATTTGAGAAGAAGACTGATAGACCTTGGTACAAATTTGATAAACAATTCTTACAACACTGAGGAAGAGAGTAATTCAATATCTTTAATTGAAAAAACTGAACAGAATCTTTTTAATTTAATACAAAATAATGAATTTGACACCGGACCTAGAGATTTTAAAGAAATAATGCAAAGAACCATTGATTATGCTGAGAAAGCTTTTAAAAAGAGCGAAGATGTAATAGGTTTAAAAACAGGATTGAATGATTTTGATAAGAAAATAGGAGGACTTCACAAGTCTGACTTAATTATTGTTGCAGGAAGACCATCAATGGGTAAAACAGCATTTGCTACAAATATAGCTTCTTATATATCAAAAGAGTTTGGTAATAAAAAAAAAAACGTTCTTTTCTTTTCTCTTGAAATGTCCTCTGAGCAATTAGCAACAAGACTGTTAGGTGAGCTGGCTGAAATATCATCAGAAAACATCAGGACTGGTAATCTCTCAAAGCAAGATTTTAGTAAGATATTAACTTCAAGTGATGATTTGAAAAAGCTAAATTTATTTATAGACGATACTCCAGCATTAAGTATTTCAGCAATTAGAACAAGAGCTAGAAGGTTAAAAAGAAAATTAGGGCTAGATTTAATTATTTTAGATTATCTTCAATTAGTAAATGGAGAATCAAAAAAAACGAATGATAATCGCGTTCAGGAAATTTCTGATATTACAAGAGGACTTAAAACTATCGCCAAAGAACTTAATATACCTGTTATTGCTCTATCTCAATTATCAAGAAAAGTTGAAGATAGAGAAGAAAAAAGACCTCAGCTAGCAGATCTTCGTGAATCAGGCGCCATAGAGCAAGACGCTGATTTAGTTGTTTTTTTATATAGAGAGGAATACTACCTTGCTCGAACAGAGCCACCTGAAGGTACAGACAAACATGAAATGTGGACAAATAAAATGGAGAAAGTCCATAATATTGCAGAAGCCATAATTGCAAAACATAGGCATGGTCCAATTTCTAAAGTTAAACTACATTTTAACCCAAGTTGGACAAAGTTTTCAGATTTAGCTGAAAGTAATTTTAATTAAAATTATTTTAAAATTCTTGGAAATACAGAAAAATAGGAAATTTTATTATTATTTATTTATATTAAAAAAAACAATATATTGGCAGTAATGACAAGATTGCTTTCAAGTGCCTTAGCTTTATCTAAAAGATTATTTAATCTTATCTTCTCTTTTTTTTATTCTATCGGTGAGATAGTCGACTTTTTTCTGGACTGTGTAAAATATTTCATCACAGAAAAATTTTATTTTAATATTTTTCTTAAACAATTTATAAAGATCGGTTTTAACTCTTTGCCAGTTGTAGGTTTAACTTCTATATTTACTGGTATGGTTTTAGCACTTCAGTCTTACACTGGGTTTTCAAGATTCTCTGCAGAAAGTGCAATTCCTAATGTTGTTGTTTTATCTATTACAAGAGAATTAGCCCCAGTATTAGCTGGTCTGATGGTTGCAGGAAGATCAGGCGCAGCTATTGCTGCTGAAATAGGAACAATGAAAGTTACTGAACAAATTGATGCACTCAAAACACTATCAACTAACCCATTTAATTATCTTATCATTCCAAGAATTTTAGCAGGTATCATTTCACTTCCAATTCTTGTTATTGTTGGTGACATTATCGGGGTTTTGGGTGGATATTTAATTTGCGTAAATCTTTTAAACTTTAATCCTACTGTATACCTTCAAAATACATACAATTTTGTCCAATTCATAGACGTTTTTAGTGGCTTGGTTAAAGCTTCTGTTTTTGGTTTTTTAATAACCTTTATGGGTTGCTATCACGGATTTAATGCAAAAGGAGGTGCTCAAGGAGTTGGTCAATCAACAACATATTCAGTTGTTTCATCTTCTATATTGATTTTATTAATGAATTATATAATCACTTCCTTTTTTTTTAGACTATGAGAAAAAAAAAAATAATCGTTAAAAATATTAATAAAAGTTTTAAAAATAAGGTTGTTTTAAAAAAACTAAACCTTGACGTCTTTGAATCTGAATCTCTTTCAATTATTGGGGAGTCAGGTTCAGGTAAGTCAATTCTTACAAGATGCATAGTTGGCTTGCTAGATTATGATGACGGATCAATTAGTTTTGGAAAACTAGATAATATTAAAACCCTAAGTGATAAAGAAAAAATGAATTATATGTCAAAATTTGGAATATTATTTCAGAATTCAGCTCTTCTAGACAGTTTAAATATTAGAGAAAACCTCAAATTTGCAAATAAAAAAAATTCTTTAAACGAAATTTTGAGTGAAGTAGGTCTACCTCAATCAATCTTGGAGAAGTATCCTTCTGAACTTTCAGTGGGAATGCAAAAAAGGGTTGGGCTTGCAAGAGCGATTCTTAAAAAACCAGAGGTTCTTATATTAGACGAACCAACAACTGGTTTAGATCCAATCATTGCTAGACAAATAAACTTACTTATTAAAAATTTAGTCAGAAAAAAAAAGATAACCACGATAACAGTTACGCATGATATGGATAGTGTATATGAGTTTGCTGATTATGTTGCTTTTTTAAAAAACGGAATTATTGAATGGTACGGAAAAGCAAGAAAAATTAATCAATCAAAAAATAGTTCTATGATTAAATTTATAAAAGGAATTAATTAGTATGTTTGATTTAATAATTTTGGTTTTAATTCTCATATCTGCTTTATTTGCATTTTTTAGAGGATTTTCTCTAGAATTATTATCAATAAGTGCCTGGGTTCTGTCTTTTTTTGGATCTTACACATATGGAATCAATTTTGTTAATTTTTTTAACAAAATAATAAATAACATTCTGATCTCAACTGGAATATCTTACGTTCTAACATTCTTGGTAATTTTTGTTTTTTTTTCTTTTTTTACTAGAAAGTTTTCAGTTTATATTAAGAATAGCTATGTTGGACTTATTGATAAAAGTCTTGGCTTTATTTATGGAATCTTGAGAGGATACGTAATAGTTGGTTTGTGTTTTTTTTGCTTTGACTATTTTTATCAAGGAAAAAGGTTGAAATTTATTGATAATTCAAAAATTATTTCAGTTATAAAGATCACAAATAATGAAATATTGAGATTTCTTGATTTTGATAATAGGTATTCTGAAAATTTAAGTAGCGAAATAAAAAAAAAGTCTGATCTTCTTTTTGAAAAAAGTATAGATTCAAAACTTCGTATAAAAAAAAATAGTAAAAATCAAGAAAACATTTATAACGAGAGTGGAAGAAAAAATATTGAGAGTATTATAGAAAATAATTTGGAATAAAGTGAAATATCTCTTTTCAAAATCAAAACCAAGAGATGAATGTGGTGTTTATGGTGTCTACAATCATGATAAAGCTGCAAATCTTACTGCACTTGGTCTACATGCACTTCAACATAGAGGACAAGATTCAGCCGGAATTGTGACTTCAGATAATCAAAAATTCTTTGCTCATAGAGGAATGGGTCAAGTATCTGATGTTTTTTCAAATAAGGAAATAATACCCAAACTTATGGGAAGGGTATCTATAGGTCATAACCGTTATGGTACAACTGGTGAATCCGCACTTAAAAATGTTCAGCCGCTTTTCTCTGAATTGGACTTCGGAGGTATTGCAATCGCACACAATGGTAATTTAACAAATACGAATCAAATTAAAGAAAAACTAATTAAGAATGGAGCTATCTTTCAATCAACATCTGATACAGAGGTGATTCTTCATTTGATTTCAACTGCCAAAGGTACTCTTATTGATAGAATCGTATACGCCCTTCATTCAATAACAGGTGCATTCTCTCTAGTTATGCTTACCAATGATTGTCTCATTGGAGTGAGAGATCCCTTTGGGATAAGGCCACTTGTTTTAGGTAAACTTGGTGATTCGTTCATTTTAAGCTCTGAAAGTTGTGGACTAGATATTATTGGTGCAAATTTAGTAAGAGATGTTGAGCCTGGTGAAATTTTAATTATCAAAAATAGTAAAATTGATTCAATTAAACCTTTCAAAAAAACATATCTTAAACCATGTCTTTTTGAATATATTTACTTTTCTAGACCAGATAGTATTCTTGAAGGAAGAAATGTTTATGATGTTCGAAAAAGCATCGGGCATCAGTTGGCATCTGAAAATCCTAAAGACAACGAAATTATTGATGTTGTAATTCCAATTCCTGATTCTGGAAACGCCTCTGCATTGGGTTATTCTGAAAAGATACAAAAACCATTTGAATTTGGAATAATAAGAAATCACTATACTGGAAGAACTTTTATTGAGGATTCCATTTCAGTGAGAAATTTGTCAGTAAAGTTAAAGCACAATCCAAATATTTTATCATTTAAAGATAAAAGCATTGCTTTAGTTGACGACTCAATAGTCAGAGGTACAACTTCTGTTAAGATTGTGGAAATGTTAAGAAATTGTGGTGTCAAAAATGTTCACATGCGAATTGCTAGTCCTCCGGTAAAATATCCATGCTTCTACGGAATTGATACACCTACTAAAGAAGAACTGTTGGCATCAAAATTCACAATTGACGAAATAAAGAAATATATTGGTGTAGATAGCATCAAATTCGTTACATTAGACGGAGTTTACAAAGCATTAGGATTTCAAAATGGAAGAGAAAAAGAAAGGCCAATGTTTACTGATCATTATTTTAGTGGTGATTATCCTGTTAAACTGATTGATCAAGACGCAGGGATAAATCCTTCTCAACTATCTTTATTAATTGAACCTACAAAATAAAATATGAAACTGGAAAAAATTAGTAATGGAATCATCTTTGGTTCAACAGGAATTTTAGGAACAAGAATTTCTTTAGATTTAGCGCAGATGAATACAAATCTTATTCTACATGGGAAGTCTCTTGAAAAACTCATCAAATTAGATGATGAAATAAAAAAAGTAAATAAGAATGTTACATTTTTTCAAGCCGATATAACAAATAAGAAATTTGCAAAAAATCTGTTAAGAAAAGTTGGCTCAAAATTTTTAAGAGTTGACTTTATGATAAATTTAGTTGGAGTTTTTTTTGGATTGAGGCCGTTGACAAATTTTTCACATAAAGAGTGGGATAATCTTATTGAAATAAATCTCTCCTCTTATTGGAGAATTGTCAAGGAATTAGAACCCTTATTGAGAAAATCGTCAAACGCTAAAATTATTTTTCTCGAAAATAAAGATATCTCTACTGGGAAAGCATATCATAATACATTCAGTATTTGTCAAAAAGCTAAAGAAACAATGTTAAAAATCTTTAGAAAAGAAAATTCAAAGTTCAAAATTAAAGTGCATTTTATTGACATTGAAAAAGTCAATGCAGGTATGTCTTTATCCCTTGCAGGAAAACATAAAATTGATGAAAGAAAGTTGAAAGAGATATCAGACAGAATAATAAAAAAATGTTTTTAGTTTCTACATAAAAAGATCATTAACCATAGTTTCATACCAGCCAATCGCGTGTTGAGCCTCTAATTTTCTGTCGTTATCATTGGCGTATACATTACTTTCGCTACTTCCTAACGAAATAATTTTGTCTTTTGTCATATTTAATCTATACCATGCAGAAATTGAAAATGCTCTGTCCTCTTTAGAAAAACTATAACAAGTATTCAAAAAAACGGGATCAATATAATCCTTTTCCAGAATTTTATTAATCAAATTTATTGCCAAAATCTTAGCTTGACTGTTTGCTGAAAATGCTGATTTTGGCATTGCCCAGGCGTCTATTGAATCTCCAACAGCATAAATATCCTTGAAACGATTAATTTCAAACGATATTGGGTTTATTTCACACCAGTCTTTGCCGTCATTCAATAACTCTGAATCAAAGAAAATACTAGCTGCTTTTTGTTCAGGTATTATGTGTATGAAATCTCCTTTAAAAATTTGACCATCTGAATTTTTTACTAGATTTTTTTTTTGATCATAAAAAATAACTTTTCCACCCTTACTCCTTGGTATCCACTCTATTTCGTCACGAAAATTAATTTGCCACTCACGAAAATAATTTTCTTGTTTCGTAAATGAATTTTTTGAATCAAGAATTAAAATTTTAACTTTTTTATTTAATTTTCTTTGATAATTAGCAATTAAAGTAGCTCTCTCGTATGGTGCTGGAGGACATCTGTAGGGATAATCAGGCGAGGTTATTATTATTTTTGAGTTATTTTCTAAATCTCTTAACCTTTTTTTAAACTGGGTGATATTGCTTTCTCCATCCCAACAGTGTGGAATATTTTTCTTGTCTGATACATTATATCCTTTCAAAATATCATTTTTATAACTAATTCCAGGAGATAAAATTAAGAAATCAAATTTAACTTTCAAGTTTTTTGAAAATACTACACTTTTATTTTCAACATCAATTCTTTTTACATTTTCGAAAATAAATTTTACGTTTTTATATTTTTTTTTATTTATTTTAAAACAAATATCTTTGCGTTGTAATATATTCCCAATCACAAGGTTAGAAAGTGGACCTGTTTGATATACATTTTGTTTTTCAATAACAATTATGTCGACAAAGTTAGAAATTTTATTCAAATATTGAAGGCAGGTAGCTCCTCCTATTCCCAAACCGACAATTACAATTTTTGGTCTTGTTTTAGAATTTAATCTTTTTAATAAAAAAGTATTAGCGAGAAAAAGGAACGCTAAAGTAGTTATAGTATTAGAAATAAATTTTCTTCTGCCAGATCTATTTTTTTCCATAAATTTTGTCCGCTATTTTTAAAATATCATTATCTGTAAAGACCCTAGAAATCCTATTCATTACACTATTATCTTTATCATTTTTATATTTCGTCATTAATCTTATAAATTCTTCTTTTTCTAAATTATTCATGTCTGGAATTTTTTTTGTTACTTGTTTATTGAGGTTATGACAGGATTTACAATTTTCAACTATTAAATTTATAGTTTTATCTTGATCTGCAAACACATTGCTTGATAAAAAAAGAATAAAATAAAGAAGAATTTTATTCATATGGATTATTAGTTTTTTTAAATCTAACCTTTATTGGTACGGCTTCTAACTGGAATCTTCTCTTAAGCTTGTTGGATAAATACTTTTTATATTGGTTATTAATAGCACCAGGATGATTTGAAAAAATATTAAATTTGGGAGGAGAAACACTCACCTGTGAAGCAAATTTCAGTTTTACAGCTCTACCGTTTTTTAAAGGAGGAGGATTTTCAGTCATTACTTTACCCAACCATTCATTTAAATCACTTGTTTTAATTCTTTTTTTCCATGATTTTAATTGTTTCTCAATTATAGAATGCAAATTCTCAAATCCAATATTTTCTTTTGCTGAAACAAATAATACAGGTGTTTCTCTTATTTGTGGATTTAAATCGTGAAGATGTTTTTTAATTTTTTGCTGTTGGTAATCATTAACACTATCGATTTTATTCATCAATACTACATGACATCTATTCTCAGAATTGACCAAACTTAAAATTTTAGAATTTATTTTTTCATAATAATTATTAATATCCAAAACAATTAACAAAACATTACATAGTCTTATTTTTTTTAGAGTCTGATTAATTGCTAATTCATGAACGTGTTCTTTATTACTTTTTGAGAAACCGGCTGTATCAAACATCTTAAAATTAGAATTCTTTAAACTAACATTAGTTTCTATCGAATCTCTGGTCAGATTCGGTTGAGAACCGGTTATTGCAATCTTTTTTTTTTTAATCAAATTAAACAATGTTGATTTACCTGAATTAGTCTTGCCAACAATTGCAATTGAAAAGTCATTAAATTGCTCTACATTTTCTTCCATAGTTTTCAAGTTCTTTAAAGATTCGTATATTTGCCATTTCAATTGATCAATTGACTGGTTATGAGCTGCAGAGACAAGTATTGGTTTCCCTAAACCAGATTTGTTTAATTCATTTAAAACGTTTTGAGAATAATTTCCCTCAGTTTTGTTTACTACCAATAAAATAGGTTTATTAAATTTTCTTGCTAATACTATTATATCAGAATCTTCATATGATAAATCTGATGTACCATCAAATACGATAACAATCAAATCAGATGATTTTGAATATTCAATAGTGTTCTTCTTTATTTTTTCTTCAATTTCGTTAGATGGTTTTACAAGACCAGGTGAATCAACAAATTCACATTCCATATCCCACAAACTTATTGTTTTTTTTCTTAAGTCAATAGTCAAACCAGGAAAATTATCGACAATTGCGATATTTTTTTTCAAAATCGTATTAAATAACGATGATTTTCCCACATTTGGCTTACCGAGTATAATTATCTTAACTGGCATTTTTAACCCAAAATAAACAATGTACCTTTTTTTGAAATTAGAATTATTTGATCACCAATATTAATTGGATTTGATACAAGTTCTTCGTAGAACTTTATTTTACTAAGCAATTTTCCAGTAAACGGAGAGATTGAAATTACCTGTCCATCTGAATTATTTAATATCAATTTATTAGAACTTAGAAGTGGACCATACCAATTGATTTCATCTCCATTATTTGAAACTTTTAACTGAACAGCCCACAATAATTTTCCGTTAATTTTGTCAATACATAATAATCTTCCTAGAGTGTCTATTAGATAAATTGATCCTCCAGAAACAACAAAAGGATTAATTGAAGATAATTTAAGATTCCATATTTTATTTCCATTACTAATTTCATATGCTATGAATTTGTCTGAATATGACGGAACAAACACCTTGTCACCTACAATCGAAATGGGTGATTGAATATCATTTAACGGTGATTTACTAAAAAAATTTCCAGACGTTATATTATCAAACCATATTAAGGTTCCATCATTATGATCAAGTGCGTAAATTTCACCAGAGGAATATGAAACAATTACAATATTTTCTGTAACCACTGGTTTTGAGCCACCAATAATTGAGACTTCTTCTATATTTCCAACATGAGACCACATTAAATTTCCATCTTCAGTATTTAAAGCGAATGTTTGATTATCATCAGAAACAACAATAATTTTATTCTTGAATACTAAAGGAGGCCTGGAAAATTGAACTAATAACTTTTTTTTCCACAAAATTTTTCCATTTTCTGCATTTACAGAATAAATATTTCCTAAACCGGATGAGATAAATAACTCATTTTTGTGAAGAGAAAAACCACCAATAAATGGCAAATTTTCGTCTTTTTCGTTTGCTAATTTGACAATCCAATTAATTTTTCCATTTTCTAGACTTGTGGAATAAACGTTAAAATCATTATCTGCATAATACACATTTTTTAAATCAAATACTGGGGTAGTAATATGATCTATCTTATCGAAAGCTATATCGTTGAGCTTAATTTTTTTTTTTAGTGAAAGTTTAGTTTTACTCTTAAAATGGAATAGATGATTTCTTTCGTTCTGAAATTGCTGAGACCAAGAATCAACGTAAATACTCTTATCTATATTGATTCTCTCATTTGATTTAAGGATGATATCGTCTTCAAATTTAAATACACTTTGTCTTTGTCCAGGAAGAATTTCTTCAGACTCATCAAAGTACGAGCATGAATGAATAATCAAAAAAAAAAAGATTATTATTATATACTTTTTTCTCAATTTATTCTTTCTTTAGAAAATCAATCATATTCTGAGCTCTTAAGCCTAATGAAGAAGGTTTGTTTGGAAGCATTTTAATTTCTTCGAAAGTTTCTAATGCTTTTTTCTTTTGGTCATTTTTAAGATAAATAAAAGCTGTCAATTCAAGTGCAGACGATTTCCAGATCATACTATTTCTTAATGGATCCAATTTATCTAAAAGTTTTTCTGGCTGTTCGAAATCTATTGAGTTCATTACAAAAAGTATCGTTGCAATGTCTCTGAATGATTGATCGACTGCGTTTTTTTCAAGATCTAAATAGATATCAAGCCCTTTATTAATATCTCCTTTAGAAATGAGTATGGATGCTTTTTTTATTTTTGCCATAGTTACATATCCATCAGAGCCTTTATCTACTATTCTATCTAATGCAATCAATGCAGCATCAATATCTTCTTCATTTGAAAGTTCGACAGCTGCAGTGAAATCATCGCCTAGTTGTTGTTTCGTTTTATTTGTGTAATTTTCCCAAAAAACATATCCACTTGTACTTAAGATTACACCCAAAGAGATGCTAACTACGTAAGGAAGCAGTTTTTTCCAAAGTTTTAATCTTTTTTCTTCTTTTAAATCCTCATCAACTTCTCTAATAAATTCTTCACTCATTTTTTTATTTATTTTCCAAATTAGTTTAATATCATATATGTAATGTATTTATATTCTATCAAATTAAAATTTCAATTTTATATTTATGAATAATTTAAAAAAATCAAAAATCATTAGTTTTAAAAAACAAGAAATACATGAAATCATGGAATTATATTCAAAAAAAATTTCAATAGGTGAATGGAAGGATTATTCAATTACTTTTCAAAAAAGTTATGCTGTATTTGCCATTCATAGGTCTTTTAAGCACGGTCCGAGTCTGGAGATAAAAAAAAATTATAAAAATAACAGCATTTTTACACTTTCATCTCAGAATAATATTTTAACAAGTTCCAAAAGTTTAAGAAAAGTTATTAACTATTTAAAAAAGCCGTATTTAAAGTTAGTCAAGTAATTTTCTCATTCCAGAGGTATAACTATCACCTCTAATTTTTGAAAGTCTTTGATAGCCCATAACTCCACTAAAAATATAATCTTTTGTTCCAGATTCCCAAATAATTTGTAGATTTCCATCAACAATCGTCCAATTTCCATTTTCCCCATTTCCATAATCAGTTGAAGCTGTACCGTCAGCATATATTTCAATGAGAAATTCTGATTGCCATTTATCCAGAGCCTTCCATTTACCTACCCACAACTCATTTGAAAAACAATCGTTAAAAAAAATTAAAAATAATACTATTAAAGTTGCTAACTTTCTATTTTTTAATATTGCAATTATTTTTCTTTTTTTATTTTCTGTATATTTAGACCAATTACTAATTTCATCAGAGTTCCTCAAACATCCCTCACACAAATTATTTTTAGGATTTAACTTGCAAACATTTATGCATGGAGATTTTACATTCATATTATTAAACTCCAGCCTTTTATTACATATTCAACCGCGAGGGCACCTAAAATCAATCCAAATATTTTTTGTAATACATTCATAATTGTTTTGTTAAGAAAATTCATAAAAAAATTCGAAAAAATGATAATCATAGAAGTTAAAAATAATGTCAATATCAGTGGAAAGATTTGAGTATAAAAACTAACTATTGTGTAGTCTATATCCTTTGAAATTAAAACGGAAAGTGTTATAGCTGACGGTCCAGCAATCAATGGGATTGAAATGGGAAATACAGCCAAACTATTCAAATCTTGTTCGTCAATTAATTCATTGGCAATTGTTGTCTTTCTTTTTACCCTTTTTTCAAATACCATCTCATAAGAAATGATTAAAAGAAAAAAACCTCCAATAATTTGAAAAGATGATATAGAAATACCCATAAAAACCAAAAAAGAATTTCCATATAATGAAAAAAAGATTAGTACACTGCATGTGATTAAAAATACAAATCCAGAGAGTTTTATTGTTTTTTTTGTATTTAAACCCTGAGTAATAAGTGTTAAAATAGGAATCAAAGAAATTGGATCAATGGCTATGAATGCTTTTAAAAAATTCTGAAGAAATATGTCATGCATAAAGAAAAATTTATAGTATCCAGCTTTTACAAATTTGTCTATCTAAGAAATCCTGGAATTATAAAATCAAAACTCTTAACTGATTTAAAGAAATTCAATATTAAAGGAACTTTTATTATAGGGAAAGAAGGTATCAATGCATCATTTTCAGTATTAGCAGAACAATTTGAAAAGGTTAAGAATTTAATCAATACTTTAATAACAAAGGAAATTAAATTTAAAAATCAATTTGATAATAATCATTCTTTTTTAAGACTTAAGATTAAAGAAAAAAAAGAAATAGTATCTCTTGGACAAAAAAATATTTGTCCAGAAAAAATGACTGGTGCTTTTGTTGATCCTGATTCATGGGATAAGTTAATTTCTGATCCAAACTCCGTTATTATCGATACAAGAAATAAATATGAATCGGATATTGGTACATTCAAATCTTCAGTAAAAACTAAAACTACTAATTTTAGAGAGTTTCCGATTTGGTTTAAGAAAAATAAAAAAAAATTTTTTGAAAAAAAAATTGGAATGTTTTGTACAGGGGGAATCAGGTGTGAAAAAGCAAGTAATTTTTTAATTAATGAAGGGTATAAAAATATCTTTCAACTTGAGGGTGGAATTATTGAATATTTAAAAAAAACTAAAAATAAAAATAAAATGTGGCAGGGTGAATGTTTCGTTTTTGATGAAAGAGTTTCACTAAATGATAAACTTGAAAAAGGATTGTATTCTCAATGTTTTGCATGTAGATCTGCGATAACTTACGTAGACATTGAATCAAAATATTTTAAACTAGGAGTGTCTTGCCCTAAATGTTTTAAAGAAAGATCTAAAAAGCAAAAAGCAAGGTATAACGAAAGGCGAAGACAAATGCAAATTGCAAAAAAGAAAGGAATAAAACATTTAGGAAGTTAGTCATTTCCGAGCTTAGGAATTGAGTATTTTTTCATTTTTTCAATTAAAGTCGTTCTGTTTATTTTCAAACATTTTGAAGCCTCAGTCACAGATCCATTACTTTTCTTTAGTGCTCCTTCTATTAAGTTAAATTCAACATCACTTAAATGTCTACGAAGATCGATCTTGTCTAGGAAATCAAACCATTTTTTATAATGATTTGGGTGTGGCATTGAATTAGAATCAGAACTTGTTTCGATTTGTATTGGAGAAAGGTCAGATGTCATTTCCCATAACTCCTGTTTTTCCTGAGAGTTGTCAGGCAAATTTACTTTTAACAAATTTTCTTTAATGTTTTTGCCATTAATATTTTTTTCTGGAAAAATAATAGCTGCTCTCTCAATAACATTTTTTAATTCTCTTACATTACCAGGCCATAAATATTCCTGAAGTGCTTTTAGTCCCGAATTATCAATTTGAGGAATAATAGATCCACTGCATTTCAAATCCTCTAAGATATGATTAACAAGAATTGGAATATCCTCCTTTCTCTCTGCAAGTGATGGAATTTCAATTGGAAATACATTAATTCGAAAAAATAGATCGGCTCTAAAGTTACCCTCATCAATTTTTTTTTCAATGTCTTGGTGAGTTGCACAAATAAGCCTCAAATTAAGGTCAATCTCTTTTCTTCCTCCAACTCGTTGAATTTTCCTAGTTTCAATCGCTCTGAGTAATTTAGCCTGAAGTGCCATAGGCATGTCACCTATTTCATCTAGAAACAAGGTACCATTATTGGAAGCCTCGAATCTTCCTTCTCTTTTTGAATCTGCACCAGTAAATGCTCCTTTTTCGTGACCAAACAATTCAGATTCTAAAAGCTCGGACGGAATCGCTGCACAATTAACATTAATTAATTCACCATTTCTTTTAGATGATTTATGAATAGCTCTGGCAACTACATCTTTTCCACACCCAGTCTCACCTCTAAGTAAAACTGTTGAGTTTGATTTTGCAACCATCTCTACAAGTTTTTTTAATTGTTGAGTTGCCTCGCATTTTCCTTTGATTATGTCTGACATAATAAATTAACTTATTTATAAATAAAATAATGTCAGAAAACTGACAATAAGCAAATTTTAAAAAAAATAAAAAAAAAAAAAAGATTCTAAGTGGTTGATATTACTATCTAAAATCTATTAAGTAAAAATTCATTTTCATATTTGGCAATATTTTTGCTTTTAGATTGAAAACGAAAATAAAGGATTTAAATATGAAGGAAATATTTATTATTAAAGATTGTTTTGAAGTATACAATGAAGTAAGTGATTTTTTTAGTAAAAAAAGAAAGGAAATAAAGTTAATTGTTTCCGATGAAATAAGTGAAATTAAGAGCTCTCAATCCACACTGATTATTGATAAAAAATTCGAAAACAAACAAGGTGGTCAATCAAATATCCTTAAAATAGCTAGAAATATAGGTTCCACAAAATTAATAGTTTTGGATTCAACAAGTGATGGTAATTATGATTTAAAAAAAGAAATGGGCGGAGCTTATATTCAAATTTCTTACAAAATTATGGATGAAGTTATAAAAGAAATCATTTTCCAAATTATATCTAAGGAAAAGTAC
The DNA here is from genome assembly GCA_902536655.1 of uncultured Alphaproteobacteria bacterium. GTDB lineage: Bacteria > Pseudomonadota > Alphaproteobacteria > Methylaequorales > Methylaequoraceae > Methylaequor. The sequence goes on along the minus strand of CACAYF010000001.1, from coordinate 102,475 downwards.
AGTTTCTCTGATAAGAAAACACTTTCTTTAATTAACATGGTTGAAAAAGTTTCAAAAACTGATGTTACAGTATTCATTCATGGACCGACCGGAACTGGAAAAGAAGTTATTTCCAACCTAATTCATAAAAAGTCGGATAGACATGAAAAACCTTTTATTGCGATAAATTGTGCTGCAATACCAGAAAATATGCTTGAAGCAATGTTATTTGGACATGAAAAAGGAGCTTTTACAGGAGCTTCTTCTGCCAATAAAGGAATTTTTCGAGCTGCGGATAATGGCACATTACTCCTTGATGAAGTATCTGAAATGCCGTTGTCCCTCCAAGCCAAACTTCTGAGAGTTCTCCAAGAAAAAAAAGTTACACCGATTGGCGGACAAAGGGATATTGATGTCAATGTAAGAGTAATTGCAACTACGAACAGAGATATGTTAGACGAAGTAAGAGAAAAAAAATTCAGAGAGGATTTATATTACAGACTAAATGTATTCCCAATAGAAACACATAATTTATCTGAAAGACCTGATGATATTTTACCAATAAGTATTGCTCTGTTGAATAGACACACAGAAAATAGCTCCTTGCCTTACATCAATAAAGATGCTCAAAAAATATTAAAAGAGTATGGTTGGCCTGGAAATGTTAGAGAGTTAGAAAATGTCCTACAGCGAGCCATAGTTCTTTGTGAAAAAAATATTATTGAGGCTAAAGATATAATGATAGATGTATCAAAACAAAGTAATTTTTATAATAATATTCAAGAAAATTTATCAGAAAAAAAATTGATGCAAGCTTAATTTTGAAGGAGAAATCATGAAACCAAATCTTACTAATTTAAAACCAACAGTTACCACACCAAACAACCAAAATGAAATAAAGAAAGTTCAAGAAGAGGTTGCAAATCTGTCTCCAAAAATAATGGAACCACAAGATGGTGGTTTTTTGGATAATATTAAGTCAGCGATTCAAGAGGTTTCTGATACCCAGAAACAAAGCGCTGAATTGACGAAAAACTTTGAGCTTGGTATAGAGAACGATTTGACTAAAGTTATGATTCAACAACAATTGTCTAGTTTAGGTTTTCAAATGACTTTAAACGTAAGAAATAAAGTCTTGAGCGCATATAAAGACATTATGAACATGCCTGTTTAAATTAAAAGGAAATAATTATGGCTGAAGAAATTCAAACTACTGAAGTAACAAAAAATTTAGCGTCAAATCAAGGAATGCTATCAAATATTAGCAATTCTTTAGAAAAAATTAAAAAATTTTCTAATGAACCTGCTGTCCAAAGATCTATCCCAGTTATGATAACTTTATTTGTTATTTTTCTTGGTTTAGTTTTTTTTATATCTTTCAGAGAACCCCCAAGAACAACCTTATTTGCAACATTACCTGAACATGAGAAATCCAGAGTAATTGATGTTTTAAGATCTAATGGAATTGATGTTTCAATCGACAGAACAACAGGTGAAATTTTAGTACCATCTCCAGAATATTATGAAGCAAAAATGAAGCTTGCTGCAGAAGGTTTGCCAAGCTCTGTTCCTCAAGGTTATGATATACTTGAAAAAATTCCAATGGGCACAAGTAGGTCAGTTGAATTTATGAAAATGAAACAGACTCAAGAAATAGAGCTTGCCAGATCGATAAATGAAATAGCTAACATTATTGGAGCAAGGGTACATCTAGCAATTCCTGAAAAATCTGTTTTTGTCAGGGACTCCTCTCCTCCCACTGCATCTGTATTTGTTAAACTAGCTGATGGAAGAGCTTTAGGTTTAGAGCAAATTAGATCAATTGTTCATATAGTGTCATCATCAATTCCTAACATGACTTCCGATAATGTAACAGTTGTAGATCAATATGGTTCGTTATTGTCAAAACCAGAAGATGATCCCAATTTAGCAATGACAGAGAAACAATTAGCACACAGAGTGAAAATTGAATCTATATACAGAGAAAGAATTTTATCATTAGTTTCTCCAATCGTTGGTGCAGGTAATTTAACAGCCCAAGTAAATGTTGAAATGGATTTTACAAGCAATCAAACCACAGAGGAAATTTTCGATCCTGAGAGTATTTCAACAAGAAGTGAGCAAAACAGTCAAGATGAATCTACAGACAGACCTGCACGAGGAGTTCCAGGTGCAGTTGCTAACCAGGCTCCTTTAGCTGCTGATTTACAAGTTGCAGCTCCTGAAACTGGGGAACCAGCAGAATTCAAGCAAAGATCATCCAGTAATGTTAAAAACTACGAAGTTAGCAAAAAACTTAGCACAACTGTTGGTCAAATTGGAAAAATTAAAAAAGTTAAGACGGCTGTTTTAGTTAAAAATAAAATGATTGAAACTCCGGAAGGCACAGTCGTCTCTGAGCCTATAAGTGAAGAAGATAGAGAAAAAATTACTTCTCTTGTTAAAGAAGCGGTTGGTTTCAATGAGGATAGAGAAGACACAATTGTTGTAACCAGCGGAGATTTTATCCAAGAAATGGATGTTATTACAACTAAATGGTATGAACAATCATGGTTTCAAAATATGGTTGGTCAGTTATCTACTGTTCTAATTCTTGCAATCGTAACATTCGGTGCATTAAAGCCATTGTTAAATAGAATTTTAGTTCCTTCAGCTGGAACAGCTGCAGGTCCAGGTGGTACTTCTGAGGCTGATCTTGAGGCAGAAGAAGCAGAAGATGAAGTTCAAGTTCAAGAAGGCGAATCTCTCGAAGACATAAAAGCTAAACTTAAACCAAAAAAATCAACTATTTCAGCAGATATGCTCGATACGGCCAATACTTACGACGATAAAGTTGCTGTTATCAGGATGATAGTGGGAGATGAAGCTGGAAAAGTTTCAAATGTATTCAGACAACTTATGAAAAAAGATATATAATATAAATTAATAAGGAGTACTCAAATGGCTGAAAAAGCTAAGGAAGAAAATAAAGAAGAAGAAGAAAAGTCGCAATATGAACAATTAACAAGCACTCAAAAATGTGCTATTTTGATGATGCTTTTAGGCGAGGAAGAGGCTTCAGAAATTTTAAAAAATTTGGGTCCAAAAGAAGTGCAGCAACTCGGTAAAGAGATGTACAATGTTCAAGGTTTAGATCAAGAAACTGTAAATAGAGTTTTAGACGAATTTTTAGCCATCATAAAAACACAAACTGACTTGGGAATGGGTTCTACAAACTACATAAGAAATGTAATGACAAAAGCCTTAGGCGAAAATAAAGCTCAGTCTGTTCTTGGAAGAATTACCCCTACTGAAAGTGACAAACCAATAGAAATTTTAGATTGGATGGATGCCAGATCAGTTGCAGAATTAATTTCTGATGAACATCCTCAAATAATGGCATTGATAATTTCGTATTTAGAGCCCGGTGTTGCAGCAGATGTTTTAACTTTGCTACCCGAAGAAACTCAATCTGATATTATTCATCGCATTGCAACTCTAGAAACAGTTCAACCAGACGCTTTGGCGGAATTAGAAAGGGTTATGCAACTTAAATTTAAAACAAACACTTCATTGCGAGCCTCCTCAGTCGGTGGAATAAAAGATGCTGCATCAATAATGAATTTTACAAAGCAAAATATGGAACAAAGAATCATGAAAACATTAGGTGAAAAAGATAGAAATTTAGCTAAAGAAATTCAGGAAAGTATGTTTACCTTTGACACGTTAATTTTAATGGATGATAGAAGCATGCAAACTTTATTAAGAAATGTTGATCAAGAAATTCTTATAATTGCGCTTAAAGGAACAGAAGACGAATTAAAAGATAAGATTTTCTCGTGCATGTCTCAAAGAGCTTCGGCAAACATCAGAGATGAAATGGAAGTACTTGGCCCACTGAGACTTACAGAAGTTCAAGAGGCTCAGAAGGCTATCATAAATGTAGCAAGAACTATGTCAGACGAAGGAACAATTGTGCTTGCTGGAAGAGGTGGAGATGACTTCGTATGATGCCACTCACAGACAAAACTGAAACTCAGCAAAAAAGTGATGAAAAAATTTCTGGAGCACTTAGCACTGAAGAAATTGTTAGTTTATTAAATAAAAGTAATAAAGACTTCGTAAAAGAGTCAGATATCACTTCTAACATTACTAATTTGTTTAAAAAAATTACTCCATTATCCCTTGCACAAAAAAATCAAGAAATAACATCTGAAAAAAAAGAAGAAGTAACAAAAGATTTAAATGAAGTTTCTGAAAGTAACGAAAAGCAACAAACAAGTGATGTTATCGATGAAAAAAAACCAGAAAATGAAAAAATATATACAGAAGTAGAAGCACAAAAATTAGCCAATGACTTAGCAAAACAATATTACAACAATGGTTATAAACTTGGAGTAAAAAAAACTACAGAAGAGCTTCAAAAAGGAGAAAAATCGCTTGCTGTGACACTTAAAAATACAACTGATAATATTTTTAAAATGACGCCAGAATTTGTTAATGAATTAAACAAATCAATAACGAATTTACTTTCAAATTTATCAAAAGAAGTTTTAGGTTACGAGATAGATAATAACAATAAATTATTTCAAGAAAAAATTAAGCAAGTTGTTAATTCAGTTGAAAACTCAATTGAAAATATTGTAGTTTTTTTAAATCCAAAAGATTTTGAATCTATAAAAGCTTACAACAGCAAAAATAATTTAAGTTTGTCATTTGAAATCAATCAAGACGCAAAACTTGAACGAGGCGATATGAGAATAAAATCAGGATCAATAGAGATGAGTGACATTGTTTCTAAAAAAATTAAATTTTCAATACCTGATGAAATTGAGAAAGATCTTGAAGATACCAAATTAAATTCTCAAAAATAAACTTTTATTTAGAATTAAACATAAATGGTTATAGCAAAAAAAATACTTCAGACTTTAGATTCACATACTATATCTCAAAACAGGATCTATAAGAGTAAAACATCAAAATATGACGGTAAAGTTGTCGAATGTGAAGCATTTCCCTCACCCATCGGTACAACATGTGAAATAGAATGTAATGACAAATCTATAGTCACGGGAGAAATCATTGGTTTCAAAGAAAATAAAAATATTATTGCCGTTCATGAAAATAATGCAAACATAATTTTAGGATCTGAAATAAGAGTCTTAAATTCATCAAATGACGTAATTGTGGGTTCTCATTTACTTGGAAGGGTTTTAGATGCTTTTGGGAATCCAATAGATGGAGGCGCAAAAATAAATGACTCTGCAGAAACATGGCCAATTAATGGAAAACCTAATAACCCAATGTCAAAAAAACCAATAAATGAAGTGCTAGATGTTGGTATTAGAGCGATCAATTCACTTTTTACTGTGGGAAGAGGTCAAAGGCTTGGAATTATTGCAGGTTCTGGAGTTGGAAAATCTATTTTACTCGGAATGATGACTAAGTTTACTGACGCTGATGTTGTTGTTGTAGCACTGATCGGAGAAAGAGGAAGAGAGTTAGGCAATTTTGTATCAGAAATATTAAATGACGAATCAAGAAAAAGAACTGTCACCGTAGCCGTGCCAGCTGACAAATCGCCATTATTAAGAATTAAAGGAGCAGAAAGAGCAACTTCAATTGCAGAACATTTTAGGTCTAAAGGAAAAAACGTTTTGCTTATTATGGACTCTCTTACCAGAATAGCTCATGCGAAACGAGAGGTAGGGTTGGCACTCGGTGAACAACCTACTTCAAAAGGATACCCAACATCTGTAATTTCAATGATTCCAAATCTAATCGAAAGAACTGGAGCCGGTTCAAAAAATGAAGGAACTATAACAAGTTTCTATACAATACTGGCAGATTCTGATGATACGAACGATCCTGTAGTAGACACTGCCAGAGCAATATTAGATGGACATATTGTATTATCTAGAGAGCTTGCACAACTTGGAATTTTTCCTGCAATTGATTTAAATCAATCATTAAGTAGAGTAATGAATTCTATTGTTACCGAAGAACATCAAAATCAGTCTGAATTAGTAAAAAAATTATACTCCATATACCAAGAAAACAAAGATCTCATTCTTATGGGGGGATATACCCAAGGGCAAAACCCTGAAATTGATAGTGCATTAAATAATTGGAATAAAATTTGCAGTCATATAAAACAGCATTTTAAAATGAAATCAAGTTTTGAAGATAGCATAACAAGCTTGAAGAAGATTAACTGATGACATGAGAAAAAATAAATATGATATTTTTTTAACTCTTAAAAAATTAAAGAAAAATAAGTTGCTTAACAATTTATCTACACTAAATGATGAAAAAAAAAGGTTAGATTTTGTAAAAGAAACGTTGAATGAAATGTTAAATCAAAGCGCCGTAGAGGAATCTGGTGAACTTTCAGGTTCAGATTTAAAATTCAAAGCATCTTTTACTAGCAATTTAATAAATAAACTTGAGGTTTCAAAAAATAGAGAAAATCATGTGTTAGACGAAATTACTAATAATCTCAAAGAAATAGTAAAAATTGAAAAACAAAAAGAAAAAATAAGTGAAAAAAAGAAATTTATTAAAATTCAAGAAGATAAAGTAAAAGAATTAAAAAAAGAAAATTATTTCAAACCTAAAAATTCAGTTTCTCTTTAATAGTGGCATTATAATTGCACATTTGCTTTAACAAGGGGCAGATATGGTTGCAATTAAAAATGATACTAGCAAAAACATAAATTTCGTAAACTCAACTTTACATTCTGAAAAAACAAATGAGCTATTTGCTGAACTCTTTGCACTAATAAATACAAATAGTCTAGATCCTGAAAATAAAAATTTGCTGAAAGATGTAGTCTTACAAAAAACTGATACCGAAGAATTTTTGAATGTAAGTAAAAATATCTCTGAAAATAGTTTGTTAAAAGTAACTTCCGAGCAGAAAAATAAATTAGTGGTCACAGATTCTGAATATGAGACTGCAAAATCACTAATAGAGGTATTTTATAAAGAAATTGGTATAGTCGAACCTTTGGACCAAACAAAAAATGCTAATCCAAACAGTTTAAATCAAAATCCAAAATCATTATTAAATAAAAATTTTATAACAGGGGGAAAAAAAATAGCTGTTGAGAATAAATTGGATTCTAATGATTCTGATTTAGCGTTTAAAAATGATAATTCAAAAAAAATTGTTATAAATATAATTAAAGATCCTACATCTTCAAAAAAAATTAAGAAAAATGAACACGATCCAAAATATTTTACAGAAAATAAAAGTCAAATTGATAGTAAAGTATTGAAGCAGCAAAATGAATTTAATTACAAAGCCAAGAATTCAAATTTTGAAACTGCGATTATTAACAAGAAAATAAACAAAAAAAATAAACAATTTAAAGTTTCAGCAAAAGATGAAATCGAACAAAACGACCTTCTTGCAAAACAAGTCAAAATGGAGAATAGAAATAATACTAATTTTTCTCAAATTGTGAAGAAAACAAGAGAAAATCAAATAGGTCAAAAAAGAGAAATCAGCAATAAAGATTTTTCAAAAACTCCGGAAACTAAAGACAATCAGATGCACAATAAAGGACAAATCTTTTTAGATTTATTAGAGAGTAGCTGGGGCGAAAAATTCTCAAGAATTGTTAAAAATGCAGTTAATAATGGTGTAAACAAATTAGAAATTCAGGTTAAACCCAAAAATTTAGGAAAATTAAACTTGGAGGTTTCTGTAAAAAATAGTGTAACAACCGTTAACATTGGTTCAGAGAATCAAGATGTTGTAAGTCTTCTTAATGACAACCTTCCAAAACTTTTAGAATCAATTGATAAAGAAAGTAAAAGTTTCTCAAGCAATATGAATAATGAAAACAACAACAGTAATTATTTTAACCAAAAAAATGAAAGAGAAAATTTATTGTCGAGCAATGAGATTTCTAAAAAGAATAAAAAAAATGTTGAAAATAAAAATCAAAAAATTAGTAATCATAATATTGATGTGAATGCCTAATTAATTTAAAATATTAAGGAGAGAATCATGGCAGAAGAGAATAATCAAGAAAATGAAAAGAAGTCACCCTTAAAATTAATTTTGATGATTGTAGGTGGCATAGTTCTTTTAGGAACAGGTATTGGAGTTGGAATTTTTATGGGTGGGGGAGAAGATACAGATCCATCAGCTGAGATATCTCAAATTATTGAAAAAAAAGAAAATCCTGAACCATCAAAAAATGAAGATGAAGAAACTATTGATGAAGCTGCTGCTGAATGCGCGGAAGAAGAAAAAGACGAAGAAGGCAACTGTCCTGCAGGTCCAAAGAAGATTCCAAAGATCACACCTGAAGAAGAAATCTTTACTACAACGTATTATGAATTTCCTGGAAATTTCACAGCTAATTTAAAGGGCTCAAAAAAGTTTCTTCAACTCTCAGTTGGAGTTTCAACTCAATATGACGAACAAGTAATGGTAAATGTGGAGAGTCATCAGCTTGCTCTTAGATCAGAAATATTAACCATCATGTCCGAATTTTCTTCTGAAGATATTGCCGGTAAAGAGGGTAAAAATAACTTAGCTGAATCATTGAGAGATGGAATTAATGAGGTTCTTGTGAAAGTTGAAGGTTTTGGTGGAATAGAAAATGTACATTTTACCTCATTTGTAGTACAATAGGAAATAAAAATTATGTCTGAACCATCAAGGAAATTATCTACTGAAGAAGTCAACGCGTTGATGGATGGACTTAAATCGGGCGATTTAAGTGCATCAACTACTGTTAAAGATGGGACTGCGATTGAGTACAAAAAATTTAATTTCGGCTCAGATGATCTTTCACTTTTAGGAGATTATTACGCTTTAAGACTTATAAACGAGAGGTTCGCAAGAACAGTTAGAGGAGTATTTCTCCCTTTGCTAAGGGTTCAACCTAGAATAAGTTCGTTTCCCCCAGAAGTTAAATCGTTCGAAGAATACAGTTCTGGTTTAGATGCATTTATGAGTTTAACAAACAGTAGAATTGACGAGTTAAGAGGTTCCATGCTGACTGTTTTGCCACCATCTTTTGTTAGTCTTTGTACCAGTAGTAGATATGGAGGAAAATTGGAGGTTAATGATGCTGAAAGAACCGAATTTACTGCAACCGAAGAAAAAATAATCGAAGTCATAAATAATGGAATCTCCCAGGTTCTTGAACAATGTTGGAAAGATTTAACGCCTATTTCAATCAAATTTCAAAGTAGAGAGCAAAATCCCCAGTTTGCTGCTTTTGTAGAATCTACAGATTTAGTTATAGTATGTTCATTTGTAATGCAGTTACCTAATATTGACTCAATGTCTTTTGATGTAGTGTATCCACTTCAAACACTTAAACCAGTTTCATCTTTACTGAGATCTAGAGTTCAATCTGATGTAGTCGAATCTAACATGACGTGGCGGGATAAGTTAGAAAAAGCAATATTAGAAATTCCCTTATTAGTCAAAAGTAATTTATGCGAACCGGTTGTCTCAATGTCTAAATTGCTTAGAATGAAGGCAGGAGATACATTAAACGTAAATTTAGAGGATAAAGTGGATTTTTATGTTGAAAATCAAAAATACTTTAAGGCTGAAATGGGAGAACTAAACGGCAATGCTTCAGTAAAGCTTGCTACACGAAATAATTAAGGAGAAAAATTATGAATGCAGAAACAGCAGAAAAAGATAAAAATCAGACCGAACAAGCTCAGGAAGAAACTAAGGCACCTGAAGGCTCAGCTGAAAACCAAGCTAATAAATCTGAGACAGAATCCTCAAAGACTTCAGATAAAAATGCTGCAGCAGTAAGTAATTTAAGACTTTTGGAGAACATCGAAGTAAAACTCACCGTTGAAGTTGGAAATACTGAAATTAAAATCAAAGATTTGCTAAGATTAAATGAAGGATCTGTTGTTGAACTTGACAGATTAGCTGGAGACGCCTTAGATATTTTAGCAAATGGGACAAAAATTGCTAAAGGCGAAGTTGTTATGGTTGGTGAAAAATTTGGTATAAGGTTTACTGAAGTTGCTACCCCAGAAGAACTAATTGAAAACTTATAATTGTCAGCAAATTGACATCTTCTTTTTCAATCAATAATTCATCAATTAAATCAGTTACTTAAAGCGAATACTATTGTTTCGGCAAGGTTTTTGCATCTCTCTTGTATAAACTAATCAAGAGGGGAAAATGACAGAATATGTAGGTCCAAGTTTATCAAACTATTTACTCGTGTTAGGATTTTTAGCTCTGCTTTTTGTAGGCTTGTATTATATAAAAAAGAACAAACACATAATCTCAAGAACCATAAATTCAAAGAAAAGAATGAAAGTATCTGAAGTTACCCTACTGGGACAGGGTGATAGAGCTTTAATCTTAAATTTAGATAATAAAGATTATCTTTTTATTTCTGGGAAAAATTCAGGTTCTTTATTGACAGAAATAAAAAACAACAGTCTTAAAGGTAACAATCTTGAGAAAGTATTTGAAAATAGGCTAAGAAATGAAAAAAATTAATTTTTTGTTTTTAATTATTATTCTTTTTCCATTTTTTGGGTTTTCTCAAATGGCTCCTGACGGATTAGAAGCATTAACTATTACTGAGTCAGAAAATGGTACAAAAACATATTCTTTGTCTCTTAAAATTTTAGCGTTGATGACAGCTTTAACAATTCTGCCTTCACTCGTTTTAGGAATGACTGCTTTTACAAGAATTATAATTGTTATGTCTATTTTAAGACAAGCTCTTGGCACACAGCAAACACCGCCTAACCAAATTTTAGTTGCTATATCCTTATTTCTTACTTTTTTTGTAATGGCTCCCACCTTTAATAAAATTTACTCTGATGTTTCCGAACCTTATAATAATGGAGAAATGAATTTATCTGAGGCAGTTGAAAGTGGCGGGGGTGAGTTAAAAAAATTCATGGTTAAAAATACACGAAAGAATGACTTATTGATGTTCGCTGAAATGGCAAATGAGGGAAAGTTTGAAAATAGTTCTCAAATTCCTTTTTACATTGTTTTGCCAGCATATATTACGAGTGAATTAAAAACTGCATTTCAGATTGGCTTTTTGCTTTTTTTACCTTTTTTGGTAATTGATATGGTCGTAGCATCTGTTTTGATGTCACTTGGTATGATGATGTTATCTCCAATGTTAATTGCCCTACCCTTTAAACTACTCCTTTTTGTTTTGGTTGATGGTTGGTCAATGACTGTGGGGTCTCTGGTTGGAACGTTCTCGTGAATTTAGTGTTTTAGGAGTAATCGGTAATGGGATTTGATCAAAATGTTGAAATGATAAGATTAGCTTTTTACCAAGTTTTGATTTCTAGTGGTCCATTTCTGGGTGCGGCTCTTGCTATTGGCTTGGTTATTGGAATTATACAAGCAGCTACTTCAATCCAGGAAATGACACTTAGTTTTGTTCCAAAAATTGTCATAGTTATCTTTGCAATAGGCTTCTTAGCTAATTTTCTTTTAGTAAGTTTAACTGATTATTTTCAATTTATTTTTGATACAATTTCAGGAATAAATTAATGTTTATTCCATTACCTTTTTACAGTCCTATGGATGCCTTACCAGGACTCGAATTAAACTCTCTTATTGAGTACTTATTTAAATTCTTTTTATGTTCGATAAGATTATCAGCATTTTTCATATCAAGCCCTTTTTTTGGTTCAAGAGTCATTCCTTTGAATGTAAAAATAATTTTTTCTTTAGTGATTTCATTTTTTTATTTTGGGTATCTCTCTGATATTCAAATATCAGAACAAATTCTTGATAACCTTGTTATTGTAGTAATTGCAGAAGCTTTGATTGGATTATCATTGGGTTTAACACTAACAATATGGTTTGCGGCAGCAAGTTTGGCTGGAGAGAAAATAGCAGCTACTACTGGATTAGGTTTTTCCCAAATGGTTGATCCAGATACAGGCGGACAAACACCTGTAATTAGTCTAATTTTAGACTTATTCTTGATTACTATTTTTTTATCGTTAAATGGACATTTAATTGCGATTGAATTTTTGTTTAAAAGCTTTGAAATTTTTAATATTAATGACGGAATACCACCATTTGGTCTTGTCGGTTTGGGTATAGAAGCTGCTAGTGCTATGTTTTACACAGGTGGATTGATAATGCTTCCAGTTGTTGGAGCACTTTTACTAACAAACATTGCAATAGGAATTATAACAAGAGCAGCTCCTCAATTAAATATGTTTTCGTTTGCATTCCCAGTGACTATGATTCTAGCTTTCTTCATAATGTATTTAGCTTCTCAATCTATAGGAAATGCATTTGCAGAGCTTACCAAAAGTTCTTTAGAGTCGATAGAAAATATACTCATTAATTAAAAGGATATAATTTAATGGCTGAAGACAAAGACGAAAGTCAAGAAAAAACCCAGGAACCCACGGCCCGAAGGCTTGAAAAAGCAAAAGAGGATGGGAAAGTTCTGTCTTCAAAAGAAGCTTTTGTTTTTAGTTCAATGTTCATGGGAGTGTTACTATTTTATCTTGCACCAATTCTATTAGACGATTTTTTAAAAATTTGTAAATCTCTATTTTCTTTTGGTCCGGAACTAACCTCTGGAAAGTCTCCTCTTGAATCTGTTGCTGTGGTTGTAAAATTTTTCATTCAAGTATTTTTAATTTTTTCAATACCACTATTGGTAGTAAGTGTACTAACGCAGTTTTTAATCGGTGGAATAAACTTCTCCTTAAAGTCAATTTACTGGAAGTTTGAAAAAATGAATCCTATAAAAGGGTTAAAAAGAATATTCTCACTTAAGGGATTAGTAGAATTAGTAAAAGCTATATTAAAAGTCAGTCTTCTTGGTCTAGTAGCTTTTTTTCTGATTGAAAATAATTTATCTGATTTAGTCAACTTAACAACTGCTAATATTTTTTCTGCAGTAAATAGACTTTTTTCTTTTTTTCCAGAAATAATTGCATATCTCCTTATCGTTCTCGCATTTATAGCTTTTATAGATGTGGTTTATCAAAAGTATGATTATATTAAGCAACTTAGAATGTCTCATCAAGACCTCAAAGACGAATACAAAGAGACTGACGGACAACCTGAAGTCAAACAAAAAATAAGAAAACTTCAAGCCGAAGCTGCAACAAAAAGTAGAAAAGAAGCATCGTCTGTTGATAACCTTAAAGAAGCTACTGCAATAATTACAAACCCAACACACTTTGCTGTAGCTCTTAAATATGAGGTTGGGGACGCAAAAGCACCTATAATTATATCCAAAGGAAGGGGTAAAATTGCTGAATCCATAATTAAGAAAGGAAAAGAACTTAAGATTGGTACAATGCAAAGTCCTAAACTGGCAAGAGCAATATACTATACATCTGAAATTGGTGATGAAATTATGAGTAAGCTTTACAATGCTGTTGCTATTGCCTTAGCATATATTTATAAAATAGATAATGGAGAAGAAATTGAGAAACCAGAGATAGAGATTCCTGAAGATATGATTTTTGACGAGTTTGGAAGAAAAAATGATCAATAGAAATATTTCACAACTAATAGTTACTCTTGCTTTTTTTTACAGCTCATTAATATGCCACTTTAAGGCCATTGAAGTGTTCGAAGAAAAAAATTTTTTGCTTGCTTTATTTCTTTGGTTTTGTGCTTTTACTTCTTTTTGTGGTGCGTTGAGGTTCCAAATTGCAAAACTATATTATAAAATAAGAGATCTAACGAAAAATGAACCAAAATAATTGTAATAACTGCGCGCATTTTTATGTGACCTATAAGAAAAACTTTCCATATGGTTGTAAAGCATTTGGTGTAATTTCAAAAAATAATCCATATTTAGAAATAAAGAAAGTTTCTGGCACAGATTGTGCACTATTTCAAAAAAAACAAAAAAGTGTTAAAATATTTAATAAAGGAAGAATTGCATGACTCAACAACTTAATGCAATGCAGGAAAGCATAAAAATAGCGTTGGATGCGGCTGACGCAGCCACCGATGTGACTTCAGAATACAAAAGAATTAAAAACGAATACTTAAAGACGGAGCAAAAAATGAAAGAAATTCACAAATATACAACCATCATTTTTTCAAGTTCAATTGCTACTGCTATAGTGGCAATTCTTTTAACTGGACTTCTATATTTTAAGTCACTTTCAGAACTAGAAGACATGACAAGCACTAGTAGAGAAGCTTTGGTTGTTTTTGCTGAAAATGTTGAAAATGTTAATAAAGCGGTAGATAACATGAATCAAAGTTTAGCTAGACATACTGATTTATTAAATGCCAGCGAAGAGATGAAAGTTAAACTTGAAGAGCTTTCCAGCGCAATTAATTCAAATGATAAAAAACTAATGGTTAATTTATCTAAAGAAATTACAAATTTATCATCAGGACTTTCTAAATCAATTAAAAACGAAGCGGACAAGTTAAATAAGTCTATTCAAGAGTCAGGAGTTGTGACGTCTGCAAGTGTTAATAAAGAGATTGGAAAACTATTAAAAGATAATAAAAAGAACCAGAACGTAAAACTTCTTAAAGAACTTTCTAATAGTACATCATCACTGAATGCAGCACTGGAAGCGATTTCTAGTCAAAATAAGCAATTAGTAAAAGAAATAACTGATCAAAAAGAAAGTATAACTTTCCCATAATAAAATAATGTCTGAAAAGCAAGAAGGAAACTTTCTTTTAAAAATTAATAAAATAAATAGTGGAAGTCACGCTGCAAACAACTTTTTGAAGCCTGATGATATAATCGTTGCACTAGACAACCAAATTTATACTTTTGGTGAAAAACAGTTAACTGCTGATTTAAAAGAATTAAAAAAAAGTAGTCAAAAATCTATGCTCACAGTTTTGAGAGATGATACATTTTTTAATTTATTAGTAGAAAATAGTTTAGGTTGCAAATTTGTCACAACCACTGCTGAGGAAACCAGTAAAATAAAATCTGTTTACTTATCGGAAGAAATACATGATCTTAACGAACTAAAGGAATTTATTGGAATGAGAGACGTTTACAGAAATTACGAGGTAATCGAAAATGCAAACTCGCTATCAGCAGGTATTTTTCCTCCATTCTGGCTAGCTTATTCGCAAAAATGGTGGATTTTGCTACTGTTTACAGCAATTATGGCAGTATCAATATCAGTTAATATTTATATTTTTTTTCTTGGCTGGTTACTTACTTCAATTTACTGTTATAAAGCCCAATTAAACCTTCTTTATAGTTTTTCAATGCTAGAAGGAAAAGTTTTTTGTATAAAAATTTTGTCTAAATCAATTGATGAAGCTCAAAAAACCATCAGAAAGTTAGATCCAAAGTCAAAATTTAAATTTTCAAAACTACCAAAACCACTTGTAGAAGAGGTTGAAAAAGACAAAAAAGAAGACAATGTTAATAAAAATAACAGTAATAAAGAAAACATTGTTGATGAAAATCAGACAGTTATAGTATAAAATCATTTTATGGTTGCAGATAAATATACAATACAAGCAGAAACTTTAATGAAAGCAGCAATCGAGGATTATACAGAAGTAATTCAAGAAGTAAAATCAGCAGATGCAAACTTAAGTACACTTAAAGGTATACGTATCAACATCCAAGGTAAGCCAAGAAGGTTAGTTGATGTAGGAGATATAAAGAAAACAGAAAATGAAAATGTAGTACAAATCTTAGTTTTTAATACAGATCACATACCCCTTTTAACTGAAAAAGTTGATGAAGTAGAGTTTAATTACGAAGTTGATGGACAATTCATTAACATTGACCTACCAGAACCCAGCTACAAACAACTAATGGAAGTTGTCGACGATTTAAATAGAAAAAAAAATTCAGGTTTAGCTAGACTCACAAAGGCTAAATCTGAGGCAACTACAAGAGCAAGAACAGCACTTGAAAATGATTTTATATCTCAAGGGGTTGCAAACGCGGTTTCCAGAAAATGTTCTGAAATGCACGAGTTATACTCCTCTAAAATCAACGATCTTACAATTGAAAAGATAAAGGAAATTCTGGGTAACGAATATTTTGAAAAATATAAAAACGAAGAACTTGAATACGAGTGATTAAAGTTTCAGATTTAAGTTTGATCCAATATTTCCATTTTTAAGATCCATATATTTCTTATTAATTGAATCTTTGCTTTTCAAATCATTTTTATTTTTGTCAACTTCAATAGAGCCTGGACTCCAGCTCGGATAATTAAAATTGATTTCTCCAAATTTTACTTTTTTGGACTTTTTATTTTCGTTTTTGTTATCAATAGACCCAGAGATTTGATTATTTATTTTTACTAACTCAGACTTTCCATCAAAAGCTAAAGTGATATTTTGTTTATTTTCCAAAACAACTGGTTTGGTCGAATATTTGTTAATATTTCTTTCAATAGACTTATTTTTATTTTCGATATCTATATTTTTGAAGTTGGAGAAGTTAGTTTTTTCAAAATTATTTTTACTAGATGCTAAATAATTTTTGATGCCAGGTTTTTGGTTGCCTTTCCACCACTCTCCGTAATTATTTTTATTAGAAATAACCACTGAGGAATTTCTGTCATCATCTATTTTATTATTTTCTGCAATCTGACTCTCTTTTTTCTTATCGTCTTTCCAAAGATTGCTTATTCCTGAAGCATCAAGCGCTAGTTCTGACGGCGTTTTATCAAATATTTTATTAAAAACCCAATTCCCAAAACCTGCAATCGCGCCAATAGGACCACCATACATAAAACCACCGAGACTATTTTGAATCAAGTCTCTATCGGATTTACTATCATCAGAATTAATGCTTGAATATATTCCACTTATAATTGGGAGGTTTTGGAAAGGGTTTACCAACCCTCTAAACCAATCCCAAAAAGAGAAATCGTCTTTTTCGGCTCCATTAGCCTTCTTATCATTTAAGAGGTGTTGATTGTTAGGTCCTTTATTTTCTTTTACAAGGGGAACCTTATTTTTAGAAATATGAAATGGACTGTTTTCTATTCTCATCTTAATAATTTATCTCGATTTCAATTCTTCTATTTTTGGCTCTTCCCTGAGTGGTATCATTTGACTCTACTGGTCTTGTCTCTCCGTAACTTATGGCCTTCATTCTTTTTGGGTCGAGAATATCATTTCTTGATAATTGTTGAACCACTGAGGCAGATCTTGCTGCTGCGAGATCCCAATTGTCTCTATAATTTGACCCAAATGTAAGTGGCACGTTGTCCGTATGACCCATCACCAATATCTCACTTCTACCTTTTTTATTTTGTTCTGCTATTTTAGACATTATCTCTCTTGCCTTATTAGTAAGTTCAGCAGATCCTGACTTGAACGCACCAGCAGACCCAACAGTTATTATCACTTTATCGTCTTCTCTATCAACATTTACAAGGCCTTCCCCAATTTCTTGTTTTAGTGCAATTTTTAATTTGTCCTCAGCCAGCTCTGCTTTTTTAGCCTCCTCCTTAGCTGATTGGCTTTGTTCAGATTGACCTACACTTTCTCCATCTTCACCTTCAGCCTCATTTTTACCTTTTTGAGAAGATGCAGTTGCAAGATCAGCCAGCTGCTTTTCTAAGCCACCAATTAAAATTTCAGAATCTGATTTTCCCGATGCAGCCTTTACAGATTCCACAGCATTTAAAGTCTCTTGAAGTAGTTGAGGTAGTTCTTTCTCGTCAGCTTCTGTTGGTGTAAAGTTAACAACAACTTTACTCCCCAATGCTTCGACGGTTATATCACCTCTTGCAATAGCTTCTTGAATATTTTTGGCAAGTTCTTTTGCGTCCTCAGTTTCACCATCATCCTTAGTATTATCTTCTTTCTTAGTTTGAAGTTCTACTTTAGGTTGATCAGTCTCTGTTGTTTGTTGTTTTAAATTTTCTTGAACCGCGGGAGTCGGGTTCGGACTGAAATTTAAAGATAATATTGTTGTTCCTTTAGGTGGTTCAACAACTGGAATAACTCTTTGTATCCCAAAAGCATTCTTCATACTTCCACTTATTTGTTTAAATTTTGGGACATTAAATTCTGCGAAAGATAGGATTAAAACAAAAAAAGCCATCAACAGTGTTGCCATGTCAGCAAAAGTTGCCATCCAAGCAGGCGCTCCTTTTGGAGGACATTCGGGACATTCATGTTCCTCCTCTTCATTTGATGTCTGTTGATTTTCAGTTTTTTCCTCAGCCATGATTCAAACTTTAACCTCCAGCTGCAGCTTCCAGAAGTTTTTGCTTTTCTTTAGGTGGAAGATTCGCAACAAGTTGATCCTGAATATTTCTTGGGCTCTCTCCTCTGGAAATAAATTGTAATCCTGTAATAATCATTTCTCTGTAAGTTGTTTCGTAGGCTGAATAGCCTTTTAATTTTATTACTATGGGCATAAAAATAGTATTTGCTATCATAGCCCCGTAAAGTGTAGTCAAAAGAGCAACAGCCATTGCAGGACCAATTGCTTTAGGATCTGCCATATTACCAAGCATCGCAACCAATCCAACCAAAGTTCCAATCATTCCCATTGCAGGTGCTATATCTACCCAAGATTGGGCACACCCAATATTTTTTTCATGTCGACCTTGCATTGCCTTAAGTTCTTTTTTTAATTGTACAGTAAGTTTTGACTCATCTGCTCCGTCTACTAGCATTTGAAGACCGTTGTCAAAAAATGGATCTGGAGTTTCTTGTCCTTCTAATGCCATCATCCCATCTTTTCTTGCAATACCTGCTAGCTCTACTATTCTTTCAATAAGTTCGTCCATTTTTTTTACAGGTGGTTTAAAAGCTTTACCAAAAGCTCCGAAAGAACCAAGATAAACTGGTAAAGGTGCTGTATACATTACAGCAAAAAAAGAACCACCAAAAACTATTAAAATTGAAGGGACATCAATGTATGAGCCCAAACCTCCAGCTGAAATCATTGCGCCAGCAATCATGCCAATTGTACCAAGAAAACCAATTATTGTAGCTAAATCCATTTATTTTTCCATTTACATCTAATATATAATTAATATTTTGGTGTTAATTCTGCAACTTTAATACCAAAATAGAAAATATTTTTATAAATTTATGTATTTATTGTATTATACAGATATGATTAAAAAGCAACTTTTTATATGTTTTTTCCTACTATTTTTTAATAATAATGTCTTTGCATCTAACTTCATAGACAAAGGGTATTACGTTATAGATTTAAAAAATAAACTTGAGTGGCTAAAATGTACAACAGGTCAACAATGGAGCGACAACAAACAAGAATGTCTTGGAGCTGCTGTTAAATTGGATTTAAAATCTGCAGAAGAGGCTAATAATTTACTTAATGAGCAAATTGAAGGTGAGTGGAGGTTGCCCTCTAGAAAAGAGCTAGAAAGCTTAATTTGTAAAAATTGCGAGGGAGCAAAGATAGACAAAACTTTTTTTCCTAACACACCGGCTGAACCTTTCTGGACTTCTCAAAGAAATTGGTGGTCACCTAAGTTTTTTTGGTCAGTAAACTTCTTTACAGGACATTCTTACGGAAGGTTTGTACCTGAGAAGGAATTATTTGTAAGATTCGTAAGAGATCGTTAATCTTTCTGATTTAAATACTCAATTAATTTAAATAAAAATAGACCACAACCTACACCAAATATTAATATTGCTGCATTCCATGGTGTAACAAACGAAAGATAACTTAGATTGTCTTTAAAAGTCAGCGAAATAATAATCAATAACAGAACAAAAGCTAAAAAATATCTTATGAAAGAACATATTCTGCAGTTTTTCATCTTTTCAAAATTAAACAGTTAATTCTTACAGATTTTGAATATTTGCATATTAATTCACTACTAGAAGAATTCTCGGCTTTATAAATAAGTTTGAACAAATTATTTTCTTCCAAAATTCGAAATTTTTTCTCAAAATCTGGAAACTTTTCGGACATTAATTTTAGTATTTTTAGTTTTTGTATTTCAGCATTCTTTAATTTCGAAAATGCACCAAATTGAATTTTAAAAAAACTATCACTAACTATCAGAGTGGGTTTAGTTTTAATTTCTGGAATTTTATTAGTTGTCTGATTATTCTTGGTATCATTTAAATCAGTTTTTGATTTAGATGAGTTCCCTTTTATCAGCACAGGTTCAGAATCTTTTGAAGAATTATCTAATTTTGTTTCATTGTTTTTATTTAAATTTTCATTTGAAATTTTTATTTCTTCATCTTTTTTATTTTGAACACCTTCATTTGTATTAATTTCAGATATCTTTTTAAATTGGAATTTACTATCTAATTTAACTGTCAGATTTTCAACGTTCAAAAAAAATATTAAAAAAAGCGGTGGAATAAGCAACAATGGTAAAACTTTTATCATTAGGGTTATAATAGAATATTTACTCAAATAAGCCAGCATTTATCAACATAAATGAGAAATTTATTAATTGCTTTTTTAATAAATAATGGTGTCAAGTATCTGACTCAGTTGAAGTGTCAAATTAAAGTTTTGCATTTCTAACAAAAAAATTGTGAAATAATAACGAAAGGAAAAGTATTATGCAAATTTCACAGAATCTTAAATTAAAACAGAGTCAATCTTTAGTTATGACTCCTCAGTTACAACAAGCAATTAAATTGCTTCAGTTAAATAATTTAGAATTAACAAATCTAGTGAACAAAGAGATAGAAGAGAATCCATTTTTGGAAAATGAGAGCGAAGTACTAGAGAATCAAGACAATCAAAACATGGAAAAAACTGATGAATTAGACGAATCTTTCAAAAATGGTGAATCAATTGCAGATGAACCTCGTAACGATGATTTTGAAAATAGGTGGGATAACGATGCAACTTTTGAATTTAATAGAAAGCATACGTCAAAAGAAAGTGTTGACGTTGGAAGTGTAATAGAACAAACACTTAGCAACAAAATTTCTTTAAAGTCCATTTTGAATAATCAAGCGGATCTTGAATTCAAGGATGATGAAGATAAGAATATTGCAACAATATTAATTGACTATATTGACGAAAATGGTTGGATCACAGAAAAATTGGAAACTATTGAAGAGTTTAGTGGATTTAAATTAAACAAAATTGAAAAAGTTCTAGAACGAATGCAATTTTTTGAGCCTAATGGGGTGTTTGCTAGAAATTTGAAAGAGTGCCTAAAAATTCAACTAATAAACGAAAACAACTTTGATTCAAAAAAAGAGATTCTTATTGATAATATTGATTTACTTGGAAGTGGAAATATTAAAGGTCTTCAAAAACTTACAGGATTAAAAGAAGAAAAACTCAAAGAAGAAATTAGGCTTATAAGATCTCTAAACCCAAAACCTGGTAGCAAATATTCGATGGATAATGACAATATTTTTCATCCAGATGTAATTGTAACAAAAAATAATTCTGATTGGGCGGTGGAATTAAATAATAGCACACTTCCAAAAATTAATATTAATGAAGACTACGTGAAAGAAATAGGAAGACTTAATTGTGGAGAATCAGATAAAAAGTTTATTAATGAATCTTTAAATTCTGCAAGATGGTTACTTAAAGCAATTCAACAGAGAAATGTAACAACGCTTAAAATTAGTTCAGAAATTGTTAACCAACAAAAGGAATTTTTTGAAAAGGGAAAAAAATATCTTAAACCAATGGTTCTTAAAGATGTAGCAAAAAAAATAAATATGCATGAAAGCACAGTCAGTAGAGTTACATCAGATAAATTAATGCTAACACCAAGGGGTGTTTTTGAAATGAAACTATTTTTTAGTGCCTCCATAAGTAGTACTAAGAAAGGTGAAACTCATTCAGCAGAATCAGTGAGAGAATCTCTAAAAAAATTGATTAGTAGTGAACCAGTTAACAGTCCATTGAGTGACGAAATGTTAGTAGAGAAACTTCAAGATGAAGGAATTGATTTAGCTAGAAGAACTGTAGCAAAATACAGGGAGTTACTAAATATACCAGCCTCCTCAGTTAGAAGAAAAATTATGAAAATTCAAAGTATGAATATGTAGTTTGGAATTGATAAAATTTATAAATTCTCTTATTTTCTTTAAAATTCAATCTAGTATATATATAATCCAATAAAAATGTGTTTTGAAAATGTTTTATTTCTTTTATTAGGAATATACTATCGTTTTAATTTCTCTAGAAGATTTATCCAAGAAATGTGAAATTGGGTAAACATCAGTTTTAACACTTTTATCATTTTCAAAATGAGTAATTTTAATAACTGGGTTAGAATTAATAATATTATCTTTAATATCGCGTGAACATATATATTTATTCATTTTTTTCTCCTTCATAAAATATGTGTGCAAATACTTTGCCAAAATCTTAAGTATTTTCTTTTTTTAGTATTTCTCTAAAAAATTTTATTTTTTCTGCCTCATCATGGCTGATATAATTATTATCTATAACTATTTTCTGTTGTCTTAAATCATTCCAATATGTACGAACTTTTTTAAGATAATTTTTCTTTCGTTTTGGAATTGATGAATGATATCTTGAAACTGCTTCGTTCCACGATTTATATTTTTTAAAAAGTTTACGAAGATAAATTGCAGCGTACTTCACGTTTTCTTCAGGCTCGACTAAATGAGACAAATCTTTAAAATTTTTTAAGTGGTATCTTGTGTTAATTTGCATGCAACCGACGTCGATACTTTTTTTAGAGCTTATATTACTTTTTAAATATTCTAAGGTTTCTAATTTATTATCAAAATACATTGATTTTCCGGAAACATTTAGTGTCCATGGCCATGACTTAAATTCGTTCTTTTTGATCCCTGACTCAACAAGTGCAATAGAAGTTAATAGTTTATTGGGAAGATTATAAATTTTTCCGTACTTTTCAGTTAAATAGTTACAATTATCTAATTCTTTTGATTCAAGTTCTTTTGATTCAAGTAATGTAAATATTAAAAAGCATAATAAAACGGCTAAAAATAATCTCATGCATTTTAATCAGCAATTTAAGTGCCAAACTTTAATTTATTTTTTAATTATTGAACTGCTTAGCAGATCACGTCCCACTGAAATGAAATCGTATGGATTTACTGATTTACCACTAACTTTTATTTCATAATGAAGATGCGCACCAACAGCTCTTCCTGTTGATCCCATTTTTCCAATTACTTCTCCCTCTGTGACATTCATCCCTTTTTTCACATTTAATCGATGAAGATGTCCATACAATGTTGACACACCATGTTTATGAACTATTTTAATAGTTTTACCAAAAGACCCATTTCTTCCCGAAAAAGAAACATATCCATCAGCAGGTGCCCTAACCTCTTCTTGCCAAGTGCCAGCCATATCAATTCCATGATGCATTTGTTTTCTTTTGCTTTTAGGATGAACTCTGATTCCATAAGGACTAGACACGTAGTAATATTGCATAGGTGGTTTTAAAGGTACATAAATAATTGCATCTTTTAGATCTTGCAAAATTTGAAACCTCAGCGAAGTATGATCCAATAAATCCTCATTATCTTCGCCTACATTTATATTTTCAGCAAGCAAGGCGTTTATCCTGATAATATCAAGTTTGTCTGGTTGAAGTTTCAATTGTTCAAAAACACTTAAAAGTTGTAAAATTTCGGTATCAATTTTCTTTGTAAAATTAATTATTTTAAGTTTTTTTGTTCTTGGAGCAACAAACGGTACAACAGGGAGCTTCCTATATGCAAATGATTCTTTTTTGTCTTTTGATGGTTTTGTTAGATCAAACTTGTTCTCAAAGGCATGTTCTATTGCAACCATTTCAGGACTTGCAAGTTTTGAAAATTGTTCAAATTTAATTTCATCTGAATAATTCAAGTCATTTGGGAAGCTAAGCTTTATATTTCGCATCATACTTTTTAAATTTAATAATTTTTCTCTTAATTGATCTTGTAATTCATTTTGAAAATTATTCGTTTTTGTAAATTCATCTTGTTGTTTAATTACTATTTCTGCTTTTTCAGAATTAATTTCTTGCTCTGAAATATTTTTACCTTTTGCAATACTTTTTAATGTTTTTATTTCAGATTCTGTAAAACTCTGTTCATTTATAACTGTATTTTTGTAAACCATATAAGAAAAAAAAGACGAAACACCAAAGAATAAAAGTTGAAAAACTTTGAAGATTAAAACCAGAAAAATTGTGATAGCTGACAAATAGTGTTTAATATTGAATACAACTTCTATAGGCCCTTTTTTTGTAAAATAAAGAAATCTTCTTTCTTTGAGAAGAAGTCTAAGATTTTTTGAAAATACACTTAAATTTCTGGAAAAAATACTTGTTTCGCCGAATCTTGTACTTGATTTTAGATTTTTCAAAATGTTAAATTTGAAAACATTCATGGAAATTTTTTTAGATAAATTTTCCATTTAATCATTTCAAGTATAGAACAACAACCAACATCATATTGGTTAATAGTTGCATTAACATAATTAGCAACATAAGTTTCCAAGAAATAGGATTACTAACATTTAAGCTAAACTGAGGAAATGGCTGTTTTTCGTCAAACTTAACTGATTGTTTTTTATCATCAACAACTCTATCATTTTGATAGCTGTCATAGGTCTTATAATTTTGTTTAGTTTCAAAAGTCTTTTGTTTTTCAAATTCTATTTTTTCAATAATATCGGGTTCTTCATCTTTTTTTAGTTTATGCTTTTGTGCCTCATAATCAGCTGCTGATTTTTCGTTTTTCTTAAATCTAATATTTTCTTTATCGGCTATTTCAAAGTTGTTTTTACTTATTTTTTTTTCTATGTTTTCTACATTAATGTTTGCAGCTTTGTCGCTTGGTACGGATTCAACTTTTTTACTTTCGACTTTTGTTTCTGAACTAGAAACTTTAGAGGCAGGTACAGTCATCTGATTTCTCATCTTTTCTATTCTATCTCTAATGTCAATTACTGGTTCACTCATAATTTATTAACTTACAATAAAATTTATTAAAAGTAAATTTATGCATTTAGTAAGCCAAAATTTAAATAATAAAACTTTTTTTTTAATTTTTTTTATGATAATGGTTAAAGTTCTTAAAATTGAATAAATTGGCAAAATTATTGCAAATGTAGAAATATGTTTTCTAGAAATCCAGATAAAACTCAAAAAAAAGCATCGACTTCCTCTAGTGTAATTGGTACCGAAATGCAAATTAATGGTAATATAAAATGCAGTGGAAAGTTAGTGCTTAAAGGAATTGTTAAAGGTAATATAGAATGCGAACATGTTCATATTTCTGCTGAAGGAAATCAGAAAGGTAATATAAAAGCTTTCGAATGTATAATTGGAGGTAAATTTGAGGGGGATGTTACTGCTGAATCATTGGCTATAGAATCTGCAGCAAACATAAAAGGTAATATGTATTACAACAGTTTAAGTGCAAGACCCGGTGCTAATTTAGAGGTCCAGCTTTTCCGAGGGTTAGATAAAAGAATCGAAGATAAAAGTTTAGAGAAAGAAAAAAGAAAGAAACAATCAAAAAAACCTAAAGGTGTTTAATAATGGCAGATAATCAATCAATCATAGGAAGAGGAGCGATATTTAAAGGTAAAATATCTAATGCATCAACTATAGAAATTAATGGAAGAGTAGAAGCAGATATTAAATCCGATAAGGTAACACTTGGCAAATATGCTTCACTTGAGGGGTCAATAATATCTGAATTAGTTGTAATTTCTGGAAACTATCAAGGTAAAATTAAAGCTGATTCTGTTTGGCTAACAGATTCTTCTGTGATTACTGGAGAAATTAATTACAAATCACTTCAGATGGATAGAGGTGCAGCACTTAACTGTAAAATCATCCATAACTGGGATGAAAATAAGTTAAAAAATAATAAGCATGCTGAGGATTAAATGAGTGATATAACTTACATTAACAAAAATCTTCTTATGGAAGGACAATTGGAGTCGAAAGAAGGCCAAGTTGTTATAGCAGGAAATTTTAAAGGTAATATTGTTGCGAGATCAGTGGTTATTGAACCCACAGCACTATTCAATGGAAACATTAATGCAGAACACATAAAAGTAGAGGGAAAAGTTGATGGAGATATTACAGCTGACCTTTTAGAGGTATCTAACAGTGGTGTAATTGACGGTAAATTAAAAACAAATTCACTTTCCGTTGATACTGGAGCTCAAATTTCAGGTAATGTTGGAAGAATTTCTAGTTAGTTCAAACTTTCTTTGCGTTTCAATGCAATTTTTGAAAAAATTAATCGTCTGCTTTTCACCATCCAACTTTTCAAGATGGATTGAAGCAAATCTTCCAGCAGCAAGTGAAACAGCCCATAAATCTTGCTCATTAATGGCGTAGTTTGTTAAAATCTTTTCAATTTCATCTCTAATTTCAACCATTTTTTCTTTCTTTTGGTTTATTAAATTTGGGAATTCAATAATGTTCTTCGTGCTATGCATAAGTTAGTTAACGACAATATTTTCAAAATTTTAATAAATTAATGATTTATTTTAAATTATGATTTAGATATATAGTAAATTTAGCTATGAAAAAAAAACAACAAAATCTTCCAGTTAAAACAAAAAAAAACGAAGTTATAACTGTTAATCAAGACAAAACGAAAACACTTGATATAACTAATAAACTTCATCATTTCAAAAATAGATCTGAAGTTAGAAAGTTTCTTCCAGATATACTTGGGAGAGTTCTAGCTAGGATTTGGATAGATTCTAAATTTAAAGAAGAGTTTGAACAAGATCCTCAAAAAACTTTGGAATTTAATGGAGTATATCTTCCAGAGGACATGTCAATAGAATTTCAAAAACCCAATTCTGATAGACCAAGAATTGTTGTTTATGAACAAAGACCAAATTCCAAATTTAGATTAAGAGTTTTATATTTGCAATTAATAATGATGGCGGGAAGGTGAAACAGTTTCTTTTAGTTTTTTTAATCTTTTTTTTCGTTAAAGAATTATCTTTCGCAGATACAACAACATCTGAAAATAAATATTTGAATGATGTGGAATACTATAAAAGTGGAGTAAATTTTTATGAGAATGGAGAGTTCAAAAAATCTTTTATTGTTTTTTTTAATCTTTCTGAAAAAGGAAATAAAGATGCAATTTTTAATTTATCAAATATGTATTTTGAGGGTATCGGAACCACCCAAGACTTTAGTAAGTCACTAAAGTATACCTGGCTTTGTTCACTAAACGGAAATAAAAAATGTTTAAATAAAATAAAATCAATTGAAGAAAAAATTGAAGAAGATGAGTTTTTAAAAATTTCTAAAACTATCCCTATAATTCTTGAAAATGAGTATGTTAACGATAACAACCCAATATCAGCTTTTCAATTAGGTTATTGGTATGAAAAAATTTCTCCAGAAATTGATTTTGAAAAATCATATTTATGGTATTCTGTGTCTGTAAGTTCAGGAATATATAAAGCCATGAAATTTAGGGATAGAGTTGGAAAGTTAATTGAAAAGGAAAAAATAACAGAAATTCAGGTTCAAGCCAATGAAATCCTAACAAAAAATAAATATTTTAATTCTAATAATGATGAAGATGATTTATAAAGTTCACTGGATAGTTGATGGACTAGCTGAAATCGAAGCTAATAGTAAGGAAGAGGCAGAAAAAATTTTGCAAGAAGAGCTTGAAGATTATGTAAAAAAATCAGATACTTTAATGAACAAATTTGTTGCAAAGTCAATTCAAGGTTCTGCTTATATGCCTGGATCAGACGAAGAAACATCCACAAAAACAAATACTCAGAATAAGGAAAAACCTGATGAGGAAAATTCTTAGTCTTTATGTAATATTTTGTTTTATGATTCCCTTTATGGTTGACGCTTTACCAAAAACAAAAGGTAGAACATATGCCCCTGAAGAGGGAACATTTGACAGAAGAAAGAGAATTGTTATTCAACCAAAATGCAGGCTTATTAGTGAAAGAAAAGTTCCAGGTGACGTTGTTTGTACCTATCAATCTCAGAAAAGAGGAGCAAAAGATAAAGAGATATACCTTGGTTCTCCAGGGAATACATGCCAAAAAGAAATAACGTGTCCTAAAAAATAATTCTCAGGAGCAACCAATTAATATTAAACAAATACAATATAGATGTTGGCAATTACTTGAACCAGGACAAGATAAAGATATAGCAAGTAAGATAACTGACCTTTTTCTTCTTACATTGATAACATTGAATGTTTTTTCAGTAATTTTAGAAACGGTTGATTCAATTTATGAAAAATTTGAAATTTACTTCAATTATTTCGAGTATTTTTCTGTATTAATTTTTACAATAGAATATCTACTTAGGTTGTGGTCTTGTGTTTCAAAAGAAAATGAAAAAGAGAGTGATTATAAAAAAAGAGTCAGATATATTTTTAGTTTTGGAGCTATAATTGACGCTGTTGCAATACTTCCAAGTCTTGTCGCATTATTTTACCCATCTATTGATCTTAGATTTGTCAGAGCATTGAGGATTGTAAGGTTGTTAAAATTTTCAAGATACTCAGGTTCAATTAATAGTTTAATTTCTGTATTATGGGATCAAAGAAGGTCCTTTGCAGCAGCATTTTTTTTATTGTTTATAGCTTTAATAATCGTATCAAGTGGAATGTACTTAGTTGAAAAAGACGTTCAACCAGAAAAATTTGGAAGTATCCCTCAATCTATGTGGTGGGCATTAGTTACTCTAACAACAGTTGGTTACGGAGATGTGTACCCGATTACAAATTTAGGAAAATTTTTTGGGTCTATAAGTATTATTTTAGGAATTGGAACGGTTGCATTGCCAGCTGGAATCATGGCATCAGCTTTTACAGAATTCACAAGAAGGAATCAAAAAAAATATGAAGACAAATTAAAATTTATGCTGAAAGATGATGTTATTGATAAAGAGGAAAGAGAGGAACTACGGTTATTATCAGAAAAACTGAATTTATCGGATAAAGACATAGGTGCAATTGAAGATCACTATAAAGCTGAAAAAAAGAAATAACTCTTACTAACCTACAGATCCTATGAAGTGATTGATTCCATTGCTAACTCGTCTTGCACATTCATATAAGGCTTCTAATTTTTGGAAAATGTTTTTTTCTTCTTTTGTATAATTAATGTTACCCTCACTTACATAGTTTGATTTGTCAGAAAAACCAATGTTCGAAGTTTTTGCTTGACCAACTGGAAAGATTTTCCTTAGAGTCTCGACTGCGTTAAAAACGTCAAATCTTATTAATTTTGCAATTACTTCGTCTCTCGACGTACCTGCCTGATCACTGAACTTTGGTATTCTGACGGAGAGTAAAAAAATTTCATGAAAAATCGCAACTCGTATCCCATGCATTAACAATAATTCGTCTCTGATTTCTTTTTCAATTACTCTTCCTCTTCCTACAGCAATTCTCCCGCTGAGTTTTCGACCTAAAATCCAGTTTCTTATTTCCATATATTCCTGATGCAGTCCTCTGTAAACTTTATTAAGTCTCCAATGAACATCAAATTTTTCAAGTAAATTTGCAACTTCTTTCATATTTTTACTTCTTTCTGAATCTGCGGTTCTTGTTGACCAAGACAACCACATACCTGGATCAAAACAATCTATGTAAGCTTTTAATACTTCTATATCACTAAAAGCAAATGCATATTGCACTATGTCCATTACTCTTTTAAATCTATCGGAATTGTTGTATAATCTAACGAATTTTTTTGGGTCTTTCCCTATAAATCTTCCTACTCCCCCTAAAGAGTTTGCTAGCATTCCAAGTTGCTGAAGAATCGAATTCTGCGGTATTGCTCTTGTCTGACTTGGATGATAAACAAGTGTCTTTATAGAAGAGTCAATATGGCGCTTCACTGATCTTGATCCAGTTGAGTGAGTCAAATTAGATCCAAAAACATTTAAAAGTGCTGCATAATTTGGATCATCCATTATTTCTGTATTAAAATTTTTAATTGTATTAACAAACTCTATACCAAAATCTACTGAATCATACAATGCATCTGATTTTTCAGAACTATTATTATTATAACAAAATTCTGTAATTCTTGAGATAGCAGCGAAAGCTAAATCATGATTCATAAAGTATTGATAACCGTCACCACCTTGAAAACTCATTTCTTGAATTAAATCAATTTTCCAATCCACAAGTTTTTTGCGAGTATAATTACAACTCACATATTTCAACCTATCAATTAAGGATACAGGATGTCCACCTCTTCCAATTGATTCTCCGTGAGTATTAAAGATTAAAAGTTTTACGTTTGTTATATTCAAATCATGCATTGCTTTTGCAATTTTTCTTTGCAAATTTTCAATTGATAAAACAGCTGCAGATTGTCCTAAGTATCTTCCTGCATCTGAGAATCCTGTTTGAACTGTGAGTTTCTTTCGAGATAATATGTATTTTTTAAAATTTGAATTTCTTAAAAGTGTTCTAATTACATCGTCTCCAATCTCAATTCCTTTCTCTGTCTCAAATAAAGGTGATATATCGATTTTACTTTCTACCCCAAACAATTTTGAGAAATATAATGCTGTCATAACAGTAAGTGGATAATCACATTCAGCTATCAGAAATCTTATTGACTGATTTTCGTCTATATATTTCAAGATTTGTTTTGTTAGCATAAAATATCTTCTTGCATTCATATTTTCTTCATAAATACTTCCAAAATTAATTTTAACGGGTTTAACATTATCAATCATTTTTGAGATTATATTTAGATATGTAAGTTTATTTGAGGGATCATTGGGATCTCCGCTCAGATTAATTTCTTTAGATATAGCATTATTTAATTGATTGGCGTTTAGTCTTAATTGTGTTCTTCCTAAACCAAGTCCAAAGTTTGATAATTCAATTTTAAAAATTAATATTTCATTAATAATATTTTTATTTTTATTCGAATCTTTTTCGAATAAATAATTTATAACATATGAAATTTTTTCTCGAATTAGCAAAGTGTTTGTGAGCAACTTATCTTTATTTTTATGTAGAAAATTTGATACCTTTTTAATGGAATTAAAATCATTTACAAAACCATTTTCTGAAAATTTTTTAAGCACTTCAGCATTAGTTTGAATTGCATTAGTGATAATATTTTTTATTTTTGACAACTCAATTCCGCAATGTTTGTCTTTATTTAATTTTATAATTTTATTTATCTTTTTTTTATAAATATCTAGTTGCTCAACCTTAACCTGAAGCCTTTTTGAAAAACTATCGTTCCAGAATATATCACCTCTTCCATCAACATCATATCCAACCCAAGTATGTAATCTAAAAATCTGTGGGGTTATTCTGTGATAATCACTTGGAAATAATTTTTTTGAGACATCTATGATTACCTCATAAAATGTTCCCAGTGAAGTTTGAAGAAATTTTAGAGCAGACATTGACAGAGAGTGTTCAAAATTAAGTGTTATTTTCTTTTCTGGTCTTTGCTCGGTCTTGAAGACTTCTTTAACAATCCCCTTTAATTCTTTATCAGTAAGTTTTTTATTATTATTTTTTGATGTAGCCAATTTTGCCAGTTCTAACATCATATTATAGGTCATTCCAAAAGTTGGATGTGCTGTTAATACAATTCCAAATATTTCTTTCGAAATCTTGCAGTTAAATTCTTTAAACGTTAACTTTTTCTTTTTTTCAAATGCTAGGTTTGTAATGATTTTTCTGATTATTTCAGTATTTTGTTTTTTGTCTATTTTACCGATATAAGATTTTAAACGATCAGCACGAAGACCAAATGAACCAACAGCTAACCTTTGAATCAAAGCTTCAAGTGCAGAATAATTTAGTTTATTCTTCTCTAACCTTCTAGAAATATCAAGAGCTAACATTGTGATTGAATTGGAAAACGGATCTTTTTCTGCACCAGATCTAATTTTATCTAAATCTTTTTGCAAAATTTTTCTTAACTGTTGAGTATCGATGTCTTTATCAACAGGGAAACAACTCCATTTTTCAGGTAATAGTGGTTTCCTGTACAAATCCATCTCGGAATGAGATAATTTTCTAATATTAATACTTGTCATTTATTTAAAAATTATATAATTAAGGTTTATATCATAATTATAAATCAATAATATGATGTTTTTTTGAAAAATTTAATGGCTCTTCTAAAAGAAAAAGTAACTGAAATCCACCACTGGACTGACAAAACATTTAGTTTCAAAACAACTAGAGATATGAGTTTTAGGTTTAAAAATGGTGAATTCGCTATGATAGGACTTGAAATTGATGGAAAACCATTGTTACGAGCTTATTCTGTAGTTAGTCCTAATCATGAAGATCATTTAGAGTTTTTAAGCATTAAAGTTCCTAACGGACCATTAACTAGTAAGCTTCAACATGTAAAAATTGATGATGAAATAATTATTAATTCAAAACCAACTGGAACACTAGTGTGTGACTACCTTCTGCCCGGAAGAAATCTTTTTTTATTTTCAACTGGGACAGGGTTAGCTCCCTTCATGAGTATAGTAAGAGATCCTGAAACATACGAAAAATTTGAAAAGATTATTTTAACTCATACGGTAAGAACATCTAAAGAACTTGCTTACAGAGATTTGCTTACAAACCTTAACAACGATGAGGTTTATTCTGAAGTGACAAAAAATAATTTCATTTATTTTAACACTGTTACAAGAGAAAAATGGGTTAATGAAGGAAGAATTACAGACTGGATAAAAGAAAATACATTATGGAAAAAAGTTGGTGTAGAACACTTCAAACCTGAAATTGATAGAGTAATGATTTGCGGTTCAGAAGAGATGACATATGATTTAAAAAAAATATTTGAAAACCTTGGTTCTAAAGAAGGTTCCACAAAAGTTCAAGGTGGATTTGTTATTGAAAAAGCATTTGCAGAGAAATAATGATAAAGCTCGTTTATTTTGATTTTAACTTTTGGAGAATAGACATTTTGAGATTATGTCTGTCTCACTCAAAAATTCCTTACGAATATATTAGAATTAAAAGACAACAGTGGCCAAAAGAAAAAAAAAAATTCCCATTTGGTCAACTTCCAGTAATGATTATAAATAATAAACAGTTTTCACAAACACATACTCTAGCAAAATTTTGCGCGACGCGTGCCTCTCTGTACGATACAAATGAATTAAAGATATTAATCATAGATCAAGTATTAGATTGGGCTAACGAAATAACAACTCACATTGCTCCCTCGATTAGAGCGGCAATAAGAGAAAAAAACTTTGCTAAGTCAAAGAAACTTCGTCAAGAGTTTATAGAAAATGATTTAGTTTTATGGTTTTCCTACTTAGAAAATTTATTAAAGAATTCTTCATTAAATAAAAAGTTTTTTACAGACAAATTTAGTATTGCAGATATAACAGCTTGGAGGGTTATTTATTGGTTTTGTTCTGGTAAGCTTGATCTCATAGATCCTGCATTTTTAAATCAAACTCCTGTACTGAATAATTATTACAATGAAATTTGTAACTATGAGCCATTGAATAAGCTTGAGGAATTTAAATCTATTACAAATTAATTTTTTAAGGAATCTGCATTTTAATAGGAAATCTTTGCTTCATCCAGAATAATATAATTAAACCTGGCAAACCAAATATTGTTGATAATACAAAAAAATAACTCCATCCTAAAGACTCTACAATAAAACCAGAAGGAGAAGATAAAAATGTTCTTGCTACACCCATAACTGATGATAAAATTGCATACTGTGTTCCTGAAAATTCTTTTTTACAAAGAACTGACAAATAGGCTACAAAAGCAGCTGAACCTAATCCACCTGAAAAATTCTCACCTGCAACAGTAATTAAAAGAAAATTAAATTCAGGTCCAATTATATTCAATAAGACATATAATAAATTTGATACTATTTGAAAAAAACCTGAAATAATTAAAGAGTTAATTAAACCTATTTTTTTAACTAAATATCCTCCACATAAAACGCCAAATAAAGTCATAAAAACACCAAAAATTTTACTCGCGTTAGCAATATCAATATTTGAAAAACCAATTTTTACGTAAAACGGATTTGCCATTATTCCTGCAACTACATCTCCAAATTTGAAGAAAAAAATGAAAAAAAGAATAATAATTAAATTTTTAATTGAGTTTCTTGTTATAAACTCTCTGAAAGGAGCAAGTAAACCGTCTTGTTTTCTTTTTTTATGATAAGAATTCGTTTTAAACACAAAAATACACAAAATCATTAAAAATAAAAGTACTAGAGCAATTAAGATAAAAACCTCTGACCAACTAAAAATACTTTTAAGATAAAGAGAACCTGCTCCTGCCATTATTCCCCCAACTCTATATCCAAACTGTGTAGCAGCAGCCCCTGCACCTTGGAGTTCATTCTCAAGAATTTCAATTCGAAAAGCATCTATAATTATATCCTGATTGGCTGAAAAGAAAGCAGTTAATAAGGCAAAAGATGCAGTTAAAATTAGATTTTCAGTAGGATCACTAAAACCTAAAAGAATCAAAGAAAAAATAAGCAAAATTTGTGTTATTAACAACCAGGATTTCCTTTGGCCAAAATATTTACTTAAAATAGGTATGTTATAATTATCTATAAATGGGGCCCAAGTGAATTTTAAACTCCATGGTATTTGTGTGAGCGCAAATAGACCAACTGTGGAAATATCAATATTTTCTCTTGTAAGCCAAATAAATAAAGTTGACAAAATCATGTAAAGAGGAATTCCACTTGCGATACCCATCACAAATATTAATAGTATTTTTTTTGAATAATATATTTTTAGAAATTCAATATTCATTATAATTGTTGAATTTTTTTTATTTATAACAATAATAATAATATGAACTTTAGAATATTCATCTACTCTTTTTTCTGTTTTGCTATGATTAGCTTTAACAACGTCTTTTCATCTGAGAAGGTTCCAAATATAATTGGAACTTGGATTGGAGAAAACAAAACTATATCAGAACAAAGAGGATTTAGAACTTGGGAAAAAAAAGTTGAAATTATAGAGCAAAAAGGTCGAAGATTCAAAGGTACTTTTTCATACACAGACGGTACCAAAAATTTTTTTGGGGTGATTCATCCCGATAACAAGACTATTACTTGGGTCGCTTCAAATAGTAGAGGTTACAATCTTGGAAAACTCCTAACTAAAAACAGACTGAGTGCCTGTTATGTTGAATCTGGCATTGATGCAACTGCAGGGTGTGCTGACTTGATTAGAAAATGAGTTATGCCACTCTTTCAAACATTTTTTTTAAATATTTAGTAGGTTTTTTTTTTACCTGAGCAACTGAACCTAGCCAGTGTAAACCCGAGTTTTCAAGAACCACAACCTCTTCAAAATACTTCAAAACACCACGCATGTCAGATGTTACGACAATCAATGTCGTATTGCTATTATTGGATAATTTCTTGATAATATTAAAGATAACATTAGTTTTAACTGGATCCAAACCTGCGGTGGGTTCGTCTAGCACCAAAAACTTTGGTTTGTGAGAAATGGCTCTAGCAATTGCTACTCTTTTTCTCATTCCACCTGAAAGCTCAGATGGAAACAAGAAAGCATCATTTCTAGCCAAACCGACTTTTTTGAGAATTGAAAGAGACTTTCTTATCAACTCTTGCTTGGAGAAGTCATTTAAGCTCCTAAACATAATATTCTCCCAAACAGTTAAACTATCAAACAATGCATCTTTTTGAAATACAACTCCAAATGTATCATACACTTTCCTTATTTTATTATCTTCAATTGATTGACCATTTATAAAAATTTTACCGGAGCTTATTTTCACGAGACCTAAAATACTTTTTAACAATGAACTCTTTCCTGAAGAACCTGTTCCTATAATACATAAAGGTTTATCAGGACTCGCGGAAAAAGATATATTTTTAAGAACAAATTTTCCATCTAATTTTATTGATACTTTTTTTAAAACGATTGTATTTTTCATGTCTTTTGATGCTACGATATCATATGGAGATTAATTATAAACCCAGTAATTTAGTTTTTGAAAAAGGATCAGTTATTCTTGCTGGCGCTGGACCTGGTTGTTTAAAGCAAGTAACATTAAAAGTTTATGTAGCTATAAAACAGGCAGATGTTATTATATATGACTCTTTAGTAAATGAAGAACTTTTAAAGAATACAAAAAAAACTGCAATAAAGATATTTGGAGGTAAAACAAAAAATAAAAGAGCATGTTCTCAAAGTGAAATAAATGAATGGATGGTAGATCATGCCAAAAAAAACAATAAAGTTTTAAGACTTAAGGGCGGTGACCCTAGTTTTTTTAGCAGGGGAAGTCAAGAAATAGAATTTCTTAAAAAAAAACAGATAAAATATAAAATTTTTTCTGGAATTACATCATCACAACCAGCAATCAACAAAACGAACATTTCTTTTTTCAATCAAAACGGTGTTTGTAACTTTATCACTGGTCATAGAAGAATTAATAATCGCTCTATTTCACTGGATCTAAAGAAAATCGTAGGTAACGAGGGTAGAATAATTATATATATGGGGGTAAGTCAAATAAAAAAAATTTCATCTGATTTAATTGAAATGGGTGTTGATCGTAAAACAAAAGTTTTTATAGTTTCAAACGCTTCAATGAATTCAGAAAGAGTTTTCCAATCTTCTTTGTATGAAGTTGAAAAAACAATTAATCAAAATAATATTTTGCCTCCATCAATAATAGTAATAAATTAGGATTTTTGGGAGTTTTTTGAGAAATATTTTAGAATATATAATAGTAATTTTCTTTTTTTTATTATTTAAACTACTCGGGCTTAGACTATCATCATTAACTGGAGGAGTGATTTTTTCTTTATATGGTTTTTTTTCAAAGAGAAATTTAGTTGTAAAAAAAAATATTATGAGAGTTTTCCCGAAAATAAGTTCACAAGAACTTAACACTATAATTAGTAGGATGTGGTTTCATTTTGGAAGAGTTGTTGGCGAATATCCAAATCTTAATAAAATTAAACTTGGAAAAAAAAATAATATAATTGTTGAGAATGAGGAAAACTTAATTGGTCCAATGAAAAAATACTCTAATTGTTTATTTTTTTCTGCACATATCGGTAACTGGGAATTAACTTCTCATCTACTTACCCAAAAAGGCTTTAAAATAAATTTTATATACAGAGCTCCAAATAATCATTTAGTTGATAAAATTCTCAGAAAGATACGCTTAGGTTATGGAGTTGGTTTAATTAGAAAAGGTGCTGATGGAGCTAAACAGTGCCTCAAAATAATGAGAAGTAAAGGTGGACATATTGGAATGCTTATAGATCAAAAAATGAATGACGGTATTTCTACAAAATTTTTTGGACAATCTGTTAAATCTCCGTCTGCAATTGCCAAATTTGCTTTAAAATATGATTGTCCCATAATACCTGCAGTATGTTTTAGAGAAAATGCTACAAATTTCAAAATTTCTTATGCGAAACCAATTTCTCCTGATGAACTTAAACAAATTGGTAATGAAAAAGAAATTATGAATCATTTGAATAAATATGTTGAAATATGGATAAAACAAAAACCAGAACAGTGGATTTGGTTTCATAATAGATGGAACAATTAAATTATTTTGATAAGATGATCTGCGATTCTCTTTGACTCATTTATTTTTTTATATTTCCAACTTCGAATTTCACCGTCAAAAAATTTTACGACACCTTTTTCTTCTAAATTCTTTACAAAATCTTTTATTTTATCTTTTATATTATTTATCCTAGCTACGTAAACAGGTTTTCCTGTAAAAGCAGCATCTGATATCATACTAACAGAATCCTCTGTAACAATAAAATGTGATGATTTATTTATCAAGTACCAATATGGATTTTTGTCTTTATAATCATAACAATAATGATCGTCTTTTTTTCTTTTACAGATAATTTTTTTTGTTATTTTACTTGTTCTTCTTGAAAAACAATATACAACCCTGTATCCATCACCAATTAGATTTATTTTGTCAACAAGATCATTTATTTCCGAAATTAAGATTTTAGAACTCTTACCATCTCCACCTACAAAGCAAGCTATTATATTTTTTATTGATTCAATTTCCTTAAAATTTTTTACATAATTATTGGGTAATTTTCTTTTAACAACAAAGGTTCCCACAAACTCTAGCACATTGTTGCGTTTATAAAACTTTTGAAAGTCGTGAGATGGAATTAATATTTTATCAAAGCGATTTCTTAGAAAATAAGGATCTAATATATGAAAGACTTTACATTCTTTGTTAAATTTTTTTAGTATTAAACTATATGGAGCACTTATTCTTCCACAGGAGATAATAAAATCTGCAATTTGATTCTTATTTTTTTTTTTAAAAAATGATTTTATATACAAATATGTATAAATAACAAAATTGGGTAAAGTGTGAGTTAATTCTCTTTCAATTTTTAAATGCTCTGTTTTTATTTTAACTTTTTTTTTTAAATAATATAAAAGAGCATCACATTGATTATAACTACTTTTTTTTTCATCAGTTATTATTAAAACTTTTTTCATAAAATAATTTTTTTCTCAAATGTAGATAAATTATATTTTTGTAAAATATCGCTAAATAGATCATAAAAATCATAGCGAAAATATTGTCACTGAAAAAGTGTCCTCCCATGGAAAGTCTACAAAAGAAAACTAAAAAACCCAGAATTAAATTCATTAGAAAAAAAATAGGATTTTTAAGTAGTATTGTGCCAACTGTTAATGAGAATGCTGCAGACGTTTCTCCACTGATCCAAGAACAATTTTTTTCACACTGATCAGACTTTAAAAAAGCAGGAGTAAAGATTTTGTTTCCACCAAATTCCTCTACATGAACTGGTCTAGCCCTTCCCCAAGTATCTTTGAAATATAAGTTGGCGATTATCCCACAACCCAAAATTGGGCCAACAATTAAACCTATTAATGAGAACTTAGTTCTTTGATTTATTAATCTTCTCATATTCTGTTTTTTGTTAATATAGTCTATGAACAGGATTAGAAGAGAAATTACTGGAATAATTATCATAAGGTTTTTTAAATAAACCCTTAAAACTTTTATAAACGTATATTTTTCAGAAAGAAACTGATTTTCATTAAAAAAAAGACTAGAAAAATAAATATCCAAACTTGGATAAAATAGAAAGAGTAGTACAAACAAAATAAAGGTACAGTTGTTGTAAAAAAAAAGTTTTTGAATAAATTTTGAATGCATCAAGATTTAATATTTATTTATAATTTCTTTTTGGCTTAAGAAATGTCAAATATCTCAATCTCAATACAATAATTGCAATGGCAATTATGAGTATTGCTAAAGATTCATAAATAAGTATAGATGGATCGAGATCCTTTTTTTGCAGTATTATTAGTCTTGAAATAGCCGTTATTGCAATTATCAGAGGGTATGTGATTCGTATTTCTTCATTAAGAAGATATACCCTTATCATTCCCATTACCTCAACATAAATAAAAAGAAGTAAGAGATCTGCAAGCTCGACTTTCATTTTTTCAATCATCAGATTGATTTCACTAATGAAACCAACTACGGCACCAACAAGAATTAAAAGTACAGAAGTTACTTGTATTAATCTTATAAATTTCTCTACATTCATATTTATATAATTGCTTTTTTTGTAATTAAGTCAATTAAACATTTAACTAAATAGTTTATATCGTCATATGTATTATATTGATGTATAGATATTCTAATTAAATCATTCACTGTAAGCTTATTAAAATAAAGTAAACTTGATGAATATTTTGATATAGAACAAAGAATTCCTTTTGAAAGTAAGTATGTGTAAATTTTTAATGAACTCAAACCTTTTATCTTTAATGTATTAATCCCAGTCAGCGTATTCAAATTTTCAAAGAATGTAATTTGATTAAAATTTTCAAGTTTCTTTCTGAAATATTTACTTTTCTTAATAATATTTTGTTCAATGTTATATATTCCATATTCATTAACTTTTTCGAGAGCTTTACTTAATCCAACTTGCAGAGAGGGTGAGAATTCATAATTCTCAAAAATATGAGATTTTTTGATTTTTATTTTATCACCAATTATTTCAGAATTTTTCATATCCAAAATCATGGGACTAATTTTATTTCTTATTTTTTCATTGATGTAAATAAACCCTGTACCTCGAGGACCCCTTAGATATTTTCTTCCAGAACCAACAAGAACATCACAATTAATTTTCTTTACATCAACTTCTACCTGTCCAATAGATTGACATGCATCAAGTACGCATATAACTTCTGGAAAAAGCTCTTTTACATAATTGCAAATCTTTTCAGCTTCAATTTTATTTCCACAATGCGTTGCAACATGACACAAAGAAACTACTTTGGTATATTTATTAATTTTCTTTTTTAAGTCTTCAAAACAAACTTTTCCATTTTTTTTAATATTGACAATTTTTAAATTGTGTCTTTTATTTTTGTAATAAATAAGATTACTTCCGTATTCATTTTCAAAAATAAGAATATTTTGATTCTTTTTTATTTGCAGTGAATTAAAAAATAAATTCCATGCCAGCGTCGTACTTGTTAAAAAAGATATTTCTTTTTGTTTACAATTTATTAATTTCGAAAGATTATTGTAAAAGCAATTTAACTTATTTTTAAATTTAACAACTGCATAATATCCGCCATAATTATTCTCAATTTCTAAAAAACTATTTATTTCTTCATTAACAATGTTGAGTGGCTTGCTAGATCCTGCGTTATTAAAATTAATATATTTCAAATACTTTTTACTTTCAAAATGAATACACCAAAAAAGGATCTCTTATCTTTTAGGACATCTATGATTTGAAAATTTGACAACTCCGCTAAATTCTGAAAACTACTTAAGGTATATTTATAAGAATTTTCAGTATGAATAGTTTCTCCTTCTTTAAAATGAATTTTTGTATTTAATATTTCAACTATTTGTTTTTTTTTACTCACTAAATGCATTTCTATCCTACTCTTTTTTTTATTAAAGAAGGCTTTATGATAAAAAAGTTTTGAATCAAATATGGTGCCACATATTTTATTCACACCATTAAGAATATTTTTATTAAATTCAGCGGTTATTCCTTTAGAGTCATTATATGCTTTTTCTAAAACTTCTATATCCTTTTTTAAATCAACACCAATTACAAGATGACTTTCATCTCCAAGAATTCTTGAAAAGTTAATTAATAATTTTTTTGCGTCCTCTGGACTATAATTTCCCACTGTAGAGCCAGGAAAGAAACCAATTTTCGATTTTTTTTTTCCTATAATTCTTTGTAGTACATCTATCTGATTAAAATCTGCACAAATTGCTTTAATTTTTAGATTTGGAAAATCTTTTGCTGAGTCTTTAGCATTTTTAAATAAAAACTCTTTGCTTATGTCAATTGGAATATATTCGATTGGTTTATCAATAGCATTCAGTAATTTTTTTATTTTCCGGTTTGAGCCACTTCCAAATTCTATAATAACAGAATTTGAAGGTAACATTTTTCTTATATTATCCCTATTTTTTTCTAAAATTTCACATTCAATTTTTGAGGGATAATAGTCAGCTAGTTTTGTAATTTTATCGAATAATATTGATCCTTTTTTGTCATAAAAATATTTGGAATTAATTTTTTTTTGAGGTTTTGAATCTAAACCCTTTAACACTGTCAGAGAGTGATCCTCAATAGAATCAAAAAAATTTAGAAAGTCTAAATTATTCATTAAATATCCTCTGCCAACCTTAAACCAGAAAACTGCCATC
This sequence comes from uncultured Alphaproteobacteria bacterium, assembly GCA_902536655.1. Taxonomy (GTDB): domain Bacteria; phylum Pseudomonadota; class Alphaproteobacteria; order Methylaequorales; family Methylaequoraceae; genus Methylaequor. Next base: position 60,876 of record CACAYF010000001.1, on the reverse strand, counting down.
TATCTTGAGGATAATAAAAATTTCGATAAGAGGGTCTTATATGGCTCTTGGGTGATGCAAATGAGCCACCCTTGAGTACTAATTGATTGCACATAAATTTTGAATTATATTCTGATAGATTATTTTTAAAAGGTTTGTAATTTTTATAGGGTACGTAATAACTGGATGTCCAGACCCAAAGATTACCATAAAATGACATATTAAAAAGCTCTGTGTTATAATTAATCTCTTCAAAATTCGCTTGTTCAAGAAAATTTCCATTTTTTTTAGAACTACTCAAAACAAATTCCATCTCGAATTCTGTTGGCAGTCTTTTTTTTTTATAGTTTGCGAAAGCTTGAGCTTCATAATAACTAATATTTGAAACTGGTAATTGGTCTAAAATTTTTTTTACACCATAAAAAGTAAAATAATTATTAGAATCAACCCAATACATTGGTTTTCTAATTTTATTTTTCTGAATGAAGTCCCATCCATCAGAAAGCCAATATTTAAAATTCTCATATCCACCTTCACTCATGAATTCCTTCCAATCTTTATTTGTTACAAAATTATCAAGTCTAAAAGGCTGCAAATAACAAAAAGAACTTGGGCTTTCATTATCATAAAAAAAATTTTCTGCATTATTCCCAAATTTAAATTTTTTATTTTCATTACATTTAAATTCATTTGAATATCTAACTTCCTTTTTTTTATGATTTTTTTTAGTTTCTAAAAACTTAGGTTTTAATGGGTTACTAAAAAATATATGTTTAATGTCCATTAAAATAAGCTCTTGATGTTGCTGCTCGTGATTAATGCCTAATTCAACTTTAAAGTTTAAGTCTTGAGATAATTTCAAATTTAATAAATCGTTCATATAAGAGTCTACATACTTTCTATATTCAAGTACCCTTTGATAAAATGGTCTATTTAGAAATCCCCTTTTTGACTTTTCATTGAATGAACCTACACCTAAGTAGTATGAATTGAAAATATAATCGAAAGATTCATCAAACGATATATAATTTTTGAGATTAGGGATTAATAAGAATTTCTCAAAAAACCAAGTAGTATGTCCTAAATGCCATTTAATTGGACTTACAAAAGTTTCTGTTTGAATAACCATATCTTCAGCTTCAAGTGGTTTAATCAATTTTAATGACTGTTTTCTCACAGCATGAAATTTTTTTAAGATAGAATCTTTTGTAAATGTTTGAGAAAAATCATCCATTGTTATCAACATATTAATAGAAAAAAAAAAAATATAAAGTGGATAAAGAATTTAATAATAAAGAAAATATTAATCAAAATAATTTTGAAATTTGTCACAATTATAATTAAATTCTAGAAAAAATTTTTAGAAAGATAAATATATAAACCTATCAAGTTTTGATTCTCAATTTTTAACAATAAATGTCACAATTGTAATTACAAGATCATCCTCATCACTTATTGAAACGCTGGACGATAATATCTCATCAATTTTAAGGCTTGCTTTACCATGAAGTTTTACAAAAGGTTTACCATTATCTTTATTGAGTATTTCTATATCTTTAAATTTTACTCCCTCGGAGAAACCAGTTCCAATCGCCTTAGAGGTAGCTTCTTTAGCCGAAAATTTCGAAGCAATTTTATTGGTATATTTATTGTTATCTTTTATTTGCTCTATTTCTTTAAATGAAAAAATTCTAGATAAAAACTTATCTCCAAACTTTAAGTATACTTTTTGAATCCTTTCTTTCTTTAAAAGATCAATACCCTGTAAAATTTTCATATTACTTTTCCTATTAATAATTATAATATAAACATTGATTATTTTGTCACATTTTTTTCAATAAATTAATGAGTTCTATTATTATTACTACTACAATAAGACAAAGTAGCATTAAATATCTTTGTGTTAAAACATACATAAGACTAAGCAAAAACAATTAGTGTTTGATTAAAAAAATTAATTTAAAAGATTCAAAGCCTAATTTGTTCTTTATAATTCTGAATAAAGATAGAAGAGAAGTTTAACTTAAGAAAATTTAAAATGGATGTTTAAAGTTTTATGATGATAGTGTTTAATTTTATATCAGTACTAATTTATAGATGTATTAAAACTTATATGATATATTAAAATAAGAATTTAAAATCAAAAAAACAGAGCTTGAATATAAAATAAGTATTGTTATTAATTTCTTAAATGCCACATAACAAATAACTAATTATTCAAAAGAAATTATTCGCAGTGTCAGTCAAACTTAAAGCCAAAAAAAAAAATTTATTAAAAAAAATCCCTTTTCTTGACCTCAAATCACAGCAAAATAAAATAAAAAGTCAAATCGATATGGCTATAAAACGAGTTCTAGATCATGGAAAGTATATTATGGGTCCTGAAGTTTTTGAACTGGAGAAAAAATTAGCAGCATATTCTAAAGTTAAAAATGTTATATCATGTTCAAGTGGCACAGATGCTCTATTGATGGTTTTAATGGCAAAAAATATTGGTCCAGGTGACGCTGTTTTTCTTCCCAGCTTTACCTACACCGCAACACCAGAGGTAGTTGCAATCTTAGGAGCTACACCTGTTTTCGTGGATGTTCTTTTTGACACCTATAATATTGATTCAGAAAGTTTAATTAAAAGTATCAAAATTGCAAAAAAAAGGAGACTAAAACCAAAGGCAATAATTGCTGTCGATTTATTTGGTCAACCATCGGATTATAATATACTTAAAAAAATAGCAGATGAAAATAAGTTATGGATTCTCGCTGATGCTGCACAAAGTTATGGAGCTGAATTGTTAAAAAAGAAAGTTGGTAAGCTAGCTTATGCAACAGCAACGAGTTTTTTTCCTGCAAAACCTCTTGGTTGTTATGGAGATGGAGGTGCTATTTTTACTGATGATGACGAACTTGCAGAGGTACTAAAGTCAATACGACTGCATGGTAAAGGTGATCACAAATACGACAACATTCGCATCGGATTAAATGCAAGATTAGATACAATTCAAGCAGCAATATTATTAGAAAAAATAAAAATATTTGATGATGAACTTAGAGAAAGGCAAAAAATAGCAAGTTACTATAATAAAATGCTAAAAAATATCGTCCAAGTACCGTATGTTATTTTAGGAGCAAAATCAGCGTGGGCCCAATACACAATTCAATTACCTAACGAAATTTCTAGATCAATTCTAATTGAGAAATTAAAAGAATCGGGGATACCCTCTATGATTTATTATCAGAAACCTTTACATCTCCAAAAAGCATACAAAAAGTTTCCAAAATCTATCTCCTTAAAAGTGAGTGAAGAAGTTTCAGGTAAAGTTTTAAGTTTACCAATGAACATTAAGTATTCTTCGTATATTATTGAAAAGTTTTACGAAATTATTGAAAAGTTACGTAAAGCCAATTATTAATAGTTTACAAAAAGAATTACTTTTTTAATTTTCTAACAAAATATTGATTATATTTTTTGCTCCATTTCCGTCACCATAATCAAAAATTTTTTGTCGAGACTCATAATGATTTTCAGTCCATAATCTGTTCCAACCATTTTTAACAGTTTCCACCCACTCTGTTTCTGAGCGAAATGTAACACATGGTACTTTATGGAAATAAGCTTCTTTTTGAAGACTACCAGAGTCAGTTAAAACAACAAAAGCATTACTTAGAAGGTATTGAATCTCAAAATAACTCAAAGGATCTAGAAAGGAAAAGTTTGACATTAACTTATATTCTTTTATCAGAGCTTTTGTTCTAGGATGAACGGGAAATAAAATTTTTATATTATTTTTTTTTGAAAACTTGTTTGCATAGTCCAACAATTTAGAAAATTGTATTTTATTATTTACTGACTCTTGTCTGTGAATAGTCATTAATCCAAATTCATTTTTACGTATTTTAAACTTATTATTTAGCTTTTTTAAATTTTTATTTATGTAATCTTTTGCAAATATTGTGGCGTCGTACATTATATCTCCAGTGTGGTGAACTCCGTTTGTGATTCCTTCAATTTTTAAGTTTTTCAGTGCTTGCTTTGTTGGACAGAATAGAAACTTACTTAGATGATCTGTTAAAAGTCTGTTTATTTCTTCAGGCACTTTCCTGTTAAAAGACCTTAGACCTGCTTCCACATGGGCTAATGGGATATTTAGTTTAGATGCTGCAATCGCACCTGCTAGAGTCGAATTTGTATCACCATAAACTAAAACTAAGTCTGGTTTTTCATTTAAAAAAACCTCCTCTATTGCTATAAGCATTTGACCAGTCATTTTCCCATGAGAACAACTATTAATATCAAAATTATATTTTGGCTTTGAAATCTTAAGCTCATCAAAAAAAATATCAGACATATTTTTATCAAAATGCTGACCTGTATGAATAACTATTTCTTCAAAAACATCATGGTTTTTAATCTCTCTAGATAAAGTTGAAGCTTTAATAAATTGTGGTCTTGCACCAACAATTGTTACAACACGTTTTTTCATAAGTTAGCAATTTTTTTAGTTTTATTTTTAGGCTGCTTATTCAAAACTTTTTTTTTTTCAATTTCTTTTAAATTCCCAGCTTTATCAATTGCATATTTACGACCTTCTTTAGGACATCTAAAAGATTTATCAAGCAGTTCTCCTGCATGTGATATCCACCCAATTTGTTTGGCAGGATTACCAGCCACAACTGCGTGAGATTTAACATTTTTAGTTACAACTGCACCTGCACCTACAAAGCTATAGGCTCCCAATTTGTTTCCACAGATAATTGTAGCGTTAGCCCCAATAGTTACCCCTTTCTCTACATGAGTCTTAAGAAATTCTTTTTTGCGATCAATTTCAGCTCGAGGATTATGCACGTTAGTAAAAACACAAGAAGGACCGCAAAATACACCATCATCTAATTTTACGCCTTTATATAAGCTTACATTATTTTGTATTTTACAATTATTGCCAACAACAACATCAGGACCAATCATATTATTCTGACCAATATTACAATTTTCACCAATGTAAACTCCTTTGAGAATATGAGAAAAATGCCAGATTTTAGTTCCTTTACCAATATAACAACCTTTGTCGATATATGCGGTTTCATGAGAATAAAATTGATTTTTTTCTTCTTTATTATTTTCTAAATATATTGTATTTCCTCTTATCAAAGACCTCTGAGAAGCATCAAGTACTTTTAAAACGTTTAAACCTTCACTTCCATCGGTTCTTGGTCTTTTATTCTTTTGAATACAATCTAAAAAATGTTCACATTCTGTCCTAAGTGGTTCTTTAGATTCAAGAATTAAAGCTTCAAATTCTGCTTTTTGCGGTTCTGGAGAGCCATTAACCCATTTTACTTCATGAGGATACAGTTTTAGTTTCATCGACCAATCTAAACCATCATCAAACACAGCCATGCCTCTTTCACCAACAACAACTAACTTTTGTTCTTTAAATGGGTGTAACCACGAGACATACACATGAGCTTGTATATCATTTTTAAAAGTTAAATGAGTTATTGTTACATCGTGAATATTTTTACTCAAATGTGCGGCACCAGTAGCAACAACTTTTTCTGGTGTACTCCCAATAAGACTTAAAATCATAGAAATATCGTGTGGTGCAAAACTCCATAAAATATTTTCCTCACTTCGAAATTTGCCTAAGTTTAGACGATTTGAATAAATATATTGAAGTTTACCAAGTTTACCTTTATCAACAAGTTCTTTAAGCTTTAAAAAAGCTGGATGATATTGCAATAAATGCCCAACCATTAAAATTTTACTATTAAGTTTAGCCAAGTCACATAACTCTTTAGCTTCTAAAACATTTAAAGAAATAGGCTTTTCCACAAAAACGTGTTTTTTTGCTTCAAGTGAGGATTTTACTATTTTACTGTGATGTTCGGCAGGCGCAGCTATAACAACACCACATACATCTCCAAGTAAAATATCTTTTAAAGACTTAGTCTCAACATTGTATCGTTTTGCAATTTCATATGCTATTAATGGATCTGAATCACAAACATATTTTAGCACGCCCAAATCTGCAAAGTCCCTTATAAGGTTTTTTCCCCAATGTCCACAACCTATTACCGCAACCTTAAGCTTTTGCATATTTTTCCTTTTTTTTACAAATATAAAGATCTTAATAATTACCAAATTTAATTAAAACATGTCAAACAATTGATATGAATTAAATTTACCTAAACTGAAAAATAAATTAATAATAATTAAATAATAAATTATACTTAATGTTATAACATTATATATTTGAATTGAAAATTTTAGTTTTGACTTTTAATTAAATGCTTAAAAACAAAAGTATCATTTTAAAAAATAATTTGGTAGTGTAAGTATTGAATATATTTAAAGCCCTTTTCACTATGAGTAAAATTGATGCTTAAATCTGAGCAAAAATTTAAAAAAAATACTTCCCAAAAAATTCATATATCTTTTTTTATTGGCTCACTTGGTTTAGGTGGAACGGAAAAACAACTTCTCAATCTTATTAATTCAATGGATAAAAAAGAATTTAAGATTGATCTTTATCTTCTTATGAACGAAAAGGGTGATTTATTTGAGGATTTAGATAGTTCTGTAAGAGTTTTTCTTCCCAAATTTAAATTTAAATCAATATTAAGTCATTTTTTAAATTTCGTAGTAAATTACTTCAGAATAAAAAAAACTAGACCTGACATTATTCATTGTTTTTTATTTTTAGCATATTTGACGGGAGGTCTTATTGGTATTTTAAATAATCATCAAAATATTATAATGAGCAGAAGATCTTTAAATCACTATCAGAATAAATTTAAATTCCTTCCTTTAAGGAAAATTGAATTATTTCTTCACAATAAAATAAAACTAATAATTGCAAATGCTATTGCAGTAAGAAAAAATTTAATAGATGAAGGAGCCCCAAAGTGCAAAATTAAGGTTATTTATAACGGTTTTGTAAATACAAATGACAAACAGAAAGAATCAAGAGATAAATTTAAAGAAGTTTTGGGTATAAAAAAAAATACTTTTGTTTTTTTAGTTTTAGCTAATTTGATACCTTATAAAAACCACAAGCTAGTAATTGATGCTGTTGATGAACTTAGAAAATTTGTTAAAACTCCGTTCATAGTTATTTTTTTAGGCTCAGGAAAAGATGAATATAAGAAATATCTAAAAAATTTAATTCAAGAAAAGGAAATTGAGGGTTATTTTATTTTTAAAAACAAAACAAAATATATTAAAAAATTTCTAGATATTACAGATGCTGGAATTAGTTCTTCATTTGAAGAAGGACTGTCTAATAGCCTTATAGAATTTATCAGTCATGGTATAACAACAATAGCAACAAATGTTGGAGGAAATTCTGAGATTACAAATAATAGAAATGGTTTTCTAATAGAAAGCAATAATAAAAGTCAATTAGTCAAGGCGATGAAAACTTTACTGTCAAATAAAAATTTATTGAAAAGAAAATCTTTAGAATCAAAAAAGGATTCGACAAAATTTTGTCTAAAGGCGATGGTAAAAAATCATACCACTATATATGAAAATCTTATTATCAATTAGTTTAGCAGGAATATTATTTTATCCATTTATCGAACCACATTTGAAACATCAAAATATTTCATAACTTATGGTAACAATTTCTTTTTGATATTATGTAGTTTTTAATCATTTTACCAAATTGCTGAAAATTAAGTATATTTTGACTCTTAAATTTATTTAAGTTTAAAGTATCTAACATCGAATTTTTCAATCTTCCTCTATACCACTTTGATAGAGGTATAGCAAAACCCATTTTTAGTCTATTAATTAAATTTTTTGGAATATAGTTTTTTAAAATTTGTCCTAAAATGTATTTACCTTTATTACCGTAAATTTTATAGTTTGAATCTAAATTTTTAAATGAAAATTCAATAAGTGTGTAATCCAGCAGAGGTAATCTCAATTCAAGGCTTGAAGCCATACTAGCTCTGTCAATGTTAGTTAGGATATCTCCAAGAAATAGTTTTTTACATATTTTATAATTTTTTTATAGAAAAAATTAAACTATCATCAAAGTTAGATAACAAACCAAAAGACTTTATGTTGAATTTACTTTTTGGATTAAAAATATTCAAGGAAAAGGTTGACGAATAAAACTTAATTTCAGTTTTAAATTTTGAAAAAAGTCTAATAATTTCTTTGCGTCTATAGAATTTTACATGTGTAGGATCTGAAATTATTGCTACTGGCAACAATCCTAACAAAACTCTTAGTCTTGAGATAAATGATAAAATATTAGGAATAGTAAATATTGCAATTGACCCAGGTTTTAAAACTCTCATTAATTCTGAAATAAAAAAATTTGGAAAAGTTAAATGCTCTAAAACCTCCAGACAAAGAATTAGGTCAATATTGTTAGACTTTAGTGCCAATTTCTCATTTTGAATATTTGTTAATAATATTTGATCACAAATTTGTCTATTTTTTTTTAAAACTTCCTCAGAAAAATCAATGCCAATTAAATTTGATGGATTAAAATTTTTTAGAAAGCTAGTCCATCTTCCATCACCTGGACCTATATCTACACAATTTTTATTTTTGATATTAAATGATTTTATTATATTGATGATAACCTCATCTTTTTTACCAATTTTTTTACCACTCATTAAAAAGTTAGAATGTGGTTTTTTTGAATTTTTGAATATCTTATTAAAATGTTCTTTAGTTGATAATCGAGTAGACATCTTGATTTTATAATATACTATTTTTTTTAGTTTTTAATTAAATAAAATATATTAAGTGAAAAAAATAAATATTCTATACCACGATGAGGGAATAATTTATTACACTATTTTCCCAATAATAAATTCAATACATATTTTTCGTGATTACGGTTATGACGTACATTTTCTAAAAAAAGTGTGTTCTAAAATTCTCGATTGCGACATCTTACTATTAATTTCAAAATCAGCATTCAGACATTTTAATGAAAGTGGTAGTTATTATAAAACAAATGGTGAATTAATTAAGTTTTTAAAAAAAAATAAAAATACAATAAAAAAAATTTGGTTTGATAATTCTGATAGTAGCTCTATTACTAATTTTGAATTAATGCCGTATATTGATGTTTATTTAAAAAAGCAAATACTTAAAGATAGATCATTATACAAAAAAGACTTCTATGGTGGAAGAATATTTACAGAGTATTATAATAAAAAATTTAAAATCGCTGATGATCAAATTGTTGAAAAAAGTTTTAAGCTTCAAAATAATTACAATCAAAAATTAAAATTAGGTTGGAATATTGGACTAGGGAATGTTCATATATCTTTTAGTTATATTCATGAAATTATAAGAAAATTATTTCCAACTTCAAATTTTTTTAAATATCCAAAAAACTTTGTATCAATAAATTCACAAAAAGACATAGATTTTTTTTTTAGAGGAAGTGTTAATTACAACCTTAATACAATTAAATTTCACAGACAAAAGTTTGTAGAAAATTTAAATTCAATCCTATCAAAAAAAAAATCAACCTCTATTATCAATAAAGAAATATATGGAAAAAACAGTTCTCTAAATTTCATTAAAAAAGCAAAAGGTTTTCTTTCTGACAGTGATTATAAAAAAATTCAGGATTGTTCAAAGGTATCTTTCAGCCCTTTTGGTTGGGGAGAACTTGGTGCAAGGGATTATGAGTCTATAATTTCAGGTTCTCTTTTAGTAAAACCATCGTTAAACCATATGGAAACTTGGCCGGATATTTTTTTACCTCATGAAACATATTTACCATTTGATTGGGATTTTCAAAATTTAGAAGAAACAATTAATAAATCCTTGCAGCCATCAATTAGAAAAAGAATTTCTTCAAATTCTCAAGAGGCATATAAAGGTTCAATTAATGTGCATGGTATGAATAAGTTTGTTAAGAGATTTTTAACTCAGATAGAAGAGAAGTAATCTGAGTTACATCCATTTTTCATACCATAATTGAAATATAAAAAGATTCCATACTTCGTTTTTTAAACTGTGACCTTTTGTGAAATAATCATCCATAAAACAATCAATTTTTTTTTTGTCGAAGATATTTTGATTTTCAATGTACGATTTGGAAAAATAATTGTTAATTGTTTCTTTTAACTGATTTTTTAATAGTACATCAACTGGGAGTGCGAATCCCATTTTTGGTCTATCAAAATATTTTTTTGGTAGATAATCATTTAAAATACTTCGAGATAAAAGTTTTCCCTTATTTTTATTAATTTTGTGAGAAACACGAAGATTTTTTAGCGTATATTCTATTATTCTTCTATCCAAGAAAGGAGACCTAACTTCCATTGAATTGGACATACTGGCTCTATCTACCTTAACAAGAATGTCTCCAGTTAAGTAATTTTGCAGATCATGAAGTTGCATTTTCTCAGTTAAAGAATAATGCTTAACTCTTTCATGAAATAGTGTTTTTCCATGTTTCGATATATCTCTTTTCAGTAAGCCATTAAGTCGACTATTCGAAATTAATTTATAATAAATCTCATCTTCACTTTGTGAATTAAGAATCTTTGCTATCTTTTTAATTCTGTGCCCGAAATCTGCTGGCCTAGAATTGACAGGTAAAATTCCTGATAAAAAATCATAAATATAGTCAGGGAAATAATTTATTAATTTTGATAAGATGCTGGATAATTGAGTCCCAAAGATTTTTTTAAAAGAAAAAAAGTGATTTGCCCATATATATCTTGAATAACCTCCAAAAACTTCGTCCCCTCCGTCACCTGAAAGAACTACCGTTACTTCTTTTTTTATTTCTTTACAAATAAGAAATGTGGGAATTTGAGAAGAATCACCGAAAGGTTCATCGTAAATTTCAGGAATTTTATAAATAATATTATTTATTAATTCTTTATCTAAAAAGAATGTTTTATGATTTGTGTCGAGTTTATGGGAAATCTTTTGTGAAAAAGAAGATTCGTCAAATAATTTATCCTTGAAACCAACAGAAAAAGTTTTAATTTTGGAAGCAGATATTTTTTGTGCAACAGCAGTGATTAGTGAACTATCTATTCCACCTGATAGCATTACCCCGAGAGGAACATCAGCTTGAGCCCTTTCCTTGACCGCTAGTTCTAATATTTCTTTTACTTCAAGTTTAACATCATCAAATGATTTAAAATCAGAACCCTCGTTGTAAATGTAATCGACAGGATTCCAGTATCTTTTTTTTTTAAAACCTAAATCTTTACTAAAACATAAATAAGTTCCAGGCTCAATTTTGAATAAATCTTCAAAAATAGTTAAAGGAGGTTTTATATAAGAAAATTTAAGATAATTAGATAGAGCATTTTTATTAATTTTTTTTTTAAAAAATTTTGACTTGGCAACTGCTTTGATTTCAGATCCAAAGATCAAATGATTATCAAATATACCCCAATATAAAGGCTTTTTAGCTAAAGGGTCAGCAACCAAATAAAGTTTTTTTTCTTTTGAATCCCATAAACTGAAAGCATACATTCCAACGACTATTTCAAGAGTCTTTTCTAAGCCAAAAAATGATATTGACTCCAACAGAACCTCTGAATCACTAGTGCTTTTAAAAGTGAAATTAAATTTATTTTCAATAGTACTTTTTATTTTTTTAAAGTTATAAATCTCTCCGTTATATGACATTACATATCTTTTATTTCTTGAAATCATAGGTTGATTACCTAACTTAGATGTATCAAAAATTGAAAGCCTTGAATGCCCAAGTAATAATCCATCATTATTAGAACACCAAAAACCCAAGTTATCTGGTCCCCTATTTTTTAATTGATTAGTCATACACTGGATTTCAGATTTCAATCTATTTATATTTAGATTGAATTTAGATGTCACTATTCCGGTAATTCCACACATATTAAAAACCTTTCATTAAGAAAATTGTTCCCTAATTTTTTCATTTGAATTAAGCCAATGTTTGGTATGCAATGAAAAAGCATTATTTATTCTATGTCTATTTAATAAAAATATTGATAAAGAAAACAGTTGGTAACTATTTCCATATCTTGAATAATAGTCAAAATACTTGATAATTTCTTGGCTATTGGTTTTACCAAAAAGAATTTTTGTAATTTTTGATATAGATTTTACTAAAATATCTTCAACTCCTTCAAATGCCTGTACTTTTTTGTTAATCTTAGTGAATAATCCGCAATAGTCCCATTTTTTCAGAATTTTTTTATAAAGCGATTGCTTATATCTTAATTCTAAAGGGACTGTTGACCAAAATTTAATGTATTCCGAATCCCAGAAAGGTAAAAACCATTTTATATTCATGAAATCATATGCTCTTTGTCCATTTACAATATATTTACATTGTCTTTCTTTAAATTCCCAGTATTCATAGATATCGGATAAGTTATAAATATCATTCAAATCAGCTAAGCCAGAAAATATTTTATTGGTAAGATGTTTATAATTTTCTTTACTTTTTTCATTTGGCCAAAGTGATAAATGTTTATCTATAATTGCTGCTATTACTTCTTTATTGTCAAATTTTTTTTCCTGATCAATGTCAATTAAGTATAAGTTTTCGGGAATGTGAAGTCCAGTGTGAAAGTCTGCACTTTGTCCATTAATTATAAATGAGTTTTCTTTAAAATATTTTTTTTCATTTAAATCTTTTAAAAAAAATATTTCTTGGTAATTTGGCAGCGTTGAAAAATGATCAGAAAATTTATCATAATCTTGTTTGAACTTAGAATTAAACATTTTTCTATATTTTTTCTTTTCAAACCATACATATGACCAATTTATACCAAGATGATTTGCAACTTTCTTAGCAATAACTGCATCTGAGTTATTCGACAAACCATAAGAAAAACATTCAATATTTTTATATTTTTTTTCACAAAATTTAGCTAATAAAAATCTTGAATCTAACCCGCCACTCAAGGGTATATAAATTTTTGCTTCATTTGATTTATCTATTATTTTCTCAATTGAGTTATCTATAATCTCATTGAACTCAAAAAAAAACTGATTTAAGGATTGTTGTTTTTTTTTTAATTCATGATAACGAAAATAATTTTTAATTGTTATTTCATTATTCTTCTTTATATAAATAATTTGAGATGGTTCTAAAGAAAATATATTTTCATTTAGCGTTCTATTGTTTAAAACGTATCCAGAGAATAAAAATTCGTTTAAACCATCTTTATATATCGAATCACTATTTTCATTGATACTGTATACATTATCTGAGACAACAAGTTTATTTCCAATAAGTTTATAGAAAATTGGATAATCTCTAGAAAAACTTGTGTAACAAAATAATAAATCTCTTCCTTTAAAAATTAAAGAACTGTTTGAATTAAATTTTTTAAGGTATTCCAAAGTATCATTTTCGTTTCTTTTTTTTAATAAATATTCTTTTGTAAATTTATCCACAAATGATTTACATCCAGTATAAAAATAATAATAGTCTTTCTTTGTTACTTTGGACCAACCAGTTTGATCAGAAATAACCACCTCGGTTTTATTGATTTTATTAAGTGACATTGCCAAATTTGAAATATTAAGTATAAATTATAATAAAATAAATTTTCTTTATAAACTTATGTGATTCTAGGAGCATAAAGTTATAGATTTTATTTTTAATAATTTTAATTGATAATATAATAAAAAGTTTAATGAATTATAAAAATAATATCAAAAATAAATTTGATGAAAATGGTTATTTTGTTTTAGAAAACTTTTTTTCTAAAAATGAAGTAAATTATTATATAGCTAAAATTAATGAATTATTTAGTTTAAGTAAAGACTTCTCCTCATCTAGCAAATTCTTTGGATGTCCAGACGGAGTTACAAAAAATAGCTCATTCTGGCCGATAATATTTAATAAGAAATTAATATCCACTATTGAAAAAATATTTGGCGAAAAAATAAAATACACACAACATTCTGACATCCATGTAAATCTTCCTGCAGGAGCTTTTCACAGAGATAATGCTTATAGAAACTTTGGAGAGGGTCCCGATTGGAATGAAGAAAAGAATTCCTATAAAGTTGTTCGTGTTGCAATTTATCTAACTGATTTCAATGATAGTGGTTCATCATTGATTTTATTACCTAAATCAAATAAACAAGAAAACATAATAAATAAAAAGGAATTTTTATTTTGGAATTATTTGAGACATTATTGGAGAAAATTTTTTGATTCTAACAGTCTCGGGCATTTTTTTTTCTCAAGAAAAATTAAAAAACTTGAGACTAAACCAGGTGATTGTGTAATTTTTGACCAAAGACTTATTCATGCGGGAGGATGCGTGAAAGGAAATTTTCCGAAATATTCCATCTTCTTATCTTATGGAGTTGAAAATCAACATTCTTTGAATCACCACAAGTTTTATCTCTCTAGAGAAACTTATTTAAATAAATTGCCTATCATTTTAAAAAATAAGCTAAAAAATAAAAATTTACTTTTAATAGATAATTAATGACTAGCTATCTTTTTTATTAAATCTAATTCTTTATTTATTCTAAAATCCCAGTCTTTAAATATTTTTAAAGATTTTTTTTTTAAATTCTTAGAATATTTTTTTATTATCTTTCTATTTAAAACTAATTTAGAAATTTTATCTGTCAAATCCTCAACTAATTTTTCGTTGTTCAAACGTAATAGACAATCTTTAGGAAAATACTTTTCTAAATCGATATCTCTAAAAAGTTTTTCGTCCTTATTTGGAATAATACAACATAAACCGCTATAAAAACACTCTATATTAGAATTACTTATATTCCCACCTTTATTCATTGAAACATATATATCAAACTGTTTTATAAAACTTTTTATCTCATCGTGCTTAATAATTTTTATGCGAGTAATCAAATTACTTAAATAAAAACTTTTTATTAGATAATCAACTCTATCATTCAATGAACCTGTACCAACAATATAAATATCTATTTTTTTTTTTACTTCATTTTTTAAATTAGAAATAGCATCGATAAAATCCTCAATACCCTTGATTTTTTCCATTCTACCCATGAATAAAATTTTAACTTTATTACTTTTTTTCAAAATAAATGAAGTTGGAAATGTATTTTTTTTATCTATTCCATTTAACATTACAGAACGTTTAACTTCATCTTTGAGTATAAGATCCATCCATTGTTTTCCTCCACTACCATCTCCTGTACAGATAACATGACTAAAATTTGATCTATACAACCACCTAGTAAAAAAATATCTTTTTTCCCTTATAATTTCCCACATATCAGGATAAACCCCCATAATTCTCAAAACAACTTTTCTAGAAAAAAACCTTGATAAAATTGCACCTGTAAATAAATTAGCCCTATCGACGTAAATGATGTCAGGTGAAAACTTAATAGCAAGATTTAAAATGGAGATTTGCCTATAAAAAAAAATAAACAAACTCGATATTCGATTCCTAAATTTCTTTTTTATTAAAAATTCTCCAGGAATAAATATCAGATTATTTTTAAGGCCTTCAAGTGAAAATTCTCTAATTTTATCATATTGATTTATTGACTCACGATGAATACCGGTTCCCAAATCAGAAATGACAAATTTACATTCCAAATTTTCTTTATCTAATTTCTCAATTAATTTATAGATTGTTGGGACACCTGATGGAATCCATTTCCTCTTAAGTAAACTGGTTTCGAAACCGTCAAATAATCTGCACAAATATAATATTTTCATTTTATATTTTTTAACAATTTAAGTTTATAAAAAAGGTTCAAATATTTTTTAGACATTAATCTTGAATCGTATTTTTTAGCAACAAATTTAGAATAACGTTTAAGTGAAATGATTTTTTTTTTATTTTCTAATATAAAAAATATTCTCTCAATTAATTGTTTAGAAGATCCATCGTAATATAAACATTGATTCTCTTTAAAAATATCTTTGTTCCCAGGTACTTTTGATATAATGATTGGTAATCCAAAAGAAGCCGCCTCAATTGTAACCAAACCCTGTGTTTCAATTATTGAAGGCATAATAAAAATATCACAGGCTGAATACAAATCATAGATTTCACTAGATGGGTAGTTTAATTTTTCAACATTATTTGGTTCATAAAGATGTATTCTATTAATTTTTAAAATTTTATTCTTTAGAATATTAACGCCATTACCAGCAATAATTAAATGAATTCCTTTACGGGATAAATTAATTTTTTTAAAAGAATCAATGACTGTCTCAAAATTTTTTTTTGGGTGGTATCTTCCTAAACATAAAAAAACGATACCTTTATCAGGTATGCTAAAATGTTCTCGAATTTTTTTTTTTACTGAGTAATTATTGACCCTTTTTAAATCTATCCCAAAAGGAATTAGTTCAATTTTTTTTACTTTGATTTTATTATACTCCGCAATAATACTTTCGGAGTTAGCAATCAGCATGTCAGCTTTTGGCAACCAGAATTTGATAATTTTATTTATTTTATTATCTCTTCTTATACCATAATTTATACATTTGTTTATTTGAATATCTTCTCCGTGACACATCATAACGTGTGGAATTTTTTTTTTAATACAATATTTTATTGCATTGACACCTAAAGGGTACGCGAACGAAATATGCCAAATATCAAAATTTTTCTTTCTTCGTAAATATTCAAAAAACAAGCTGAGATATAAATATCCGATTGTATTAAATTTACTAAGCAAATGAAATACTTTTGGAGGAAAGCTTATAACCTTATAGGGAAGTTCAATATGTTTTTTTTTTAATGACAAATAATGTCTATAACTAGTTATTACCGTCACATCTAAATTTTGCTTTATAAAGGAGTTTGCTAAATTATGAAGACCAATTTCGGCTCCACCCTCTGCGGGTAAAAAACTTGAAGTAAAAATCCCAATTTTAAAATTTTTTTTCATAAATTTAGGGCTCGATATAGTTGTTAAGATTTTGCAGATTTATTTTAATTTTTCTTTTTTTTAATAGACCTTTTCTTTCATTTATAAAAAATGACAGAAGGGTCTTAATTTCTTTTTTTAAACTTTTTAAATTAATTAGATTATTTATTTCATCAATATCTTTTACTAAATCATAAAGTCTTTTTATTTTTATTTTATTCTTTTGTATTAACACAAACATTTTGTATTTCTTACTAGTGATTGTAAAGTAAAGATCTTTTCTCTCTACATCGCAATTACCTCTTCCACAATTTTCACTAATAATAATTTTTTTTCCTATTTTATAGACTGATCTACCTTTAAAACTTTTATGAGGTTTTATATTTAGCTCATCTAATATTGTTGCGGAGATACTCATGCTATCGTGAAAACCTTTATTGTTTATTTTATTATTAGAGTTATAAATAATTAAAGGAACGTTTATATGCTCTCTATGTGTTCTAAAACCAAAAATCTCTGAAAAATTTCTTTGATCTATGTCGTGAATGTCGCAACCATGATCTCCAAAAATAAATAACTGGCATGACTTTAATCTTGATAGCTTTATAAGTTTTCCTAATTCTTTATCAATAAAATGTAGAGAAACATCATAGAGAAACCTCTCAAACGTTCTGTTGGTTTGTTTATTTAAAATCCATTTAGGCCATAATGACAATTTTTGTAAAAATCTAATAGGTCTATTAATATATCCTCTGTCATGGAGGTCCATTATATGGCTGTATATAAAGAATTTATCTTTTTTAGGGATTTTTGATTTAATCGAATCAAAAATATCATCAACTAATACAGATTTTTGAGGTTTAAAAAAAGTAAAATTAGGAAAACAAAATTTTAAAATTCCATCAAATTTTTGTTTTAATTTAAAAAAAAAATATCTAATTTTTAATGTTATAGAAAAATTTATTCCCTCCCCTAAAGAACTTATATAAAAAGCAGGATTAATTCTTAAGATTTTTTTTGCTATTAATATTGGTTCTTTATTAATAAGCTCAATTTCTGATAAAATGTCAGTTTTTAATTTTTTATCTGCTTTCTTATGCCATTTTGAAAGATTGGAATTACATAACCTATTTTTCGATTCATATAAATACTGGAGTACTGGTTTTAATTTTTTTTTTAGTGTAGCTTTAATATCAGTATTACTTATTATTTTTTTTTCCCAGAGTTCTATATCGTAAAGAATGTTTCGGTTTATCAAGTTATAAATCAAAATTCTATAATCATAGAAAAGACTTATTGATTCAAAACCTCTCTCGCAATTGTTCATGGGACCGTCATTTTCATCGCCTTGAACCATGATAGTTTTAAAGCCATGATTTCTAATTAATTCAACAAAACTTTTAGGTCTTTGTGATATTACAGAATTATACCCACCATAATCAAGTGGATAAGATTGGGTAAAAATAGATGGCATTACAAATTTGGTGGTATTTGAGTTAGATATTATTTCTTTAAAAATTCCATTCTTTTTTAAATATAAGAAATTTGGAAAAAATTTTTTGGAAAAATCTTTTTCAGAAAGACTATCAATTCTTAAATTATCTACTAAAACTGAAATTATACTATTCGAAGCCATGAAAAATACTTTTTAAGTCACTTATATTCATTTTCATTGGATGATTTGAAAGTCTTTCTAAATTTACGTTATCTGTAATTTTTGTAATAATTTTTTTATTATTTAATCCAAGTTTTTTATAATAAATTTCTAATCCACACTCTACCATAAAGCTATTCCAAAATTTATATGCCTGATCAGCATTTTTAACACATAAAATGTTATATAAACAATTAGTAATTTCTCTAAATTGTTTTTTGTTCTTGAAAGCTTTAATTCTTTTTATTTCATCCATTTAAAATAATCTTGTCTTATCAATTTTTTATAAAGCTTATAGTCATCAAATGTATCAACTTCACCCCATGTATCTGATATGGGAACAGCTTCTATTTTTAGGCCTTTTGATATAAGGAAATTCAAGAAAGTTGTGGTATCAATTTTTTTTATCTTATCTTTAATAAGATAGATATATTCATTAATCATAGACCAACCTTTTTTTGAAATTTTTATTAGTCCTATAAATTGGCCTTTACATTCTTTAATGGTTTTTGGCCGACTTCCAATTTCTCTTAAAAACGAAAAACTATCCAACTTAAAAGTTTCAGCATCATCTAGTGGGTTATTAAAACGCATTCTCCATAATATATGCCAGTTAGGATCATAAAGAATTGAGAGAGCACTATTTGTCTGGCACAAACTCTCTATTGCAGATTTTGAATAAAATATATCAGAATAACTTACAATTAAATCATCATTATCTATCCATTTCTTAGCGCAAAGTAACGAATATAACATATTACTTGATTGCCATTCATTATTTTTTATGAAGGTTATATTTTTAACTTGTTTTAGTCTTTTTTTTATATTGTTTTCATTATAACCAGTAACAACACAAGTTTTTATTGAAAATTTAGTTAGTGCATCAATTTGCCATTTAATGAGTGGTTTTCTTTTAAGTTTGATGAGTGACTTATGATGATTTTTTGTAATTTCATTAATTCTGCTTCCTCTTCCTGCCGCTAAAATCAATGATTTCATTTAGAACATATCTTTTTAAAAAGATTGATATCATAGGGTCTTAAGGGGTCGTTTCTTTCGGGATGCCACATAATTCCAACTATTTTTTTTTTTTTGCTTAATATACCTTTAATAACACCATCAAAAGCTTTAGCAAATACAACTAGATTTTTAACATTTTTCTTTGTACCATAATTATGGTAGCTATTTGTAATTGTAGTCTTATTATTAATTATTAATCTCTGTTTTTTTTTTACATGACCAAAAATTCTTGACAATTTAATACCGTGCATTTCCTGAATAAGTTGCATACCTCTGCATACACCAATAATAGGAATTTGCATATTAGTTGCTAACTTATAAATTTTTTTCTCTAACTTATCTCTTTCCTCTGAGTCTCCATTACATGAAAGCAAGCTATTTCCTCCACTAAAAATTATACCTTTAAATTTCCTTAAATAATTAGAGGATATACTTTTTTCTTTATTAGAAATCACTTCATATTCGAATCCGCATTTTTTCAAAAAAATATCCCATCCAACATCAAGCATATCAATTGAGTTTCCATTCTTATAAATAACTCTTTGTGTAATACCTATCTTCACGATAAAATTTCAACTTTTTTTTTGCTACAATCTATTGATAAAAAATTATATTTTATCCAAAAATCATAGAATTGTTCTCCCGCTCCTATAACGGACGGAATACCAAGTTCATTGGCCCTTATAGCCATATGTGAATTAGCTCCCCCATACTTCGTTACCAAGCCGCCAATTTTTTTGGTAAATATCCAATCATACCCTGGATCAGCACTATTTATAAAAACAATTTTCCTATCTAAGTCAACTTTATCTTCTGAAGCAACTTGAATTTGGCCAGTTACTTTTTTTTGTGTTATAAAATTTGGTTCTGAGGGTAATTGAGAGAAAATCCATATATCATTTGTTTTAAAAATTAAACTTGGAAGATTTAACTTCTCGGTTTTTGAAAATTCTTCTTTACCGACCTCAATAGTTTTTTTTAAAACTAAATCAATATCTTTACTAGAGTTCATCAATTCGTAAATTACCCTAATATCAATAAAAGAACAATCGTCTCTCGTCAGACCTAGTTTCTCTCCTAATTCAGTAAGAAGTTTGAGAATCAGACTTACATTTTTTGTAAATTCAAATTTAGCATATTCTCTAGCCTCAATACCTTTTTTTATAAACCTTACAAAAAATTCTGCATCATAGTCAATTTTATGTTTTTTTATTAATTTATCAATTAACCTTAACTGATTTGAACTAAGAGAAAAGCTTTTCTTCGTTGAATTTTCTAATGCATTTGAATGGTACTTAAAGTAAGCGTCATAATTTTCATCATATCTTTTTGATCTTATATCATATGTTCCAGGACGTAAATGACCATAATTTTCTAAAAACTTTCTTTTACTCAACTTTATTATATCCTTGGATAAAGAAGTTGTTATTGTCTCCAAAGATAGCAACAATCGTTGTTTATCCTCCATTGAAATGATTTTTTGTTTTACAAGAGAGTTTAAAAACTCTACTGCAATGAAGCCCACACGTGCTAAACCTGCAAAAGGGAGCGTTCCATAACGTCTACAATCCTCAAGTAAATAAAAGATTTTATCTTCTTTTTTAAGTTTACTATTTTCGATAAGTTGTCTTCTAGGTAGAAGCTCTTTAATTTTTTGTAAATCTGTTCTCCATACACCAGTGTCATAGTTAATTATTCTGTTGGTTAGGTCTAGAAGCGATTTTTTAATCCTATCTATTTCAATATAGCTAAAACCATTTTGTGTAAGTTTTCTCAATCTATCTGGAAGATCAAAAGTGTAGCAAGTATATGCGACATCAAATTCAATTTTGTCATGAAGATGAGGTTTTTGAGTTAAAACTTTTAAATAAAAATTTACTAACTTCTCAGCAATTTTTTTATCAAGACTCTTGGGTATAAATGAATTAAAGCTTACTCTTAAATCAATGAATGGCACACCACCTAAACTTTGCATAAGTGGAAAACCCCTTAATTTTTTATAGCCATAGTTATCTCTTTGATATGCCCAGGTAGAATCAGTAATTAGATTTTGATACAATGACAAAGCCAAAGGTCTTGGTCTTATACCAACCATTTCAGCAGGATTCCAATCGGGCATAACTCCAAATATTGTTTTTCTTCCAAAAAGATATGGATGTTTTTTGAAAGATTTATTAATTTTATTTTCAATATCTTTTAGAGTTTTATTATGTTTTTCTATCTTAACTTTAGAATAATTCTTTAAAATTAATTTTCTTATTTGTAGCAAAAAACATTTATCATTTCTATCTACAGCAAACTCAATATCTATTGGAATACAATTTGAGTATTCAAATAATTCTTTTGCTAATGATATAATCTTTTTAAATCTTTTAGGAATAATTCCATTATTAGAGTGGTGATAAAAAAGTATTTTATTATTTTTAGAACCACTAGTTATCAACGTTGTATCTGCTGATGTGTCGTTATAATTTATAGAAAAGTATGGAGATGAAGTATTTATATCATGACTTAGAATTACACCGCTCATTTTAACATTTGTTAACATTGGCTGAATAAAAATTTGGTTAATTTTTGAATTAGATTTATATGATTTTATAACTTTATTTACTGCCTCAATAATTTCTGTACTTGAATGTACATTTAAAATACTTTCAAAATGCCCTGCCAAAGAAGAAGCTTGAGAATCTTCATTATTATGACTGCTTCTGACTATTACAGGCCATTTAAACCAACTTTTTTTTTTTAAATTATTAATACATCTATTCTGATTTTTTTTCCAATCACCAGTAGTAAAAAGGTACATAGGTAACACTGTTCCATATTTGAGTTTACCCGTAATATTTTTTAAAGTTTCTGCTTTATTTTTGTACTTAATTCTTATTTTTTTCATAAAGTTCTTCTAATTTTTTTACGGAATCAAAGGACTTAAATTATTATTAAGAATTTTTTTTATTTCACTAGATGATATGATTAAAATCTCCAGATAACAGACTATCTATTTTCTTTTTTGGAAAATTAAGTTCTTTTGAAACTGAAGTAGGTGTTCGTTTCAAATCATTGAATTCACTTCTTAACCTTAGAAAAATTTGTTTCATGTCAAGTTTACTCTCAAATTTTTCTATTTTTCTATTCATTTTTTTTTTTTTTTTAAATTTTTATGAAAAACTTTAATATCATTAATACAATCTTGAATGGTTTTGCTTCCATAATTATTTAAAATAATATCAGGTTTTTTTGGAAATTCAGCTTTTATATCCAAACCTACTATATTTCTAGTTTTTCCTTTATAAAAATTAGAATAAAGTTTTTTCTTATTTCTTTTTAATAATTCTTCAGAGGGTACATCCAAAAAAACCTCAATGTAATTTTTTATATTTTTTCTATTCCATAAATGTATTTCATTAAAAAGAGCACCAAAAGCAGCTACGACATTAATTCCTTGTTCACTAAATAATTTACAAAATTTTGAATATTTTCTAGCCAGTTCTAGTCTTTCATCTCTTGTGTATCCACCTCCGATAATGTTTCTTAAAAGATCACCATCTAATGTAACTGTGGGAATATTACTATTTATAAATAAGTTAGATAAATGGTTTGCTAATGTGGTCTTACCGCTTCCTGATAGTCCAGTAATCCAATAAACATAACCTTTTTTTATTTTTTCAGGTTTTTTTTTTTCATTCATTGACTTTTAAATGTTCTCAACCATATTTCGAAGTTTATTAGTTGTGCAATAAGACTACCATATTCTAATTTTTTTTTTGTTCTAAAATCATCAATGATTTTTTTAATTAAAATTTTATTTGCATTAAACTTTAAAATTTCATAATTATTATTATCAAAAAGTTCTATATATCTTCCAAAACCTTTGTTGTCTAACAACCATTTAGTTATAGGAAGGTTTAAGCCATTTTTCTCTCTAAAAATAAATTTTTTATTAAAAAACTTCTTTGAAATATTTTTAAGTATTATTTTTGGACAATTTTTGTCATATTTCTCCTTAACACCTAATGAATTTACATAGTCGATTAATGGTTGATTCACATATGGAACTCTCGCTTCTACACCATGTGCCATTGAAACCTTATCTTGCCTCAAAAGAAGCGACTCTAAATAAATTTTATAATCATAAAATGCAATCTGATTTCTAGGGTTATCAAACCGTTCCTCAATTTTCATTAAAAATTGATTATTAAATTTGAGATCGGAAAATATTTCAGTTATTTTATCGAATTTTCTAAAAGTTAAGATCTCCTCCAACGGATTTTTATTTTTATAGTATTCAAGAAAATTTAATTTTGGAATTTTTCTAATTAAAGTTATTGGCAATATGTTAGCTAGTTTTTTGAGATTTATAATTTTATCTATTTCTTTATACCTAGGATAACCACCAAAAACTTCATCTGCTCCTTCACCTGTCAAAACCACCTTATTCTTAATGGAAATTTTTTTACATAATTCATGTAATAGAACACAACCAAAATGACTTGTAGGAGATTCAAGACTTTTTATAGTTTGTTCAAATGAGTTTGCAAAAGTATTTGAATCACAATTTATCTCAGTGTGATTTGTTGGATAGAGTTTATTAACCTCTTTTCTGTATTCTATTTCATCGAAATTCTTATCATCTATTCTTAAACTATACGTATTTAAATTTTTTCCAAATTTTTGGTGAAGCATTGCTACCAAAAAACTCGAATCAACTCCACCAGACAATTGCACGGAAAAACCTACATCACTCTGAGTATGCTTTATAATTGATTGTTTCAAAAGATTGTTAATAATAGATATTTTATTTTTATTGATATATTTATCTTCTCTATCAGAAATAGTGTCCACTACATCATAATATTTTTGAATTTTTAATTTATAATTAATTAAATCTATATTGGCAAAGTGACCGGCTTCAATTTTTTTTACATTTTTATAACCAGTTTTGACTCCATGAATATATCTAAAAAAAAATAGCTCAGACAAACAATTTTTATCTACTTCAAGATTTACTAAATTTTTTAATGGTTTGATTTCGCTTCCAATATAAAAAAAATTATCATTTTTATAAAAATATAGTGGTTTAATGCCATACTGATCCCTTGCAATAATTGCCTTTTCCTTCATTTTATCAATTATCACAAATGCGAACATACCCTCAAGCTTTTTACATAAAGATGTTCCCCATTCCCTATAACCATGTAAGATTACTTCTGTATCAGATTTAGTTTTAAAAATAAAACCCTTAGAAGATAGTTCATTTTTAAGTTGATTATAATTATATATTTCTCCATTGAAAACTAATGATATCTGATTTTTCTCATCAACCATTGGTTGATCGGCAACCTGTCTAAGATCTAATATTGATAATCTCCTAAAGATCATCGTAAATCCTTTTTTTTGATAAACTCCAGACGAATCAGGTCCTCTGTGTTCTAAATCTTTATCAATTTTAGAAATTTGAGATTTTGATAAAGATTTCTTGGGGTTTAAAATTACAGAAAATCCGCACATTTACGATCGCTTAGGTAAAATATTTTTCAAAAAAATCATTTGAACACTCTGAGTTATTTGACGCTTTTTTTAAGCCTGAAATAACTTCATCCATGTCAAATCTAATTCTATTTTTTTCATCTAAGAAAGAATCAACAATGCTACATCTTTTTTCCAACTCAGCCTTACTATCATCAAAGAAGTCTCTAGAGCCATTATTTAAGTAGACTATTCCTTTGTTACTAGCAAGTGCGTCAAAAAAAGCTGTACCTGCGAAATCAAAAATTAGTATTTCTGAATTATCTTCCTCAGGTTTATATGTTTCTTTTGGATCTATAAATTCTGAATAATTATAAGTTATTTTACATTTCCAATCGCAAAAAAATTTTTTAGGATCAAAAAAATAAACACTTTTTGGATGAAGTTTAAACGTAACATCATAATTCAAATTTGATAATTCAGAAATTATCCACTTTTGATAATCAGCAATTATCAAATCTGGAGGCTTGAAAGATGCAAAGTGCATAAATCTAAAGCCCAAATATGAACCAGGTATAAATGTAATCTTATTTTTTATTTTGATTGTTTTGTTATGAAAAGTTTTTTCATGTTTTTTACTTCCATTACTTACAAATTCAATCTTATGACCTAAATTATCAAACCTACCAATTTGTTGTCTTTTTTCCAATGATTTTTTTTCTCCCTGTCCATGAACATAATATTCTGAACAATTTTGGAGTTCCGATTCAGCCCAAAAAAGATCATCAAAAAAAGTCCTATCTCCTCCGTGAGAAAATCTTCTAACAGTACCTCCGTTTTTTTTAAAAACATAATTCATCAAAACACCTTCTATTGATGGAGAGCCACCAATCAGAACATCATTTTTTTTATTAGCAATAAAACATTCATTTATAGAATTGTAAACATAGAATGCATAATCTAACTTAGACACAAGACCATCTCTTAAAATACTCTTAGAAATTTTTTTTATTTTGGGATCTACCTCAAAATTTTTAAATAATTTAAATGTTTCGTAAAGTATTTGACCAGATAACATTTGAATCTCATTATTATGATCAAAATCTTTAGTCTCCCACAAATGCATTCTTAAATGAAAAGGATTAATTTTTTTCCTTTCTAAATATTCATTTGTTAAGATATTTTGATTATGCATGAAGTTCGCGTGTCTTTTAAGATATCTCGAATAAAATGAGAAAAAAAATTTAGCTTTTTGGAAATAAGTTTTTTTTCTTGTTCTATTTGGTAAATCAAGGAAGGAAGAAATACTATTTCTTGAATATTTAAATTTTCCCAAAATAATTTTTTCTAGAAGAGACAAATCTTTATCCCAAATTATTTTTTTTTTAATTGATTTAAATTTTTCTATGTCATTAAAAACTTTTAAAATTTTAACTACATCAAGTATAAAATAATAAGAAACTGCTCTTACTATAAAACTTAATTTTTCATTAAATTTATTTTGAAAAAGTTTTTTAGAGAGTTGTTTTAAATAAATATTCTCGTTTTTTTTATAAAATAAATGAGATGTATGATTAAAAAAAATTTCTGTACCTATTTCTTTTTTTGCTGAAGATGTAAGGTTAGTAAAAAAAGTGCCCAATTTAAAAATTATTTGTTTTTTGTTATTAAGAACTTGATCAATTTGTTAAGTTTTAATGTTTTAAGTATCATGTAAATAGAATCAATTAAGAAAGAAATAAATTTATAAATTTTTAGCTTAATTAGATCCATTGGACCGTCATTAATATTTTGTCTGAAGTCAATAAACTCTTTATTAATATCGTATTTTACATTTTTTATTTTTTTTGCCTCTATGATCAATTGATTTGACCAATCTTTGTCAAAGCCCCCAAAGAAAAAGTCACCGTTTAAGAAATTTCCTGATTTTATGAATTTATGATTAATTGAATATTTTTTGCCATCACAATTTACATATTGCATTTCTCTGAGTTCACTGATAGATGATCGTCCAGGTTTACATTCTCTTATTTTTCCAAAACCCCATTTTTTTAAGATTGACTTTAAAATATTAAAATCGTAACAAAATAAATGTGCATAACCTCCAATTATTTCATCTAGTTCCCTTGAGACAGCAACTGTTTGACCTCCCGGAGAAATTAATAGTCTCATAAATGATCCTCCAATCCCTAAATCATCATTATAATGTTTAGAAATTTTAAAAAATGATTTTTTGTTATTAACATATGCTTCTGCCGCAAGTTTCAAGTTAGGTACCAATAATCTTATTGTTCCATTTATTTTCATTATTCTATTAAATTCAGAAATAGTTTTTTCTACTCTAAACTGTGGTACGTGTTCTAAAGTATGACTTGAAAATACAATATTATAATAGTTACTTCTTAGTTTCGAATTCCAGCATTTTCCATAAAATTGATTTTTATTATAATTACCTGGAGCATTATCTAATGTATGCCAACCTTCCCCTCTCCATTCAATACCGGCTCCTATATTAATTTTATTCATAATTTTTTGTTTTCTATAAATTATATAAAACTTTACTTTATTCTACAAATTTCTTAAGTTTATTCCTTTGATTTTCTTCGATCTTTTTAGTTGATTCATTCTTAAAAGATAAAGCGTTGTCGATGCTTCTTAAATCTCTAATAAGTCGTCTCATTCCATCAGGTTCTAAACTAGCTGCATGATCTGTCCCTTTCCATGTTCTATCTAAGGTAAAGTGTCTTTCAAAAAATTTCGCACCTAAAGCCAGTGCTGCTATATCTGCAGCAATTCCTTTATGATGACCTGAAAATCCAATAGAATTGACTAATTCTGAGTAGGTTTTATCTAATCTATGAATTTCATTCAAAGCAAGATCATCGTTTTCAACAGGATATGCTGAAATACAGTGATACAAAACCAAATCTTTTAGTCTTTTATATTTTTCAAAAACAGAAATTATTTTTTTTTCTTCATCAATTGTTGTCATTCCAAGTGACAGATGAATTTTACCTGTAAACTTTTGACACAAGAATTTTAGTACCAAAAAATTAGTATTTATGGCTGAAGGTATTTTTATAAAATTTGGGTGTAAATCAATTATTTCTTTAGCTGATTCTAAATCCCAAATGGATGTACTGTATATCACATTGCAATTTTCACATTCTTTTTTTAGTTCTTCATGCTCTTTAATACTGAACTCCAAAAATTCTCTATGCTCACCGTATGTATTTCCATAAGAATTTTCAGGAACAGGGTGAGGTGAATTGTATTCATCTTTTGAAAGAAGTGTTTTATTATCCCTTTTTTGGAATTTTACGACGTCTACACCACAAAATTCAGAAGCAACTTTTATCATTTTTTTTGCTATATTTAAATCACCCTTATGGTTACATCCTATTTCGCAGATGGTTACTGGTCTCTTTTTTTCATCATATAAACTATTCATTAATTATCGAAAGAAGTTCCCTTACAACTCCTTCTCCACCTTTTGATTCAAGTATATTATAACCACCCTCTATAATTTCTTTGGCTGAGTCTTTTACTACATATGGAAAATCAACATAATCAAGACATTCTTTATCATTTATATCATTTCCAACATAAAGAACTTGGTTTTTCTTTATTTTTTCCTGATTCATAATTTTTTTTAAAACACTTACTTTATCTTTTATTCCATACATAGTTTTAATTTTAAGTTTTTTACATCGCTTTTCTACTACTTTATTTTTTTCAGATGATAAAACTAAAATTTTATATTTTTGTTTAAGAATCTCTATTGCAAGGCCATCACTTCTATTACATGTGACACTCTCTTCTCCTTCTTTATTTAATGTAACCTTATTGTCAGTAAGCACGCCGTCAAAATCTAATATAATCATTTTTAAATTTTTTATTTTTTTTTTTTTAATGTACTTATTAGAAATTATTCCGGCAAAATCTAAATCTTCAGGCTCGTCAATCTGAATGGAACTCCAGTATTTCATCACGTACGGAACTATTTTTCCACATAATCTATTACTTGTCTGTCTTAAAAATTTAGTTTCAGTAATATAAATTGAGCCATTTTCCTGAAAGTTATCTTCGAAGTCTTGTTCTCTTTTTCTTTTTTTAAAATCATAATTAAGTGGAAAAAATTCATTTTTTTTTTTTTTCCAGATAAATCTTTTAAATTCTACTACTGACAAAAGAGAGTTAGCTTTTTGACTAATCATTGTTTCAATAGCGTTATCAATATCTTTTTCCTCACGAAATGGAGATGTACATTGAAGAAAAACAACAAACTTTGGATCTTTTTTTCCATCTTTTATACGCTGATCCAATACATGTATAAGGGCAGATTCGCTAGAAGACGTATCAACAGACAAGTGACTAGGTCTTTTTACAATATTTATTGGGTATTTTTTAAATAATTTATCAAAATCTTTATAATCTGTAGTTATGTATATCTCATTTGTAAAACTACAATTAATAGCATCTTTTATTGTGTGCTCAACAAGATATTGATTGTTAACAATGGCTAGATTTTTATTTTTTATACGCTTTGAACCTTTTCTTACAGGTATGATAATTATAGCATCTTCACTCATGAGTAGTTAATTATTTTTTGATGGATGTGTATATTTAAAAATCCAACTTGATTCTATTTTATTAAGTGTTGTTTTTTTTAAGGTTGGAAGTACATGAACATACATCATTTCACGATCTCCTCTATTTTTTGGAAAAGTTGCTCTGCGTAAACATTCAGCAGTATTAGTAATCATGACTGAACCAGCATTTCCTGTAAAAGAAAATACGTCCTTTTCAAAGTCTAGATCTTTAATTTTACGATTCACCCTACTGTAACCCTTTCTTACAATTTTTTTTGATTTATTTTTTTTAATAACTTGAAAAGGGCCACAGTTTTTATCTACATCTCTAAATAAGATAAATATTTGAAGCAAAGAGTTAGGGCTCGAATTACAATGCCAAAAATCGCTAATTAATTCATTGTTTTTTTTTTTTGCATTTGCAAACGTATGTCTATGGGAAATTGAAGACACCAAAAAACCTGAACCATAGTAATCTTCAATTGCTGACTGTAAATTTTTATTAATTAACTTAGAGATTTTTCCTTTGATTGGATGTAAGTCATCTACATTGCAATCTATAAAAAAGTCGTTATTCTTTTTCTTTTTTTTTTCAATTTTTTTAATATCTTTTCTTATTTCACTTATTGCATTCATATCAATAGCATTTTCTATTTTTAAATAACCATCTTCTTTAAGCTTTACTAAATTTAATGCAGATGGGTTATGACTATTTTTATATTTTTTACCTAAATAGCGAGACAAAAAAATTTGACAATTTCCGAAAAAATTTTGTCTAAATCCTGCAAGATTTCCATAAAAGTATTTTGAAAAAATCATAATTGGCAAAGACTGAGAAGGATGAATTAATAAAACTTTAATATTATTAAAAATTTTTTTAATGAAGGGATTCAAACTTGCAAGCATCTTATTTAATTCCAAGAATATTTTTAATAATTGAATCAATATTTAAAGGTTTTTTATACATACTCTCGTGATAATAACAATTCCAGTGTAGTTTATTTTTTTTCATTTCTCTTTTAAATGCATAATTATCATAAATGTCAACAATATTTTTAGGAACAAAAAAATGATTGTGTCTTTTATTTTTCTTCAAAAATTTTATAACTTCCTCTGCAATCAAAAGAGTTGAGGATTGTTTAAAATGATACGAATGAAAATTTTTAAGGTATTGTTCCAACTCCTCATTTTTTTTAAATTTAAATTCATTTTTTTTTATCATATTTAATAAAGAACTAACACTTCTGGGTTCATGGCAAGAATTATAAATAATTTTTGATATTTCATTAAAGTTGTAATAATATTTTTTTGTTCCAGATATATAATCCATAGAAATTATTGGAACCTTCATTAAATAAGCTTCATATATTGCTGTAGATGTGGGGGAAATCAAAACATCTAAATCTTCAAGCCATTCAACGATACATAGAGATGAATTGATAATAATTCTTTTTCTATATTTTTCTTCAAACTCTTTAACTACTAAACTGTAATAATTATCAATAGCCTCAAGAGGATGAGGACGGATCGAAATAGTTTTATCGGTTTTCTTTAAAATAGTATCTATAACCTTCATCATATTTTTAAAACCTAATACATCTGCATAAGTAAAATTTGAAGTTCTTGAGGGCCTTTGAGGCATTAAAGATACAAAAGTATAATTGATACCTTCATGTTGATTAATATGAGAAAATCTTGTTGAAAATCCTATTATATTTGTCTTTTTTTTTTTTTTCTTGGGTAAAAATTTAATAAGATCAAATTTAGGATTTCCAGACAGAATTAACTTATTTTTTTTTAAATGTGGAAATGTTTTTTTACATTCCTCCATAGACATTTTATTCCAAAAAAAAGCAAGATCAGTGGTATTTAAAAACTCACTTGGTAAAGTTTTCCAAATTTGCGCAATTGAATTTTTTCCAATTTCTCCTCCCTCACCAGGTACTAAGATTACAAATGTATCTTTCATCAATTCCTTTACTCTTACAGATACTCCCTGAACATTTACAATAACAGCATGAGGTTTCCATAATTTAATTGCAGTTTCGAATTGTCTCAAACTAGAAACTATTACTTTACTTCCCATTTTTTCTAAAATTGATTTTAAAAGAAGGGAATGAGCCACATCTCTTCTGCAGGTAAAAGCCCTTATCAAAATTCTATAATTATGTCCACTCATCTAAAAATATTTTGCAATTAATGAAATTAAAAATAAATTTATTAAAAGAATTATCTATTTTTTCAACATTAAGTATTTTTGAAATCTCATTTAAATTAACAAATTCGCTGATTCCTGAACTGTCATCTAAAATTTGATCTCTGATAGAGTTGTCTTTTAAATTAATTAGGGTTTGAATGGATGCATTAAAACCTTTTTTTTGTATATCTGTTCTAACCTTTTCATTAAGAATTCCTTTCATACTCTCTCTCAGAATAAATTTGTTATAACCATTTTGAATTAAGTTTTCAGCAGGTATGGAAAGTGAAAATTCATATAGTTGACTGTCAAGATATGGACTTCTATTTTCAATCGAATTCATCATTGAATTTAAGTCGTCCTCATAAAGGATTACTGGGACAACCTCATAGAATAACTCATTAAACATTCTGTTTCGTAATAAATTTTTATATTCTTTTTTCTCAAAAAATTTTTCATTATTATTAATCTTACAAAATTTTTTAAATTTTTCAGATGAATCAAATACATGTTTTGAAATATTTTCCTCATATAACAATTTATTTGAAAATGACAAAGGTTCTCTTAAGATTGGGTTTCTGATGATTTTTTTTATATTTTTTTCCCAAAATTTTAGATTTTGATCATAACTCTTTTTAGTAGATAAGGATGAAAGATGATATAGATAATGATCATAATAACCTGTAAATATTTCGTCAGCTCCCGTTCCTGAAATTATAACCTTGTAGCCTTGCGATGATGCCTCTCGTGATATTAATGAGTGAACAAAATATGAAATTGTAGAAATTGGAGATGAATGATACTTTATCAATTTTCTTAAATGATCAAAAAAATCAATATCATTTAATTTAATCATCTGATTATCACATCCAGTATCCTTAACAGTTTCCATAATGTTTTCATATTCGTTATATCTTGGATCACTGTCTATTATTGAAAAAGTTTTTGCATTTATACCAAGTTCTTTACAGGAAATTGAGACAAGTGATGCTGAGTCAATACCACCACTTAGACAAAAAGCGACGGGAACATCCGATCTCATTCTAATTTTCATACTTTTTAACAATTTTCTTTTAGCTTCTTTTATAATTTCATTTATATTTTTTAATTTTTCAAACTTATTTGGCTTATAATGTCTAAAACATTTTGTAATTTGATTATTTGAAATAACCATAGAATGTCCATTTTCAAGAAAATTGATCTTTTCAAAAAAAGTTTGATTTTTTTTAAATAAAAATCTGTATCCTTTTAATAAAAATTCTGAAATAAGCTCTCTATTTACTGGAAGCTTTCTATTCAAAAGAGAAAAAATAAATTTTATTTCTGATCCAAAATAAAAATTTTCATTATCATAATAATAGAATAGTGGTTTCTCGCCAAATCTATCTCTTGATAAGAATGCCTCATTGGTTTGTTGGTTATAAATAACAAAACTCCACATCCCCTCAAAATAGTTTACACATTTTTCGCCATAAATTTTAAAAAACCATAAGAGCACTTCCGTATCAGATGTTGTCTTCAATTTTATATTTTTTTTTTTTAAATTTTTTCTGAGTTCTATATAATTGTAAATTTCTCCATTGAATATTAAAATATAATGACCAATTTTTAACGGTTGATTGGCACGATCATTCAGATCAATAATATTTAAACGTGAATGAAGTAAAACGACATTACTATTATTGTTACTATGCTGCCAAAAGTTTTGAGAATCTGGGCCTCTTTTTTTCATTAGATTAAGTGTTCTATGAATGAAATTATCATTAATTTTTTGTTTCCCAAAGTATCCTGAAATTCCACACATATTTTAGAAATTTATAAGTAAGTTTACTTGTTAAAATTGAAATATTAGTTGTTTTTATTTTCAATAGATTCTATACATTTTTTGCAAACACTATTTTTATAACCTTCACCAACTTTGAGAGTATTCCTCAATTCTTTCATTTCTTTACTATTCCAATATTTGGAAATGGTTGTTTCTGATAAATTAATCTTTGAAAAAGCCATACCAGGTATCGAACAACACGGTTTAATATCGCCATTTGACTTTATTGCCAATCTAGTCCAAGGTTGATGGCAGTTATATTCAATATCTTTCTGCTTTTCATTGTTTAAATTTTGAAGATTTTCAGGTGTATTATCATACTTAACTAATGATTGAACAGCTATCAAATCAGCTCTATCTTTCCAAAATTTCACAAATGAATCTTTTTCATGTTTATTTTCTTCAGTCTCTATAAATGATACTCTCATCAAAGGTAATTGAATACCTAAGTTTTTTCTAATTTCAAGAAAATTTAAGGCGTTTTGTAAAACTTTTTTATAGTGTCTTGATGCTCTTGTTTTTAAAAATGTTTCCTCAGAAAAAGCATCAAAACTTACACTCAAATGAGTGAGTCCAGATTGAATAAGTAGGGTAGAAACATCCTCGGTAAGTTTTAGTCCATTTGTTGTCATTCTAATATCAATTATGTTCTTCATCTTTGCATACTTAATGCAATCAATTATTCTTTTAAAGATTAATGGTTCAGTGTTATAACCTAATTCAATTGCCATAAGACCTCTTTCAGAACCCTCATCAATAACTTTCTTAAATAGATCAAAGCTCATTATTTTGTCTTTTATTGGAATTTCAAAACCTTTAGGACGTTGATCTATGGGAAAAGAATAAGGACAAAAACCACATCTAAAATTGCATGCATTAGATAATTCGAACTCAATCTGTATTGGAAAGTTTGTTTCTATCTCAAAGCTTGAGGCTCTCTCCCACAAATCTCTATAATCTTGAAATAAACGACTATAATTCTTAATTTTGTTATAGTACTTATCGTACTGAAGTAGATTCGTAGCTAATTTGTCAGTGTGTTTAACCATTTTTTTGAAATTGAATTAACTTCTTTAACAGTCCATTTCGTTATTCAAGATATATTCAGATTTTTTTAGCATTTCCCAGTTCTAATTTCTTACTTATAATACACAAATTATCTCTATCAATAAATAATTTAAATTAAAATCACGCAATCCTCATAAATATAATTCAAATTTAAGGATTTGAGATTTTATTTAATCATCAATAATTTATTTCTGGTTTTATAAATTCAATGATTTATACCAAGATATATACTCATGCATACCTTTAGCTAAGTTGAATTGTGGCATATATCCTAGCTCTTTTTTTGCCTTTAATATTGACAACGTTCCTCTTTCAGGCATAAGAACGTCTCGTTTTTTAAAGCTCACCTTTATTCTAGGAAAATATGATGTAACTAAATCTGCAAGAACTTTGATTTTAGCTGCATTACCATATGTAATGTTAAAAATTTGATTTATAGCTTTTGGATTGTCAATTGATAGTTCAATTCCATGAATTAAATCATCTATATAGGTAAAATCTAATGCATCATTTCCATCTCCCTCGATTTCTAGATTCTGCTTTTTAAGTGCTTTTTCAATAAATACTTGCCCAACTCTTCCACTAACACATCTTGGCCCATAAAGTGCGGATGGTCTGATTATTGTATATGTAGATTTAAATACTTGCTCATAAGCCTGTACCAACTTTTCGCCAGAAAACTTTAATGTTCCGTAAATTCCAAGAGGATCACAATGGTCTAATTCGGTTACTTTTTTTTTTTTAAAATTTCCGTAAACCATGGATGATGAGAAATATATCAAATGAATACTTCTTCCTCGTATAATATCCAAAACATTTTCCAATGTTCTCATACTGTGATCAATTGTAGAGTACGGATCTTTATTAGCTTTTTTTGCATGAGCCACTGCAGCAAGATGAATAACAATATGTGGTTTAATTGAATTAAAAAAACTTGTTAGAAGAGTGTAATCTCTTGCATCAACAATTTGAATTGGAATATTGTTTAATTTTAAAAGATCTAACCTTTGATTTAAAAGATTAATGTATAGATTTTGATTTTTTGAATCTTTCAGAGAATGCTCGCCGATATTGTTTACTTGAAGAGAATCAACAACAAAAACATCATAGTTTTTTTTCAATTGTAAAGCTAAATTATGCCCAATAAAGCCTGCTCCACCCAGTAAAATTATTCTTTTTTTCATTTAAATAAATTTATAACCTTATTGACATTAAATACAATTTTATCAATGTCTGATTTATTAACATGGGGTGCAGTGGGGAATGAAATTGAATTTTTACTAATGCTTGCGGCATTCGGAAAAGATTTAAACTTTAAACCATATTTTTTTTTATAATATTTAAGTAGCGGAACAGGACCAGGATAGTAAATGCTGGTGCCGATACCTGTTTTTTTCAATTCATCAATTATTTGGTCTCGTAGTTTTGATAATCTTTTTTTTAAAATTATAGTAAAACAATAATTAGATGAAATTGAGTGTTGCTTTTTGTTCATTAAAATACCGATGTTCTCATTATCTTTTAATTTTGAAACGTAATAATTAAAATTTTGCATTCTTCTTTTAATAATATAATCCATTCTATCTAATTGAGCTAGACCAATAGCTGCCTCAACTTCGTTCATCCTGTAATTGTAACCCAGAAGATCAACATCATACAATAAATTGTGTTTCATTCTATTTTTGTTATAGCCAAAGGATCTTGCTCTTCTTATAAAATTATCAATTCTTTTGTTGTTTGTTATTACCATACCACCCTCTATGGTTGTCATATGCTTTACAGGATAAAACGAAAAAGAACCTACATCACCAAATAGTCCTACGTGGACTCCATTTACTTTGGAACCTAATGCTAATGCACAGTCTTCTATTAAATAAAGTTTATATTTTTTTGCTAATGATTTAATTTTTAAAATATCCGCTGGTATTCCTATAAAATGTACTAGGCTTACAGCCCTTGTATTTTTAGTAATCTTCGATTCAATACTCTCAACAGAAATATTTCCAGTTTCCAAATCACAATCAACAAACACAGGTTTTGCACCAACAAATTCAATACAGTGAGCAGTTGCAACATGTGTTTGCGAAGTAACTATTACTTCATCTCCTTTTTTAATACCTAGTGCTAGATAAGATAAATGCATACCCGCCGTGCATGATGAAACAGCAACAGCATATTTACATCCAACGTAATCACTAAATTTTTTTTCAAATGATAATGTTTTCTGTCCATGTACTAATATGGGCTGTCTTAAAAGTTTATTCACTGAGTCGATTTCAGCTTTACCAATAATTGGTTTTCCAAATGGAATATTTTTTTTCATTAAATAATATTATTGTTTATTTTTAAGCAAAATTTCATTGCATCTAACATTTCTTTTTGCGGTACGATAAGAGCTCTATCATAAATAATCCCTTCGATAAAGTTTTTAATTAATGCTCCTTTATTTGTTTTTTGATATTTTTCCTTCAATTTTAAAGACTTGTAGCTCTCGTCATTTTTTAAAATTACCATTTCATTATTAAAACTTTGTTCAAATGTTCCACGTGTTCCGTAGATCATCATTCTATGAAAATGAGGATAAACACAACCAAAATTACATGACAGTTTAACAATAACTTTACTTGAAAGTTGAATTAACGCTGTAACTTGATCATTCAAATTGTTTATGGAATTTCGTGTGCAGAAATTATTTCCAAATGCCGAAATTTTCCTTGGTTTTGCATTTAGAAACCAAATTAATAAATCAATAAGGTGTATGCCTCCTCCTAATACAACCGAATAATTTTTAATTTTTCCTCTCCAGCCATCAGTTATTTTTTTTAGTCTTCCATAATTATAATCCATTTCTAAATAATAAATGTCTCCAAAGAACCCTTCTTTAATCTTATTTTTAATTTCCATGAATCTCTTTGAAGTTCTTAAAATTGTATTAGTTGTCATTTTTAATTTTTTTTTTTTTTTTAAAAGACTTTCAATCTTTTTAAGTTGTTTTTCATTTTGACAAATTGGTTTTTCACAAAAAACATGTTTATCATTTTCGAGTGAATTGCATATTTGTTCATAATGAAATTGATCATAAGAAGCTATGGAGACTACTTCTATTTTCGGATTTGTATAAATTTCATTTATACTGTTACAGACTATGACATTCTTATATTTCTTTTTAATTTCGATTGCTTTTTTTTTGTTTTTATCAAAAATATAAATATTATTAATAAAACTTGAGTTTTGAAAACCAATCAAATGCTGTTCTCCAACTCCAAGACCAACTATAGCAACTTCTAATTTTTTTTTTCTTTCCATTCTTCTATTATTTTATCAAGATTATAATTTAGAAAATTTGTATTTGTCTTTGCGAAATTTTTAAAATTTGAAAAATCATTTTTATTATCAATTGATAATCTCAGAGAGCTTTGATTCTTTGTATATTTATAATTGAGTATTTTAAAAATTTTTGGGTTTTTGTAGATAAAACTTGTCACATGTTCTTTCTCATCAACTTTGAGGTTGCTCTGAGTTAAAAACTTTAAGGTAGAACTTTTTATTATTTCAACAGATTGACCTTTAGGAAAAGTTCTTGGAAATACATTTGTAATTATGTCATAATTATGGTTATTTTTTAAAAATAAATCGTACATCTTATTCACTAGATTAAAATCAATTAATGGGCTATCTGCAGAAATTCTTATAACTGCATCTATTTTTTTTTCCTTTACGAAGTCATAATATCTTGACAATACATCATTTAAATTACCCAAATAAATGTTTATTTTATTTTCTTTACAATAGTTTGCAATAGTTTGATCACCTTGCTCGGTCGATGTAAGAACATATATTTTATCGCTTAATTTTGACTTTTTAAGTCTCTCTAAAACGTAAAATAATAATGGATTTCCATTAATTTTTCTCATAACCTTTTTAGGTAGTCTTTTAGAGTTTGTTCGAGCCTGAAGACCTAAAAGTATCTTCATAATTCACTTTGTAACAGTTTAAGAATAGTCTTCTCAAGTAGACAACTTTGAATAGTGTTTTTTTGTAAATTTTTTTTTTTTTCTGGAAAATCTTTAAAAAAATTATGAAGTTTTATTTTATTGTAAACATGATGTATTCTCGTTCTATACTCAGAATTTATCCAATTAAACTCTTTTTTCTTAGGGGTAATTGATAAGACATTCAAGCCCATCGATGCCGCCTCAGCCAAAACGTTTGATGTCAAACCAACAGCTAAATGGCAATCTCTTAAAATTTTAATATTATTTCCTTTATCACTAAATGAATCAAAAAAACTTAAATAATTGGTATATGATCCAATACTTTCTTTAGGATGAATTCTCAAAATAAATTCAAAATCTTTTTTTATTCTCTCTACGGCTAATATAAATTCCTCCAAAACTATCTTTGTTCTTTCGATTTGATTTGAAAAACCATCTAATTGATAGTCTGAATCTTTCAAAAAATTTTTTTTATTTATACCTTGGGATAATTCTGTAAAGAAAACAATTTTCCTACTTTCATTTACTTTGACTATATTACTTAAATATTCAAACTTTTGTGGGTTGACCAGAAAAATTCTTTCTTTTTTTATTCCCAAAACTGTAAGATCACTAATACAATTTACATCTGGTAAAAAAAAATAATTAATTTTTTTTTTTAAAACATTGTTTAGTAATGAAACTCTTTCATTTACAAATGTTGGAGTATCAATAAGTAATGCAATTTTTTTTTTTTTTATTTTTGAAATAACTTCTGGCCAAACAGCTTTGTTGCTCTCAGAAGTTCCAATTAAAAAAAAATCATAATTATCAAAATCTATATTTTTTAAATTTGTCTCATACTCTATTCCATAGGATGCCAAATAATCTGCAGCATAACTCTTAGCAAAAATGTGAAAATTAAGTTTGTTTTTATTTAAACCAATCAAGAAATTAGTCGCCCCTGGATCTTCGACAAAACAAAATATGTTAAACATTTTTATAATTTAATAAGTTTACTATTATTCTTCGATGAATGAATTATTCTATCAATAATATATTCATTTGACATTGCATTATTTAAATCACTAACTAATTTTTTTTTGTTGTAAATCGAATCCGCAAGATTTGTATACATGTCATAATATTCTTCTCCAAGTTGTGGATTTATATATTTTACTTTGTCAATTTCTAATTCATTAAAATGATTAACAGCTCTATGTGCTTTTTTAGAAGAGTACCTAATTTTAATTCCTTCAAATAAAAATTCTAATCGACCTTTCGTTCCCCAAACATCAAAGTAAATCTCTCTATAGAATTTAAAGTCTATATGAGTAAAAAGGATTTCTTTATTGTTCTTAAATCCTAGTAAAAATGAAAAGTTATCATAATCATTGATTTTTTTACTTTTTGAAAACTTTGTTAATGATCTAAGATAACAAACTTCTCCAAAAATCATTCTTGCTAAATCTATATAGTGAATAGCATTATTTTTAAGTCCTTTTCCATAAATACAAAAACCGCATTGTAGATCCCCAAAAGTACGTCTTAAAAATTTGGATTTAATGAAAATATTAGTTTTATTAACTCTTCTGAAGAAGTTCACTTGTGTTATCAATTTTTTTTTTCTACAAATTTGCTTTATTTTTCTTACTTCCTCAAAAGTAGTTGCTATTGGTTTTTCAATCAAAAGACCTTTTTTTACGTTTAATGATTGAATAATGTTCATTCTAGTTTTTGAAGGACTTGAAATTACAGCAACATCGGCGATATAATTTTTTGGAAGATTTTTAATATTTTCTACAACAATTGGAATTTTCCATTTTTTTTTTGCTAAATTTCTCTTATCGGAATCTGGATCAACAACTGCATCCCAGTCAAAGTTTTTATGAGATGAAAGAACCTGTGCATGCGAACAATATTTAAAATATTTCTTCATCTTTGGATCCTCTGGGTAACCAGAAGCAAAATTTCCAAAACCAAAAAGAATAGTCTTAAGTTTTTTTTTCAACACAATTTTTATTAATTTTGGTAAGAAAATAATTGTTTTTAATCAAATTTATTACGTCTGAAACAGTGAATCTATAACCATATTTAGGCAGTAATCTTTCATAAATTTCTCTAACAAAATTTATATCCTCCAAAAAATCTACCTGCAGTCGAAGATTCGGCATTTTGTCCTTTTTCTCTGCCAACAAATTGAATACTGTAAATTTATTCTTATTCTTTAAAATATATTGACATGTATGTTCTCTAAATTCCGGCGATTGAGCTTCTTTTTCAATTTTAAATAATATCTTTGAACTATAAACTGCTAACTCAGTTCCTTGAGGAAATGATTGAACATTAAAACCTGAAAAAACTACATCATGTTTTTTCTTTTTATAAACTTTGCACGCTGTATCGAGTATTCCTGGATCAATAAGAGGACAATCACCACAAATATTTATAATAGTTTCTACTTTAAATTTTTTTGCGGCACAGGTTACTCTTCCCAATACATCATTCTCTGATCCTCTAAAAAAGTTAATTTTTTCAGATATTGCTAAATCTACTAGTTGCTTATCTGCTTTATTAGTCGACGTTGCCAATATAATTTTTGAAAAATTATTGGAAAGTTTTAAACGATCTATGAGTCTTTTTATTAAAGGTTGCCCACAAATATCCATCATTACCTTTCCAGGTAACCTAGTCGAACAAAATCTAGCTTCAATGATTACAGCTGTAGATTCAGGCTTCATCTAACTGATGGATATTATCATATACTTTTTTAAATGCCTCTACTAACAGTTTACATTTCTTTTCATCTATCTCATAAGCACATGGTTCAAAACATATAAATTTTTCTTTATGCAAATCTTCTGCAACATTACATTTATCAATATATAAGTTTCTTTTTGACAAATTAAATGGATATCCTTTACTTCCAAAAGCAATTTTATTCTTAAATACAGGGAGATTGTAAAGGGGGCTTAAATAAGCTTCGAAACAAGGAAAACCCTGATGATTTAATGCATCAACAAATCTTTTTCTAGAAATCCCGAGCTTATTTTTGTCATATTTTAGTGCCCATACATAATATACGTGTTTACAATTCTTTCTTACTTTAGGCACTTCAATACCTGGAAGATTGTTCAAGTTGGTGCTTAAATTTTCAGCTAAATCTACTCTTCTATTTACATGTTGATCTATCTGCTTTAATTGTTGAATAGCAATTGCAGCGCTGATTTCAGTCATTCTAAAATTAAATCCTACCATGTTAGTTAAGTCTCTTGTCTTTGACGGTCCAACAACTGCTTCAGCATGATTTCTGATCATTTGCATTCTTTCTGCTAAATTCTTATCATTAGTTACGCATATTCCTCCTTCACCA
Organism: uncultured Alphaproteobacteria bacterium; assembly: GCA_902536655.1. Lineage (GTDB taxonomy): Bacteria > Pseudomonadota > Alphaproteobacteria > Methylaequorales > Methylaequoraceae > Methylaequor. Next base: position 18,892 of record CACAYF010000001.1, on the reverse strand, counting down.
CTATGAATGTGTTTATGATAGTTTAAACTAAAAATACCAATGTCCCCAATTGTTCCGGCATATCTGCCGCCTTCAGTTGCAAGAGGTCCCTGAGCATTATCTTCGATCAAAAATAAATTTTTCTTTTTTGTTAAATCCTTTAACTCCTTAAGTCTAGCAGGGTGACCAAAAAGATTTACAGTCAGGATTGCTTTAGTTTTTTTTGTAATTTTTTTTTTAACATCTTCAATATTCATACAGAAAGTATCTTTATCAATGTCTACGAAAATTGGGATCGCGCCATATATTAGTGGGGCCATTGCTGTTGCTGACATTGAAGTTGATGGTACCAATACTTCGTCCCCTGGTGAGATTCCGATAGCACCCATCGCGGCATAAAGTCCAGAGGTATTTGAGTTCACTGAGACAGAATATTTAACCTCAAATCTCTTGGACCACATAGCTTCTAACTCTTGAATTTTTTCTCCTCCAAGGAAACCCTCCTCCCAACTACCATAAAAACAAGATATTTTTCCAGACTTCAAAACTTCATTTACTTCTTTAACCTCTAATTTTGATATTGACTTATAAGTATTTAGTGTTTTTAGTGTCGGCTTACCCCCTAAGATTGCAAGTTTATTTTTCATAATAGTTTTTGTTTGAGTTGCCATCCATTTTTTCCTTTAAACCAAATTTCACTGTTACGATGTTTATCTATTATAGAATGAAATTGCTTATTGTTAATAGATAAGTATTCTAAAACATCTTTTAAATATGTATTTGGAAATTCATTGTCATATCGTTTTATTTGACTTTTAGCTTTTTTTACATCAAGGTATCCTAGTTGAATTAATCTTGCACAATCTCTAACACATCTTCCAAAACCAAATTTTATAAATTGCATGTAATAATATAGATTATCTATTTTGTCATCTAGACTGTCATAACCTGAAAATGTGCCATCTGTTCTGCCATTAGGAGCTAGTTTAAAGTTAATTTTTCTTTTAATTAAATTATAGTTATCAAGAATATCCCAATAAAAAAAATATGAAAAATACATAATTTTAATACCTAATTTCTTTATTTTAAATGTATCTGGATAAATATAAGGATAAAGCTCTTTTTCCTTAACATTTTCATCAACCCAGTTTCTTGGATCATCGCCAACCTGATGTTCAAGAAATTCAGAAAAATCTCTTATTTTTTGATGTCTTTTGCTCTGAACATGACCTCCGTATTCACTCTCACCGTGTTCAGCATAGAAAATCAAAGGGATGTTTAATTGAATGGCTGTTGAAATTGGGGCAACATTTATTCCAGCATCCCACGCTATTTTAGGATTACCACGCTCAATAAAAAATCTATTTGCTAAATATCTGGCAACCCTTTGATTTGGACGAACAAAAATATGATCAAAACCAAGTCTCAGCATTTGCTCTCGGTTATGTATACCAATATCTGTAGGTATCATGGGAGAAAATGTAACAAGAAGTGGATTTAATCCATACAAAAATTTTAATTTATAAGCAATTGCACTTGAGTCCTTTCCTCCACTCCAGGGTACTATACAATCATACGTAAGGTTTTTTTTTTTTACCTTTTCTATCATTCTTAAAAATTCATCTTTTCTTTTCTTCCAATTAAGTTTCTTTTTCTTTATCGAATTAATACAACCATTACAAACCCCAGAGGAACTAAAAGTAATCCTTGGTCGAGACGATGGCATCAAACATTTTTTACAAAGTATTATTTTTTTATTACTAAAATCTTTCATAACTTCTAGAATCTTACATTAATTCCCTTTTCTTTTAGATATATTTTTGAACTTTTTATACTTTTTTCTGTAAAATGATAAATATTACTAGTACACACAGCGTCAGCTTTACCTGTTAAAAAACCCTCAGCAAAATGTTCCCAATTACCTGCTCCACCTGAAATCAAAACAGGTATCTTTACTGCACTAGAAATTTTAGCACATAACTCTAGATCATATCCCTCTAATGATCCATCTTTCTCAATGCTATTAACCATAATCTCTCCCGCACCCTCTTTTTCAACTATTTTAACTAATTCTTCACACTCATAATTTGTATTAATTTTACCAAGATCTGAAAAGGCATAATATTTATTTTTTATTTTTTTAAAATCTAATGAAACTACACAACACTGTGCACCCAAATATTTAGAAATCTGACTAACTAATTTTTTGTTTCTGAAAATAGCAGAATTTAAAATTATTTTATCAGCACCATTATCAATCATTGAAACTGCATCTTTGACGTTGTTGATTCCTCCACCGGCAGCAAGAGGTACAAAACAATTTTTTGCAAACTTGTTAATAATTTTTTTGAAACTTAAATCGTTTTCTCTGTTATTAGAGATGTTCAATAGAACAATTTCATCTATAGACCAAGTATCGACAAAATTTGCAGTATATCTATAATCTGGTTTAAATTTTTTTGTCCTGGTTAAAACAGATTCAAAGAATGTAAGAACACTTATAACTCTTCTTCTGATCATTAAATAGTCAAAAAGTTTTTAATCAGAGTCAAACCATCTTTTTGGCTTTTCTCTGGATGAAATTGAACAGCGAAAATATTATTTTTTTCAATAACCGCTGCAAACTTTATTACATGGTCACAAGTTGCAGATACGCAATCAAGAGAATCTTCATCTATCGCATGACTATGATTAAAATAAAATAAACTTTCATTATTAACATTTTTTAAAAGCAATGATTTTTTATTATTTACTGTAATATTATTCCAACCATTGTGAGGAACTCGAAAGTTTTTTTTTGAAATAAGTTTTTCAACTTTTTTATCAAACCAACCAAAACCAAAGTTTTGTCCATGTTCATCGCTTTCCTTGCATACCAATTGAGCTCCAAGGCAAATTCCAAGAAAAGGTTTTTTTTTTATTATTACTGAGTCATGTAATGCTTCGATCATTCCTTTATTTTTTAAATTCTTAATTGCATCTCCAAAAGCACCTACGCCAGGAAGGATGATTTTGTCGACTTCATTAATTGTTTTTGGATACTTAACGATTTTTGATTTAAAACCTAAGTAATCAATTGAACTTTTAACACAAGTTAAATTATTCATATTATAGTCAACAATGCCGATCACAAAATTTTAAAAATACTTTTTATTTAATATCAGGTTAGACATCTTAGTTAAACTACAGATATTCTTTTTAATTCAAAAAGGTCAGAATTGTTAGAGTTTAAACCACTAATTGCTGTTGGACAACATTTAACTTCAAATTTTTTTAATATTGAAATTACTTTCTTTGAGTAACAATTTTTGAGTCCTTCGGGATATGAAAAATGATAAGTATTTATATTTCCCATTGATTTTAATAAATCTAAACATTTGCTAATCTCAAATCTTATTTCGTCATCGGATAAATGTGATAATATTCTGTGATTATGAGAATGTCCACCAAAACTAATTAAGTCATGATTAGAATATTTTGAAATTTGTCTCCATGATATTTTTGAGTCCAAAAATTTATCTTTACTTATCTTGTCGATTCCTAATTGCTTAAAAATATCAATGACAACTAAATTCTGATCAAGATCTTTTGAGTTTTTTACAAAAAATCTTATTGAAGAGAGAATTTCCTTTTTATTTTTTATTGTATTTATATTGTATACTTTTTTATCCCAAGGTAATTTGATTTTTTTATATATCGTAGACTCTACTGCATATTCGATTTTATCTATCCATGACATTTCTTGTTTTTCTACAAAACTTGTAGTTACATAAATTATAAATGGAATATTTGATTCCAAAAGAATTGGTGCTGCAAGAGATAAATTATTCTCAAATCCGTCATCGAAAGTAATTGAATAAGAAAATTCTGGGAAAACTTTTTTATTTTGGATTATATTTGTTACTTCATTCATAGAAATTGCTGTGCCTTTAAATTTTAAATCACGAATGATACTCTTAAATCTATTAACATCTATATGTTTTCTAATATAATTTCTAATTTTAAATTTATGTTTTGGAACAACTCCGTGAAACAAAAAAATAACATGCTTATTTTTGGAAAGATAACTTGAATATTTTATTTTACTTTTATTTTTAAAAAATTTTTCTGACATTTCTCTATTAAGCATGCTGGAAGTTTCGAATAATATCTACCTTTTTGTTTTTGTTCAAAAAACTTAATCAATCCTCCATATGCTTTTATAAGATTTAACGAAATATTTACACACATGTTTGTATTTTCAATCTGTAAATATTCTAACTTTGTAACCTTTTGTAAATTGATTTTTTCTAAAAAGACTATAGGACCACAATCAACATTTTCAGTTAATAAATGCAAACATGATACAAGACCGTTAATATCATTATGATACAATGACCAAAAATGACTATCCAGTCCTCTATATTCTTCTGGGTTACCACCATGAAGATTAAATATTTTTTTATTAAATTTGCTAATTAATTTTGATTCTAGAATTCTTGTTCCAAAACATATTGTTAATTGAGGATCAAATTGCTCAATTTGTTTTAAAGTAATTTGATCATTGATATTTTTTGCATAAAAAGTATTAGAAATTTCTTCAAAATTTACTGATTTTCCATCGAACCAGTGTTTTTTTTCTATTTCAATCCTTTCTTGGAAAAATTTGTGATCAAAATCTTTTTTTATCCTCATAGATTCTTCAGAAATTACTAGAGGGTTAAATTGTTTGAGTCGTTTTACGAAGTAAACATGGTGAGGAGTTTCTGTTGTTAAAATTAAAATTCTCATGAAAAATTATCCAAAAAAATCTTTTAATTCAAATTTATGACCCATCTCAATATCTTTACAAAGTTTTTTTCCAATTATGCTCTTTTTTTTTGTTATACCATCTCCAGGTCTTACCCAGATAAGATCTTCGACAGAAACGGTAGTGCCCTTTGAAATAAATTTTTTTGCTGCAAGTGACCTTCTCGTTGGCATTAAATTTTTAAATTCTGAATCTGAAATTTTAAGCTTCCCATCACCTAACATGTTCTCTGTTTCTCTAATATGTTGCACTAGCTTTGTCATTTCTTCAGGATCAGCAGATAATTTATGATCTCTAAAATCAGAATAATTCTTATCATCTGTAAAGTGTTTTTCAATAATTCTAGCCCCAAAGGCAACTGCAAGAATTGACGCCTGAATACCTTCACAATGATCAGAATAACCTACTTGTAGATTAGGGAATTTTCTTTTTAAACTATTTACTGCAAGTAAATTAGCTTCATTTTTTATTACTGGATAAGAAGAAACACAATGTAAAAAAACTAAAAATTTTTTTTCAGTCATTCTTGTCCATTTTTTACAAACATGCTTATATATTCTGTCAATTTGTTTGCTATCAGCTAATCCTGTAGAAATAAAAATTGGTTTGTTAAAAAGCAAAACCGTATCTATTAAATCAAAAAAATTATTATCTCCGGAGGAAATTTTAAAAAAATCTTGAATAGTATTTAAAAATTTAGCACTTTCTATATCAAATGGAGTAGAGAAAAAATGAATTTTTTTCTGTTCACAAAAATCTTTAATTTTAATTAATTGACTTTGGGTGAGTGAAAATTTTTTTAATTGATTTAGTCTTTTTTTTTGACTTCTTTCATAGTAAAGATTTGGATTAAATGTTTGGAACTTAACTGCATCAACACCACATTTTTTTGCTTTATCTACTAAATCATAACATCTTTCTAATTTTCCTTCGTGGTTGTTACCAATTTCTGCGATAATAAAAACTTTTTCCTTTAATTTTTTTAAATTTATTTTACCCATCTTCAATTAGTGTTTTAAATTTTGTTTATTGCAAAGTTTTCTAAATAAGCCATTTTTATTTTTCCAAAGAGTATTAAATTTTCCCTCTTGTATTATATTTCCATTTGATAAAACTATTATCCTGTCACATTTTTTAATAGTTGCGATTTTATGAGATATAACCAGTATTGTTTTTTTTCCCTTAAGATTGTTTATCGTTTCATTTATAATATTTTCTGAAAAACTATCAAGCGAACTTGTGGCTTCATCAAATAAAATAATTTTGGTATCTCTAAAAAGTTCTCTCGCAATTGCAACTCTTTGACGTTGTCCTCCTGATAGTGTTTTCACTGAATCACCAACCGACTCATTCAACCTATCTTTAAGCTCAGAACATCCTGCCATATTCATTACATCAATAATTTTTTTTTTAAATTGCAATGAATACTTTTTACTTTCGTAAAGGGAAATATTATCTTTTATTGTACCATGAAATAATGATACTTCTTGAGAAATGTATCCAAATAAATTTCTAAGCGAAATATTACTAATTTGTTCATAATCAATATTATCCATAAAAATTTTTCCAGAGCTCGGTTTTAGTAATTTTGTGATAAGATAAATTATTGAAGATTTTCCTGATCCTGAAAGACCAACAATTCCAATCGTAGTATTTTTTTTTATTTTAAAATTCAAGTTACTAAGATTTCTTTCATTTAAATAAGAAAAAGAAACATTTTTAAATTCAATTGTTTCGAATGATTTAACTTGTTTTATTCCTTTGTCAATTTCTTGATTTTGATTTAGGCTGACTAAATTTTTTTCTACCAAAAATACACTAGCACTTTCTAGATTTACTCTTTGCCACAAATGAAAAATGTCTATATTTTTATGAACAATCCTATACAAAAGCAGAGATAAAACTATGATCTCCTCTAAAGACTGGTTTCCTATAATAACCTTATAATAAACAAGAAATGATATTATAAAAATACCAAGAGGTTCTTTTATAACACCTAGAAATGATGAAATCATATTTGATTTAATTGTAACCAATGCAAGTTTCTTGAGTTTATCTATAATTTGTATATTTAATTTTTTTGAAAAATTAGTTGATTTTACATAAATATAATTATTGAGTAACTCTATTAATGAGCTTTGAGTACTTGAATTTATATCCACATTTTCACCTGAATATGTTCTAGTAAGATTAATAAGGTTCTTAAGCAAAATTGGAAATAAAATTAATAAAATAACAGCAATTAGAAAAATTTCTGAATTAAATAAAAACACTATAGAAAAAAATGCTAATAAAGAAATAAATTGAACCATAGTACTTGAAAAGTTTTTTAAAGCGTTAGAGAATTTGTTAATTTCTCTGCTAAGTAAATTTACATAAAAACCAGTCCTTTTTTTTGTTAAATATTTAAAGTCCATATTTTCTATTAGTTCAACCATTCTAATTTGCACAGTCCTATTAATTTGAGTTACAGTCCACGACTGAATAAAATCAGTAAACATAATCAATAATGCTTTTAAAGAAAAAGATATGATAATAAAAACCAATAAATTTTGAAGGCTTAGATTTATTCCTAAAAAAATAAAAAAATTTTTAAAGTACTTTGTAAGTTCACTATTGTCTGCACTCGGATTATTAATAAGATCAAACATCGGTATTATCAAACTTATGCCGAACATTTCTACAACAGAGGCTAATAAAGATGTCAAGATAAGAACTAATAAATTCCATCGCATCCTTTTTGCGCAAATCTTAAAAAATTTATAAACTAACAAATTATTTTTTATTTTTTTACAGAAAAAACAACTACAACAGATCTTAAGCCATCTTTTGCCATTTCTTCAGAAATATCATGTTTAAAAAAAACGTTGTGGATATTTGATTTAATTGGACTGAGAATTTCATCAATCTTATTTGGAATCCGTTGATTTTTCTTTTCAGGTTTATATCCATGACCTATAACCACTATCCCAGAATTTTTAATAACTCTTACTTTCTCTTATAATGCTAGCTTTAGATTATCAGAGTAACCTAAACACCAACCCGAAATAATTATATCAAAACTGTTATTATTATAGGGCATTTTATGCATATCTCCTATGTCAAATTTTGGGGTATAAGAAAATAAATCTAACGCTGTAATATTTTTCCACCTAAAGCCATTAGCAAGTAATAAAAATAATTCAGATTCAGATCTTGGACCTATTGATAAAATTTTATTAAAGGGTTTATCACGAATTACTTTTTCAAGAGATAACAATGGTCTTAGTAAATTCAAAACCCTATCATGAAAAAAAATACTATGTTTAATCCTTTTAAAATTATAATCAATGGTATTTTCTCCATCTTCAAACTTTGCAAGATTATTATCAATGCCTGTAAACTTTTTGGTTTTTTTTATAATTTTAAAAAACCAATATCTTAATAAACAATAAATTATTCTTATCTACTTAACATGAAATATTTGTTGAATCTTTAGAATTAATCTATCTATAAATGAGAGATGCATAAATTATCCGTAAAATTGAAATTTTCTTTTTAGCAACAATTATTGTGATTACTCATAGCTACCGCACTTTGACCTGTATTAAATAAAGTCAAAGAGAAAAATTTTAAGTAAGTTCACTAAGCGGATGGAATTAATTAAGATAATGAACTTTCAAAAAATTACTTTCATTATATTGTTCATTTTATGAACGTCAATAGAATTTTTTGTTATTTAACTTGCTCTTCATTTATATTATTCTGACTTTATAAATAAAATACTTACTTATAATTCATTTAATAGTTTGTTTCTTTATTCAAGAAACTATTTTTTTTCAATCTTAAAGTTTTGAAGATAGAGAATATCAATGAAGATATTTACAAAAACGGAACCCTAAATTGATTTGAAATTAATGAAAAAAAAATAAGAATTATTGGAAGAAAGACTAATAAAAACTCAAGACTATTAAAAAGCATTTATATTACATTATAATGTTAATCTATATTGGTCAAATAATCGAAAAGTAATTAAAACTTATTTTTATTATACAAAAACTTATTACAAACAAATTAACTTAAATCCTACGGCTTCAAGTCTGAGATATTTACTAAAAAAATTAAATTTGTTAGAATTAAATAAGTTTCTCTTTTTAATCAAAATTAAATTTTTACACTTATATAATTGACTTTGTATTGTTAATATTTATTTAACAATTATGCTTGAAAAATTCGTTGAACTAAAAATTTTAAAAGCTTCAGATTATTCAGATAATTATCTATCCTGGATGAACGACAAAGATGTTGTTAAATACTCGGAAAACAGATTTAAATCATTTTCAAAAAAAGGGCAGATTAATTACATTAATTCTTTTATAGACAATAAGAAAAATTTTTTATATGGAATTTTTTTTAAAAAAAAACACATAGGAAATATTGTACTGGGTCCAATTAAAAATAAAACATCTGAGATAACATATATGATAGGTGATAAAAATTATTGGGGAATGGGGATTGGTTCATTTGTTATCCATCTTATCATAAACAAAGCTAAGCATGAACATAAACTATCCAAACTTTCAGCTGGTTGTGCTAGCAAAAACTTTGCTTCAGCAAGGATTTTACTAAAAAATAATTTTAAATTAGATAAAATTGTCAAAAATCACTTCAGCTTTGATAGTGAAAAAATGGACCTTAATCTTTATTGTTTAGATATTGATTAAATTTACGATGTATTATCAAAGTTAAAGAAAATTACTTTTTCAAAAAAACGGTAATTACAAATTAGAAATTTCTAGATATTTATGGAAATGTTAAAGCTTCAAAAATATGTCTCCACTGAATTATTTTCTACTATTACATTTACTTTACTGCTTAGGAAGTTTAATAAAATTAATGATCTGTTATGATCTATAAATTCCTTAAAGATTGCATCAATAAATCCCATTTTACCTTTATTAATTTTGATTTTATCTCCATCTTTAAGGTTTTCTATTTGTTTGGTAAAAATATCTTGAGAGTTACAATTTTTTTTTATGCATTTCAATATTTCTTCAGATAAAATGCATGGCTTTTCTCCTAACTTCAATACTTTTTTTATCCCAAAGGTGTTGTGAATTTTAGTCCAGTTAATACCTTGTTTTACATTGACAAATATATATCCAGGAAATAATGGTTTTAAAATCTGATTCTTTTTATTGAATGCAAAATTTAATTTGTAGATCTTAGGAAAAAAAACCTTAAATCCTTGCCTTACAAGATTAATACAAGCAAGGTCTTCTTTGTATGGTTTTGTATTTGCGACTATCCAGTACTCACTCATTTTTTTTACTCGTGAAACAAAAATTTTGGGACAAAGATATCAAATCCGTAATTTTCAATTTTTTCAATATTCTGATTTATTTTTTTACTCGTTGTGAGAAGAAAAAATATTTCTTCTTTTTTTATTTTTTTTAAATCAGAAATAACATTTACTTTGCAAAAATTTTTGATCTTTGAGTTTTCTTCATAAATAGCTTTAATCTTTATGTCGTGGATATTAGAAACAAGGATAGCAATTTCTGTTAACTCACTTATACCTACAAGTACTATTTTTTTTTTTTTAAGATGTTTTAATTCTTTTTCATATTCTTTTTTTGCTTGTTTATAAAAATCCAATGAAGAACCAACAAAGTCTGAAACTAGCCTAGCTTTCTCTAAAAATCCATTAGGTGTTACATAGTATGAATATCTTCTTAAAGGTGCCTGCGATAATTTAAGAAGCCCTTTTTTAATAAATTTTTTAATAAGCGAATTGGCAAATCCCAAAGCAACATTTAATTCTTGAGAAATTGATCTTTGAGACTGATTATTTTTTTTTGCAATATGATTAAGTAATTTTAATTTTATTTCAATATCTCTAATTTTAGTTTTCATAACATAAGAATAGTGTTCATACTATGAACGTCAATAAAAAAATTCTAAGTTATTTTTATTTAATCAAATTTTGCTATTATTACAAAATTAATTCTTCTAACAAAGCAAAACTTAAAATGGAAAATATTTTTAAAACTGATTTTATCGAAATTGAATACTTGGTAGTTGGAGCGGGAATAGTTGGTTTGTCAATAGCAAAAAGTTTGGCAGAAAAAAAAAAAGAAGTTTATATTTTAGAAAAGAACAGTAGTTTTGGTTTAGAGAATAGTTCGCGAAATAGCGGGGTCATTCATGCTGGAATATACTACAATCCAAAATTCCTTAAATCGAAATTATGCTTAATCGGTAAAAAAAAATTATACGAATATTTGCACAATAAAAAAATTAATTTTAAAAATTGTGGAAAGTTAATTGTTTGTCAAAATTTAAATGAAGAAAAAGAACTTCTCAAGATTTTAAAAAAAGCTAAAGAAAATAAATTACAACTGAAACTTTTATCTGCGAAAGAAGTAGAAAAAATCGAACCTGAAGTGAAATGCTATTCTGCTCTTTTATCAAAAACAACAGGCATTGTTGATACTAATGAACTCATGACTTCAATTGTAAATGACGTTGAATCAGAAAATGCAAATATAGTTTATAATTGTAAATTAGATAAAATTAAAATTAAAAATAATTACTTTTTAGTAAAAATATCAAACGAAAGTAGATATTTAAAAGTAAAAAATATAGTGAATGCTGGAGGTCTTTACAGTAGAGATATTGCACTGAAAATAAAAGGACTTAAAAAAAATGAAATTCCTAAAATTAAGTTTATAAAAGGGGACTATTTTAAAATCAACAACACCATTCCTTTCAAAAGACTGATTTATCCAATACCGACAAAAAATAGCTTAGGAATACATTCTACATTCACGTTCAGCAATGATCTAATTTTCGGTCCTGATTCGACTCTAATAGAAAAAATTGATTTCAATGTTAAAAAGGAAAAAGAAGAATACTTTAAAAATTCTATAAGAACTTATTGGCCAAGAATTGATGAGTTCAAGTTAAGTCCAGACTACAGTGGGATAAGAACAAAATCTTCATCGAATGATTTTATAATAAAAAAACATACTTTTTCAGGTAATAGTAACTTAATAAATCTGTTTGGTATGGATTCTCCTGGTTTAACTTCATGTCTAGCTATTGGAGAATTTGTTGCAGATATGATTCTGAATTAAGCTAACTTAGTTTAGATAATTTGAATGGTAAGATTTGGTTGCGGGGGCAGGATTTGAACCTGCGACCTTCAGGTTATGAGCCTGACGAGCTACCAGGCTGCTCCACCCCGCGCTAATCCAAGACTGTTTTTTTAAGGCCCGGCAGCGACCTACTCTCCCGTGTCTTAAGACAAAGTACCATCGGCGCTGAAGGTTTTCACGACCGAGTTCGGAATGGTATCGGGTGTTCTCCCCTCGCCATAACCACCAGACCATAAAAAAACAGCATTTCACAGTATACAAAAAAAGTTTGAGATTTTCAATAAAGTTCATTCGAGTTATTAGTACTAGTTAGCTTCATGCGTCACCGCACTTCCACACCTAGCCTATCGACGTGGTAATCTTCCACGACTCTCAAGGGATACCTAGTTTTGAGGGAGGCTTCCCGCTTAGATGCTTTCAGCGGTTATCCCGTCCGTACTTAGCTACCCGGCGATGCGACTGGCGTCACAACCGGTACACCAGAGGTACGTCCATCCCGGTCCTCTCGTACTAGGGACAGCTCCTCTCAAGTATCCAACACCCATGGCAGATAGGGACCGAACTGTCTCACGACGTTCTAAACCCAGCTCACGTACCACTTTAAATGGCGAACAGCCATACCCTTGGGACCTGCTCCAGCCCCAGGATGTGATGAGCCGACATCGAGGTGCCAAACACTGCCGTCGATATGGACTCTTGGGCAGTATCAGCCTGTTATCCCCGGCGTACCTTTTATCCGTTGAGCGATGGCCCTTCCACACAGAACCACCGGATCACTATGACCGACTTTCGTCTCTGCTCGACTTGTCAGTCTCGCAGTCAGGCAGGCTTATGCCATTACACTCTACAACCGATTTCCAACCGGTTTGAGCCTACCATCGCGCGCCTCCGTTACTCTTTAGGAGGCGACCGCCCCAGTCAAACTACCCACCACGCAGGGTCCCAGCTCCGGCTTCACGGAGCTTGGTTAGATATCAATGAATTGTAGGGTGGTATTTCAAGGACGACTCCACACAGGCTGACGCCAATGCTTCAAAGTCTCCCACCTATCCTACACAACAATTCACTAATACCACTACGAAGCTATAGTAAAGGTGCACGGGGTCTTTCCGTCTAACCACGGGTACTCCGCATCTTCACGGAGAGTTCAATTTCGCTGAGTCAATGTTGGAGACAGTGGGGAAGTCGTTACGCCATTCATGCGGGTCGGAACTTACCCGACAAGGAATTTCGCTACCTTAGGACCGTTATAGTTACGGCCGCCGTTTACCGGGGCTTCAGATCAATGCTTGCACACATCACTTTAACCTTCCGGCACCGGGCAGGCGTCAGACCCTATACTTCGTCTTAAAGACTTTGCAGAGCCCTGTGTTTTTAGTAAACAGTCGCTACCCCCTGGTTTGTGCCCCTTAAAAGTGGTTGCCCACTCTTAAGGCTCTCTTATCCCGAAGTTACGAGAGTAATTTGCCGAGTTCCTTCAACATCGTTCTCTCAAACGCCTTAGTATGCTCTACTTATCCACCTGTGTCGGTTTGGGGTACGGTCTATATGCTAGAGCTATTTCCTGGAATATCTCCATTGCATTTTCAATCCGATAAGAAAATACAAAATTTGATATTCGTCACTACTAGCAGGCCCAGAAATATTAATCTGGTTCCCATCGGCTACGGCTTTCGCCCTCGCCTTAGGGGCCGGCTTACCCTGCGTGGAATAACCTTGCGCAGGAACCCTTGGATATTCGGCGATAGTGTTTCTCGCACTATTAATCGCTACTCATGTCAGAATTCTCGCTTCCGATACCTCCATCACATTTTACAACATGACTTCAACGGCTTACGGAACGCTCCGCTACCACACTTAAAAAGTGTCCACAGTTTCGGTGTATGGCTTTAGCCCCGTTACATCTTCGGTGCGGAAAGACTTAATTAGACCAGTGAGCTGTTACGCTTTCTTTAAAGGAATGGCTGCTTCTAAGCCAACCTCCT